>MGXV01000001.1 GCA_001801485.1 Gammaproteobacteria bacterium RIFCSPHIGHO2_12_FULL_37_14
TCGAGCACAATATCAAGGCGCTACGCCATTATTGATAGCCGCAGAAAATGGGCACAACGATATCGTTAAAATGCTTATTGAGAACGGAGCCGATATCAATCACGCACAAAATCAAGGTACTACCCCATTATTGGTAGCTGCAGAAAAAGGGCACAACCATGTCGTTAAAATGCTTATTGAGAAAGGCGCTCATATCAATCCAGCGCAAAATCAAGGCGTTACGCCATTATTGATAGCCGCACAAAATGGGCATAATGATATCGTTAAAATGCTTATTAAAAATGGTGCCCATATTAACCAAGCGCGAAATGATGGTGTTACTCCATTATTGATAGCCGCACAAAATGGGCATAATGATATCGTTAAAATGCTGATTAAGAACGGTGCCCATATTAACCAAGCGCAAAGTCAAGGCGCTACCCCATTATTGATGGCCACACAAAATGGGCATAAAGATATCGTCAAAATACTGATTAAGAACGGTGCCCATATTAACCAAGCGCAAAGTCAAGGCGCTATCCCATTATTGATTGCCACACAAATTGGGCATAAAGATATCGTCAAAATACTGATTAAGAACGGTGCCCATATTAACCAAGCGCAAAGTCAAGGCGCTACGCCATTATTTATTGCTGCACTCCAGGGATACAACGATATCGTTAAAATTCTTATTGAGATAGGTGCCGATATCAATCAAGCGGAAAACAATGGTGTTACTCCATTATTGATAGCCGCACAAAATGGGCATAAAGATATCGTTAAAATGCTTATTGAGAAAGGTGCCCATATCAATCAGGCGCAAAAGAACGGCACTACTCCATTATTGATAGCCACGCAAAATGGGCACAGCGATATCGTTAAAATGCTTATTAAGAACGGTGCCCATATCAATCAAACGAAAAATAATGGTGCCGCTCTATTATTTATAGCAACACAAAATGGACATGAAACAATCATTGATATATTACTAACTAACCAAAAAAACATTACTATTTCATTCAATAATTCTGAACAAAAATTGCTAGAGTTTGCTAGTAAAAGAAATGTAGAAGAAAGCATGAGAGGTTTGATTGAATATAAAAAAATATCGCAAAATGAATCGTCATCAAAAATTACTATCACGCCACTTGAAATAGCAATTGTCCTGGGAAATAGTAAGATAATTGAAATTTTTGATAAACATCATTTATTGACAAATGAAGCGATCCATATAGCTAAGGCTTGTCAGCAAGCGGAAATTATAAATTATTTAACTAAACAGCAGGTAAATACTAATATGTTTTTTTATAATGCTACTATTTCATCTCAAAAAAACAAGCTACCCTTATCTGATCAACTTACTCCTCCCCGCAAGAAACCTCGGCATTAACATGCTGAGGGGTTACAAGGAAAGAAGTATTTTTTTTAAGTTGATAGAATGAATGTGGAGACTCCAACTTTTCTTTATTATTTAGGATATTTTTTTTTACAATCATTGAGGTTATTTACAATATCAAAAAACCAACAAGCAATTTCAGCACTTTGATCATAAGACGAATTAATATCTTCTGGATACCACATGCCATTTTTTTGATTTGAAATAAAATAATCAGAAATTCTATCAATTGCTATTAAATATTTTTCATCATTCGAATGTTTATATACAAGGGATGCGGCCCAAGCAATTTTATGGCTAAAGTTGCATCTAAAAATACTATTATCACACGATAAAGAAAAATCGTAACTCCCCAGGTCATCCTGAGCACTGTTTTTTAGTGCGAAGGATCTCGATTTATTTAAAAAAACGAGATCCTTCGCACTAAAAAACAGTGCTCAGGATGACAATCACGTATTTTGTTATAAAAATAACCCTAGTTTATCCATAACCTGGGGGTTACAAATATTTAACTATCATAGTTATTTGCAACAATGGCAAACCGTAGCATCAGCATTATTTCTCGTCAAGTGATTCCTGAATGATTGTTCGATAAAAATCTGGGCGGGCGATTCGATCAAGTTCAATTAATTTTCTCACAAAAATAATAGATGGCGCAAAATATAAGAGATGTTATTTCTAGAGAAAAATAATTGAAGAGATGGTTACATCGCTGGCTTATATTCCTTCATCTGTTGTATAGCTTTACCCCACTGTCACGCGGCAAAGATCAATAAAAAAGCTGGGAAATAAACCGAGAAATAGAGCAGCGGTACCGTTTACACTGATGGCAACTAATGCATCAGACGAAACAACAATTGGTGCATCACTTTCTTCTGTTGGTTCTTCAAAATACATCAGCATAACGACACGTAAATAATAATATACGCCAATAAGAGCGAAAATTAATGCTAGCACAGCTAACCACACCATATCCGCTTGCACTAGAGCTTCTAATAATCCCAATTTAGCAAAAAATCCTACAGTGGGAGGAACACCCGCCATGGAAAACATAATCAATAACATCATAAAAGCTAGCCAAGGATTGCGCGCATTCAATCCTCGATAATCGCTTAGCTGATCTAATTCAATTCCATCTTTACTCATGATTGCAATAATTGCGAATGCACCTGCAGCGACTAACACATAGGTGGCAATATAAAACAAAGCCGCAGAATACCCCTGCGATGCAATGGGTCCTACTAAAATACCCAGCAAGGTATAACCAATATGTGCAATCGACGAATAAGCTAGCATACGTTTAAGATTCGATTGAGCAATAGCCAATACATTCCCAAAACACATCGAAAGAATAGAAATGACGATAAGAATATGTTCCCAATTGAGATGCAAACTTGGCATTGCTTGTACCAATATACGTATGGTAATAACAAACGCAGCAATTTTAGGTGCGCTAGCAATAAATAAAGTCACTGATGTAGGCGCACCCTGATAAACATCTGGCACCCACATGTGAAATGGTACGGCACCAAATTTGAAAATTAATCCACCTAATACGAAAATTAATGCAGCAATAGCAACAACGTTTTGTTGATTAAGTGCCAAAGCCAACACATCCATGCGAATGCCACCTGTTACACCATACAAAAGTGAAATACCATACAGCAGCATTCCTGAAGCTAATCCACCTAAAATAAAGTATTTCATTGCTGCTTCAATCGCAATATAAGACTCTTTATGCATCGCAATAATAGTATATAAAGCCAGCGATAATAACTCTAAACCAAGATAAATAGTAAGGAAACTATAAGCCGATGCCATAATCGACATACCGAGCACGGCTAATAAACTCAATAAATAATATTCACTAGATGCAATTTTTCGTGATTGGATATATTCGCGCGCATAGATAAAAGCAAAGAAACTAAATAAATAAATAAATAATTTGGCTATAGCTGCTAAACGATCGAAGATATAATTACCGCTAAAGGTAATAATGGGATCCGAATATTCTTTAAATTGTAAAAAGACTAAAAAGAAAGTAATCACTAAAGTAAATTGCACAAGACAATAAGTGATAAGGTGATGTTTTTTGCTAAAATAGACATCGCACAATAAAATTAGGCAAGTTGCACAGAGAAGAAAAATTTCAGGTAAAGCAATTAAAATTTCTGCTAGCGACAAAATCATTGGTAAACCTCGTTTATTGTAAACGTTCGCGCATAGGTTCTAAGTCACTACATTCATTGCTAAATCAGAAGTAATACTCTGCAATAACAAGTGACCGATCGTCACACGTAATACATCAATAATCGGTTGTGGATAGAGTCCCACAAAAAATACGCCGATAGTTAACAAAATATAATTGGTTTTTTCAGTCCAGGTAATATCTTTAAATCCAGCAACATATTCATTAGCAATAGGACCAAAGAAAACTCGTTTATATAACCAAAGCGTATAGGCTGCACTTAAAATAAGCGTGAGCGCAGCAAATCCTGCCACCCAAAAATGGGTTTGAAATGCGCTCATAATAATCAAAAACTCACCGACGAAACCAGCTGTTCCAGGAAGTCCAACATTAGACATAGCAAATAACATAAAAAATGCCGCAAAAATTGGCATAGTATTAGCTACTCCGCCATAATCTTTGATCAATCGACTGTGATTGTAAAAACGTTCTGCCAATAATCCTACGCCTAAAAACATAGCGCCTGAACCAAACGCATGCGAAACCATTTGTATGATCGCACCTTCTAAACTCATATAAGCATCTTGCAAGTTGTGCGCACGATAAATGATTTCGTAAACCATAAAACATCCTAATGTGGCGAATCCCATATGTGCAATTGAAGAATATGCTATTAGTTTTTTCATATCAGTTTGTATAATCGCAATTAAACCAATATAAACTATCGCAATCAAAGAAAGCACGATCATCACCCACGCCAATTTTTCCGATGCAAGCGGTGTGATTGGCATACTAAATCGTAAAAAACCATACACGCCAAGTTTTAGCATCAGTGCCGCTAATACGACAGAACCCCCAGCAGGTGCTTCAGTATGAGCATCTGGTAACCAGGTATGGATAGGCCACATCGGTACCTTAACAGCAAAAGCAACTAAAAAAGCTAAGAATATCCATATTTGTGTCGTTAAATTTAAAGGTAAATGATAAAAACTTTGAATCATAAAAGTATTTGCTTGATTGTAGAGATAAATCAAGGCAACTAGCATTAAAATAGAACCAAAAAATGTAAATAAGAAAAATTTGATGGATGCATAAGAGCGATTTGAACTACCCCAAATTCCAATTGAAAGATACATGGGAATTAACATACCTTCCCAAAAAACATAAAATAATACCGCATCCATTGCGCAAAACACTCCCACTATCATGCCTTGCAAAGTAAGAAATGAAGCCATGTATTGAGCAACGCGTAATTTAATACTATGGCAGCCTGCGATGACGACTAATAAACCAGTAAAATTAGTGAGTGCTACCATTACTAAAGAAATACCATCTATACCAACAGCATAATGAGTTTGAAAGGCACGAATCCAAAGATAATCTTCTAAAAATTGCATGTCATACAAACCCGGATCAAAATAAATCCAGAGAGGAATGCAAAGCAATAAATTAATTATCGCAACGATCACTGCAATCGTGCGTGCAAGATTGGCATGTTTATCGCCGCCCGTACACAAACATAAAACCGCACCAAATACTGGAAGCCAAATGAGTAAGGATAAAATGGGAAACTGCTCTAACATCACTAAAAACCTCCCACATACCATACTAGAAAGACAAGAATGCCGAGCACCATCGCTAATGCATAATGGTAAACATAACCACTTTGTAGTAAACGTGAAACATAGGCAAACCATATAACAAATCGACCCGTACCATTGACACAAACTCCATCAATTAATTTCACATCGCCAACGTCGTAACAAATATGGCCTACTTCTTTTGTTCCTTCAACGAATACAATTTGATTAAACTCATCAAAACCATATTTACGTAATAAAATTGTATAGAGTAAAGAAAATCGTGTCTTAAGATTTTCACCCCACCTTGGAAGAAATGCAGTAAATAACCATGCCGCAACAATACCCGCTATTGCTAACCAAAATGTTAATGTACGGCCAGCTTCTAGTGCCATGATATTAGCACCACGATATTCAGTAGATAATTGATTAATGACATTATGATCTGGTAACACAAAAATTGTGTTACCTAATAACGGTGGATGGAAAAATAACATAGGACCAATCAGCAATTGTCCAACGATTACACTAGGAATTGCTAAACAAACTAAGGGAAATAAAACGACAAATGGTGACTCTTTAACATGTCCTTTCAATTCGGGATCCATTCGTTCATTCGTGTGGAAAGTCATGAATAAAGCGCGGAAAATATAAAGAGGTGTCACAAAAGCACTGGCTAACACGCAATAATAAGCATAACGTGCTCCCGGTAAGATACTTAACTGAGCGGCTTCAATAATAATATCTTTAGAATAAAATCCTGAAAAAGGTGGAATAGCTGATAAAGCAAGTGCTCCAATAATAAAAGTAAGATAAGTAACTGGCATGTACGAAACTAATCCGCCCATTTTTCGCATATCCTGTTCATGATGTAATGCAATGATGACGGATCCAGCAGCTAAAAATAAGAGTGCTTTGAAAAAAGCATGCGTAATTAAATGAAAAATTGCAGCGTCATAGGCGGATGCACCGAGTGCCACAGCCATATAACCTAATTGTGAAATAGTAGAATAAGCAATGACACGTTTTATGTCGTTTTGAACAACTGCTAATAATCCCATAAAAAATGCTGTCGTTCCGCCAATCACCAAAATCAAACTCAACGTTGCAGGAGAAAACTCAAATAACGGTGACATACGCGCTACCATATAAATACCTGCTGTCACCATTGTCGCGGCATGGATGAGTGCTGAAATTGGCGTGGGACCTTCCATCGATTCTGGTAACCACACATGCAACGGCACTTGTGCTGATTTGGCCATCGCGCCAAAAAAAAGTAATAAACAAATCATGGTAATGACAGATATTTCATATCCAGGAAAAATGCCTAATCGCTGTCCGATGACATCTGGAACTTGTTGAAATACATCATGGTAGTTCAGTGTTCCGAAATACATGAGAACAGCTGCTATTGCAAGAACAAAACCAACATCCCCAACACGATTAACAATAAACGCTTTTAGACTGCCTGATAAAGCTGTTTCACGCTTAAACCAAAAACCGATCAACAGATACGATACTAGCCCTACCCCTTCCCAGCCAAAAAATAATAATAAAAAATTATTCGCTAAGACTAAGGTCAACATGGCAAAAGTAAACAAGGAAACATAACTAAAAAAACGTTGGTATCCAGGATCATCCGCCATATAACCCACTGTATAGATGTGTACCATCAGGGATACAAATAGGACAACAGTCGTCATGGCAACGCTGAGTGGGTCAAGCAACAAAGCAATGTCGAAATGTAACATTCCAGCCGTGGCCCACGTATACAAAACTCCCTCAGTACTAGGATATTTGTTAATCACAAAAATTTTAAAAAGATAGCAGGATAAAAAAAACGAAATGCTTATTAACGTAATCAGTAATCGATGGGTGAATACTCTACCCATTGTTTTGCCTAATAAACCAGCAGCCAGCGTCCCAATAAGCGGCAATAAAATAATTGTCAATGCAATCAAAATCAAGCTGTTTTCCACTTTGATTTATCCCTTCAACATATCTAGATGATCCACTTCAATTGTTCTTCGTTTACGATACAGTACAACTAAAATAGCCAATCCAATAGCAGCTTCACTCGCTGCAACGGTTAACACAAAAAAAACAAAAACTTGTCCAATAACATTTCCTAAAAAATAAGAAAAAGCGATAAAATTTGTATTTACTGCTAAAAGAATAAGCTCAAGCGACATCAGTAAAACGATAATATTTTTACGATTTAAGATAATACCCGCTATTCCTAAGCCAAATAAAATAGCTGCTACCGTTAAAAATTCAGTTAATGATGGCATCTTATCCTTTCCTTTTTTCAGATGGCATCTTGATCAAACGAACACGATCATTTGGATCTATGTTGATTTGCTTTGCTGGATGTTGAACTTTACGCTGTACCGGCCCACGATGCGTCAAGGTAATGGCAGCAATGATAGCCACTAATAGTACTACCCCACCAATTTCAAATGGATAAGCATAGTCGGTATAAAGCAGCTCGCCTAATTGCTGAATGTTACTGTAATTCGCTGGTTCAACAAGTGGTAAGGGCATTTGAGCGATGCCAAAATAATGTGGTCCTACTGTCATCAAAATCATTACTAATAGCAAGAAGACAATGAGCAAACCAACAGGCAAATAGCGGACAAAACCGCTATGTTTTGCTTCTTTCACAATACTTAGCATCATGACGACAAATAAAAATAATGTCATGACTGCACCAACATAAACTAATAATAAAATGAGTGATAAAAATTCTGCCCGTAGCAACATCCAAATTCCTGCCATAGCAAAAAAAGTAACCACTAACGATAAAACACTGCGAACAGGATTACGAGCTGTAATGACAGCTATCCCAGAACCAACAGCAATTGCTGAGAAAATGTAAAAGATACTATGCAAAGGAGTTAGCATCATCGATACTCCTGATCTTGAGCTCGATCTTTAGCTATTTGTGCTTCGTATTGATCGCCAAGCGCTAACAATTTTTCTTTTGTTAAAATATTTTCTCCACGTTGTTCAATATGATAATCCCCTATGTTAGTTAAAACGATAGAATCAACCGGGCAAGCTTCTTCACAGAAACCACAATAAATACATTTAAACAAATCAATTTCATATAATGTCGTGCGTCTTAAGCCATCTTCGCGCGGTTCTGCTTCTATGGTAATGGCTAACGCAGGACAAACTGCTTCGCAAAGCTTACAAGCGATACAACGTTCTTCACCATTGGGATAACGTCGTAATGCATGAATCCCACGAAAACGCGGCGAGGTAGGTGTTTTTTCTTCTGGATATTGAATGGTAATTTTTTTCTTCCAGAAATAAATACCTGTTACTTTCAGGCCATTTAAAAAATCCCAGAAAGAAAAGCTTTTTACATACCGTGTTAGCCATTGCATCATGTTTTTTTATCCACTCATGCTCTACACAAACCATGGGCCAATTTTAAATTGCACCGCCAGTGCTACTACTACTATCCATATTAATGTTAATGGAATAAAAACCTTCCAACCTAAACGCATAATTTGATCGTAACGAAATCGTGGGAAAGTAGCTCTAAACCATAAATAACAATATAAGAAAAAACTCATCTTCATCAATAACCATATTGGACCTGGCACCCAAGCAAACCACGATTCCAAATAAGGAATATTTTGCAAAGGAGATAACCAGCCGCCTAAAAACAGTAATGATATTAAAACAGAAATGAGCACCATATTCGCATATTCAGCAAAGAAAAAAAGTGCAAATGTCACGCCTGAATATTCCACATGAAAACCACCCACCAATTCCGACTCACCTTCAGCGACGTCAAAAGGTAAACGATTAGTTTCTGCTACTCCTGAAATCCAATATACGATGAATAATGGTAATAAAGGTAACCAATACCAATGCCAAAAACCACCTTGTTGAGCATTCACGACTGTTTGAAAGTTAAGCGAACCTGCCGCCATCATCACACCGATTAATGCAAAACCCATAGCAATTTCATATGAAATGGATTGTGCTGCAGCTCGTAGCGCACCAAATAGTGAATATTTTGAATTTGAAGCCCAACCGGCAATCATAATGCCGTAAACGCCTAATGATGAAATAGCCAGTACGTATAAAATACCAGCATTTACATTGGCGATCACCACACCCTGATCGAATGGAATCACTGCCCAACTAATTAACGCTGTTCCAAAACTAATAGCTGGAGCAAGAACAAAAAGAAATTTGTTTGATGCGGTGGGAATAATAATTTCTTTGGTGATTAATTTAATCGTATCGGCAACAGGTTGTAACCATCCGCGTGGTCCAATGCGATTGGGGCCAATACGTACATGCATATAACCAATGACTTTGCGCTCAAGATAGGTGAGTAACAGCACAAGAATGACTAAGCCAATAATAATTAAAATAGCTTTCGCAAAAATGATAGCAATGATGTAAATGTTCTCTAGCATAAATTCACTTCTATTTTTTGAGCTTCTCTACGACGACTGGCCCTATCAAATCGCCTAATTCTGCAGTGGCTGCAATACCTCCAGCAATCCAAACTGAATCAGTAGCAATTCGCGCATCTATTTTAATTGGCAAGCTAAGTTCTGCATGATCTTGTTTAATACGCACAGTATCGCCATCGCACAACTGTAATTTACCTGCTGTTTCTGCATTCATACGAGCGAATGAGGTATCACCTTCCATCATCATTTGAATTTTTTGTAATGGTTCGGCGTGCCTCACTACACTATCAGTTGCATAGATAGGAACTTCACCAATACGGGATAACATTCCTTCTTTTAAAATCCCCCCCAGCCCCCCTTTTTCAAAGGGGGGGGAGGAGATAGCAGTACCTTTTTCAAAGGGGGGGAAGGAAATAGTGTCTCCTCTTGCAAAAGGATCACTCTCTCCAACTCCCCCCTTTGAAAAAGGCTGAGAATTTTCTGCTCCCCCCTTTGAAAAAGGGGGGCTGGGGGGGATTTTATCCCGCAATTCCCGCTTCACATCTTCAGAGCTCTCATACTCACATTCAGATAAATTTAAAAAATTACCTAATACTCGCAATATTTTCCAAGCAGGACGTGAAGCACCATAAGCGTGCGCAACGCCTGTAAAATTTTGCCACTCACCTGTCACATTAATGAAAGTACCTGATGTTTCAGTAAATGCTGACATCGGTAAAATCACATGCGCACAACTTTCTAATATAGGATTACGATAGAGTGATAAAGCTAAAATAAACTTTGCTTGCTTTAATGCTGATGTAGCTAATTTAGGATTAGCACAATCTAATTCAGGATCAACATTTAATAATATGTAAACTTTGCGTGGTTTTGCAAATTGTTCATAAGCACTCATTCCATGATGATGAATCGGTGTGCCCGCTGGAAGTCGATGAGGAATAGCACCTGCTAGCCAACCTCCTGCGGTATTCGCACCCTGTGTCATGTAACCTAAACTGGCTTGAGTTAAATCAGCTAATCGTTTTGCAAGATATCGCAAATAAGATGCTTGAGGATGCTGTGATATAAATGCGCCGAGCAAGATGCAAGTTTTTTTACTTTGTTGGAATTCACCCAACATTTCTTCCAACACCTGCGACAACAAATGCGGTGCAACAATTTTTTTCATCGCCACTTTAAAATTAAATGTATAATCAACTGGATTAATCACCACAATAGTGGCGCCTTGCAAAGCCGCTTTGCGTAAACGTAATGCTGCCAACGGTTGTTCTTTTTGAATATTTGAACCAATTAAAATAATTACTTCGCATGTTTCTAGTTCGCCCAACGGCATAGGTAAGCCAGGAAACAGTGGCATCATTATTTGATCCTGTACATCTATCTCACGCAAACGATGATCAATGTGCGGACTTCCTAATCCGCGCGTAATTTTTTGCAATAGATAAAATTCTTCCAGTGTAGAATTCGGTGAAGCCAGCGCACCTAATTTATCCGCACCATATTCCGCTAATGTTTCATGAATTCCTTCTGCAGCTAACTCAAAAGCTTGTTGCCAATCGACTGGTTGCCATTTACCATCGATACGAGCAATAGGTTCTTCTAATCTTTCTGGATGATAAAGACCTGTATAGCTAAAACGATCGCGATCAGATAACCATGTTTCATTAATATCGTGATTCTCTTTAGCAACTACCCGCATGACTTTTCCATAACGAGTATGTACGTTGAGATTAGAACCTAAACAATCATGCGGACTAATACTCGATGCTTGATCTAATTCCCATGGACGAGCAGTAAAACGATAAGGTTTAGAAGTCAATGCGCCAACTGGACAGAGATCAATAATATTTCCTGATACTTCTGATCGAATCGCATGTTGCACAAATGTCCCTATTTCTGTGTGCTCGCCACGATATGTGCCACCCATCTCGCGCATTCCAGCTACTTCTTCACCAAATCGCACGCAGCGCGTGCAATAAATACAGCGTGTCATCTCTGTTGCAATTAATGGGCCCAGATCCTGATCGTAAACAGCACGTTTACATTCATTATAATGTGAATGAGCAGAACCATATCCCATTGCTAAATCTTGCAATTCGCACTCTCCTCCTTGATCGCAAATAGGGCAATCGAGCGGATGATTAATCAATAAAAATTGCATCACAGCACGTTGAGCTTCGATGGTTTTGGCTGATTTCGTAAAGATTTTCATCCCTGGCATCACTGGTGTAGCACAAGCAGGAAGCGTTTTCGGCGATTTTTCAACTTCCACTAAACACATACGACAATTTGCTGCAATTGATAAATGTTTATGATAACAAAAACGCGGAATATAAACGCCCGCTGCATCAGCCACTTCAATAACAGTTTGATTTGGCTTTGCTGTTAGTTTGCGACCATCTATTTCAATTTCGATATCAGCCATACTATCCATTACTCCGTACCAGGCAAGCATTTACCATGCTCGACATGATACAAAAATTCATCATAAAAATGTTTTAAACATCCACCTACTGGCCATGCTGCAGCTTCTCCGAAAGCACAAATGGTGCGACCTTCAATATTTTTTGCAGCGATACGTAACGATTCAAGATCAGCAACGGTTGCACGACCATGCTCAATATCGTGCACTAAACGATAGAGCCAACCGGTTCCTTCACGACAAGGCGTACACTGTCCACAAGATTCATCCATATAAAATTTTGAAATTCGTTCGAGCACTCGAACAATACAAGTAGTTTCATCCATCACAATCACAGCGCCCGAACCCAAACCAGAGCCGGCCTTTTGTATTGAATCAAAATCCATATTAAGTGACATCATGACTTCAGCCGGCAAAATTGGCATGGAAGATCCACCAGGAATAACCGCTTTGAGTTGACGATTGTCGCGCATACCACCCGCTAACGCCAATAAATCTTTAAAAGGCATCCCAAGAGGAACCTCAAAGTTGCCTGGTTTATTCACATGGCCCGTCACAGAAAAAATTTTACATCCACCATTATTGGGTTTTCCTAATCCTAAAAACCAATCTGCACCTTTTTCCATGATGACTGGAATAGAAGCATAGGTTTCTGTGTTGTTAATAGTGGTAGGTTTGCCAAAAATACCTCTCACCGCTGGAAATGGTGGTTTATATCGAGGAAAACCTTTTTTACCCTCTAATGATTCCATCATCGCCGTTTCTTCGCCGCAAATATATGCACCCGCACCCAAATGTGAATACAATTCAAAATCAATACCAGAATTTAAAATATTTTTTCCAATCAATCCTGCATCGCGTGCTTCTTGTAAAGCAGCTTCAAAACGTTCATACGGTTCCCAATATTCACCACGAATATAGTTGTAACCCATCGTTGCGCCCATCGCATAACCACCCATGGCCATGCCTTCAATTAATTGATGAGGATTCAAGCGCAAAATATCACGATCTTTACACGTACCTGGTTCACCTTCATCAGAATTGCATAACACATATTTTTGACCAGGAATATCTCGTCGAATAAAACTCCATTTAAGCCCAGTCGGAAATCCTGCACCCCCACGTCCACGTAATGCTGATGCTTTAACAATTTCGATCACTTTTTCTGGCGGTATTTTTTCTGCAAGAATTTTTTTCCATTGTGCATACCCACCAATGCTGACATAGGTTTCCATTAACCAAGGTTGATTCAAATGTAAGCTACGAAAACAAATTTCATTTGCCATGATGCAGCTCCTGTAATAGCTGATCAATTTTCTCTGGCGTCAGATTTTCATAGTATTGTTTGCCAATTTGACAAACTGGCGGCGCAATGCAAGCGCCTAAACATTCAACTTCTTTTAAAGTAAATTGACCATCTGCCGTTGTTTCATTGATATCAATCGCTAAACGCTTTTTTAAATGTTCAAGAATTTTTTCAGAACCATTTAGCATGCACGAAATATTGGTGCACAATTGAATCACATGACATCCAACAGGATCTAAATGAAATAAAGTGTAAAAAGTAGCTACTTCATATACCGCAATCTTTGGCATCATCAAATAATCTGCCACTGCATCCATCAGCGGCACCGTCAAGGACCCGCCATTTTCTTCTTGTACCAAGCGCAATGCTTCAAAAACACCCGAACGCTTTTGTTCTGGTGGATAACGTTCAATCCACTGATCGATGTGTTTACAAATTGCCGGCGATAATCGTAGCGTGTGATGGTCAGTCATTAGCGATCTATCTCACCAAATACAATATCCAAACTTGACAGTACAGAAACAACATCAGCAATCATGTGACCACGAACGAGCTCACCCAATCCTGCTAAATGTGGAAATCCTGCTGCACGAATTTTTAATCGGTACGGCTTATTTGCACCATCAGAAACAAGGTACACCCCAAATTCTCCTTTAGGATGTTCAATCGCTGCATACACTTCACCTTCTGGTACAATATAACCTTCAGTCATATTTTTAAAATGATGGATGAGCGCTTCCATACTCATTTTCATTTCAACACGTGAAGGAATAGCAACTTTATAATCATCAATCATGACCGGACCAGGATGTTGACGCAGCCATTCTACACATTGCCGGATAATATAATTAGATTGACGCATTTCATGTACTCTAACTAAATATCGATCGTAACAATCGCCGTTTACACCAATAGGAATATCAAAATCCAATTGATCATATACTTCATAAGGTTGTTTTTTTCGCAAATCCCAAGCAACACCGGAGCCTCTTAACATAGGGCCAGTAAAACCAAGTGCAATCGCTCGCTCAGGTGAGATCACACCAATACTGACCGTACGTTGTTTCCAGATGCGATTATTCGTTAATAAATTTTCGTACTCATCAACATATTTAGGAAATCGTTCCGTAAAATCCCAAATAAAATCGAGTAAAGATCCTTGACGATTTTCATTGAGTTTTGCAACTTCCTTTTCACTATGCCATTTTGAAGGCGAATATTGTGGCATTTTATCAGGTAAATCACGATAAACACCGCCTGGTCGATAATAAGTGGCGTGCATGCGAGCACCCGATACCGCTTCATAACAATCCATCAAATCTTCTCGTTCACGAAAGCAATATAAAAATACTGCCATGCCACCATTATCTAAACTATGTGCTGCTAACCATAATAAATGATTGAGAATGCGAGTAATTTCATCAAACATAACGCGAATGTATTGCGCGCGAATGGGCGGTGTCACACCTAATAATTTTTCGATTGCTAAAATATATCCATGTTCATTACACATCATGGAAACATAATCCAATCTATCCATATATCCAATGGTGTGATTAAATGGTTTGTTTTCAGCGAGCTTTTCTGTGGCACGATGCAATAAGCCAATATGTGGATCGACGCGCACCACTGTTTCACCATCTACTTCCAATATTAATCGTAATACTCCATGCGCGGCCGGATGTTGTGGACCGAAATTGAATACGTAATTATGAATTTCGGGGGCTTTATCGCTCATCGGATTTCTCATATCGACTATCGTGTCGAATGACTTTAGGTTCAAGCGTACGAGCTTGAATACTAACCGGTTCATAGATGACACGTTTTAATGCTGCATCATAGCGTGCTTCCACTTTTCCAATTAATGGAAAATCTTTGCGGAAAGGATAGCCAACAAAACCATAATCCGTCAGTAGTCGGCGTAAATCAGGATGTGATCGAAACAAAATTCCGAAGAGATCGAAGACTTCTCGTTCAAACCAATTAGCTGCGGGCCATAATGATATCACTGAATCAACGATAGGCTCGGCTTCATTAGGAATATTAACGCGTAATCGAACACGATGATTATGTTTGAGCGAAAGCAAATGATAAACGACTGCAAAACGATCCCGTGGCGTAGGATTTTCTTGGAGTAATTGAGACGTGACACCACGTCCAAAGCCAGTAGCGGTGGTGGATTCGGTTTCCCAATCCACCAGACCATAATGCAAATAATCGACACCACAAACATCGACTAATAATTTAAAATCAAGGTCAGCATCATCACGCAATTGTCGACAGAGATCTAATAAATTTTCAGGTTTCACTTCTATAGTTAATTCAGCAAATGCAACTTTTGTTGTCATTATCCATTCTGAATAACGTGAGTTAATTTGAGTAGATAATGCATTGACATCCATGCGATTACTCCTAGCGCTCAATTTTTTTATTGCGACGGATTTTGTTCTGTAACTGAATCACGCCATACATTAATGCTTCTGCTGTTGGCGGACAGCCTGGAACATAGATATCGACTGGAACAATACGATCACAACCACGCACAACGGAATAAGAATAGTGATAATAACCCCCGCCATTTGCACAGGATCCCATTGAAATAACCCAACGTGGTTCAGGCATTTGATCATACACTTTACGTAGAGCAGGAGCCATTTTATTACATAATGTACCCGCAACAATCATGAGATCGGATTGTCGAGGACTAGGTCGAAAAATCACCCCAAATCTATCTAAGTCATAACGTGAAGCAGCGGAATGCATCATTTCTACAGCACAACAAGCTAATCCAAATGACATTGGCCACAAGGAACCCGAGCGCGCCCAATTGAATACGTTTTCAAGTGATGTAACATAAAAACCAGGTTTGGCTAGTTCGCTTATTCCCATTCCAGTGCTCCTTTTTTCCACTCATAGATGAAGCCAATCGTCAGTAATCCCAAAAAAATACCCATGGTGATCATGCCAAACCAACTCAGTTGTCGAAATACTACTGCCCAAGGAACCAAAAATGCTGTTTCTAAATCAAAAATAATAAACAGGATAGCAACTAAATAAAACCGCACATCAAAAGGCGAACGAGCATCGCTAAATGCTTCGAATCCACATTCATAAGTCGAAAGTTTTTCTGGATCAGGACGTTTAGGACTAAGCAAATAACCTAAAATAGGAGCAATCATACCAACAGCTGCGCCTATGATCATGAAAATGAGGACCGGCAAATAATTCTCTAGCACCTCGTTTGCTCTCCTTATTGATCTGTCTCATTTGAACTAATTTTAATATGCCGACGGACGGACTCGAACCGTCACAGCTTACGCCACTACCACCTCAAAGTAGCGTGTCTACCAATTCCACCACGTCGGCTTTTAAAGCACTAATTCCCCTTTGGCAATGGCATGGGTTCCGGTTTTGCTTGTGGTGCAGGAATTTGCCCAGGCGTCATTGTCTCTGTCGTTGGAGCGGTCGTTTTTTGCTGAACAGGAAGCGCTGGCAAAGTCATGACTTTGGTCTGATGATAAGCGCTAGTTGAAAGATAATTTAAAGCTAGACTAGTGATAAAAAAAACACCAATTAAACCCATGGTCATTTTGAATAAAAAGGATCCTGAGCCACGGCTACCAAATACTGTTTGCGAAGCGCCACTGCCAAATGCTGCGCCCATGGTGGCACCTTTGCCTTGTTGAACAAGCACCATAATGATCATGCATGCTGCTGCAAATATATGAATAAACATTACTAATTGATACATGTTACGCTTCCTCAACTATTCTACGTGAGAGGTGGTGAGTGAGCCTGCTTCACAAATTTTCAAAAATTGAACTGCATCCAGCGATGCGCCACCAATCAAACCACCATCAATATCTGGCATCTTAAAAAGCGCAGCAGCATTTTCAGCTTTCATACTACCGCCGTACAGTATACGAATTGTTCTTGCGATATCAACCTGATTTTTTGCGATGAGCTCACGAATAAACCGATGAACGACTTGCGCTTGCTCAGGTGAAGCGGTTAATCCCGTACCAATTGCCCATACTGGCTCGTAAGCAATCACAGCTTGTTGAAACGCATGAATGCCTACCAATTTAATCACGGATTCCAGTTGTTCGTGAATCACTTTTTCAGTTTGATCGTATTCTCGCTGTGCTTTCGTTTCTCCTACACAGAGAATTGGGCATAATTTAGCTTCAATGGCCGCCTTAAATTTTGCAGCAACCATCTCCAGATTTTCCTGAAAAATCGTTCGGCGCTCAGAATGGCCAATTAATACATATTGGCAGCCAACATCGGCTAACATGGGACCAGAAACTGCACCAGTTAATGCTCCTTGCGCACCAAGATAAAGATCTTGCGCACCCAGTTTGATAGGAGTGGAAATCAGTGCATCCTGAACAAACGATAAATAAACAAAGGTAGGTAAAATAAGGATATCAATATCAGAAAAACGCTGACTAGGTTGTTTAAAAGTTTCAATAAATTCTTTCGCTTGGCTCATCGAACCATGCATTTTCCAATTACCAGCGATTAATCGCTTGCGCACAAAACCGACCTTAGTCTAGTAGACAATCAATTGCAATGATGCGGTGATTTTATACGAAGCAGTAAAGCAGGCGCAATATTTTCCTTTAGTGTTTTGCTCGCCAACTGATAGGAGAACGCCCTTCTTCAGGATGTTCTTTATTATATTTCTCGTGTTGACTTTTAGCATTCAGCACTTGGTTTGTTAAAATTCCATCAGAATAACTAGCTATACCTAATTTTCCTTCTATGCCCTTTAATTCTTTTCCATCTTTATTGTGTATCACGGGATCAGCCGGCTTACCTGTCAATTTCTCGTGAATCTTTTGATAGTCTCCTAAAAGCTCAGCGACTGACTTTTCTTTTTCCTGTATCTTAGGATCTTCTTTCATTTTAGGA
Source organism: Gammaproteobacteria bacterium RIFCSPHIGHO2_12_FULL_37_14 (assembly GCA_001801485.1). The sequence goes on from MGXV01000001.1 coordinate 18,231, forward strand.
TCTTTTTTTGCTTCAGCAGCAAGGTCAGCATTAATTTTTTCTAGTTCCATTTTTATTTGCACTGCTCTAACTTGTAAATCACTGAATTCTTCCTTCGCTGCTGAATAAAAATGACCTCGCACTTTTTCGGTCTCATTGCGCTTATCCGCTAATGTTTTAAACCAAGCTAAATCCGTCGTACGTTTGTCTAATCGATCATGAACGTCATAGATATGTCGACTTGTTTTGCTTTCTGACGCTGCTAAAAGATCGATGCGTTGATTCATTTCTTTAAATTGTTTCTTGATGTTATCTATTGCATTATCTTTATTCCTAATCAGAGCTGTAAACGCGTCTTTCTCTGTTGGTGTCGTAAGTTTCTTGGTTTTCTGCAACTCTTGTGTATATCGTTCAAAGATGCCCTCAGGTTTTTGTTGCGAATCGATGCGTGCTAAAATGGCATTAGCATTCACTTTAGCTATTCGATCAAACAGTTTTTCTCGAGTATTTTTATCTATTTTTTCTGAATTTAAATATTGAATAGAATTATCATCCGGTTTAAAACCTAGGCCACGCTTTTCAGCTAATTCCAATGAGGTCTCAAGGTAATATCTAAAATTAGTACCAATCTTATCTGGTGGAGGAAAATCTACCGTAACATTTTCGGAACCATTATATTGCAACATGTCCATCATGTGTCCCATCATACCTTTGAAATTGCTATAAGACATTGCAGCGGCAGGTGTCACCTTACCATCAGCAAATTTAGCCGCATATGGACCATCTCGATAAATTTTTCCATTTTCAAGAACATTAGATTTTTTATTCTCCAACGACTCTATTCCACTTGGTACGAGTGGATCGATTTCAAATTCAATTTTTTCTTGTTCACCTGATGGTTTAAATTCTTTGGATTTAAGGCCTAACTTTTGACGATTAGCGGCAAACACTTCGGCAGCGATTACTCGATAGCGCTCTATTTCTTCATTTTTTTTCTTTGCAGCTTCTTCTTTCGCTGCAGTTTCTTCTTTTGTAGCTTCTGCTTTGTCTGAGCCTGAGTCTCGTGTACTAGACATATCTTGCCTCGTTTAAAGGATTATTTTAATCATATTTAAATTATAGAGTAATTTATACCTATATTCTTAATAAAGTATTAATTATAATTCTATTCTTGGAATCGGACTACCGTGTGTTCTTGTATAATAAAGCTTAATGTCTTCTTCACTAGGGTTAAAATTAAGAATATCCAAGCGCTTATTATGCAATTCGCCTAAATATTGCAACTCTATCCAAGCTGCTCGCACAAGTTTATCAAATCCGACTAACTCAATTGTCCACCCACGCTTATATACTTCTCTAGCCATTGCCCGTGCTGTTTTTAAACCATCTTCTATAGTGCGTTCATGCGAAAATAAATCTTTGGGTACAGCCACTAAGCAATTGACTCTATCATATACTTGATAATGGTCGCTCATGCCTTCCAATGTGATTATTTTTAGCTCGCCAGGTGGGTCTAAATTAAATGCATCCCATATTTTCAAAGTTGCCCAACGTTCTAGTAGGTAATAGACATCTAGCACAGTAATAGGACGATCATGGACGTCTTTTAAATCAGGAAGAGGTAAATTTTTCTCTAGCGCTTCCCATATTTGGGACTTTAATTGATCAAAATGATCAATGGATGTTAATACGCTTGGTTTAATAGTAAAAAGCAGTTTAGTTTGAACTGAGCCTATTTCATTTTCAACAGTAATAACAAACTCGTAATCACCATGCGTTTCTCTTGCTGGAATACCTGTCAAAATACCATCCATGGTACAAATTAATCCGCGTGGCAGTGCTTGCTCATTGGTTTGCTCGGCTCGAAATTTGAGTGGCGTATCAGATTGAAAATATTCTTTCAAATCAAACGGCCCATAGGCTGCTTGTTCATTGACGATTTGTGCTGATATTGGTTGAACGAGGATGGGTGCTGGCATAGAAGATTCCTAAGATGACTAATACGGTTCATTATCCTAAAAACTACGAAACATTTCAAAAAAATCAAGATGGCATCTGCTCTACCCATTCATATATTTCTGTCATAGCACTCGGGCATTTGAAGCATTTACTGCCGCAAGCTGGCGTTTTCATACATTGTCGAATTTTACCTTTTACCATCCAATGTTTTAGCATGCAGCGCACGGTTTCAGGCTCTGCGCCAAATAATCTGCAGAGACTACTAAGCGTCGCCATTTTAACTTGCATCATGTGCTGTTTAATATCAAGCAAACTCATGTGACCTCCATCCTGCACACCAGCGAATGGTCGCAATGGTACCGAGGAAAATGCTAATTAAAGTGATTACCCATAATGAAGATGATACCGGATGTCGCCACCATGTGGCTGCTTGATAAAAAACAACAGCGACGCCATAGGCAATACCTGTCATCCAAAAAATCGAAAAAATGGACCATCCACGATGTAACTCACGTAACATCGCTGCTGTAGTTGAAATACAAGGAAAATACAGCAAAACAAATAATAAATAAGCAAATGCACCTACTTGTCCATCAAATTGCTGATACATCAATCCATAGACACCTTGATTCACTTCTTGAATAGGTGCCTGAGCTAACAATGGGTTACTAAATGCATCCATTAACTGCGCCAAATTACGCGGAATGGAATATAACGCATCTTGTAGTCCGCCCCAAAATTGAAAATGATCGATACTGGAAGCGAAGTGTCCCATTTGTGAATACAGGGTATTTAAGGTCCCCACCACTACTTCTTTTGCCAGAATGCCAGTCACCAATCCTACGGTTGCCGGCCAATTCGTGGTGCGAATTCCCATAGGAGAAAAAATTGGCGTCACCCATTGGCCAACGAGTGACAATAGTGACGTGGTGTCGCTATTGCCAGTGATTAAGGAACCATTTAACGATAAAGAATTCAATACACCTATCAAAATACAAATAGGGACAATTAATCGCCCGGCACGAAAAACAAAACGTTGCAAACGTTGCCATGCGTGTAAACATAATGTTTTCAAATGCGGCATATGATAAGGCGGTAATTCCATGACCAATGGTGAAGGATCGCCTGCTAATAAACTCGTTCGCAAAATAAATCCAGTAAAAATCGCCATCACAATACCAATGATATACAAGATAAATACAATATTTTGACCACCGCTTGGGAAAAATGCCGCTGTAAATACGGCATAAATTGCTAATCGCGCGCCACAGGACATAAACGGACTCATCATCACCGTGAGAATTCGATCGCGTTTATTTTCCAAAGTACGTGCTGCCATCACCGCTGGTACATTGCAACCAAAACCAACAATCATGGGGACAAATGCTTTGCCCGGTAACCCTACTGCACGCATGAAACGATCGACGACAAATGCCGCACGCGCCATATAACCAGAATCTTCTAATAAGGCTAAAAATAAAAACATGGAACCAATCACCGGAATAAAAGTGACTGTCGTATTAATCCCTCGGCCAATTCCATTCGCTAATAAAACAGTTAACCACGTTGGTGCGCCGACATGTGTGAGAGTATAAGCCAAACCATCCACAAAAATAGTTTGACTACCGATATCAAAAAAATCTTGGAAAGCACCACCAATATTAATGGAAAAGAAAAACAAGCAATACATGACAACCAAAAAAATCGGAATACCAAAAACACGATTTAATACGACATTATCCACATAGGATGTCCACGTGTTTTGATGATGGGCAGAACGCGAAATACAGGTTTGTAATAATTGTTGGATAAAACGATACCGAGTATCAGCGATAATGATATCAGCATCTTCATACAATGTATGTTGAATATAAGCTTGTTGAGTGGCAACTTCAGCTAATACACTTGCAGAAACACGTTGTTGTACATAAGCATCGTTTTCCAGTAAACGCAGAGCAAACCATGGCTCTATTATGTTGGAATCTGTTTGCTGAGGAAGGTGTTGGATGTTTGCTATTATTTTTTTAACTGCCGTTTGCAAAACATCCGGATAGGAAGTGAATATAGGATAAGCGGGCTCGCTAGTATGTGCTGTTTTCTCGACCAGCATGCGTTTCAATTCACCTACACCGTCACGCTTATTTGCTTCAATAGCAATAACAGGACAACCTAATGTTTGAGACAATTGTTCACTATCAATATGAATTTGTTTTGCTCTTGCAACATCCATCATATTTAAAACAAGAAGGATAGGAATTTTCATTTCTAGTAATTGCGTGGTGAGATAAAGATGACGATCCAAGTTACTCGCATCGACAATATTGATGATGAGATCAGCGGGTTGACTCACAATAAAATCGTAAGCAATGCGTTCATCCACTGCATTGGTTTCAGCAGCTAAAACGAGGGAATAAATGCCTGGCAAATCAATGACGTCAATCGTTTTACCCGCTTCGGTAAAACTACCTGTTTTACGTTCGACGGTAACGCCTGGCCAATTGCCTACCCGCTGTCGCCCGCCGGTTAACGCATTAAACAGTGTGGTTTTACCGCAATTTGGATTACCCACTAGAGCAACCGATGTCATCCCCTACATTCCTCAATTTCCAAGATACTGGCCTCATCTTTACGCAAACTTAAGGCAAAGCCTCGGACTTCGATTTCAACTGGATCCCCCAAGGGCGCCATACGCAATATCATGAATTCCGTACCAGGAAGCAACCCCATTGCCATCAGGCGTTGACGATAACCTTTATGACCGCTACCTAACGAGATAACCCGTGCTTTTTGACCGACCTTGAGATTTCCCACTTGCATACCCATATCCTATTTTATGCTGCCATATTGAGAGCGAAAGGCTATAAAAATCAAGACAAACTTGCTATAGGCTAGTATCCAGCCCTTTGCTAAGCTTGTCAATACAAATGAGAATTGTTCTCATTTGAAGGATAATGGGTTTTATTTGGCCTATACTAAAAGACAGGTGGAAAAAGAGGTGGAATCATCAACCTTTTTATTTTCTAGAACCAAGCAACGTTAAGTGTCTGTTAAGCCAAAGAGATTATGATTAATTAAAATATTAATTTTATTTAGAAATGAGGGGGAAGAGAGATGAGTAAAACTCGTGAAAATAACGCATTGTTATCTACTGCTACTACTGATACAAATGAGCTCATACAAAAAATAAAAACTGCACAAGATAAAAAAATCCCGATATCAAATACACTGAAAGAAGACATCGAGAGCCAGATAAAAAAAAATCAGGATTTGTTAGCAGTAAATAGTGCGCAAGTATTAAAAACACAATTACAAAATAAAGCAAATGAATTAAACACTTTAAAAGAAGAATTAGCAGCAGAAGAAGCAGCAGTAGTAGCAGCAGATCCAGGAGTCAATCCACCACCAGCAGATCCAGTAGCCAATCTAGCAGAAGCAGCACGACTAGCAGAAGCAGCACGAGTAGCAGAAGCAGAAGCAGCACGAGTAGCAGAAGCAGAAGCAGCACGAGTAGCAGAAGCAGCACGAGTAGCAGAAGCAGCACGAGTAGCAGAAGTAGCACGAGTAGAAGCAGCACGAATAGAAGCAGCACGAGTAGCAGAAGCAGCACGAGTAGCAGAAGTAGCACGAGTAGAAGCAGCACGAGTAGCAGAAGCAGAAGCAGCACGAGTAGCAGAAGCAGCACGAGTAGCAGAAGTAGCACGAGTAGCAGAAGTAGCACGAGTAGAAGAAGCTCCAGTAGGAGGTGCGCCAGCAGCAGCAGTTCCACCACCTCCACCAGTTAATCTAAAACAAGCTACTATCAATGCAATAAATGCCTTAAGAGCTAAAATAGATCATGACATTGGGGATGCAGCTGCAAAAGAAGCTGTTTTAACAGCGTTAACTAGATTTCATGTTCAAGATTCAAACGACCTTAAGGTAATTGCAAACCTACAAGATACTAGAGAGGCTATGCAAGAACTTAAAAAACGTCTCGGCCAACTTTCTAATAACGAAATCGATAATGCATTAAAATCTATCCGTGATTACTTTAATGTACCGATACGATCAAAAATTGATCCTGAAACGTTAAACGACATACGAGATATGACGAAGATCACAAATAAATATGACCGTGTATCTTTTATAAAAGCACATGCAAACACTTTGGGAAAAATCCCTGTTGAAGAATTATTCAACTTGCGAGAAGATATTAATATCGATCGATATACAAAACTCATTAGTCATATCAACCAAGAAGTTAACCGGGAAACTATACTAGAAACAAATCAATTGCGAAATAAATGCTTAGAAATGCGGGAATATTTAACGCTTCGCAAAGACTATCTAGACAGCTTAACTGTAACAGAGCAAGCAAAACGAGGAAAACTGTCTCAAGAGTTAACCAGCAATTTAGCTATTTTAAATGACTTATTAAAAAAAGATGGAAAATTAGCTCCGCAAATTGAACGAAAATATCATGCTGAGAATTCAGAACAAATTGAATTGACTGATAACGATACAGCTATTGCGACCAAGGTTAGTGAATTCTTTAAGAAGCAAGGATTAAACCTATCTCCAAGCACTACTACACCTCAAGCACAAGAAATAATGAATCCAGAAAAATTATCAAAAGCCTATCCAGACTGCGCTAAGTATGGTATAGCACATGCCATGCCTATTTTAGAGATGGGAACTTTTCATAGAATCAAGGATATGAATGGCAGTAAAACCTTCATAGGCGAGTTTCATGCTAGCGACCCCAATCCTGTTGTTACAGAACGTAAAAAAGGATTACCCGCAGAAATTTATTTTGATCGCGCCAAAGAATTCTTAGATAAATTTCTTGAACTAAGGCCTGCTTCTGCAAACACTCAGAAGCCACCATTAATCACTCTCAAAGGATTTACGGATTCAGCTCAAATTGAAGCAATTATGATTTATGCTGCTTATTTAAATAAATATGAAAGAAATGCTGATAATCAATTTACGGTAAAAGACGGATCCTATCAAATAAAAAAAATCTCTGATAAGCAAGTTAAAACTTTTCATAATGAAATGAAAAAAATAACTACTGATAAAACCAGTCTTTTTGATAAAGGAGGCTTATTCAGTAGCCATGCAGAAAAAACAAAAACATTAGGAAAAGATACTTACAAACAACTGGACCACAATACTTCTGCAGGGAAAAAGCCATAGGTATTTAATTTAAAAAAGTGTTCCCCCATAAAAAAACTCGCCCCCTTTGAAAAAGGGGGGTTAGGGGGGATTTTTTCAAACGTTCTGCAACAACACTTCTTCTAACTTTGTTCGTAACTCAATTAATTGTCCATGAAAAAAATGGCCGGCTTCGGGAAAACGCAAAATAATAGGTTGCGGATAACGGCTTTCAGCCCAAGCAAATACCGCTTTAGCAGAAACAACCTCATCTAATTCGCCCTGCACCACTATCCAGGGACAAAGAATCGGGGATAAGGTTTCCATGGAATAATCTTGCACGGGTGGCGCAACGGTTATTAATTGCCCTACACTAATTTGCGTTGCAGCTTTGGCTGTTACATAGGCACCAAATGAAAATCCAGCAAGCCAAATCTTTTTACCTTGATTACTTTGTTGCACCCATTCAATCACTGCTAACAAATCTTCTAATTCGCCTTTACCGTGCCCAAATACACCTTCGCTTTTACCGACTCCACGAAAATTAAATCGTATGGTGGTTAATCCCATATATTGAAAAGTTTTCACCAACGTTGTAACCACTTTATTTTGCATATTGCCACCATGCAAAGGATGAGGATGACAAACAATTCCCCAGGCGTTGCGGTCCAAACCAATAGGTTCTTCCATGATGACTTCTAGTTTCCCAGCCGGGCCTGATAGTAATGTCACCTTGTCTTTTATGGATGTTCTATTCATAACGATCCACTTGCCTTAAATAATCGATCACGTATGGCTCCCCATTCTTCCGTCATTGGAACGGCTTCGATAATAATTTGCTTGAATTGCCCAGTATCTAATAATCGTAGTGTTTGATAAAGATCATGTGCGTATTGTGTAGCATTATTTGGCATGGGAATCACTTTCATCATTGACCTTTTATTTTCTGTGCCGGTATACCGCATGATTGCAAGCGGTAAATGATGCGGTTGTATGGTACGTAAAAATTCGTTGATTTGCTGCGTATTCAAAATCACTGTTTTGGTTGTAGGAGCATAATGCAAATGATGCCTGCCAGGAACGCGTACAAAAGGTGTATCTTGCTGGATCATTGAAACAGATTGACCTAACTGTGCAGAAATTTCATTTGGAGTAATCATGCCTGGACGCAAAATAATGGGCACGTCATGACTGAGATCAATGATGGTTGATTCTAAACCGACCTCACAAGCACCTCCCTCTAAAATCAAATCAACTTCCTTACCTAATTCAGCACGAACTGCTTCAGTAGTGGTAGGACTGACATGTGTAAATAGATTGGCTGATGGCGCCGCTATCCCACTACCAAATTCTTTTAACAAAGCCATCGCCACTGGATGTCGAGGAATGCGTAACCCAACAGTCCTTTGCCCTGCTGTCACGATATCTAAAACATGCGGCTGTTTTTTTAATATGATACTTAATGGACCTGGCCAAAATGCTTGTGCCAGTTTAAAAGCCATCGGCGGAATATCACGTGCCCACTTCTCCAACTCGCTGATATCAGAAATATGAACGATCAATGGGTGATCGTCAGGACGTTTTTTAACTTGAAAAATACGTGATACAGCGACCGCATTGCTAGCATCTGCGCCTAAGCCATAGACTGTTTCAGTCGGAAAGGCGACTAATTTGCCTTGACGAAGTAACGCTGCTGCTACAGTGATATTATTCATCATCATCCAACATAATCAATTGGATCAGCGATACCCGCTTCATGAAACCCCTTGATTCTATAGTTACAACTATCGCACTTTCCACAGGATTGACCGAGATCATTCGCTCGATAACAAGAAATTGTCATCTTATAAGGTGTCCCTAAGCGAATGCCTAATTGAATTGTTTCAGCTTTTGATAATTGAATTAATGGTGTATGGATAGTCATACTACTTTGCTCTACACCCTGTTTGGTTGCAAGATTTGCTAATTGCTGGAAAGCCTGAATATATTCCGGACGACAATCGGGATAACCAGAATAATCAATTGAACTGACACCAATAAAAATATCCATTGAACCTATTATTTCTGCCCAAGCTAAAGCAATCGATAAAAAAATGGTATTACGCGCTGGGACATAGGTAGGAGGAATATTCATACTCGTGGGATTGAAATCTGGAATAGTTATTTTTTTATCGGTTAATGCTGAACCAGCAAATTGTTGGTTATCTAATTTAAATATTTTATACCTTGCACCAAAGTAATCAGCAATCGCTTTAGCAGATTCTAACTCGACACTATGTTTCTGCCCATAATCAAAAATTAAAGCATAACAATCAAATTGCTGAGATTTAGCGTAAGCTAAACAGGTAGCTGAATCTAAACCACCGGATAGTAAAATGACCGCTTTTTTCATTATCATGTCTCGTTTTATTGCAAAAAATCAAAATATTCTTGATTTTTCAATGGATTAAATAGCTTTTATAGCATGTTAAATTCTATACAAAAAATCTAATTTTGGATATACTAGCAGAAACTCCTGCCTTTGAACTAGGCCTCAACCGGATAAAAGCAAAATCATGAGCCAACTTGAAGCAAGCAGCATGGAAACAATCCCTCTCGCACCAATTGCGACGGTGAAAGGTCAAGCTATCTTAAGTGTTCCGCAAGATTTATATATTCCACCCGATGCCATGAAAGTATTCCTGGATGCTTTTGAAGGGCCGCTTGATTTTTTGCTTTATCTTATTCGCAAACAAAATATTGATATTTTGGATATTCCTGTCGCTGCTGTTACACGTCAATACATGGAATATATTGATCTCATGCAAGAGTTATCAATTGAGTTAGCTGCTGAATATTTAGTGATGGCTGCGATTCTTGCTGAAATCAAATCACGCATGCTATTACCGCGAATGGTTAATCCAGAACATCCTGAAGATGATCCACGCGCTGAATTAGTACGTCGACTACAAGAGTATGAACGTTATAAACAAGTCGCAGAACATTTAGACAAATTACCACGTCTCGAACGTGATACATTTATGGTGACGATTGATACCAGTCAATTGGTAGTTGAAAAACCTCATCCTACTGTTTCATTAAAAGAATTGCTATTAGCATTGACTGATGTATTAAAACGCGTTGAATTCCAAGCGAATCATCAAATCAAAATGGATAGTTTATCGGTAAGAGAAAAAATGTCACATATTCTTGCTAAAACTCAAGGAGAATCACATTTCCTTTTTAGTGAATTATTTGATTTACGTGAAGGGCGCTTAGGTATTGTTGTTACTTTTTTGGCTCTTTTAGAATTACTAAAAGAAAGCTTAATTGAATTTATTCAAACTACAGCTTTTGCGCCTATTTATTTAAAATCAAAATAAATTTCGTAAGGAATTCTTAAGTATTACGTTTGTTAATTATGCTATTATAATTTTATAAACATTTCGTGAGTAGGACAATGAATCCACGATCGACTACGAATCAAACAACTACCTCATCCATCGAATTACATTCGGATGTTACTCAACAATTAGTCTCTATGAAAGAGCTAAGCTACGTCAAAATAATGACCAAGCTGTTTGAGTATTCCATTGGTATTACTAAATCTTCTTCTGGCACGACCAATCCACATTTTAATGATGGTATTATTCTCGATGCGCAATCTGCCGCTATGAGACAACAACTGGAACAAAATTATTCTAGTAATTTGACTACTATTTCCAATGAAATTAATAATCAAATTCAACAATTACAACAAACAAAATCAACAATCTCATTTGCAAACAATTTCGCACAACAATATCAGCCCCTAAATCTTGATGTTACGAAACATCTTGAAAATTACGATAAGATATTAATCCAAGTTAAAAATCTTATTGGAGAACAAAAATTAAGTATCTCCGAATTATTTAAAAAATACGATGATAAAAAAATCTCTCTCATTGAATTAGAAAAGAACTTAGAAACCCTGAAAAACCAACATGCTGATCTTGTTAATCAAGTAATCAGCTTATTTGAAAATAAGAAAACTCTACAGCAAAGTTTACAAGTCTTACATCGTGATACCTCACAAATGCTTGCCGCTGCCAAAGGTGAGAATTATCAGTTACCGACTCCCACACAACGTTTATAACGCTTGCTGTTGTGGAATCATTAAATGATGTATACGTATTCCGCTCATCCATAAGGTAACGAAATAAACGACTATGCTAGAACTCAACACCAATGCTAAATGACTATATCGCCATATTGCATTTTGCATTATCCAGACATGAATACCACTGGTAGTGGCCCACAACCAACTAGCAAGAACAACATTCGCAATAGCAAGTCGCATAATAAATAATTTCCAACCGGATCGAGGATGGTAATAACCGCGTTGACGTAAAAAATAAAAAAGAAAACTAGTATTAATTAATGCAGAGAGTGACGTCGCTAAAGCAATGCCAGCATGAGCCAAAGGCAAAATGAGCAACACATTTAATACCATATTCGAAATCATTGCGATGATACCCACGCGCACTGGCGTACGCATATCTTGTTTCGCATAAAAACCTGCTGCTAAAATCTTGACTAACATAAAAGGTGTGATGCCAATAGCAAATGCTGCTAAACTTTTACTCGCCATGATCACTGCATAACCATCAAAACGTCCGTACTGAAAAAGTGTAGAAATAAGTGGTCCTGAAATAACTGCCAACACCACGCCTGCAGGAATTCCTATCAATAAAACAGCGCGCAAGGCCCAATCGACAGTAAATGAAAAAGATTGTTCTGATTGACTAGCATGATGACGTGACAAATGCGGTAGAATCACCGTTGAAATAGCTACTCCAAATACGCCTAAAGGAAATTCCATTAATCGATCAGAATAATAGAGCCAAGATACGCTACCAATCGCTAGCAAAGAGGCAAATAAAGTATCGATCAATAAATTAACTTGCCCGACTGACACACCGAATAATGCAGGAATCATGAGTTTTAATACGCGTCTTACACCCGCATCACGAAAATCAATTCGTGGGCGCGGTAATAAATGTAACCGTCGTAAAAAAGGCCATTGAAATAGTAATTGAATGATACCAGCAATAAAGACACCCCAGGCTAATCCAATAATTGGCTTAGCAAATTGCGGCGATAGCCAAATGGCAGATCCGATCATGACAATATTCAAAAAAACTGGCGTGAAAGCAGCTACCCAAAAACGACTGTGCGTATTTAAAATGGCTCCTGAAAAAGCCGTCATGGAAATAAAAAATAAGTAGGGAAAATTAATGCGTAACATCGTCACTGCAAGATCAAAGCGATCACCAGATGTTTGAAATCCTGGTGCAAAAAGGCGAACGAGCCAAGGCGCACTGATTATTCCAAATACAGTAACAATGAATAAAGATATGCCAAGCGTACCAGCCATTGCATTAATAAATCGCTGTGATTCTTCTGGTGTATTTTGCCTTTGATAGGCTGATAAAACAGGAACAAATGCCTGCGAAAATGAACCTTCCGCAAACAAACGCCGCATAAAATTGGGTATGCGAAAAGCAACAGAAAATGCATCGAATTGAGCGGCAGCGCCAAAATAATAACCGGTTACCATATCACGAATAAAACCAAATACTCGCGAAATCATTGTCATGCTAACAACAACAGATGTTGACCGAAAAAGTGATTTACTCATTTGCTAGGGCCTTCATATTCTTCACATTCATTATTACCGAAATAAGCAACCTTAAGCAAAATGCTGCTGGGGTAAAACAAAAAGAGCCATGAGGCGCCTCGTTAGTTTTGTCTTATTTTTTATGTACTGTAGCGGATTGCTTGAATTCATACAACCTTCTACCCTATCCGGATAGGGCTCTTTTTGCAGCCGCTGGTGGTAATTGACAATTTTGATAAAAAAGCGCAAGATACGGCGTTTTTAGGTAAAATATAAAAATTTGGAGATCAACTCTTGGCTAATACCAAACAAGCAAAAAAACGTGTCCGGCAAGCTGAAAAGCACCGCCAACATAATGCCAGCTTGCGCTCAATGCTGCGTACCTATGTAAAAAAGGTTGTTATTGCTATTGCAGCTGGAAATAAACAAGCTGCCATGAACACTTTGCAAGAAGCCACGCCTATCATTGATAGCATGGTTAATAAAAAGATTATTCATAAAAACAAAGCTGCTCGACATAAGAGTCGTTTGACTGCTCATATCAAAAAAATGGATGCTGGCGCTACTGCAAGTCAATAAAAAATCCCCCCTAACCCCCCTTTTTCAAAGGGGGGAACCTGTGTTTAGTGCCCCTTTTTCAAAGAGGGTCGCTGACGAAGGCAGCGGGGAGATTTTCGCAATCACCTACAAATCTTCACTTAAATAGCGCATGGCTTCTTTTGCCAGGTCATCCAATCCCTTCTTAGCTAAACCAGAAACAATGAATACTGGTCCTTGCCAATGAAGCCTCATCACCATATCGTCTTTTACCTTTTCTATATCCTCTGGAGGTAGTAAATCTGCCTTATTTAACACTAGCCAACGCTCTTTGCTCAGTAATTCCTCACTATATAAGCCAAGTTCACGGCTAATCGCCTCAATTTGAGTAACGGGGTCGCTACCATCTACAGGGAACATATCAACTACATGAAATAAAAGTCGGGTTCTTCCTACGTGTTTTAAAAAACGTATCCCTAACCCTGCTCCTTCCGCCGCACCTTCGATAAGACCCGGCAAATCTGCCATTACAAAGCTATGGAATTGAGACACACGAACCACCCCCAACTGAGGATATAAAGTAGTAAAAGGATAATCAGCTATTTTAGGACGGGCAGCAGACATGGCACTAATTAAAGTAGACTTACCTGCATTGGGCATACCTACCAAGCCTACATCTGCCAATACCCTCAGCTCCAAGCGAAGATCTCGAATTTCACCCTCTTGACCGGGAATAGTGCGTCGGGGTGAGCGATTAATACTACTCTTAAAACGCGCATTGCCAACTCCGTGCTTGCCTCCTTGGGCTACGCAAAGCATTTGGCCAGATCCCATTAAATCTCCAATTAATTCGTCTGTCTGATCATCATATACCATCGTTCCAACTGGAACTCTGAGGATTAAATCCTCCCCTCCTTTTCCACTGCAATTGCGGCCACCACCTTTTTCACCACTTTGAGCTGTATAAGTATGAATAAAACGATAATCGACTAAGGTATTAATTCCATAATCAGCGCAGAGAAAAATACTGCCGCCATCCCCTCCATCACCCCCATCAGGGCCTCCAAAAGGCATAAATTTCAAGCGGAGAAAACTACAGGCACCATTTCCACCTTTTCCAGCCTGAACATGAATTTTAGCTTCATCGATAAATTTCATAGGAATAATAGAAAAATTAATAACGGAATGTATAAGACCACCCCAATAAAAGGGTGGATAAGATAATCATGTCTGATCCACCAACATGACTAACAGTGGCTATATTAAGCAGCTTCTAAAGGATCGATACTCACGCAGCGTTTACGTAGCGCACCTTTCACAGCAAATACGACACGACCCGCTTTTAAAGCAAATAATGTATGGTCTTTTCCTATTCCAACATACATACCTGGATGAAATTTAGTGCCGCGTTGGCGAACAATAATTTCACCTGCATTAACAATTTGACCACCATATCGCTTGATTCCAAGATATTTGGGGCGAGAATCGCGACCATTTCGTGTACTACCGCCCGCTTTCTTATGTGCCATTATTCTATACCCTCATTCACTAACGTTAAGCCTTAATTTCAGTAATCTTAACTTCTGTATAATTTTGTCTGTGACCTTGCCATTTTTCATGGTGTTTACGTCGATGAAATTTAACAATATGAATCTTCTTATGTCGCCCTTGAGAAAGGACGGTAGCAGAAACTTTACCACTCTTTAAATAGGGACTGCCAAGCTGAATATCGCTACCTTCACCTACCATCAAGATTTTATCAAAATTGACCATTGAACCTACCTCTTCAGGTAAAGATTCCAACTTTAAGGTATCGCCTTCCTTCACCCGGTACTGCTTTCCACCACTCAAAATAACTGCGTACATGTTTGACTCACTCCCAATCAATTTCTTCGACCTACCTAGCATGATTTTCATAAAAAGAGGACGATTATAGGGCATAAAATCAAGCCACGCAACTGCTTTTCACGCCGCTTTTTCACAGTAAATCAAATACCTGACCATCAATAATGGTATAAACAGGCCAGCCGGTTAATGCGCGACCAGCAAAAGCCGACCATTTGCATTTGGTTTGTAATTCAGCATTCGTAATGATTTTTGTTTGATATAAGTCGACTAATACATAATCGTCATTGGGCGTTAATTTAAATATTTCTCTTGCGCGAGTACATGTTAATTCAACAATACGGTTTAATGAAAGCTTCCCAGCATGATAGGCCGTGAGTAATAAAGGCAAGGTAGTCTCAATACCTGGCATACCAGAAGGACACTCTCCATAGGGTCGTTCCTTCTCACTTTCTAAATGTGGCGCATGATCTGAACCAATCGTATCAATCGTCCCATCATGAATCGCCTCCCATAATGCAATGTGTTGTTCACTATTGCGCAAAGGAGGATTCACTACCGCTTTTCCTTGTAAATCTGCATAAGCACCTTCATGTAAAAATAAATGATGCGGGGTAGTTTCTGCATAAACAGGCAAGCCTTCCACTTTTGCTGATTTAATTAACATTAATTCAGCAGCCGTACTCACATGCAAAATATACAAACGTGTCCCATAGATGCGTGCTAGCTGAATTGCTTTCTCTACTGCACTAGCTGCCACTTCTGCATTACGAATGAAGGAGTGATCACTATATTGTTTGCTGTGACTAAATTGCGCTTTGCGTTGTTGAATCATCGCTTCATCTTCAGCATGTACAGCAATGAGTAAATTGAGTTCAGAAGCGATTTTAAAAACCTTATGTAAACTTTCATCATCATCAATCACCAAATTCCCCGTGCTACACCCCATAAACACTTTAATACCAATCACATCCTGTTTGATTTTATATATTTCATTTAAATGATGTTTATCGGCACCAAAATATAATGCATAGTGCAGCGGTATATTAGCCTTTGCTAATTGCTGGTCAATGAGTGCTTTCTTTGCTTGTAAAGTTTCAGCGGTAACCGTTGGCGGAATAGTATTTGGCATATCAAAAACGGTGGTATAACCACCACAAATAGCAGCCCGGGCAGCTGTACGCCAATCTTCTTTGTGTTCCATGCCAGGTGTACGGAAATGTACATGAGGATCAATTAATCCAGGGAATAGATATAAGCCATCAGCAATTAGTTTGCTTGATTGTACGCTAGGCAGTGTTAATTCCATGAGTTCGCCATCGAGCGATAATGCACCTGTAATGTGAATCATGTGGAATCTCTTTTGATTATTTCTAAACAGCTACTTTAACTTGATCGCGATCAAATTCTTTTTCACAATAATGACAAATCAACTTAATTTTCTTACCTTGTTCATGAATATAATAACAGCTTGTTACTTGTTCGGTTTGCGTCACACAAAGTCGATTGGGACAATTAAATATTCCGTAAGTAACCGTCGGCAAATGAGTTTTTATTTTATCCACGACTTGAAAATTGTTAATCACATTAATAGTTGCTGCGGGTGAAAAAATTACAATTTCATTCGCTTCATCTTCAGTGAGAATTCGATTTTCGATTTTTATTAAATCTTTTTTTCCTATCCGCTTACTTGGAAGGTTCAAACCAATTGTTACTTGATTGCTATTTGTTTGCATCCCTAATAAATAAATGATGCGTAATCCTTGCCCTGCTACGATATGATCGATTACCGTACCATTTTTTATTGCCGAGACAGAAAGCATATCGCTCATGGTAATACCTCATTAAAAATAAGAGTAAGCAAGGCTTGTCTAATCACGACTCCATTGGTTGCCTGCTGAAAATAGTAGGCATAAGGTGTTTTATCCACATCCAGCGCAACTTCATTCACACGCGGTAATGGATGCAAAACCTTTAAGTTCTTCTTCGCTTTTTCTAACATGTTTGCTGTTAAAATAAATTTACTTTGAATAAGCTGATATTCTGTTTCAGTAAAACGTTCTTGTTGAATTCGTGTAATATACAAAATATCTACTTTGGGTATGACTTCCTCAATATTTTGATGGAATGAAAAACGTACGCCACGTTTTTTTAATTTATCACAAATTGTATCCGGTAAAGTCAACAATTCAGGAGAAACCAGATAAAGCCGCACATCAAACATCAAGCAAGCTTCAATAAATGAATGAATTGCTCGACCATATTTCAAATCACCTACTAAAGCAATCGATAAACCATTTAGACTCGATTGACATTCTTGAATGCTGAATAGTTCGATCAAAGCTTGCGTTGGATGTTGGTTTGCACCATCTCCGGCATTAATCACTGGACAATTAGCAACTTCAGCTGTCAATCGCGCAGAACCATCTCGTGGGTGTCGAATGATAATTAAATCAGCATAACCAGCAATAACCCTCATGGTATCGGCCAGTGTTTCGCCCTTTCGCACAGACAAACTACTATCATCTGGAAAACCAATCACTTTACCACCCATACGATAAATAGCAGCCTCAAATGACAAACGTGTTCGTGTTGAAGGCTCAAAAAAACAATTGGCGATTAGTTTATCCTGAATTGAGCAGCGTATTTGGCCAGATTTGATTTTTTTTGCTGTCTGTAAAATTAATTCCACTTCAGAAAAAGTTAAATCATTAAATGAAATAATATCTTTTAAGTATAAAGAATTAGTTGATTGGCTATTCACAGGCATTGATCATTTTCCCCATTTACTATTTCTCGCCAAGTTTGTACAGGAAGTACTGCATCTTTTAAATCAATGAGACATTTCAACATGATTTGAATTTTTTGCGGATTGGTCATCAGTGCAATATGATGGTCAATTGCCATACGACGAATTTTATATCCATTGGTTTGCTCATTATTCATTTGATTACTTGGAATATTGATAATCAAATCTACTTTACGTTGAGAAATAATCGTTTGCACATTGGGTTCACCTTTTTCACTTAGTTTATACACATAATAACTGGCTACTCCATTTTTAAATAGAAAAGAATGCGTACCCTCTGTACTATAAATTCGCCAACCCAGCGCTTCCAGACTCACTAGCCAAGGCAACACTTTTGCTTTGTATGGATCAGCAATAGAGACTAACATGCTTTTTTTAGAGATCGGTTGTTCTGAAGATAACCAAGCCCGCCAAAACGCATCGTGAAGATTTTCGCCCAAACAAGCGACTTCGCCTGTGGAAGCCATTTCTATATGTGCGACTGGATCGGCACCTTTGAGACGTTGATAGGAAAATTGTGGTGCCTTCACGCCAACGTAATCGAGCTCGAGGGTTCTATAATGTTTGGTATCGTTTTTTCCTAACATAACTTTAGTAGCAATCTCAATGAAATTATGGTTCGTTACTTTTGAAACAAAAGGAAATGAACGCGATGCACGTAGATTACACTCTATGACTTGCAAATCATTATTTTTGGCAATGTATTGAATGTTAAATGGACCGGTTATATTTAATGCTTTTACAATACGCTGCGTAATTTTTTTGGTGCGTCGAATCGTTTCCAAATATAAATTTTGTGGCGGCAAAACGAGGGTTGCATCACCCGAATGTACTCCAGCATTTTCAATATGTTCATTGATCGCTTCGATGATGATGCGACCATGATCAGCGACACCATCAATTTCTAATTCTTTCGCATCAAGAATAAATTTTGAGATAACAACAGGATGGTCTGGTGAAACAAGAGATGCTTGCATTAAATAATTTTCGAGAGAGGTATCGTCATATGCAACATTCATTGCTGTACCTGACAAAATATAAGATGGCCGCACCAATACCGGATAGCCAATCTCTTTGGCAAATTGTTTTGCTCCTTCAATACTCGTTACATGTAGCCAAGATGGTTGATTAATTTCTAATTCATTTAACAACGCTGAGAATCTTTCTCGATTTTCAGCCCGATCAACATCTACAGCAGCTGTTCCCAATATCGCGTATCCTGCATTTGCTAGCGGCATCGCTAGATTATTGGCGATTTGACCACCTACACATACAACAATGCCTACTGGTTTTTCAATATCCGCTATATCTTGTACACGTTCAAAGGTGAGTTGTTCGAAGTAAAGACGATCTGATTCGTCATAATCAGTTGACACTGTTTCAGGATTTGAATTAATTAAAATAGCGCGTTTACCCATTTTGCGTAAGGTACGCGCTGTATTAACAGCGCACCAATCGAATTCAACGGATGAACCAATCGCATACGGTCCTGATCCTAACACTAATATAGGACGGTCACTCGATGTCTCAATGTCATGTCGCGAACCATGATAAGTAAGATATAAATAATTCGTTTCTGCAGCAAATTCTCCGGCAAGTGTATCAATTTGCTTAACAACCGGTACGATTCCTTTAGCAATACGCCGTTGTCGAATAGAAGACTCTGTTTGATTCGAAATCAATGCCAGTGCGCGGTCGGAAAATCCTAATTTTTTTGCTTGATGTAATAATTCATCGGTGATTTCGCTCTCTCTAAGATGTAAATCAAATTTAGCAATATCAGCAATATGACCTAACACCCAATGATTAATTTGGCTTAATTTCTCTGCTTCTTCGACGGAACCTCCTCGCAAAAAAAACTGGTAAAGCGCAAATAAACGACGATCAGTTGGATGTTCAATTTCATTTTTTAAATCATTTAATTGATAAGGATAATCACTCAAACAAGAAGCACCAATGTTTAACATGCCCACTGCTTTTTGTATCGCTTCAGGAAATGAACGACCAATACTCATGACTTCGCCCACGCTCTTCATTTCTGTGCCAATTATCCGACTAGCACGTTTTAGCTTTTGTATATCCCATCGTGGAATTTTAACGACGACATAATCAAGTGCCGGCTCAAAGAAAGCGCAAGTTTTTTTCGTGACATTATTCATTACTTCATGCAATAGCCATCCTAATGCTAATTTAGCGGCAACGAAAGCGAGTGGATAGCCCGTTGCCTTTGACGCTAGTGCGCTTGAACGTGACAATCGCGCGTTGACTTCAATCACACGATAATCACCATCTTTGGGATTAACTGCAAATTGAATATTGCATTCACCAACAATACCAAAATGTCTTGCCACTTTAAGTGCTAGATTACGTAATTGTTGATGCTGAGGATTTGTGAGGGTTTGTGCAGGTGCAATGACAATACTTTCACCTGTATGTATGCCCATGGGATCGATATTTTCCATATTGCAAATAGTTAAGGCATTATCTGCGGCATCACGTACAATTTCGTATTCGAATTCTTTCCACCCAAACAAATATTCTTCAATTAATATTTGTGATGAAGCTGCAAAACATTCCTGAGCGCGTTGACGCAATTCTTTAATCGTATCTACTCTACCTGAGCCCAAGCCTCCTAAAGAAAAACCCGAACGTACCATCACCGGAAAACCGATTTCTTTAGCTGCCTTTTCAGCATCATCTATTGTTGTGACACAAAAACTTTGCGGAGATTTTACATCAATTAATTCCAATTCTTGTTTGAAAATTTCTCGATCTTCGGTTTGCCGAATGGCTGCAATCGATGTTCCTAACGATTGCACGCCATATTTTGTCAACACACCCGCTTCATCTAATAACAAACCTAAGTTAAGCGCGGTTTGTCCACCAAAACCAAGTAAAATTGCATCGGGTTTTTCTTTTTCAATAATATGCGTGACAACTTCTAAAGTGAGCGGCTGCAAATAGACTTCATCTGCCATATCAGCATCGGTTTGTACGGTAGCGATATTAGGATTCACTAAAATTGTTTTAATTTTTTCTTCTTTTAAGGCTTTAATTGCTTGTGAACCAGAATAATCGAACTCTCCTGCTTGACCAATACGTAACCCACCTGAACCAAGGATAAGTACTTTTTGAATATTAGATCGCATGCCTCATTTTCTCATTATAATAACAAATTAAATCATAAAATTTTTGAAACAACCATTGAGTATCCATCGGCCCTGGGGATGCTTCAGGATGAAATTGCACTGCAAAAAATGGTAATTCTTGATGCTCAATACCTTCTATGCTTTGATCATTTAAATTGCGAAAGGAAACTCGCCAATCTGTCGGAATTGTTTTTTCATCTACCGCATAACTGTGATTTTGCGAAGTGAGATAACAACGTTTGCTGTTCAGATCCATGCACGGTTGATTATGTGAACGATGGCCAAAAGGTAATTTATAAGTCGTCGCACCTGCTGCCAAAGCCATTAATTGAGTACCCAAACAAATACCAAAAATTGGTTTTTGTTTTGTAAAAGCTTTTTTTAGAATGCGAATCGTTTCCGTACAATGTTTGGGATCGCCCGGACCATTAGAAATAAATACTCCATCATACGCTTCATTGGTGTAATCATAGTTATAAGGAACGCGTTTGATTTTAAGCGGATAATGTAACAAACATCGCAAAATATTCTCTTTTATTCCGCAATCCACCACAATAATCAATTTATCATGACTACCATAATATTGGGGTTCTTTAATGGAAACTTCTTTTACCCAATGAACATTACCAAATTCTTCGAAATGATAAGGCCCTGGTTGTTGCGAAATAACGCCAGGTGCAACACCGTGCGAGCGCAAACAGGTCGTGACGGCTCGTGTATCAACATCGATTATGTAGGGAATTTTTTGTGAAGCCAGCCAATCAACTAATGAGTGCACAGCTGTATGATTCGAGTAATGGCAAGCTAATTCAGACATCACCACGCCTTTGACATGAATAAGGGGTGACTCCCATTGATTTGCAGCTGGAACGCCATAATTACCAATGAGTGGGTAAGTGAATACGAGAATTTGTCCTGCATAGGATGGGTCAGTTAATGATTCAACATATCCTACCATTCCCGTGTTAAATACTACTTCACCGTAACAAGGTTGTATTTGAAAAGAAGGTGCGTAACCGGAAAAGGTTTCTCCAGTTGCAAGGGTTAACTGTGCTTTCGTAAGATTCATGCACTATACCGTCATGCTTTGTATGTTATTGTTTTTATTTGTTAATGTTTATTCACTGTTGCGAGTTTGAACATGACTAATTTCAAGCCGCAAGCAAGTGCGCTCGCTATTCGTTTTTTTATACAGCGCGAAAAGCAAACCATAATTGTGTAGCAAAATGGAATGAATCAATATTACCTGAAAATCATTATGTTGTGAAAGTAATATTACTTTTTTAGTATCTTAGCAGAAAAGGCTGGGCAAAAAAAGAGCTCGTATTTTAAATATATTCTCATTTATTCTCCCTTAACTTTCCAGGATAATGCCATTCGCAGAATTATAAAAAGGAATGGTTATGATCCCATCGTCAAAAACAATGATTACCACTATGCTTAATCAACTCACCTCAATTTATTACAATGAGTCATCGATACGAAAAGCAAAATTATTACATGCTCTAGAAGATGCTCTGATATCCGATGCTAACAATCAAACTAAATGGCTCGCGCTTTATCATTGTCTAGAATCCATGGGTGTAGCAGGTATCAGCCTAGTAAACGAATATCTAACACATAAACTGAATGAAACAGATCAAACAACATTCTGGCAATTACTGAATATTCATAATCATTTACCAAACAGGTGGTATTATTGGGATCATTTAATTGGATCACAGGAAAATAATGAACCATCTGAAAAAGAAAAACATAAACGTGATTTTTCAGATTATTTAGAAATAATGGAACTGTGGAAAAATTTTTCTGCGAGTGAATTAGCTCTCTATTTTAAAAATGGCATACAAAAAGCAACCATTCTAAATACACGTTCGAATCATTTTTTATGGATCAACTCGCCTAAAATTATTTACCTCAACCATTCTGATCAAATTGATTATTGTTTAATCCGCGTTATAAAAGGTCATTGGAATACGCTATTTGATGAAATAATGCATCATATTGCACCAGTAAAACAAAATTGGAAATTTTGCCAACATGTAATATACACTATCGTCATTCATGCTATAGCAAATCAAAATTATTATATTTTTGAAAAAATGATAGATGCTTTATT
>MGXV01000002.1 GCA_001801485.1 Gammaproteobacteria bacterium RIFCSPHIGHO2_12_FULL_37_14
AATAACTCGCAAGCTAAGATGCATAATTAGTCAAAGTTAGGCTGTCAACGTACTAGAGGATGGTGGCACCACCTGGTCATTTCAAGGTTTTTTGATACACTTCAAAAATGTACTGGATTGAACATCATTCGGCAATTGGGTGTTTTGGCAGCGCTCAAGAAAACCTCAAAAAAGATGGCAAATATTATGCGTTGTCATTTCATGCATTGCGTGAGAAAATTTTCCATCAAACGAAAATAAATTTACTCCAGGTTGTTTTTCCAAAACAAATTCATGGCGCTGATGTGTGGGTGCTTGATGAGCCCCCCTTAAATTTAATTGAATATAATCAAATTGAAGCGGATGCTGTTATTACACGATGCAAAAATATTGGCATCGGCGTTATTACTGCTGATTGCCTACCAGTATTTGTTATTGATTCTGAGCATAAAGCAATTGCCGCTATTCATGCTGGCTGGAAAGGGTTATCTAAAAAAATTATTACTGAAACGATTAAAAAGATGCAGGTGCTTTATCGAAGCGATCCGGCACAATTACAAATTTATTTTGGGCCTTCTGCGGGTGTTTGTTGTTACGAAGTCCAACCTGATTTTTTGCAATATTTTCCTGAAGATGTTTTTAAAAAAAATATTGTTGTGAAAACCGGGGCTTCTGCCATTCATTTTGATGCTAAACATTGCGCTATCGACGAGCTATATGCACTTGAAGTTCCGCTGCATGCGATTAATACCACTTACCATCAATGTACTATCTGTAATCCTACTTTCTGCTCATTTCGCCGCGAAAAAGATCATGCGGGAAGACAGCCTTCTGTGATATTCTTGAGATCGTAATCAATTACTAATAGAGGTAATTATGCCAAGAGGAAGAGGTCCGCACGGTCCCAAGAAATTGCGTAAGAAGCAAAAGAAATAAAACTTAAGCGTTTTCTTTTGGTTCTTCCTTTGCCACCCAGGGCGTATAGCCATAATGGGTGGCAACTGCTTCTAAATCAAACTGGTTCAAGAAAAGCGAAAACCCCATCCATGAGCTTAATGCCGCCAAATCCCTAAATTGCGGGGGCATGTATTTTGGTGGTGTGATCATACCCTGTTGCTCTAATTCCCATAACGTAGGGAGGTCTTCAATCAGCGTTTTTCCGACAAAAAAGAGTGGGATTCTATCAACCAATCCATGCCGAACAGACAATCGAATATAGTTGTAAATTAATAAAAATCCTTTTGCGTAGGAAAGATCTTTTGTAAAAGCGCCGCCTTCTGGCGTGCTGCCACGGAATACGCGCGCGCTGTAATAATAACTATGTTCTTCTGAAAATCCTTGTTCTTGAAAAAATTTAAACACATCGAGAAAATTAGCGCCTTCGCTCACCATATTTAATGCACGTATACGATTCGCAATGCGCAGCATGCGGCCTGGATACGATGAAAAGGTAAATATTTCTGTGGTTACCGCCAATCCTTCTTGGGTGATACTGGAGGTGGGTGATCCTTTTGATAAAAAAGTACAAATGGGCTGCGCCATTCCATTCAGCGTAGTGCCCACATGCACCCAGCCTTCATGCACTTCTAAATAACGAATATCGCGATCACTAAACATTACGTCGTGCCGTAAGCGAATTCTATCCGCACCCGCTGAGGCATCTGCAACGATGGTGTCGCTAATTTCAACCGTAACACGGTCTTTATCGTCAAAATACTGCGACAATTTTTCCCGCAAGATATCCACTGCTTCTTGCGCAGTGTGTCTTTTTTCGTCTGCTTGTGTTTCCGGCAGGGTACTGATTAATTTTCCTAGCGTATCTCCCAGCAAAATACCCAGATCACTCAAGCGTGGGCCATTAGGGTAAAAAGCATCTGTAGGTGCGCCATATAATTCCATTGCCAGGTCAGAAAACATTTTTTTCCCGCGTGAACTGAGCATCAAAATCGCTTTGCAATATTCATCGCATACGCGGATCATAATCTTGGAAATACCGGTATAATGACCAAGATCATTTTTAATATCGCGAATAAGCTTGTGAAATTCGGAAGATAACTCGTCAGGATCAAACGAAAGCGGTCGCGCTACATAATAAGCGCGATTTACATCAGGCATTTTTTTACATTTATTTTTAAAAAAATCATCCTTAATTTCATCCCCCCACTTAATAGCATCTAAAATGCGGATGGGTTGCTGCAATTCTATTAATCGATCAGAAAGTTTTCGGATCGCTTGTTGCTCAGGATTCAGTTTTTCAACGGGTTTCATGCTATTGTATACTCGCATAATCAATATGTGTTCAGTATACAGTGACATTTGCGATGAGGCTACAATCCCCTAAATAATAAGGAATTTACATGAAAACACTTTTTTCATTAATTCAAAAATCCGCGCAATCCAAAAAAAACTTATGGCTACTCAATCGCTTGATGAATCACCAAGTAAGATTTAACAAGCCACATAAGTTTCAAGTAATTAAAATCAGTGAAAATCAAGTGCAAACCTTTGCTCCTTATCATAAGAAAAACTTCAATCATGTTCGCGGTATTCATGCTTGTGCGCTCGCAACGGCAGGGGAATTATCCGCAGGCCTCTCCTTGATGTATCATTTTTCACCTGAAAAATACCGTGTTATTTTGGCGAATCTCACGATTGATTATCACTACCAAGCTAAAAAAGATGTGACTGCCACTACAAAATTTTCTGTTGTTGAAAAAGAGGCAATCGCAAAAACGCTTGAAGAACAGAAAAAAACGATGCATACACTGGTCACTGAAGTGAAAGATAGCGATCACCAATTAGTCGCAACTGTAAAATCTACCTGGCAAATTAAGGCTTGGAGGGATGTAAACACTAAACTCTAATTATCCTAAATTCAGCAGTTGAGACCTACTGCCGAATTTATAGTAGGTAACACGGGATAGGTTAAAAATCGCATCACATTTGACACGTATCTTTGAATGATTTTAATTGTAAAAACTCGTTACATAGTTACGACTATGCGCCTCGTTTTTACAATTAAAATCCTTCAAATCTACATGCCAACTGTGCGCCATTTGTAACCTATCCCATGTTACCTACTATAGGATTATCTATATCATTTTTGAAAAATATTTCCAAAATGGTATCACCAGTATTTGATTGGTTATTTTTTCTTCATCATTATAGGTAATCAGGAAGCCTTTTTTTATGTGTAATTTTTTCATAGCGGCCTGCAATCCAGATATTTCACGTATTCTATTTTCAGAAGTTAATTGATAGCAGGCCTGAACAGCAATAGCATTTTTTGGATTGTGTAGAATAAAATCGCATTCTTGGTGATCTCTAAAAAAATATAATTCTTCATTGCCGGTTTTTTTTAATTCCGCATAAATTAAATTTTCAAATAGTTTTCCAAAATTATCTGAAAATTGAAATGCAGTTGCGGTAATTAATCCATTATCCATGCAAAATATTTTTTTGTTCGAACGTAATTGTTCAGACAAGGAATATGAAAATGACTTTAATTCATCAAATAAATAAGCGTTTTTAAAAATACGTATAAATTGCTGCATAGTATTTTCATTGCTGTTAACTATTTTACCCAATCTATTGTAAGAATATAATGTAGTAATATTGCTTATCAAATAATGCGCTAGCTGTGTTAGTGTTGCTGTGTCTCGAATAGAATGATTTGCAATGCAATCTTTCAATAAAATTGTATCGTAATACGATTTTAATAACTCAATCCGCTCATCGTGATTATCAATACAATGAATTCTTGGAAAACCGCCATATTGCAGCAATGTATTAGTATGCTTAAGTGCTAATGCTTTTTGAGCAACAAGCTGTTGATATGTAGTGATACTAGAGTTTCCTAAAAGCTCATGAAACGCAATTGGGTATAAATGTGTTTTAATATAACGCCCAGATAATAGTTTCGCGTAATCACTGTTTAATAAATTTGCATTCGAACCTGTGACAACAATTTTCTTAAAACGCGCTGAATCATAAGCACTTTTAACGTAACGCTCCCAAGCTTCTACATTTTGCACCTCGTCTAAAAAAATAGATTCAATGGTGGTTTGCGTCATCGTCTCCGCTGCCGTGATAATGGAATAAATTTGACTCGCATCTTTGTATGCGGCTGTATAATTTGGGTCATCAAAATTTATATATAAAATGGTCTTTGGATCCTGTGTTTTCATAAGATGATTCATGATGGTCTGCAATAACGTCGATTTTCCGCAACGGCGAATGCCCGTGATTATCTGTATTTCTTGTAAATGCAATCGATTAATGGATAACCCATCGTGACTACGCAAAAATTCGTGTGAATAAGGCACGCTGCCCCAATGACGGTTTTGATCTAATAGTACTTGTTCATATTGAAAAGCCATAAAAAATTATACTAATCATAGTTAGTAAAATCAAGTAGTTTTACTAAGTACGATTTGCAAATATATAGTTATTTTAATAATCAATAGGTTAAAGTATATTTTTGGGCAGGGAGGTGGTCGTGGGTGGATGCTCATCCTTAGGTTTATGGGCAGCTAACGCAACCGCGGTTCTTTGTCCCATATAGTATTTTGGCCAAGTTAAATAATTACTTGAAAGTGCTATAAGCACCCACGAAGAATCTTCTTTTACTAGGCGCAATGCACGCATCGCAATTCCAATATCAGATAAAACATACAAAAGCGCTGCTACCATACTCATAAAAGCACGATTTTTTTGCATACACGCAAAGACAAACATGCTTCCTAGCGCTAGTGCGTAGATAGGAATTGCGTAGCACAAAACACCGCTCGCGCTCGATGCAATAAATTGCGTAATATAAGCACTGCCAAACGTAAAAGCCATCACACCAAACCGCTTTGCAACACCCATTTCATTCATACACAACCGCGTTTTATTTTGGTGCATCAAACAAAGAATATGCCCAAGAAAAAATGCCGCGAGCGCCAGTAACATAGCATCTTCCTCGGAAATACTAGAAATTCTCGATGTTCCAATTAACGCATCACCCGCGCAATGCGCCAGCAGCGCGCAATTCAATAAACGATTTAGAGGATTTTTCAGAAGACTATGCAACGCTAGAAAAAAAGTGCTACCTACTTTTGCTCCCAATGTCGCAAAAGGATATTCACTACTCTGGCAATTAAGAAAATACACTAAGGCCAGTACATCCGCATAACGCAAATACCAGTTCGGATTTTCGCGCCCGTCTCTTAAGTGTCTTCTGCGCAAGTTTAGCTCCTTATTTCAACATTCACTTGATGAAGCATAACCTCTGCAGGTTCTTCGATCAAATCAGGCGTGAGAATGTGTTACCTTAACGTTTGTTGCGAGGAATTCCTAGGAGCCTCACCATTTTTAAACGCGTTGAGTTTTTCTAGTATTTCACAAATATTTTTAATCTGAGGAAGTAACTCTCCTTTATGCTCGCCTTTCGTTGCAGTAAATCTTTCTCTAAGAAATTCATCTAGCTTGATTGGATCTTTTATTCCCTCTAACTCACGATGAAATGAAGCGCGCCATTTAGCTTTTATGTCGTCAGCTTTGATTGATTTTATCTTTGCCTCTATAACATCGGATATTTTCTCCAATACTGCGCATTTTAGTACCTCAATATCCACATTTTTAAAGCGCTTGATAACCGTTTGTAATCTCGAGCAAACCAGTCCATCGGAATTTTTTCCTGATTTTTTCAGTTTATTTAACTCATCACTGCTTTTAGCAACCACCTCGATCAAATCTAATAAATTCGTTTCAACGGTTGCTTTTGCTAATACATTTAGGGCAATTGTCTTTTCTTCGTCCGAAGAAGACTTTCTGGAAAACGGGCCGCTTGGATCACTGTTTTTAGATGCCTTTCTTTCAATCTCTAGCGCTTCGTTTAGCATTTCTCTAGCCCCGGGTACAAAAAATTCGCTTTTTTTCCGATGGATAACCTTCATTGATTCTTTGGTGCAATATCGCGCGTTCTCAAAACGCGTATATCCCTCCTCATTAGGAGTCAATAGCGCTTCTGCGGCATTTAAGGTCGCTGTCTCTATTGCTGAACTAACAATCGACTTTACAACATCGAAATCAACATACTTGTCTGCCAATAATTGTCTTTTGACTTGCTCTGTACACGCAGGAGATTTTAATACAGCGAACTGCATTTCTTTATTTAAACCACTTGAAACTAATATGGCATTAAAAATACTTAGCAAACAACTTTCGGTTACTTGACGATGCGCTAGATGCGCAATCATATTTTTTTCAATTTCATTGGTTGGGAGAGAATGGTTGATTGCAGCACTTCTCTCCTCCTTAAGGTCAGACCAGCGTTTTTTCCATGCAGCTTCATCAAACACCTCGTCTCCAATTCCACCGTAGCTACCACGAGTCATTTTAACCTCAACATATTGTCTATTCACTATAAGTATAGTGAATCACCATATTTTGGTTAATTTATTGAATTTTCTGGTTAAGTTGCTTATGCTGGGTTTGCGGCCCTAGAGTTTGAAGGCTTGTGAAATATTCTCGTATTGAAATGAAAATCCAGCTTGCAATAACCTCTCACTCTTCACAGATTGTCCATGTAATAGCAATTCATCACCCATCTGTCCGAACAAAAGGCGCACAAACCATGCGGGGAAACGCATAAAAAAAGGTCTATGCAATGTGCGCGCCAATTCTTTTGCAAAATGTCTTTGTGAAATTACGCCGGGTGATACGATGTTAACTGCCCCCGCAATTTCAGGATGATTAACTAAAAAATGAATCGCGCGAATTAAATCAGGTAAGGCAACCCAGGAAAAAAATTGTTTGCCATCCCCTAATACAGCACCCAGCCCAAGTTGAAACGCGGGAAACATTTTTTTTAAAGCACCACCTTTTTTCGATAACACCACGCCAAAACGCATTCTTACAATAGGTACATTAACCTTTTCTGCTGCTGATAGCGCCTGCTCCCATGCCATCCCAACTTTTTTTAAAAAGCATTCTGGTGTTGTTAATGCGCTATTTTCAGTAAAAACTGTCGTATCTGAAAAACCATAAATACCCACAGCGCTGGCATTTAAAATTCTAGGGGGTTTATCTAATCGTGCACAAATTTCAGCAATCAATCGCGTTGCATCAACACGACTCTCAATTATTTTTTGCTTCTGCGTTTCAGACCATCGTTTGTCACCAATATTTTCACCTGATAAATTAATAATAATATCTTGATGTTGAATACACTTTTCACGCTGATGTTTTAATTCACTCCAAGTAAAGAGGGTGTATTGACTAGAAAACTTCGATTGCATTTTTTCACGAGATCTTCCGACCAATGTTAATTGATGTTCATTAGAAAAATGATTGACTAAAGCTGATCCAACGAGTCCTGTAGCACCAGTAATAAGAATATTCATTTAAAATTGCTCCAATGCATTTAATCTTGCAAAGGGTGGTGTTGTGTTGTTTGGATCACTGTCCAAAAAATCCTTATTTAAGTCTGTTTTGAAGCGCAATGCGCCTAAACGTTGCTTATCATATACGCCTAACAAATAATCAGAGGCAAGCAGTTTTCGTGCTTCGCGTTTTTCAGCACGCGCGGTTAATATTTCTTTTCTATTCATTAAAAATTTTCCCCAGCGATCTGGTGAAGAATCAAGAAAAATACCAAAATTTTCTTTTGATTGTGCTGGATATTGTCTTCCCGAAAATAACTGTAATGCAGGATCTAACACATGATTCTGAGTGCTAAGCCATCCGCTGTCATATTCAAACGAGAATATTTCGTTTTGTTGTGACGATGTAACGTGAAGTTCGCCCATTAATAACGGCTTTTCTAAACCCACCCAGTCCGCAAAAACATAAATTTTTTTCATTTGGGTGCTCGCATTTTAGTAGGAAGTCCTGCATCTTGTAGTTTTCGTCCAAGAACATCATCTTTTGCGATCATAAAAAGATCGTCTTCAAGATTTAATGTGAGCAAAACCATGGCGTAGGCACCAAAGGAAACAGTGGGTTTGCCGCGTTCGATACTGCGCAAGGTATTCCGAGAAATACCTGCGCGTTTTGAAATCATTGCGGTAGAAAACCGTCTACGTAACCTTGCGAGGCGAATCTGCGCGCCAACCACTTTGAGTATGCGCGCAAGCGAGGGTAAAAGCGGCGGATTTTTTTTTGTCATAATGGTTTATATATTGAACAATTTTATTTATATTGGTTAATTTATTGACCATTATAATACAAGTAAGTGCTCTTGTCTATGAGTGTTTATTCCATTTTAGTCAAGACCAAAACGGAATGGGATTACGAATGGTCGTATTACTCAGTTGGGTTGAAAAGAGCTAATTGCGTCTGATATCGATTGTTGAGACGGCGCTGCTGCGCTTCCAAAATCAAAACGCGCTGAGCTACTTACGGTATTAGGCGCGTCATCACTTTTACGTGGTATAGGATATTCCAGAGATCTCAAAATAGTTTCTAATGGTCCTCGAATAATTGAATTCATCGCCGATGGTCGAAGTTCCTCTGAGGAATTGTAAAGTGTTAACGTTTGTCCAGAAATAATATGTGCGCGTTTTACCATTTTTTCGACCATAGTCGCTGAGATAGTTATATTGTCAGGCGTAATATTCATTTCTCGAAGTGCTACCGCAAGACCAGCATCGAATGCATCGCCAGCGCCTACTTCATTTTTTATTTCAAGCGGAGAACAAACGGGGACGCTAAGTTGTTTTAATTCATTATTCTCTTTCCAGTAAGCCGTGGCGCCATTTTTGCCATGTGTTACCAGCACTAACTTAATCCCCTTTTTAAAAGCGGCTCCCTTCTCAAGAAAATAGGAAGCTGTATTGCGCTCTGCAATTTCCCTAGTATCCCTGGAGGATGCGCAATTATAATGCGTCACATCCTCATCACCAATTTTAATAATTTGTGCGTGTTGCGCCCATCGCGTTGAAATATCCTGTGAAATGGATTTTCTAGGATTAATATCAAGAATCACAACAGCGCCTTGATTAGTCATCTGTTCAGCGAAAGCTGTCATACCGCCAATATTGAAAACCATCGGGCCGCCGATAAAAACAGCCGCAGCAGGGTTCAGCGTTTTAGTTTTAGCAATTTCTGAGGGCGCAAAAGTATGTTGATTATCACGCACCTGGCTTGACGGTGTATTTCCATAATCATTCCTAAAAATACTCACCGGCACTCTGGCATCTCCTTGAGAAAGTATCTCTATTTTTAATTCCTTCATTGCAGTACGAATAGCTTCATGCGTAGGTGTTTTATTATCAGCAAGTGTTGTTACAGCTACTACGCGTGTATCTGGGGAATTAGGGCAAGCGAGCGCCGCTGCAATTGCTGCCCGAGCACCACCGCCAGAAATAAGGGCTGTTTGGTCAGAGGTCACGTAATCAAGCGTCGTTGCACCAACCAACACAATGTCTCTTCTCATTTTGCACTCCAACAAACAATGATGACTGTGATGCTTATACCTCACGTATCACACCGTCTCAAGGGTAGATCTACAGATATAATTTCCATGTTGACAATGCAACGCGCTTCTCTGTCAACAGACCTTAGACGAGAGGGTCTTTTAAAAATCTCCGGTATACAATGCCGGAGATTTCTGACGGTAAAGAACGTTGCCATTTTTTTAAAGGTTCGCCTAACCTCGCGCTAAAGCACGAGGATTGCGGCTTGCCACCCGCTCAACCCCCTCAATATAATCTCATATTATTAAATTTAATTTATTAATTAAAACAATATATTAAGAAAATTATACGACTTAAATTGGCGAATGTTTTAATATATTATACGTCCTAAATTGTCGTTTTTTGAAAACCGTTATGTAATTAATATATGTCCTAAATTGGCGATATAATATGAAAAGAAAATATACTGATAGCATTGAATATAAACTTCGCATTAAGGCGATTCGGAGCAATGTTGTATTACGCAAAGAACTTAAGGATTTAGGTTCTTATCGCCAAGTGAGCCGCGCATTAAACAAGTTAATTGAAATGAAAAAAATCGTCAGCGCTTGGTCACTTATCCAAAATTCACGCCTGTGCCACTTGCGGCCACCATACAGTAACCTGCGTGCGTATAATTCGAATCTTCTACGGTCATTGTCATATTACTGCTGCTAGTACCAGTTAATGCGATTGTGCAATAATCCCCAGCCCCATCTGTGTAAGTAGTTTTACAGGGAAGGGACGCCGATGGCATATTAGATGAAATATTGATGATCGCCGAGGTCGCAGGCGACATATTCGCAGCCAGTGAGGTTGGAAACTCAATTCCTACACAACCATTTGGGTGGTCTGTGGTAAAAACACTTGCGCTGCTATTGTGAAGAGAATATCCGCTTTGTGCTTTCAGCGCGAACGTCGTGCCAGATATTAATAATGCCGCAACTGATGCAGCAACTGCTATTTTTTTAATCATTTTTAATCCCCAAAAAGTTGGTATCGCGCGTCAATTTATCACATGGCGCAGGGATCTCAAAATTTCTTATAACCACTTGATTTTAATGTATATACGAAAAGTACGAGGTGTATTATTCGGCCCTTCTCCGCTCTCATGAGGTACCCCAACCGATTTTGTCGTAAAAAATGGACTCATCCTCTGACACAGATAGCTGCCTTATCTTGAGAGCAAAGTAGTCCGTATCACGTATCCCTCGAGCCCTTTTTCGTATCAATTCAATGCCAACATTGTGTGCCTCAATGCATGCCGTAGTAAGCTTGTATTTGGCATAGTTGCATATGCCAATTTTGTGTTTCCTGAGTGATTTTGCAAATTTTTTTAAATAGGTCATGTTAGTTTCATCTGCTAATTGGCACCAGGCTTCTAAGGCTGCTTGCATCGATGAGACTGTTTTATTTTGCCATAGCGTTTGTAATTGCTCTTTCAAAATATACAGTGAATTAATATTTTGATTTTCATGTAGAAATATTTTTAGCTTATCGCTTTGTATTTCGTTTAATTGTTCGGAATTTTTTAATAATAAATAACGCGAGCCAACAATTAATTCCTTTTGTGTATTCGTTGCTTTTCAAAATTCGGCTCTGCGTTGATTGTCTATCGCTTTGCTAAAATTTTGCATGACATGGAATCGATCAAGCACAATATCTGCATTGAGTAGTTCTTCACGGACTGCTTTTTGATAAGCAGGGCCCATATCCATCACCACTGCCAAAAACCTTCTTTTATGGGTTTTGACAGCATTTTAAAAAATTGAGCCAATACCTCTGCTTTTCTACCAGGATGCACCCAAATTAATTGTCCTCATTGATCTGAATGTGAGTCTAAATTGTATACCAGCGTCATGTAATCGTGACCTTTTGCTTTGGCCACTTCATCTACCCCCAAATATTTTAAGTTGGTAAGTTTTTCCGGATTTAATGAGGGTAGCGTTACCTTTGCGTTGGATTATAACAATGCAATTGCTTTGTTAGAAAATTTATGCTCAAAGATCTTGAGGCCTGCTAACAGGGAAACGTTTGATCGCCCGTAACGATCCAAGTGTCAACAAGCCCCGGGGCCTTAAGATCCAAGCGCCACTGTTTCCGCTGGCGAATCCACCGAAATAAATTCTGGAAATCTTTCTTGCAGTGCTTGGAAAAAGCCTTGGCCACACAATGACGCCGGCACAACACTTGCATAATTTCCCTGCTGATAAGGCAGTCCTAGCAAAGCCGCCACCATAAAAACTTCATGAAAAGTGTGGTTTCCAGATACTGCCAAGAAAGCAAAGCAAACCCAGGTATATTCCAGCAATTCAGCGCGAGATAACCCGCCATATGAAACAGCGCCTGAAAGCAACGACGCGGTATGCCCAGAAGGGCCACAAATTACTGGCATTTTTGCGCGCCGTGCTTCCTGAGAAAACCCACTCGCCTCATCTGGCGCATAACGATCGACCGCACGAACATGAGGCGCCTCCTCACGTTTTAACATTTTTGAAAAAACTGGATTTAGTGTAAAGCCAGATTGGCGTGTTTCTTTTGGCGCGGTGTTTTTATCCACACGACTACGCGAATTTTTTGAAAAAAAGCTGTTGGGCTTTAGTACCATCAAGGCTTTTTCTTTTTCAGCAAGTTTTTGCTGGTCCATTTCGATGTCAGGATAAATACGATATTCAAAAATACAGTGCATTTGCATTGCTGCTTCAGGGTGCGCCGCTGGATGACGCATGATGCGCAAGAAGTCTTCGTAAATTTTCTGTGCAGTAGGCGTTTCACCGGTTTGATAAAAATGGCCAAAATAAGGGGGTTTCAGCTCATTGACAATTTTAGGATTTTTTTCAATTAAGCTCACTACTTTTTCAGCATGTTGTGCTAACAACACAGCAATCTTATGCGACACGGTTTGTAGCGATAAAAAATGATTCGCATTTGCCAATAACTGCCCAGACATGTACGATTCAAAATATTCCCGATAACGCTGTTTTAATTCCGCCTCTACATAGTGTAATGATTTTCTCATCGCATCACCTATTTCGTTATGTTCATAGGATCATGCTAAAATGCGGTGTATAATAAATAAAATTGATTGTTTCTATAGTTTTAATAGTTTTTGACTATTTATTGAGGGGAGAGATATGACTGTCACTGAACTTCGCTATTTAATTGTGTTAGCGCAAACAAAACATTTTGGAAAAGCGGCAGCGCGCTGTCATGTTAGCCAGCCCACACTGAGTGTAGCGGTGGCCAAACTCGAAAAAGCATTAGGTGTTGCTATTTTTGAGCGACATCATCACCACCTCGAAATTACCAAGGTTGGCGAAGAGATCATTTTACAAGCACAAAAATCTTTAGAGGAAATCAATAAAATTAAACATATTGCGATGGAAGGTAAATCACAATTGACCGAAAGTTTACGCATTGGCGCCATTTACACGGTTGCGCCTTATTTATTTCCAACCTTAATACCGAAACTAAAAAAAATTGCGCCAAAAATGCCATTGATCATTCACGAGGATTTTACCGCACAGTTGCGTACTAAATTACAGCAAGGAGAACTTGATGTGGTATTTATTTCATTGCCTTTCAATGAAACAGGTATCGTCTGTAAAAAATTGTATACAGAACCTTTTGTTGTCCTGCTGCAAAAAAATCATCCACTGGCAGCTAAAACCACTATTCAATGCGAAGCGCTAAAAAATGAAAATGTTTTATTGCTGGGGGAAGGGCATTGTTTTCGAAATCAGGTGATTCAGGTCTGCCCCAGCTGCTGCGATGCGTCACGCGGACAAGAAACGATAGAGGGCGCTTCATTGGAAACGTTACGGCATATGGTGGCATCCGGCATGGGGATTACGATTTTGCCCAGCACCGCCACGCAAATTAAACATTATCAACATTTACTCACCATTCGTCCTTTTCAACATAAAAATATTGAACGCACGATTGCGTTGGCCTGGCGAGCAAGTTTTCCACGGACGAAAGCCATTGATGCGATCTTACAGGCGGTGAAAGAGGCGGGTTTTTAGGTTTAAGGATTGATCATGAAAAAACTTTTTAGTTTCATTCTTGTTGTTTTTTTAACAATTTCTGCGCCACAAATTGTTCGTGCATCCACGCCATTACCATCCAATCTTATTGCGTATAACTCCACTACAGGTGAGAAATTATTAAAAAGAAGCGTGAGCCATTCTTTTTTTGAATTATCGATGCAATTTCTAACACAAAGAAATCAGGCGTACTGTGGCGTTGCAAGTATTACTATGGTCCTTAATGCGCTAGGAGTGAAAGGACCAAATGATCCTGTTTATTCTCCTTATCATCCTATTACTCAGGATAATTTTTTTACGCCCGCCATGAAAAAGATTCTTGATCAAGATAGAGTATTTCATCATGGGATGACACTTGATCAAGCATCGGATGCAGCGGCACAATTTGGCGTAAAAAGCACCGCCATTCACAGCAACACGCTAACACAAAATAAAATGCGAAAAATTTTAATATCAGTGCTAAAAAATAAGCATAAATATGCTGTAGTTAATTTTTTTCGTCCTGGTTTAAAGGAAAATGGTGGCGGACATTTTTCACCAATTGCAGCGTATGATTACAGAAGCGACCGTTTTTTAATTCTAGATGTTGCGCGCTATAAATATCCTCCTATTTGGGTGAAAACAGAAGATCTTTGGAATGGGATAAATACAGTGGATACCGCCTCCCAAAAGAAACGTGGTATTTTGCTGCTAAAAACACAAAGCTTGTAAGGCTAGAGCGGCATCGCTCCCCTTCCTTGCCCCCAATATTTTTACTTACTGCGCCTCGGGCTAGCAGCAGTCTGATCCATTTCAATAGATCTTGTTGAAAAGGTGGCGCCGGCGCCGACATTATTTGGATTTACAGGTGGCAAACCCTCAAGTAAGTTTGTTGTTTCACTGGAAACACTAGCAACATCCGGTATTTTCCTTTGTTTCCAGAAGTTATAAATATTTCGTCCGGTTAAAAAAACCAGTACTGTTGTTATCATGCACTGCAGCAGAATTGGCAACCACTCACGTATCGGCAAACATTTTAATTCGACTTTATGGTTACCTAGTAGCGAGGACATTATTTTAGTGATAGTAGCATTCACATGACAGGGGTTGGAAGGCGCGTATATTATAGTGTTATTGAGATTGATTTTATCCAGAAATCCACATAAAAATGCTAACCACATCAAAGGCACAATCTGATTGATTTGCCATGGCGGCGATGAATTTGGACCCACATAAGACTGAAATTCAGCTATATCACAGTCAATAACGAACTTACCATCTTTGGTGACAGCAGAGGGCGCCGGCGGTCCAGCCAATTCATTCCAAAAATAAATAATAAGAGACATGTAGAGTGGGATCGATAATGAAGAAACAACTAACACCATGATTTGCTTCTGTCTTTCAGTCAACGTACGCATGTATTAAGTTCCTTATTTTAATAAAAACAGGACTTTCGCACTTTGCGAAAGTCCAACTCATCGCGATGGGGGATTTTTAAGGGGGAGAATCGCGATTCTCCCCCTTAAATGCGAGTGCGAATTCACTTCGCACGAAGCATCTATAAAAGAAAGGAGTTTAGCACGAAGTGCGAAACTCCTAAAAAATACCAATAGCACGATAAACCCAATCAATCCAGATGCCAATACACTCATTACATGGAGTAGTCTAGTACCACTTGAGCCTTACAAGCTTGAATAAGGCTCGGGTGGCATTGCTCAAAAAAGTTAACGTCATTCTCCGCGAAGGCGGAGAATCCAGGTGTTTTATCACTGGATTGATTTTATTTTACAGCAACCAGGTGCTCCGCAATCTGAATAGCATTTAATGCAGCGCCTTTACGGACATTATCGGAAACCACCCAACAATTGAGGCCTTTTTTGTGGGAAATATCGTGTCGTAAACGCCCCACAAAAACACCGTCATGATTGGCGGCTTCCGTAATAGGCGTGGGGTAAGCCTCATGATCGGTATAAACGATACTAGGCATGTTCTGCCACGCATCAATAACTTTATCGATATCACATTTCTTTTTCGTTTCAATATGCACTGCTGCGCTATGGCCAAAAAATACAGGGACGCGGACTGTTGTCACGTTCACTAAAATTTTTGGATCTAAAATTTTTTGCGTTTCCCAAATTACTTTCATTTCTTCCAATGTGTATCCATTTTCACAAAAATCATCAATTTTTGGGATCACATTAAACGCAATTTGTTTTTCAAAGGTTGGTTTTTCCAAACTACGATCACTCAATAATTCCGCAGTTTCATAGGCCAATGCTTCGATGCCCTTTTTTCCCACGCCTGAAACGGATTGATAGGTTGCGATATTCACACGGGTAATTTTAAAACGATCATGAATAGGTTTGAGCGCAACAACAATTGGTATCGTGTTGCAGTTGGGATTGGCAATCACACGCTGTGTCCCTGCCACCACGCTGTTTAGGGCATCAAGATTGACTTCGGGCACAATCAGCGGAACCTTCTTGTCATAACGAAATGCAGAAGATTTATCAATGACAATGCACCCTACACTTTCAGCCATAGGTACATATTTTAGTGAGATCTCGTTTCCTGCGGCAAAAAAAGCAATGTCCGCTTTTGAAAAATCAAATTGATCGACGGGTTCAACCAAATGTAATTGATCACGAAACGAAAGTGTTTTTCCTAAAGATTTTTCGCTGGCGAGCAAAAATAATTGATCAACAGGAAATTTTCTTTCTTCGAGTAATAAAAGCAATGTCTCGCCAACAACCCCTGTTGCACCCACGATCGCAATATTGAAAGCTCTTTTTCTCATCGGATTAGTTTATTGGCTAAAACCGCATCGATCAATACTAATGCCAAACGTGCTTCGACAACAGGTACGGCGCGAATGCCCACGCAGGGGTCATGACGCCCTGTCGTTACCGCTTCTACGGGATTTCCTGCTTGATCAATGCTTTTTCCAGGAATACGAATACTGGCAGCGGGCTTGAAGGCGATATTCACATGAATATCCTGACCCGTCGATATTCCACCCAAAATCCCCCCAGCATGATTAGACAAAAAACCATCAGGAGTGATTTCATCGCGATTTTCAGAACCTTTTTGCGTGACCACTAAAAATCCATCGCCAATCTCAACTCCTTTTGCGGCATGAATGCCCATCATTGCTTCTGCAATTTTTGCGTCTAG
The DNA here is from genome assembly GCA_001801485.1 of Gammaproteobacteria bacterium RIFCSPHIGHO2_12_FULL_37_14. Next base: position 16,619 of record MGXV01000002.1, read on the forward strand.
TTTTTCACCTACCGGTTCACCTAAACCAACGGGCGCATTTTTAATCACTGCATTCACGCGCGCACCCACTGAATTACCTTCGCGGCGCAACGCTGTAAAATAATTTTCAAGTAATGCAATTTTACTGCTGTCACAAAAATAAAAGGGATTAAGATTTACCACAGACCAGTCAACCCCCCCTGCAACAATATCACCAATTTGTGAAACGCAGGCTTCAAACGTGATACGAAAATTTTCTAATAAATATTTTTTTGCAATAGCGCCTGCTGCAACCCACGATACTGTTTCACGTGCTGAAGCACGGCCACCGCCGCGATAATCTCGGACACCATATTTTTTATAATAGGTATAATCAGCATGGCCGGGGCGAAAAGTATTTTTAATGCTTTCATAATCACGCGAGCGCGCATTTTCATTGGGAATTAATAATGCGATAGGCATGCCTGTGGTTTTTCCCTCAAAAACACCTGAGAATATTTGTACACGATCTGATTCAAAACGCTGCGCCGTAAAAGAAGAATTACCAGGTTTTCGTCGATCTAATGCTGGTTGAATATCATTTTCTGAAAGTGTTAATCCCGGCGGACAACCGTCGACAATACATACCATTGCCGGCCCATGACTTTCGCCGGCAGTTGTGACTGCAAAATGTTTTCCGATTGTATTACTTGCCACAGAAATACCTGCATCTACTCTTGCGCTCAGAATGAAGGTTCATTAAATCCATGTCAATTGGCTTTATGAGGTGTAAATTCGTTTCTCTTGCGTCATTCTCCGCGAAGGCGGGGAATCCAGTTATTTCAAGATATTACTATACCCATAAATCTACCATCAATCTGAATGCTTAAAACCGTGTATGCTAGACTAGTTCCTGGTTTAAGTAAGTTCGCATCTTGAGGTATTTTGGGCATAGCATTTTCTGCGGTGACAGAAGCCTGTGATAAAACACAGCTTGAATTGTATTATGGGACAGGCAAGTTGCGTGACCAATTAAAAGAATTTCTAGTTTTGCGTAAAGAACAAGGTCAAGATCATGTCAGATAAACTATTATCACACTCCGTGAATCCTGAAGGATTGCAAAACACCATCGATAATGCAAAAAGTAGAATACTATCTCAAGAAAATGTGCCAATCATAGACATGCGTATGCAGCTTGAACTATTGGATCAACTTACACAATTTGATTTTGGGAAATTTTTACTACAACACCAAGGACTGAATGGTTATTGGACTCATTATGCGCTGACGCATCCTTGGGTTGGAAAAAAAACAGAAAAAAATAATCGTAATGAGCCTATCTCAATATTAGAAAAATTTATGTTGGAAAAGGCGCCCGTTGTAGTTGCAACCCAAGAACGATTTCAAATTTTCTTAAATGAAAATCAAAAATCCGTAAAAAATAATGCGGTGCTGGCAACAATACCTTGCGGTATGATGGGTGAATTGCTGTATTTAAATTACGATAATATCAATAACATTAAATTAATAGGTATTGATTATGATAAAAACACATTAAATGATGCTAAATCACTTGCTGAAAAGCAAAAATTATCGCAATACACGCAATTCATAGAAAAAAACGCATGGGATTTATGTATTCAAAATGAATTTGATTTGATTTCTAGCAATGGGTTGAATATTTATGAACCCGATGATCAAAAAGTCACGCAATTGTACAAAGCATTTTATGATGCATTAAAACCGGGCGGTAAATTAGTAACTAGTTTTCTTACTATGTCGCCTCAAATGAGCGATCAATTTGAATGGAATATGAGCGAAATTAATCAAGATGATCTATTACTGCAAAAAACTATTTTTGCAGATATTATTCAATCGAAATGGCAATGTTATAGATCAACGCAAAAAACACAACAACAATTAGAATCTCGGGGTTTTAAAGACATTCATTTTATCTATGATCGAGCTAAAATATTTCCGACTGTTGTTGCTGTAAAATGAAAGAATCAAAAATTTTTAATATCGGTATTATTGGACTAGGGTGAGTAAGGCTCGGGTGGAATTGCCCTCACAATGAGAATAGCGGGGGGCATCATATGACTTGCGCACTATGGTATGTGTTGGTATCGTCGGGTGGCACAGTAGAACTCCCCTTTTAGAAATAAACTAATTACTTGATTGAGAAAACGATGCATGACAACAAACAGCGCTGTGCTTGGGTAAACGATGATCCCATTTATATTCATTATCATGACAATGAATGGGGTGTTGCTATTGATGACGACAGATTGCTTTTTGAGTTTTTAATCTTAGAAGGTGCGCAAGCAGGATTAAATTGGTTAACGATTCTCAAACGTCGTGAAAATTATCGACTTGCCTTTGATCATTTCGATGCTGAAAAAATGGCGGATTATAATGAAAAAAAATATCACGAATTATTGACAAATACCGGCATTATTCGTAACCGACTAAAAATTCAATCAGTCATCACCAATGCCAAAGCTTACTTATCTATTCTTGAAAAATACGATAGCTTCTCAGATTATATTTGGCAATTTGTAGATGGCCGGCCAATAAAAAATCGCTGGAAAACAGAAAAACAAGTACCAACGAATACCACTGTGTCTGATAAACTATCAAAAGATTTAAAAGCTCGCGGATTTACATTTGTTGGCAGTACAATTTGTTATGCATTTATGCAGGCAGTGGGTATGGTGAATGATCATTTGATGGATTGTTATACTCAAATTAGCCACTCACCGCGTGGCTAATTTTTAGAAAAAATTAATTCCCCAAAAACTCCTCCTCCGAATCCACATACATTTGGCTTTGGTTTGTGACTTCGCTAAACCTGAGCAACTGCACCCTCTGGAAAAAGCCTCTCCCTTTGAAGGTAAAAAATTAAAAAGGGTGTTACGCTAATCACTGACAACGATAAAATTCCCACTAAAATCATATCGCTGCCCTGAAGCCCATCATACAGAATCCCCCCGATAAACGAGCCAATCATCTTTGCCAAATAGGATAAAAAATAAAAACAGGTTGAGTATTGCAGACTTTTATTGTCATCAGCACCAGCGAAAATTTTAATATAG
>MGXV01000003.1:0-10275 GCA_001801485.1 Gammaproteobacteria bacterium RIFCSPHIGHO2_12_FULL_37_14
TTTCCGACTCAGTGCGTCGGATTTTGTAACCTTTTGATAGGTAATGTAAAATTTTCTTGCTTGTTCGAGGGTGTCGACACCAAAGCCTTTCTTATATTGCTTTTGCAGCCGCTCAGAGAGGTTTTTTAGCACGGCTTTTCCATATTCAGAACGCTCTTTGCCATACTGCTCTTCCTGCACAATTTCTTGTCCAATTAACCAGTACGCCTTAACCATCTCAGTATCAATAGTGCGTTGTACACGTTGCCTTGCCTGGTCAATGTGTCCGCTAACTCGGTGACACAAGCCCTTAAAAAATAGATTTACACTTAAAGTTCTAGAAGTTAACCCTGAACAATTTGTAGGTTTAAATGATTGTGAAAATAAAGGCTCATGTGCTTGTGTTCAAAATCAGTCTTGCATGTCAGGGTATGTGATGGCCCTCGTAAAAATGAAAAATGACGACAAAGAAAAAAAACATTATATAAAAATTTCGAAGGAAAAAGGTGTAATTTTTAATGGGCCACTTATTGGAGTCAGTGAGTATTTATATTATGGCAATATAGCTATGCTGTGGTTATCCCCACAGCTAGATTATTCCTTAGCTCTTTTTAATAATGCTACACTTAATGGAATTAACAGTTATACAGAAAATGGACATTGCGAGATATTTGAATGAATATTCCTTTAATTAAAGCATGCCCTTGAAAAGGGTTTTTTTCCGGATCAAGATAATATCTTGAAGCAATCTCCTCTTCTATAAAAACCCAGAATTGACAGTACCTGATAGCTTTAACTTCTTCATATTAAGCCGAGATATAAAAGTCTCATCATGTGTAGAACAAAGGATGACTTTACTCATTCTAGAACGGTTCAAATAGTCGATTAGCACAGATTTTGCTGCGTCATCGATCGCATTTGTAGGTTCATCCATTAGAAGCACAGCAGGATCTCCTATTAAAGCGGCAACAATATGGAATTTTTTTTGTGTTCCTAATGAAAGGTCTGAGAAAGGTTTAGAATAATGGGGACCGAGGTTAAAGTCAGACAATAATTTTTCTGCCAAAGAGCGGTCTTTAATTTTCCGTACTTTGGAAACAAGTGAAATAAACTCACGCCCAGTCATAAAGGGAAATATCATAGATTTATCTGGCACAAATGCCATCAATTTTTTCGCAGTGACAGGTTTCAACTGTAAGTCAGCCTTACCAACTATGATACGACCTGAGTCAAAAGTATCTGAACCAGAAATTAATGATAACAGTGTTGATTTACCCACACCATTGGGCCCAGTCAAAGCATAACAACCTGGTAAAAATGAATGCGAAAAATCATTAAAAACCTGTTTCCCGCCGAAAGATTTGCAAATACTATCCAAAACAAGTAACGCTGAATGATCTGTCATTTTATATATAGCCTTTATCAACGCACATAATAAGTAAAACAATCCAAGCTACTGATATAATAAGGGAAATAAAAGTACCCTGCTTTTCATACCGGGTACGTACAAAATACAGCAAAAACTGAAGAGGAACCTGCGCCATTAGTGCTTTCATACATTGCAAAATTGAAAGATTAGCAAGCGACCTCAGTACATATAAAAATAGAATACTCACACTAAAGGAAGATACAGAACCCATTACATATTCTCTTATATTCCAATAAAGCTCATTGTAGGGCAAAGTTTTTAGATAAGGTCGTATGTCTCTTCTAGCCTCATGCAAAAGCGTATATAAAGCGCTTCCTACAAAGGTATTCAATGTCATAAAACACTGTAAACCACCCCAGTAATGCATACTCAGAGCTGAATACTTCAACAGAATACACCCTAATGCAGCTATTAATAGTAGAAAGAATAATCGTACTAAAACAGGAAAAGTATAATGCCTAATTAAGACCGCACCCTCAAAAGGCAAATTCAGCGAGAGCAGAATATATTTTGACTGTAGCTTACGGAAACTATTTATGGATAGGAATTCGAAATAATGTTTTGGCAATAGACAGATAAAAAGCATACTACAAGACATCACCATGAGAACAAAAGAAAGCCATGAAGAATTGGCTATCGAGCTTAAAATAAAAAACAAGTTAGAAAAAAATATCCCAATGAACCTCGGGAACTTTTGATACAAAAATATCATTTGGGAAATAACTATCCCAGATATGAGAATTAAAAATCTTGTAAACTCGGCTTCACTTTTAATTCCAAAAAATACCAAAACAAAAGGCACCCACAAAATCAGATTCGCAACCTGAAGCAACAGTAAATCCATTTGTAAGATATAAGAAGATTTTATTGGCAAGGTGCAAAAATAACTACGAATAAATGATGCACTCAGAATCGCTTGTTTCTGGATAGCTGCCCAAGAGATGAAAAGGGCCTGTATTCCTAACAAAGAAATAAAACTAAGCTCCAGAGAAGTGCTATGCGCAACCAATTGCCTAATTGGCAATAAGGTTAGCCAGGACAGGGCATGAAAACTAGGAACTAGTAAAGCTATTATAATAATCAAACCATGTTTATACCTTATCAACTTATTAAGCATCTCGTTTCTATACCAACGAAGCCTGTATACAAGCGAAAAAGTAAGAAAATTATTAAACATATTCCACTCTATTAAAATTATGATCTGCTTTAGCTGTGTTATGCATTGTTAATCGATGATCTGCTTGCTGCTGAGATTGATTCATAAAATAAGTTTTAGTTAAAAGGTCTTTAAAGACAGCTGTTTCCGTGATACTTCCTTTGTTAAATACGAATATCCTGTCAGTATCTTCGAACGCCGCCAACCTGTGTGAAACTATGATAGAAGTGCGGTTACTGAATAAGTTTCTTAAGTTTTTTAGGACAATTTTTTCAGTATTTGTATCTAGTGATGAAGTGGCTTCATCGAGAATGTAAATTAGAGAATCTTTTAAAATTGCTCTAGCAATTATAATCCTCTGTCGCTGCCCTCCTGAAAGCTGCACTCCATCAGCACCTATCTTTGTATCATATCCTTGTTCAAGTTCCATGATAAATTCATGACAGGCAGCAAGTTTTGCAGCCTCCTTTACTTCTTTATCCGACGCATTGAGTCGTCCATACCGAATATTGTCCATTATAGTTCTACTGAACAATATTGAATCCTGAGGGATATAAGCAATTTGCTTTCTGAGACTATCTGCAGAAAATTTACCAATATTTTGATTGTCAATAGATATTACACCCGTGAAAGAATTATGAATTCCTGCGATTAAGCTGACAAATGTTGATTTTCCGGAACCAGACTCGCCGATTATTCCTATTTTTTCGCCCAGTTGAATGTCTATGTTCAGGTTTTTTAAAATATTAATTTCTTTATGCTTGAAATCTACATTTTTAAATCTAATTGAGCCTTTTGTGATTTTTATATCATTTAGATTTATATTTTCAATTTTACTATCATCAAATATAGACATTGACGAAGACAAAATTGCATATTCTTTTGTAAAAATAGTCATCTGGAAAGATAAATACCATACAAAACCAATCATATTAAAAGAAAGCATTGAAATCAGCGCAAAATCACCGGGTGTAACAAAATGATGAATCAAACCATAGAGCAGCATAAACATGACAATCATTATAAAAATTCCCGTGTTTATACTTTGAAAAACTTTCATTTTCTCATAATGAAAGGCTGCTTTTTTATACAAAGCAAGCTTAGATTGCATGAATGGAATAAAATATTCCTGCTCATGATTTTCTCTGTTAAACAATTTAACATTAAAAATATTTAGGATCGTATCAGTTATTTTACCTGATAGTTTAGATTGAGATGCAGCATGTAACCGTGACAAATGTGCACCTGATTTAATATGTATAATTGTTAGCAAGACGTGTGTGGGAAACCAAAATAAAATTGCAAAGGATAAAATTATAGAAATGCCCAATGATAAAATAAGTGCAAAAAACATGGTTGATACCACAGGTATAAAATTAAAAATAAATATTTGAACAAGCCTCTCACTGCTTGAAGAAACATCCATGATTTTACTAGTAAGTTCGCCTATGGATCGTTGTGTAAAGTAAGAATATCTGTAATTACAGACATTCTTATAAACATCGGATAGAATTGAATTTCTAAATTTTGACAATGCTTTGACCTGTATATACCCCTGCATTCTAATCATTACCTCAGTCATAATCCATGCTAATGCTAGTCCTATAAGAAGTATCATGATTTTCATAGCACTTGAAGAAGTAAACACCGAAACAGAATTGACGATGTATTTCAGTATCAGGGGAAATAAGATCTGGTTAACTGACCAAATTATTGCTGTCATCATTAAAATACTGAAAAATATTTTTTGCTTTTTTATATACTTTAGTATGAACCAAAGAGGAAGAAACCTGCATGAATCTCCTAACTTATTTGTAGCATTCATACTGCTAAATCCATTAACTCTGAATTAAGTCGACATTTAGAAAACCACATCCGATATAAAATTCTGTCGTCAGAAATTAAAAATTTAGTCCTTCCATGCAAAACCCTACAATTGTCTAAAATCAAAAGATGATTCTTAGCCAATTTAAACCGAATCTGATTCAGAGGATCATGCACATATTTAGTAATAACTGAATACATTTCAAATATTGTTTTATTACAAGTTAGCTCACGTAAGATAGGAGAATATGAGATGCCAGTACGCCCATCTGGTAAGAGCATCAAGATATTTTTTGACTCACAACCGCTTACGTTCCTAACTTGAATCGCTTCTTTATCGAATAGGTATTGCATTTTATTACCAAAGTCATTTTCTAGGATTTTAATCAACTTAGCAGAATCAACAAGTGTGGTAATCCCACCATATGTGGATGAAGTTTTACAATACAAAGAGATATATCTTGGAAGTAGTGAGGTATGCCCCTCATCTGTATGTATGGGTTGAGTTAAATTTGAATTAACAAAAAATTTACCATCCTTTTCAGCCATTACAGTAGAATAAAAACCTTTGTCATGACCACGATCTTCCATCGAAAGTCCCAAAAATTTATTTTGCCACGTGGTTATGTTATGAATATCAGTATTAGCCTCAATCGAGACAAGCACAAATCCTCTATTGTTTAATATATCAAATATTTTTTTATTAAGTGAATGGTTTAACACTGGAGACCATTCAAAATCTGGCTGCATGTCTTGAGAAAATAAAGCATTGCAATAAGCATTTTCCTGAATCGAAAAATATAACTCTTGAAAATAGCTATCACCAACAGTTACCTTTTCCATCAATGAGACTCGGCATAATATTTGTCAGAAACAGATATTAAACTAGCGTTAGCCTTACTCAAAATCATCTTGCTTTGTTCCGTAAATTTATCTAAATGATCATTCAGCATCTGACTTGCCTTCGTGCATCTTGCAATAAGCCTTTTTGTAGAACCATGATAATTACCTTCAAAATCTAGAATATTCATGTGCAACCTATAAATTAGGATTTCTATACCCACAAGATAAGAATGAAAAATGATATAAAGTGGAAATTGATTCCCACCAGCTTTGTGAATGAAATCAGAAGATACTAATTCTGTTTTAAGACAATCAGGAAGATGTGAGTTTATTTTATCATCAAGAAACGTCAGCATATGAATTATTTGATGAAATATCAATTCTTGAAAATCAATCTTATTAAACGATAACTTATAATCAATAATGGCAAGACCTAAGGCGTCTTCAGTGGTTCCATTGGTATATTTTTTAAGTCTATTAATAATAATAACTTTAATCACAATATTTGCCATGTCAAACAAGGGGCGATTAATATCCTTTAAGTCATTGTAAACATTTTCGAAATATCCATCATGAATCATAAGGTCAATTTCAGGAGAATTGATGTCAAAGTACACATGCTTTTCCTTGAAATATTTTTGTGAATAATGAGCTGAATTCAAAAAATTGACAAACATTGGAGACATCCAATCAACTTGTCGGCTAAATATAGAATCCGCTGCAAGAAATCGGTTAAAACCTGATTTGAGTGTTTCCGTACACTTACACTCTTTATTAACACCTGAAATTTTTTTTATATTAGATAGGTGATAGTCAGCGCCGAAGAGATAAAACATCATTGCTCTCCTATAAAATTTTCTTAGAAAGCTTTGAAGTCCATTCCTGATAATTAACATCAGGCTTTCTTTCTATTAGAGGGGGGAAATAACGACGCTTAAAATCGAAATACTCATCTCTTTTATTTCCATGTTTTAGATCGTTGTACGTTATAAAATAGTTCCCGCGTGGACCAGCAGAATGATTCATGTCTGATTTATGTAAAAGCCAAGAACTGAATACTAAAATATCTGCTGGATTCATGTGAATACTTTCCCATGAGATTTCAGAGAGTAGTGAGGCTTCTACTGTCCCTTCAACGTGGGGAGTAATCTTCCTTTCAAAAAAATTTCTTGCGACCTTCAGACATCCATTTTTTTCATCAGTTTTATCTATGGGGATCATTACTACAACGAGCTCGTCTTTAATGAATCGAGTAAATGCAGGCGCGTCTTGGTGCGCATTGAAACCGCCACCTCCTGGCATCTTGAAGTTTATTTTTTCCTTAAATAGTGATGGGGTAATACCAGCTACAAGTTTTACAGCTTCAGAAATTGCTCCATTTGTTAAAAGCGCATCAACAGAAGAAAAAGTATCTGAAAACTGTTCAACCCTATTTAATATTTGGCTTCCATCAAACCCTGAGGCCTCATAATATTTCATTATTTTGCCGGGTTTGTCTGGCAAAGATTCTAATTCATTCGCACATTCTTCCAGGATGGCCAAAGATTCATTATTTAAATATTTTTTTAAAAGGACATATCCTTTCGTTCTAAACTGATCCTGTAATTTTTGCGTTTCTTTCATACTTCTGTTCCATGTTGGCTAATAACTTGATTTACGATTCCCGTTTGATAAGAATCATTTTTGTAATTTGATAGATAAATACTCTCTGACGGGTATTTAAGTGAATACGATTTAATCCAATGAAGCGATCGTGTAATGCAGATAATTGTAATATTCAGACGTTTGGCTAGTTTATAAAGCCATATGTCAGTCATATTTTTTCTTCCAAAATCATGCATATTTAATTTGTACATAGAGGAGTGATAAGCAAGTGTTCCTGTACCTGGAACATCCACTTTAATGTCCTCTTTAAGCTCTCTTGAAAAATGAACACCTTTCTTTTCAAGGTAATATGATTTTATTGGTATCTTTGGTAAAAGATTTCCATGAACGCATATAAACGCCTGACGATGATACTGATTAATTTTATCAATCATTTTTTCAACATAATTTGTGGGATAAATTAAGTCATCATCAACCGTGAAAAGATAACCCTCAGCCCCTTGAAGCCCATAAAATTTACCTGTATCACCTAGATTAGCGCCTTCAAGTAAGCTAATCTTTTTATGAAAGAGAAAATCGGGGACTACTTTCCATTCATTTAAATAAACAATTAACTCATCCACCTGATTAATTAAAGACTCGACTGCATTCTGCAAGCTTTCTAATCGAGAAGGTATTGCTGCCATGGAAGCTATAATTTTTTCTGCTGTCATATACTACTAACCTGATAATATTCTTCATATGCTCTGGGTTCAGAATTTAAATTCCATGTCCAACAATTATTTTCAAGATAAATATTTTTTACTTTATTATAAAAATTGATCTCCATTTTATTTTTTATAGTTTGATGACTCCTTAGATCATCCTCTTTCATATATTTAGTCGGACAGTATATATTGCAATTACTAAGCCCATTAAAAACTTTTATAACACATTGATGAACCAGAATATGATCATCATGTCCATATTCACCAACCGAATTATGCGTATAAATTTCTGAAATCTGAAAGCTATTTTTTAGCTGAAAAAGCATTTCAGTAAGTTGTTCAGCTGTTTTTGTATATTCAGAAACTTTTGTTTTATTTTTCCAAAATCCAGACTCAGGAATATTCAACATACAAATCTTGTCTTTCAATGGATGTTGTAAAATAGCATTTAGTCTGTTTCGTCCGACCCTAATTCTGTCATGCCTTTCACAGAAGGTGATTAATATAAGGTTAAAATATAGTGGATCAAACCATATAATTTCATCATCGGGATGTGCCACGATTAAAACTTTCACTAGAGTCTCTTTCTAATCTTATTTTTATAAACGCCATTTTTTTTCATGATTTGCTTGGCAATATTTACCTCATCAATAAGATCATCCAGTTTATTTAAATTTGAATCTCTTTCAATAATCACGCTATTGAAAGGAACCCGTCTACAGACTTCATCAAAAAGATCCCAGACCTCGATTGAAACCGAATTTGCATGCGTATCAACAAGCATTCCATGCTTAAATGAGCCACCCGCTATATGGATTTCAACTACCCTATCTACTGGTATTTTGCTAATAAATTCTATGGGATCATAGTTGTGATTTTTCGAGTTAATATAAAGATTATTTATATCAAGTAACATTCCACAGTCCGCATGCTCCAAAATCTCTGATATGAAATTTTCTTCCTTCATAGATTGGCCGGGGATTGGATAGTAATATGTGATATTTTCAAGTAAAAATGGTTTATCTGTTAGAGAAGCAATCTCTGTAGCTTTTTTTGAGATCTTGACTACATTTTCCTCTGAAAACTTAACTGGCATCAGATGACCCACCTCAAAATTATTTTCGTGTGTCAATGAAATATGATCACTGAACCATTCAAAACTAGTATCAGAAAGCACAGACTTAAGCTTCTGAAGATACTCGCTTTTAATAGGAGAGGCAGAGCCAATTGATAAATCAAGACCGTGTAAAACTAGTGGAATATTTTTTAGAATCTGATTCAAGGTTTCATCTTTTTCTTCAATGAAAAATTTTTCAGTGAACACTTCAATGAAGTCAAATTGATCGATATTTTTTAGCATATCAGCTGAAAAATGATGCTGAAAATTCAAACCCACTCCAGGATTACAGCTTGGTTTTTTAAACATACTTCCTCCCAACAAACCGAATTGTACATAAACCACACTCTATAAACTGCTTGACCATGGATTTTGAAATTTCTATATCTGCACCTAATTCTTTGTTTAGCATTTGATATGAATGCTCTAATGTATCGCAGCGCATCAATATTTTTATGAATTCAACAGTTGGTGGTGAAACCTTTAGTGTTACGACACCTCCTTTCCTCCAGTTTTTATGGAATATTAATATCTCTTCATCTGTAGAAGCAGATATGCCAACGTTAGGTACGTTGTTTATAATCGCCTTAACCATCAAAGAAGTGCCTGCTGGAAATTTCTTAATTTGGATTGAAGGGTGGATTAGTGCACTTAGCTGACAATCCTTAGTATTGATTACTGTTTCTAAATCATAAACCAATGATTCATAAGACTTATGATCATTCATAAGCTGTTGAAGGACTATATTTCTAGTCAAATCATAGTCGAGGATAACTTTTTCTCTTTCATCTGTGTTTTCATTGGCAATTATATATTTGCAGAAAAGGATAGATTCAGAGATTGGATTTTTATCAACATATTCATCAAGACCTGTTTTTTCCAAATAATTTTCAAAATATCTCTTAAGCAATTCATAAGAAAATATTTTTCTTCCAACTTGCATGGCTTCTACAATGTTATCTAATCTTTTTTTTGCAAGAAGTTGTGATGACGCTAAAAATTTCTCCCCATGATTTTTAAAAAAATCTACTAATTCTATTTTTTGATTTTTTTCTATGCCTAAGATATTCAGGAATTCATCTGCATTGCTTATAACTTCACGTACATATCGAGGATTTGTTACTAACTTTGCAAGCAATAGTTGGGTTGGATCTTGTAATCCGTCATTTAAACTACTCATATACTAAACCGATCAAATATTCGTTTATATACCCATCAGCTGTATTTATTGATGCTTTTTTTATGCCTTCTATCTCAAATCCAAATTTCTTTGCCAGATTGAGACTTTTCTTATTTGTTTCCATTATATACGCCTCTACTCTTTTAACATTTACACTTCGAGCATGAACTAAAAGCTGCTCTAAAAGCCTCCTTCCCAAACCAAGCTGATATTTTTTTAGTACACCCATGCTAATGGTCATCATATGAGATCTTTTTCTACTATTTGATAATTCTCCGCATATAAAACCGATCAACTCATTAGAACCAGATTCAGCTACAAGTATTACTGCTTTCTCATGCGATAAAATTTTACTTATAAATTCGGAATATTTATTTAGACTGTCGTCTCTTTCATTTTTCTCGAAATACAAAAAATTACTTTCGCCATCTAAAC
>MGXV01000003.1:10288-50318 GCA_001801485.1 Gammaproteobacteria bacterium RIFCSPHIGHO2_12_FULL_37_14
CATATAATTTTCGGCATCACTAATATTTATTTTTCTAATTTTAATATTAGTCATTTTGCTTAAATTCATTGTGTTTAACCCTATCCCCATAATGCATAAAATCAATTCCCAGGCTATTAACCTGGGAACCAACTTTTAACTGACTACGGACAGCCAGTGCTGTTACAACCAACTTCTACAGTTGCTTGGGTTTCTTCGACGATTTCAATTGAAAATTGCATGACAAACTCCTTTATATTTTATTAAGTTGATCCGTGAATATTTAGGAGTCTTCCGTGACATATGAATCCGACTTCATGCCCAGCACACTGCTTAATAGCGGCTGAAAATGACTTCGGCTGAAAATGTTAATATGCGAAATTAATGCATAATTTTATTTTCAGGGAATTTATAATATAGAGGCATTATACAATCGTATACTAGTAATTGACTCCTACATTTGTAAGACATCACTTACAAATGTACATTTTAAACCGTAGCGTTCAGAATATTATCAATATTTTCGCCTGACGAAACGCTCTTTTAAGTTTTATGCTCTATAGACTTACGCCAAGGACTGAGAACTGTCAGGATATAGCTAAACAGGCCTCTGTTGCTGCAATATCATGTCAATTTAAGTAATGACATAAATATCTATCAAGTAAATCCCAATTTGCATAATATCTATGCAGTTTTAGAGTGAAGAAAGAATTTGGGTAGGTGACGTTAGGCAATTTTATTAAGAATAACTGGTAGCCAAATTTGGGACACTCGTAGATAACACGCCACCACAATCCACAACACATCACAATTCTCTTTTCCGCGTAAACACTGACTTTAATTGTTGTTGATTATTGCGACTTATTGCTATAAGGGGTAGTTGCATTTGCAATTACTAGTCATGTTGTGATGAAGCAGGAAGCAAACATCATTTCTGATTTTGAGTAGAAATGAGTAGGTTTTGCGGAACGGGAAAGAAAAACATGAAATGCACAATAATGGCTAACACATTTAATTGATCGCTGGTCCCTTAAAGTATTACGTAAGAGGATTTTTAATACATTCATAAATTATGATTTCATCAGTGTCATCTGGTGGAGTATGGTCAAATGCTTTGTAGCGTGAAAACATTTGAAATCCTGCTTCAGGAAGCCACTTATCCATTTCGTCATCTTGGTAGTAGCGCACGCAAAAGTTTTCTACCTCAGTTAGGATAATTTTATTGTTAAGCATTAAATCGTATCGGCAGATAGTTTTAAATATTTGACTTTTATTATCATAAGAAGACACGGTGTCTAATACGATTTTTTCATTATTATGCTTGGTGGGTACAGATTGTTGCCGATGTTGACCTAGTGTATGCGGTACAGCATGAATCGTTTCAACTTCAAATAACAATTTACCGTTAGGCAGAAGATGGTCATACAATTTTTTTAAACAAAATTTTGCTTCTGCAATATCAGTGAGCAACCCAAAAGAACCACTTGGAATAAAAATAAGACCGAATTTTTTATCAAATGCGATTTCATTTAAAAACTGTTGATGAAGTTTCGCTTTAAGCCCTTTTGCCGCACACTTTTCTTTGCAAATTGAAAGCATATGTGTGGATGCATCGGAACCTTCGATGTCAAAACCTCGTTCAAGCATGGGAATTAGAAACCGACCAGTGCCGCACATGGGTTCAAATATTGGGCCATTCGCATTTTTGGCATATTCTAAATAAAAATTTAATGCATCATGTGGTGCTGTTGGCTTATCAATATCGTAATACTGTGCGCACAAATTATTATATGTTTCCATTTATACCTCATCACCCAATTCTGCTACGATTAGCTTAATTATTTTTTTATCATTTTTTTCTTTTTCTTTATCAACTATGGACTGAGTATTTTGATTGAATTGAATGCCATTTTCGCATGTCCAGGAAATTTTATTTAACAGAGCATACATAGTTACTCGCTTTCTTTCTGTTTTATTCAGTCTCAGTTTATCCATAATAGCATTAATATAAACTTCACCACGATGTGTGCCATACCAGCTTAATTTTATTCTCCCAACTGCTTCCAAAGGATCGCCTTGTGTTAGCCCGTCTAAATCCACTAATCCATTAAAAATACCATGATTTATCATTACATTCTTTGAGCATATATCACCGTAATAAGTTACGGGTTTGATGAAATCAAAATAAGATTTATATGCAACATAGAGATTTTCAGTTATCGATGACATTTGACTGTCCATCACGCCTGTTTTTTTACCTCGCTCAATTGATTCTTCTATCCATATTTTCATTCTTTCAGTCCAGGTATCACTTAATTCATTGTCACCACCACCCCATATAACGCCAAATTGATTGCTTGCCGGAAGAGTTTTTACTTTATTAAATATAAGCACTATTTCTTGAGCAAGCTCTCTTAATTGATCATCAGTAAGAGTTTCTATGATGTTGCCTAAATCTGTTCCTTCAATTTTATTTTGGATTTGATAAGAAAGAGGTATCAATGTTTTATTGTAATCCTCGAATAAAATATCAGGCACTTTGATTCCAAGAGTTTTAAATTTAGGAATATGATCATGTGAACCCATTAAAAATCTATCAACAGGGCTTAAGCGTACAATTACATCATTTTTATCCAGGCTAACACGATAAACCTCGTTACAAATCCCAGTAGCAATACGCATGACACATTTTGGAGCCTGGTTAAAATGGTGCGCAATAACGATAGTTACCATCTGTTCATGCGACTGTTTTATTTTTTGTGTTTCGCCCATTAAAACCACCAAACTAGGCTTTCTAAATCATGCAGATTGTTTACTTTCTTTTCCCAGTTTTTTATTCTAATTTGTACGTTTAAGCGGCTATAACGATGTAGCAGCATTAGCGCAGTGAGTTTATGGCTTAATGCGTTTGTCATTTCTGAAGGCAAATAGCCATAAGAAGATAGAAATTCATTTAAAAGAATTTTGTCTCCTTGAATCAAGAAAGCGCCTGGTCCCAATAAATCGTATGCTGGCAATCCAAGCATCGAATCACCGAAATCAATTAACCCGTGAATATGCCAAACTCCTGCTTCTTGCTTCACTAAGAAATTCATTGGAGTGTATTCTCCAGTTAGAATTACTGGAAAGATGTTGATCGAATTTTTCATATTAAGCTTTCATCCGTTTTAAATGCAATCTCTACTACACCTTGAGGTTCAAACTGGTCAATAAAATGTTTATATGATTCAATTCGGTTCTGATTATCTACTGAACTTAGAAGTAACTGTTGACCAAGAACTGCTATATCTTCTACGATTCGTTCATGCCGGTAATAGGTCAAGATTGTCCTATTTATTTCAGTTTTGCCGTAGCCTTTATAAAAAAAATTTTCCTCATGTGGCTTATTCCAAACATTAGAAACACCTCCGCCGATAAACATGAGGTCACGCTCTTTTGGTGCCATGATAGGATCATCCCAATCCACCATATAAATAATGTTATTTCCATCCATTAGCACATTGCCACCATGAATATCGGAATGGCACAACACGAATTCTTGTAATTGATCTTGAATTTGTTTTCCCAATTGCTCCGCTCTGTCTACCAGGCGATGAATTGTCATTGAATTTTTTCTCATAAAAGCTATTAACTTTAAAACAATGTCGTCACCGCTGGGCTCCGATTCAATATGGGCATAGAGCGACCGAACAGCTTCTCGCCATTTAGATGAATAATCTTCACGCCTTATCATTCGTTGAATGGATGGCGGTACATCAATTTTGTGAATTTGTTTCATCACGGCGCCGAGAGTTACCCATTGGTCGTTTGTTAGATCACGGTTAAAGCCATCTTGTCCTTCGATAAATGGAGACACGATGAGGGTAAAGTCATCAATATGCTGAATGGGTTGCCTGTGCTTGGTTTTGATGGGAGGAATGATTTGTTGAATTCCAGCATCATGTAACAGTGCTATTATGGTGGCACTAATATCATGATGATGACCGCGCTTTAGCTTTATGAAATAAGATGATTGGTCGTGCGTTTCTGCTTTATATACTGATGCGTTCAAATCTGCGCCCAAAGGAAGAAAGGTAAGCCTAGCAATTTTAATGCCATAATTAGCGTTTAGGCAATCAATAATACGCTGATCTGAAAGGGCTTGTTTCATTGTTACTTATCCTATTTTCCTAGCTCTGGTTGTTAACTTCTTCCAAGCGATTCACATCCAAGCTGCAAATGAGAGGAAGATTTTTGTTAATTTTTTGAATATCCCAATTCCACCAAGCGATATTTAGCAACCGTTTAATAGTGGCGTCATCAAATCTTAGCTTGACAAGCTTAGCAGGGTTTCCAGCAACAACAGCATAAGGAGGAACATCCTTTACCACAACCGCTCTGGCGGCAATGATAGCTCCATCGCCGATGGTTACGCCATTTTTTATCAAAGAATCATAACCAAGCCAAACATCATTGCCTATAATGATATCTCCTTTCACCGGTAGGTTAGCGACATCATAAACTATTTCCCAACCTTGCTGAAAAATCGGAAAAGGATAGGTACTGATCGCATCCAGCTTGTGGTCGCCGGTCATAATAAATTTTGTTTCAGCGGCAATTGCGCAAAACTTTCCGATGACTAATTTAACTTTTGAAAAATCGTAGTTATAAAGAACATTATATTCTTCAAAATTCTGAGGACCATGACGCTGATCGTCAAAGTAGGTGTAATCGCCAATATGAATATTGCTGGCCTTAATGAAATTTTTTAAAAAAACTAATTTATCGTAAGGTTGCATGGGATAAATTTGATTAGGATCTGGTCCCGGCCCTATAGCTTTGTTCATCATTTCCCCCTTTTATCTATGATTTGATTCGTTTGGTAGTTGTCACGCGTTATTCGATATAGTACATGCCGTTTTAAAGGACTATTTTCTTCGAGCTTTGGATGGTTAAAATCATCTATTTCGGAGTGATGTAACCCAATTTTTTCCATTACATGACGTGATTTAATATTCGCTACTACTGTAAAAGAAATGATTTCACCAAGATTTAATTCTATAAACGCATAATGTAAAACTACCTTGGCTGCTTCCGTGGCATATCCTTTTCCCCAATGTTTTGATGACAAGCGCCAACCAATTTCGACAATACCAATGTAAACTTAACCACTAGTGAGTTAGCGATATCAGATTTAAAATACTTTAGCATGAAACTTCCCTTTTTGGGAAGTTTCATGCTAAAATTTAAATATGACTACACTTAAAGATAAGATTATTGAAGAAGGTTATGCTGATCATATTCTAACTGATATTGATCTTGATGGTTTATTAGATGGTACGCCTGCTGCCCGCTATGGCATGGTTAACAAAGCGCTAAAAAAAGGTGAGCTGATTAAGATTCGGCGTGGCCTTTATATTATTACAGATAAGTATCGCCACAGAAAATTAAGCAAATTATATCTCGCTAGCCGAATTGTTCCTCATAGTTATATCTCTCTTGAAAGTGCAATGTCTTATTACGGTTGGATTCCAGAACGTGTTGCAACAGTAACAAGCGTACTTGCTACTGGCCGCACTAAACAATTCACAACACCTTTTGGAGAGTTTATGTTTTACCAACTTCCGGTTAATGAATATGAGTTTTTAACCAACGTGATTCGCGTTGAAGAAATAAAAGGTGAACCTTTTTTCATTGCATCACCACTTCGAGCATTGGCTGATTATGTATATATAAAAAAAATTGATTGGGAAAATATTGATTATCTCACTAGCGGTTTGCGCATTGATGTAGAACATCTCATGCAAATTAAACGTAATGATTTTTTAGAAATTAAAGAAGTTTATCGTTCAAAGCGTGTATTACATTTTTTAGATAAACTCAAGCTGGAGCTTAAGAAATAATGGCTACTCATATCATTGATGAAAGACTTAAAATTTATGCTCCTAGTACTAAAGAAGATGAAGAGCATGCACTTAAAGAAATCTTGCAAGAAATTGCGATTTATGGCCTTTCAAATGCTAATTTCTTTGATAAAGCTATTTTCCATGGTGGAACAGCGCTTCGAATTTTATATCAATTACCGCGTTTCTCCGAAGATCTCGATTTTTTATTAAAAAGTCCAGATTCTGCTTTTAGATGGAAACCTTACATGGATGCAATTATTGCCACATTTAAACAGTTTGGCGTTCATCCTGAGGTAACAGACAAAAGTCGTGTCGATAACACAGTTAAGAAAATGTTTTTAAAAGATGATTCAATTGGAAAAATAATTGACCTAACTTTTATTCATCAACCTGGTAAAAAACTTTCAATAAAATTTGAAATTGATACGAATCCACCACCAGGATCCCGTTTAGATTTAAAATTTTTGGAATTTCCTTTAGATTATTCTCTTGTCACGCAGGATTTAAGCAGCAGCTTTGCAGGAAAATGTCATGCTTTACTGTGTCGTGACTATATTAAAGGCCGTGATTGGTATGATTTTGGATGGTATATAGCCAGGAAAATTTCCCCAAATTTTATTTTTCTTGAGCACGCACTTTATCAACAGGGTCCGTGGGCTAATCAAAAAATCACTGTTACACCGCTATGGTTTCTTGAAGCTATGCAACAAAAAATCAAGAGTATTGATTGGGTCAAAGCTGCAAATGATGTTAGGCAATTTTTAAATACTCAAGATAAACAATCATTGAATTTATGGGGTGTTGATTTTTTTATGGATAAACTGAATAAGTTAGAAAATATTGTTAAACGGTAGCGCAAGGCTTCCCATCTTCGGCAGTATGTGCCAATTTTACACATACTGAATCTACCTCGATAAACGCCGCAGTGCTCCCCATCCAGAGCGAGTTTAATGCCAGCTCTGCGCTTGGATGGAGGCAAGCATTTTTATATTGGTAATGAAACTCGTGATGTAGAAGCAGCAAAACAGCGCTAGCGCTTATAGCAATTATTCTTGTATAACCAAATATAACTAAGTGAGCGCTTACTTAGAGATAACAAGTTCAGTACAGCTGTCACCATTCCAAAGGTGGGTTGTATTTTTGTAACTCCAGTTGTCCCCAAGAATATATCTCACTTTAAACGCAATAAAGGTGTCATCTAATTTTTGAGGTGCAATTTCATTTTTTAAATTTGGAAAAGGATCAGTATGAAATTGATAAACTAATTTATTCTCCGATATTTCAGGAAATTTGACGAGTAATCCGACATTATTGTCTCGTTTACCTACCAGTCTCGCAAATTCAGACGTTAATCCTTTTTTAAAGCTATCGCCATATGCTTTTGATAATCCTGTTTCCATTGCTTTTCTAAAAAGATCGATGGCTTTGTTTTCGCCAAATTCTTTTTTAAGTAATTTAAACCAGTTTTCGTATAAGCCAAAAAATGCTGCATTATATTCCTTCATGACATGTGATCCTCAATATTATTTAATTAAAGTTAGATTGGGTAAGCGACAAATTGGTTTTACATGATCAGGTTGTTTGATGAGTAGCATTGTGCTCTATGCACCATGACGATGCCAGTATCAATACCATTTTTTATTTGCTAACTTAATTTTGTTTGAGAATAAAATCGTTTGTCAAAGCATTGGTCCCAAGTATAAAAATCTAAATTTTCATAGTATGTAGGTGAAATGCTGCCAAAATCTACCACACCTCACAATGCTCTTTTCCGCATAAACACTGATTTTAATTGTTGTCGATTATTGTGACTTATTGCTATAATTTGTTCTGTTATGTTTCGTAATCAGTAGGTCCGCGGTTCGAACTCCGCGCGCCGGCATCAAAAATAATTATAAATCAATATATTGTAATTGCATAAAGATAGTGTTTTAAGTTTTAGTAAATTGTGTCGAAGATTGGAACGGATTAATTTCTAATCTTGAAGTCAAAATAGTTAAAGAGGTATTGATGAAAAGGAAATATAACTTAGCACTAATTCCAGCCTCAAAGGGTGATGAAGCAATAGCACTTGCCAAAAAATTCTCTAATGTTGCAGATGAATACTTGCTAGGCGATAGGTCCTTCCCCCATGTCACCTTATATCAATTCCAAACTGAAGAAAAAGAAATAGAGCACATTTGGGAGCGGGTTTGTGATATTTGGGAAGAGCAGCCACTCTTTCTTACATTTAGCAAGTTTAGTTGTATAACATTTGATAATAATATTTTTTGGGTATCTTTATTGCCAGATAATTGTGATACATTACATAAAATGCATGGCTCTATCGCTAACACCCTCCGATTACCTATTAAAACAACATTTGATCCTCACATGACTTTGATTAGTACAAAAAACAAAGAATATGAAGAAGCAGCAGCATTAGTTTCTGATTCATACAAGCCAATAACCGATAGATTTACATTATCACTAGGAGTATCAGATGATATTGGTCAGTTAACTAATATCATCTATCACTGCGATATCAAGAGAAGTGTTTCTTGTAAGTTATAGTTTATTCCAGGGTACTCTGCAGAAGAAAAAAATCTAATACTTTGTTTTTGAAGAAAAATTCAATTTAATATCCAAAATTACTGTCTTAAGCTTGCTTCCCACAAGCCAAAATATATAATGTCAAATCAATAATAAAAACAACTAGGGTGGTGAGTGTGGATACAAGAGCGAGTTCTCAAAATGTGCAACAAGATGCATTAATATCAGGTGATCAAGTATTGATGATTCCTATCAATCAGAAGGAGTTTACTTGCCCTGTGACGATGGAGCTCTTTTTTGAACCAGTGATGTTTTCAGATTGTGAGCATTGCGTTGAAGGTAGAATAGTTCATCTGTTAAAGGCTTGTCCTGAATGTCGTAATAAAGTTGAAGACACCCCAATTGTTCCTGTCTCTCGTTTATTTAAAAATACTCTGGAATTGTTTTTAACTACTCACTCCAAACTTTATGCCGAAGTTTATTTTAACCTCGATCATTTTGAAGAAGTGGTGAATGAAAATGAACTTAACACACCAACAGGTGGGCGTTTCATTCAATTATTACAGCATGCTCCCTATCGTTTAACTGAGAAAGCGATTGAAGGTACGCAAAAAGATAAAACGGCAATAGAAATATTAATCACAACAGAACAAGGTTGTCAGGTTTTACGTGATCAGCTAAGTCATGTACTCACCCCAGAATTATTGCAATTAGAAGTAAATGGTAAAACCATTGCAGACTGGATGAAACCAGAAGAAAAAACGCCTGAATCTTTTGTCAGTAGCAATGGATTATTTGCTCCACCTCAAATGCAACCCTTACGTTATCCTCCGCGTCGTTCTGCTAATAATGTGTGGCAATGTGCTGCTTATGCAGATGAAGCAGGTGTATTACAAAGATTAAGAGAAAATCCCGATTTAGTTAAAGAAAAAGGAACCGCATGTGATTTTGTAGGTAGAAATTTTATTGATCAGACTTGCTATCAGATTGCCTTACGTGGCTTACCTGATAATGATTTGATTAAAGGGATCAAAGACATTTATCTAGGTGCTCATCCTGATGGGCAAGCAGAATTAACTAGACAATATAATGAAGTTTTCCCGGATGGTCATGATGCTTATCTCGCAGCACAGAAAGCAAATGTTTTTAATTTTGATTCTATTATCAATGCTATTAAGACCGCCTCTCGTAAAGATGTGAGAGCAGCATTAGATAAAAGAGAGAATGGTTCAAAACTTTATCGTGCATTGAATGAATATCGATTAGCGATTATGCAAAAAATGCTAAGTGAAGATTATAATCCTTATCATTTTGAAAAACTGGCAGAGCTTATTGAAGCAAAATTTGATGAGTTGGAGCTTAAACACCTTCCTTATAATCATCCGGATCATCATATCCATCTCAATTTACTTTGGTGCCAAGTGGTAGGTGCTGTTCAATTTTATGACTCAGCAGTGATGGGACAAGCACGATGTACAGGGTTAGAAAATATTGTTATTAATGGTGTTGCTATTAAACGAAAATTTAAACTCCATAATTTTATCACTTTCGAAGATATTGATTACTTCTCTGATAACAAGCCATCGTGTCGTTTTGGTTGGGATTATGCGGTTATTAGTTATTCCGGTGGGGCGTGCATCGGGGTTGAGAATGATCTGGACGACGCAGCGACGCGGGCGCGAAACATTTCAGAATTTTTGTCGAGTAGCAACAGCAAATTTCAAGAACTTATACCCCGAATCACGCCTCATCGCGAGAGAGAGGCCAACTGTATAATTCCCAACTGTTTAATTCAGTAAGGTTGATGTGGATAGAAGTTTCTTGATCGTACTGATTGAAGCTTGCTATGCTCAAATAAGGTATGGTTTTATCCAGAAGGAAAACCAGAATGGATAGGTCTCTGAAAAGTCATCCGCTTTATACTTTTTTCATTACCGTTTTAACATTTATCGCTGCTTATTATGCGTGTATTTTATTGCATGAGTGGGCAGGTCATGGTCTGGCAGCTTGGTTATTAGGAGAAAAAAGCAGTCCTTTTGATATTTATTACGGTGGCTGGGCATTGCTGCACGTAGATGAAAATGTTGATTATGCTAAATTGATGACTGCAGGCCGAGGTATTTCAGTAGCCATTATCGCAATCAATGGCGTTGTCGTCACAGGATTATTCTTTATTCTCAGTTTAATTTTGCTTCCTCGCGCTAGTACCCAAAAAAATATTGTGTTGTTTACTTTTTTATATTGGGCCTTAGTTATTAATATGGTTCCATTATTGCAATATTTTACATTGACAGCTTTTTCGAGTGCAGGTGATGTGGGTCAATTCACTCATGGTTTAAATATTTCACCATGGTGGATTTTCATTCCTGGCATAGTTGTTGTCATTGCTGCTTTATGGCGTATTTTCAAAATTGAAATTCCGAGAGCTTATGCTGTTATTCCAATTAAAAGTTCATGGGGGCGCCGTATATTATTATTTTTTACGCTCTTCATTATTTTTTTAATGATTTATACCCATGGTTACAATCCATTAACCGATACTGGCTCAAATCTATCAAGTCAATTATTAGCGCTAGGGTCTATATTGCTAGTACCAATACTATTATTTCTCTGTGATCCATCTCGAAATTGGGTCAAAAAAGCGGTTCTACAGCTAGAAACTGTTACTTATACTACGCTATAACAACACCCGTCACGCCTCTTAGTAATACATCACAATCACCTTTTCTCCATAAATACTGACTTTAATTGTTGTTGATTATTGCCACTTATTGCTATAATTTCTTCCGTTATGTTTCGTAACCAGTAGGTCCGCGGTTAGACACCACGCACCGGCATCAGTAGAAAAAAGAGTAGAGTTAAAATTAGCTAAATTGTAATGTAGAAGAGAGCGACTCGATGAATCAAAGAACTATCCTCTGTTATGGCGATTCAAATACTTGGGGATATGTGCCTAGAATGAATTGTTCTTCTCTCCCTAAAAGACGCTATCTTCGTCATGAACGTTGGCCAGGTGTTTTACAAAAGTTACTAGGACAAGATTACTTAATTATTGAGGAAGGATTAAATAGCAGGACAACTAATGTTGATTATGCTGTACCTCCCGATAGAAATGGTAAAACGTATCTTGCGCCTTGCCTTTGTTCTCATGCGCCTGTCGATCTTGTTGTTTTCGCGCTTGGCGGAAATGATGTAAAAAGCGATTTCAATCGAACTGCTGAGCAAATTCGAGATGGAATGGCAGACCTTATTAATATAGTACAAACTTCAGAGTATGGCCCACAGTTACAAAATGCTCCAAAGGTATTGCTTCTCACTCCTTGTATTCCTTTGTCGTTTGTAGAAGATATGACTGATGAAAATGGAATTAACTTTCTTGCCGAGGCTGTTACCAAAATTACTCAATTAGTTTTTTTATATGAGAAACTTGCGAAAGAAAAAAATTGCTTTTATCTTGATTTATCGGATATAAAACCATCCAGCCTTGATGGTGTGCATTATGATCAGGTGGCGCATAAAAGATACGCAGAAATGGTAAGTAAAAAAATGGAAACAATATTCAGGTAAATTTTTTATGACAAAAATCATCAACCCAAATGAAAAATATCCTGTGAAGTTGCCAGATGATAGTGCTTGGCCTCATACCATATTTCTGAAAAATTTTATCAATCATCCTAATATTAAAATTGGCGATTATACGTATTTTAACGATTTTAGATTGCCAGTGGATGATGTACGGCAGTTGCTTGTGCCGTATATGCACCAGGGAGCTCCTGAAAAATTAATCATCGGAAAATTCGTGCAAATTGCTCATGGGGTACAATTTATTACGAGCAGTGCGAATCATCAAATGGATGGGTTTAGCACCTATCCTTTCGCTGTATTTGGGGAACCTTGGTCTTCAAGTTACGAAACAAGATGGCCTAATAAGGGCGACACTATTGTTGGTAATGATGTATGGATTGGTCACGAGTCATTAATTATGCCAGCGGTTTCTATTGGTGATGGCGCAATTATTGCATCGCGCAGTGTAGTAACAAAAGATATCCCTCCTTACACCATCGTTGCAGGTAATCCGGCTAAAGTAATACGAAAACGTTTCGATGAAGAAACAATGTTGAGTTTGCTTGAAATAAAATGGTGGGATTGGCCAATTGAAGTGATTCATAAAAATATTGCTACTATTGTCGCGGCTGATATAGATACACTTAAAAAGTATAAAGTTTGAGAGAGCAGCAACTATGATGTACGGAAAATTATGTACTAAATTTTATGATGCAGGTAAGAAGTTTGCTTCACCAGAAGAAGTCAATTTTTATGGAAGCATCTTTAATATGACTTTTATTGCTGAGAATTAATTAAGGAATTATATGCTTCATAATAAAGCATTAAAAATACGACCTGCAGCGTCTGCTGATAATAAATGGTTAGAAGAATTAATGAATAGAGATTGGGGTGGCTTGCCTTTAGTCATTAGAGGTAAGAAATTTTATCCTTCTCAGTTAGACGGTATTATTGCTGAAAATGAAAATGGCATTGCTGGATTTTTATTTTATGAAGTACGTGATAAAGACTGTGAAATAATTGTATTTGAAGTTTTTGATAAATTCAAGGGTACTGGAACCAGTATATTAGATAATTTAAAAGAAGTTGCAAAAGATAAAAAATGTCAACGAATTTATTTAATGACTACCAATGATCATTTAGATGCCTTGAGATTTTATCAAAAAAGAGGTTTTCATATTTGCGGCATTCATATTGATTCAGTAAAAGATTCAAGAAAAATAAAGCCCACTATAGGAATGACAGGTGATCATGATATTCCTGTGCGCGATGAGATAGATTTGGAGTTTTTACTTTAATTTTCATCGTAAAATAGCAGGTATTTAGCTACATGAGCATTTTTTTAGAAACGAAAAGATTAATTATCAATACTCCTGAGAGTATAGATTTTGATAATTTATATGCGTTACAATTGGATGCTGATGTCATGCAATACATTGGTCAAGGAGTACGTACACCTACTGAAGTAAGAAGTGGATTAGAGAAAGCGATTGCGCATCAAAAAAAATATGGATTTAGTCTCGGTTGTGTATTTGAAAGGGAAAGCGGCGTATTTGTTGGTCGAGCAGGTTTGATTTATCTTGCCTATGAGGACACCCAGCCCGATATTGAAGTTGCTTATGCGTTGACAAAAGCTGCCTGGTGTAAGGGTTATGCCACTGAGCTTGCAAGTGCGCTAATTGATTGGGGATTTCAGCATTTACCTGTTACTAAATTTGTTGCTGTTATTAACCCAAGAAATGATCGTTCACGTCGTGTATTAGAAAAAATTAAAATGCGTTATGTGGGACGTGCTCATTATTGGAATAGTGAAGTAGCATTATACGATATCCATAAACCAAATATTGATTACGGAAAAATTAAGCTTATTCCTGCTACATTAGAAGAGTACCCTGTTATTCAAAATATGGGTCGATTTTACGTTTATGATATGAGCGAATATCTTGGTAGTGAAGAAGGTTGGGAAATTCCAGAAAATGGGCTGTATGAGTGCATTGATTTTAAAAAATATTGGGAAGATAAAAGTAATTTTCCATTTGTAGTGAAATACAAAAATGAAATAGTCGGTTTTGTTATGGTGGATAAAAAAGGTAGTGCCGCTGAAATTGATTTTAATATGGCACAATTCTTTGTTTTGCGAAAGTTTAAAAATAAAGGTTTGGGGCGATATATAGCGCATCTGTGCTTTAAAAAATTTGCAGGGGTTTGGGAAGTAATGGTAATTCCTGGTAATGAAGGTGCTTATCGTTTTTGGCGGTCAATAATTAAAGATTATTGTGGGGGTCATTTTACCGAGTACTCTCGTGAGATTGCGCACTTTAATAATAGTAAGAAAAATATTTTTACATTTGATAGCAGGAACACGCAATGAACGAGGTATTTATTCGTGAGCTTAAGCTTGATGATAAGCTTGATTTTGTAAACGCTATGCAACGTAGCCAATCGTTGCATCATCCGTGGGTTAAAGCTCCTCTAACTTCTCAAGAATTTGATGAATATTTCCAACGTTTCCAACAGCCAAATCAAAAGAATTTTTTGGTTTGCGATCAATCTAAGAATATCGTTGGTGCTTTTAACGTCAATGAAATTGTTCGTGGATTATTTCAGAATGCTTATCTAGGTTTTTATGCAGTCGCTGATTTTGCCGGTAAAGGTTATATGAGTGCGGGCTTGAAATTGGTTTTGGAGAAAGTTTTTAATGAATTAGCATTACACCGACTGGAAGCAAACATTCAGCCTGAAAATACTCGTTCCATTCAGTTAATAAAAAAGAATGGTTTTCGTTATGAGGGTTTTTCACCCCGCTATTTAATAATTAATAATGAATGGTGTGGTCATGAGCATTGGGCTATGACTGTCGAGGATTATATAAGAAACGAATCTGAAGTGCTTAAAAGAGATCATGTTGATATCGTTCCGTACAATCCTGAATGGTCTGATATGGCAAATGCAGAGATAAGTAAATTAAGGTCGGTATTGCCATTTAAAAACATAATTGATATCCAACATGTTGGAAGCACCGCTATCCCTGGAATTTCAGCAAAACCTATCATAGATATTCAAATTGCAGCTAATTCATTAGAAGAAATGAAAGTAATCGCTATTCCTGCATTACAAAAATTGGGTTATGAATATTGGTATGAAAATCCTGATCCCGAACGTATGTTTTTTGTAAAGGGTATGCCTCCTTTTGGTGAAAAGCGAACACATCATGTTCATATTGTTGAGCCAACCTCGAAACATTGGCAAGAGAAAATACTTTTTAGAGATTATTTAATTACCCACCCTGAAATTGCGCAAAAGTATCAACAATTAAAAATCGTACTGGCGCAGCAATATACTTATGATCGCGAGGAATATACAAATGCAAAAGGTGAATTTGTTAATAAAATTTTACAATTAGCGAAAAATAAAAAATGATAGCGGTGGATTGCATGAAGATTACTCTTATTACAAACCTAAAAGTTCCTCTGCACTACAAGGCGGCATCAAAATTACCATTGAAGCAGCGATTAAAAATAATAGAAGAACAAAGTCAAAAACTTTGTTGAACATTTAAACATCGATTTACAATCGACTCAATAAATCAAGTTAACAACAAATGCAAATAATGTACTCAATATTGTTTTTATAGCTATAAAAGCAGGGAAACATCTGATCTCGCGGCAATAGGAATATCAAGTCTTGAGCGACCACGAGTGCGAAATTGACTCGCGTGGCTAATATTACTAGACAACTTTAATTAATTAAACTATCTTTACCAGCTTCTTTTGTTGAATGTGTTTTTTCAGCAACTATTCCTATAACTATATGAAGAAAAAAAAGGGGTTCATCATGCCTATTGTAAAAAAAAATGGCGTAGTAATTGAAATTTCAGGAGACGAATACGCTCAAATTATTTCATTACATGAAAAAATAAAGAACAACGAATCTATTACAGAATCAATAAGTAAAATTGATCCTGAAAATTTAGAAACCTTGTTAACCTGGTCTAGGTCTTATATGACAGAAGATTGCTGTAATGTAGATAATCTTATGCTAGTACATCTTGCAGCTAAAATGGGGAATCTTGAAGCACTAAAAGTGCTTTCTTCTACAGGAGTAAAATTAGATTTATATACAGAGAATTACGGGAAAACTCCTCTTCATTTCGCTGCACGATATAATCATCTTGAGGTAATTGATTATTTAGTCAAAGAAAAACATATGTCTGTTGATATACCGGATAAATTGACTAAATATTATGATAGTGGTCGATTAACTCCGCTTTTTGAATGCGCGACGACTGGATCAGTCGCAGTAGCTGAGAAACTTATTTCACTAGGTGCTAATGTTAATTATCAAGGCTTAGAAGGTGATACGCCATTACATTTTGCATGTCGTTATGGAGTAGGTGGAAAACATTCAGAAAATGTCTTTAAATTAATCGATGTTTTGTTAAAAAATGGTGCGAATCCAGAATTAAGGTGCTGGTATCATGCAATGGTAAAAGATAAAAAAACTTATTCGCCAACATACCGAAAGGTTACTCATTATTACACGCCGATTGATACAATTTATAGCGTTCAGGATCGTACCGAAGTACAAAAATTAATAAATACATATTATCCAAATCCGTCATTAGCGCAACAAGTCCATCCAAATCCATTAGTATTAAATCCATTAGTATTAGAGCAAGCATTAGACAAGCTCCTCGATTCTTTCAGTGGAGTAAAATCGGCCTCATCGATTTCTATATTTCATAGAAATCAAGAACAAGCCACCGAGGCAGTACTGTTAAATTCTGTTCAATCTCAGGCAGAAGATAATAAAAAAAGAAAAAGAGATATATAGACTGAATCATCTCGCTAAGTTTGATCCAGATCAACTTTTTTATCGCGATGAAAATACTACTTTGGTCATTCTTTCGCAAGCTGATATTAATGAGGCTTGGCTCAACACATTTAATACATTAAGCGCAGTATTCTCTAAGCTATTGCTTTTAATGAAATAATATTAGCTGAAAATCGAATATACTTTTACTATGGTTAACTACTATTGGAAATCCATATGCCTAATAATAAGTCTACTACTGTCTTTCAGCCACCATCTTTAATTTCTCTTACGGATGAAATACGCGCCGCCGAGCTTGGCGCACATTTTTTTTATTCCAATGAATTTAAAAGAGCATGTAATGATTACCATACCAATGGAATGAATTGGGAAATAAATAAATTAAAACATTTCTTTAGCGAAGGCTTGTTACAATTTTATGTAGGCACGCTGATGGATTTTGATTTTAATTATAATTATTCTCAATTTGAAGTGGCTCATCTACAAGCCGCTGATGAACTTAATAAGCATAAAGAAATACAATTTGAGAATAAATTTAAAAAGTTGACAACTCAAATTGAAAATAATGGTGAACAAGATGATAAAAATGAAAATCGTATTACTGAAATTAAAGAAAAGTACGAAAAAAAATATCAAAAATTTAGCATAACAATGTTTCGCCAATATGATGCTGAAAAATTGTTAAAGCTATTTAATCATTTTTCTATTTCACCAAAAAATGATGAAGAAAAATTAACTTGGGGAAAGGTTTTAACTACTTTAGTTAGCAAAATTAAAGAAATTCCAGATTTATTGCAGCTTGGAGCTGATTTCCAATTAATAAAATTACATAATGAAGAGCTAAATTCAGCGTTTCGAAACTATCAAACAGGCAAAGAAAATCTTTTCTCTTATCAATTGTCGAAAATGACAGACGAATTGTTAGTTAATGATAAAGAATTAGACGATATACAGTTTAAAATTTATAATTGGGTAAACTATTTTGATGCAGAAGTTAAATATTTTTTAGCTGTGCACAATAATAATTTAGAGAAAATTCAAGAATGTATTACTGATTTTAAACCAACCATCTCGATTCCTAAACAATTAAATAGAAATACATTATCTACTAACAATACTTTATAAAGAATAAAATAAAAATAAAATAAAAACATCCTCACTCGCTTTTAGCGGGTGAGGTTTGAGTGTGTGGTGTATCTAATCAGATTATTGTTTCGGTTTTTCCTTTTTACCTTTTTGATCCATCGGCATATTCATATCAAGCATAGGTTTATTATTTTGCATATTTATTGAGTTCATGATGACAGTTCTGTCGAAATAACCTGCTCGTTGATACATGGCACCGTATAAGCCTACGCAAATTAAACCTAAAGTAGCCATGATTGTTATGATTAGCCCTATGCACCAAGCAAATACTTTATAGCATTTATCATCAATTTTTGAAGACCAAGTGAAAAGATAAACGCCAGAGACTAAGGCAATCAATCCAAGAAATATCGCGATATGTATGATGAATATCATGATCATCCCTCCATTTAAATGTATTTTTATTATCGCATTATTAACCATTCTATTTATTAAAGATTTTGAACTATAAATTTCATAGTTAGAATAAAACTTATAAAGTTTATACGTATCCTTATCGAATGCTTTAAATTTAATCAATAATTCAATTATCACAAAAATTGTATGAAAATTTTCGGTTTATCGTTATCTGTTTAACGAAAAAATAATCTCGTTAACTGTAACATCTATCGATAAGTTACTTAGTTAGTTGTTGGGATTACCCTAGTTAAAATCCTATTAAATTAAGTAATCTTACTAATTGTGGTGATTGATTATTATTTTATTTAGCGATTTAAGCTTTGCTTAAGCTTAGTTTTGCTACTCTAAAAGAACACAATGAGGAATGATAATAAAACAAAAGGGGTGGTTGCTATGAAAGCAAAAAAAATTTGGTTAATATCAAAGGCAACAGGCGAAGCATTTACATTAGGTGCTGGTGTAACAGGAATTATATTAAGTATCATCGCTACATTTATTAGTGTTCCGTTGATTATCATGTTTCCTACTATTGGTGTCATGGGAATTATTTTTGCTGGTGCAGGTATTTACTATGCAATAAAAGATTTAAATAAAAATGAACTAAATAAACAAGATAAAAAATTAGATCATGATAACCATTTGCATGGTGAGAAATATAAGTTATCTTCTACTAATAAAATAAAACATCATTTTTCTAAATGGAAGAAAAAACTATCGAAACAAAAATCTACCCATTCTACTTCTAATACAGATACTCCAACTGCATTCTTTACAGTGATTCTGCAGCCATTGGATACTTATTTGCAAACAAAAAATAATGAAATCGATATAAAAAATAATTTACAAGAATTAAACGCTACGATGAGTAATGAAAGATTTGAAGATAAAAAGCCCGATCAAATAGAAAACACTTTTCAAGTTTCACCAAACAATCATTAAAATTTGAAATAAAAAAAACAGCTCCCAGTTTTTTGAGAGCTGTTAAATTTAAATTTTGATAAAAGCTACATGTATTTATTTTTTTGGTGGCTGTTGCCAATCATTTTTTTGTGGTTGTTGAGGTCTTTGTTGTTGAGGACCTTGTTGAGGTTTTTGCTGAGGTTGTTGTGGTTTGTTTGGATTTTGGTTTTGGTTTGGATAATCGGGTTTCACGTCACACCTCCGTATGTAAAATTTGTAATACTCCTTTAGTATATCAAAATACATTCAATATTAATTATCGCTTAAAAAAAATAGCTATTTTTTATTCTCTTTAAACGATACTGTATTATTTCTGTATTAAAAATATTTTATTGCTGATTCTAATATTGATTATTCATATCCGGGAATCGCATTGCATTATCATCTGCGGTACGCATGTCATAACTATCGTATTCAGGTGGATAGGCTGTTGTACGGTAATAGCTAGTTGCCTCATGAGAAAAATTAACATAATCGTAAGATTTTTTATGTCTTGAATGCATTTTCTCATAACAGCAGGGAGGAAGCGCATTGCATGATTGTATTAGGTAAGGATCATAAACATAATAAACCACCATGCGATATCGACCATGCTGATGCGAAGCTCGATGTGATTTCACTTTTGAAGACTTATAGAATGATTGAGAACAGGGCGAGCATTCAGGAAGTGGCTCAGAAGCAGAATAAACTAAATAATATTCAGCGAAAATATTAGAAGAAAGTATTGTAAACATAAAAAATACTATTGTCGAAATAAGAACAACTTTCATCTCCCACCTCTCTTTTTTTTCATATCTTATTTTAACATTTAATCATCATGCTACATTTTTAGGAAACCTTGGATATTAACAATTTAGAGTATTTGTTAGGCTGAATTTGGCTAATAGCGCAGTATTTAAATCAATTAAGCTTCCTGATATATCATCTGTACTTAGCTATAATGAATAGAATAGGGGAGAAAAATATGCAAAGTGTAAAATTATTGATTGTAGATGACGAAGTGGTAGATCGTGCATATTATCAGCGCATGCTGCGACAATCAGCTAATCTTCCATATCAAGCAACAGAAGCAATCAATGGGAAAGAAGCAATAGATTATCTGCAAAATCATGAAGTGGATTGTATTTTACTTGATTATCAATTACCAGATATGAATGGACTTGATTTATTAAAAAAAATTAAAGAGATTTCAGGAAAATTTGTGCCAGTTATTATGTTGACTGGAAGAGGAGACGAGCAAGTAGCAGTTAGTGCAATAAAAAATGGCGCAGAAGATTATTTTATTAAAAATAAAATTGAACCGAATCAATTAATGAAAGCAATTCTAAATGCGATTAGAAGTTCACAACTAAAAAAAACGATTAATCAACAAAAAAAGCAATTAAAGTATTATGCTTATTACGACAGCTTAACAGGTTTACTAAATCGACATTCATTTGAAGAAATTTCTGAATATGCTTTATCTGAAGCTAAACGCCTTAATCACGAATTAGCTATTTTATTAATTGACCTTGATAATTTTATGTCTATTAATGATACCTTAGGCTACCTAGCTGGTAATGAGATGTTGATAGAAACAGGAAAACGTATTCAAAGCGTTTTACCAAAAGAAGTGATTATTTCTCGTTTGGGTGACGATGAATTTGCTGTATTGTTAACTGGTTTAGATATTGATGTCTATGCGGCAAAGATTGCCCATAAAATTATTGATGAAATAAATCAACCCTACCAATTAAGTATTGATCAAGCGCGCGTATCTGCAACGATTGGTATAGCATATTATCCAGGATCTGGAAAAAATTTAAGTGAACTTTTAAAAAATGCCAATATAGCATTAGCACGTGCAAAACAAGCAATGCGTGGAGCATTTCAATTTTATTCAGATGAGCTTAATAAAATTGGTGAAACTGATATAGAATTAGAAAAATCACTTCAAGATGCAATGAAAATTGAACAAGAGTTTTTTCTTGTTTATCAGCCAATATTTGAATTAAAGACAAAAAAAATTGTTGGCCTCAATGTTATGATACATTGGCAGCATCCTAAACTCGGACTCATGTTTCCTCAACAATTTATTTCAATTGCCGAGAAAGCTGGTTTGATTATCTCCATTAGTAAATGGATGATTGAGAAAATTATACGAGATTATGCAAAAATCAAAGAATTAAAAATGCCACTATTTGAAATTGTAATTAATACCAATATTTCGCCATTTCAGTTGGCTAACTATCAAATAAGCGATTCAATTAAAAATTTAGTTGAAGCTACAGATTTACCAGTAAGATATATCGTTTTAGAAATAAACGAAGCATTATTTTTGCAATACATTGAAACCGAAACAGTAATTGAAAAACTACATGGGATAACCATTCAACCGATCATTTCTTCACTCAACATAGATTCAACATTTCTTAATAAATTATCTAAGCTACCAATTTCATCATTAAAAATTGATCATTCTATTATAAAAGACATTACGAAGAGGGAGTATAGTACTACGGTTGTGAAATCGATTATCCAGCTGGCGAACGAGTTGAAAATTAATGTCTTGGCAGAAGGGATCGATGATGAAGAACAATATAACTTTTTACTCGCCCAAGGATGTTTATTAGGGCAAGGCGATTATTTGTCTAGACCACTAGCGATAGATGAATTAATTGAACATATAAAACACGAACATATATAAAAAAATACTGATGAAGTTTTTTTCAAATGCTCACATGCTGGATATATATGATCAAATATTTTCGAAAAATTGTAGAATTGACCAAAGCGGGATTATTGTATTTTATTTTATCTTTTATATTAATATGTATTATTCCAATATGGGTGCTGAAACTTAGCTATGAATTGAAAAAAATCCCAAGTAATTTTGAATATACAGCAGATATATTTTCATTAGATAATTTTTATAATGAAAAATTAAAACGATTTGAAGGAGAAAGAATATCAAAAACATATTTTAAATACCGCGTGATTGAAAAAACTGCTACTTATCTTGCTATCGAAGTAACATTTGATGTAAAGGAATTGAATGAGACGCCAATTTTTTCAGTAACCAGATTATATTATATTAACCCATATACTCATCAACATATTTCAATGAATAACTTAAAAAATAGAAATGGATTTCTATTTGCACCAATGTATTCAGATAAATCTAATTATATTTATTGGCATGTTAATTATGATGCACCTGCAACGTTAAAATTTGTTAAATCCGAAAAAATTAATGGATTGAAAGTATATAAATATCATGCGTATTACGAAGCAGATCAAACTGAGAATCTCAGTTACTTACCCGATGTGCCAGAGAAACGTGGTATTCATACTACTATAAATTTAACATTGTGGATTGAACCTATATCGGGTTGGTTAATAAAATATGAAGATAGCACTTTAGCATATTACTATAATCGCATGACTGGTCAATACATAGAACCATGGAACAAATTTTCAAACCGATATACTCAAACAAGTATAGTAAATAATGTTAATTATGCATTCGTTTTAAAATGGAAATTTATTATTATTGATTATATAGTTCCAATTATTTTATTATTCCTGGCTTTTGTTTTTTTCTGGTTTGGCTATAAGAAAGCTAATTGGAGGTTTGTTAAACCCTCAATTATTTTATTTTTCAAAAAAGTTGAAAAAGTAACAATTTCAGGCTTGATTATTATTTTGCTTATTATAGCTATTGCTGAATTTGCTTATTACCTATCAGTGTATAAAAAAAAGCAATTACACTATAAAATAGGCATTTCGCTTTGGATCCATAATAATGCTTATATGAATGCAATTAAGGGATTTAAAGATGGTTTAGCTGAATATGGTATTAATAATAACGAAAATGTAACATTTTATATTGAAAGTTCTAATGCAGATGTGGAAAAGCAAATTAATATAATTCAATTATTTATTAATAAAAAATTTGATTTAATCTATACTTTAGGAACTCCGGGAAGTTTAATAGCAAAAGGTATAACAAAAAATATTCCCATTGTATTCTCATTTGTAGCTTATCCTGTTGAAGTTAATTTAATTGATTCGCTGAGGTCTTCCAAGACCAATTTAGTTGGTTCGCGAAATTATATTCCCGCATCACAACAATTTTATTATTTTGAACAGCTCTATCCCAATGTAAAAAAACTTGGCTTTGTTCGCCATAAAGGAAATGAAAGTTCCGAAATTCAATTGAAGGAATATCAGCAATTATTTAGTAAACGTCATGTTCAATTAATCGATATTGCTGTAGTAGACGAGGATCATTTATCCCAACTATTACAGTCACCGTTAGGTTATGATTCGCTATACCTAGCATGTGATACCTTTATGCAAGGGAATGCTGGGCGGATAGCTGTTGATATTAGCCGTAAAAATAAAATACCGACTTTTACTTGTAATATGGAAAATGTTATCGATGGTGCATTAATAGGTTATGTTGCTGATCCCTATATTATTGGCAAAATAGCAGGTCGTAAAGCCGCTTTAATTCTTCGAGGAGCGGACCCTCAATGGTTATATAGTGAATCGCCTAAACAAGGATATCTAATAATTAATAGGACTACCGCTAAGTTACTAGGCATTGATATTCCAGAGGCAATATTACAAAAATCAGATTATATCATTGGAAAATGAGTACTATGCTAACAATTAAAGGAAAGTTATTAATTAGTTTTTTTAGTTTGTCGATGCTAATATTTTTAGTTGGCATGATATTTTACAATCAGCTAAAAATATTAATACAACCTCTTTCTCCACAAAGTATTCCACAAAATGTTGACTTATTAGGAAAAAATATTGAAAAAAATGATTTAATATTTAAACTTTTATATCAACAATTATTAGTTAATAATCATTTTGAGAATTATATCTTAACTCAGCGCCTTCCTGAATTACAAGAATATTACGCTAGCGATGCTGATTTGATTCGTATTTCCAATGAATTAAAAAATATTGATCCAAATTTTCCGAATGAATTAACTAATCAATTGAGATTAAGTGAAGACGAGCGCCAAAATCTTTTGAATATTTTAAAGTCTCAGAATGTATCGTTAATCAATGAATTAAATCCAACAAGCAATTATTCAAAAATTAAAAATAATGTTAGAAATATCATTAATCATTATTATCGTCAATCTGAACAATTTTCAAATGAGCTTGCTATAGTATCAGTTAAACTATCAGTGAAAAATGCAAATAAAAAATTACAAGATAGTTTAAACACGACATTAATTATATTTATTGATGCGATAATTATCTCGATTATCTTAACAATTATTGCGTCTCGATTAATTACCAAACCGATTGGTTTATTAAAGAAAAATCTTGAACAAGAAGGTATGGAAAATTTGAGTATTCCTATTGAGCCAACATTGTTACAGTTGCGAGGGGAAATTGGTGATTTAGCACGATCTTTTGACAAGCTAATTAATAAATTGAGATCGACAACTGTATTAAGAGATGAACTGATTAATGAAATTAAAGAAAGAAAGAAAGTTGAAAAAAAGCTTCGTCGTTTAGCTCTCAATTTACGTGAATCCAATCGGGCGCTTGATCAATTTGCCTATATTGCATCTCATGATTTACGTGCACCATTAAGAGCGATTGAAAATCTTGCTGATTGGATTCAACAAGATTCATATGGTCAATTTTCGGAAACTTCACGTAATCATTTTGATTTGCTAAAAAAACGAGTGGAGCGCTTAGATTCATTAATTAACGGTATACTTGATTATTCTAGAGCAGGAATTATGAGTAATTCTGAACAAATTATAGATATAAGAAAAATAGTTGAGGAGGTTGTTGATACCTTATCGCCATCTAAGCATGTTGATATTGTTATTGACTCTGAGTTACCAATCATAAAATGTAATAAGACCTCCATTACACAGATATTTCTTAATTTATTAAGTAATGCAATTAAGTATATTGATAAGCCTCAGGGTCATATTAATATTGGTTATAAACAAATTCCTAAATATCATCAATTTTATATATCGGATAATGGTCCAGGAATTGAGCCAAAATTTCAAGATAAGATTTTCGATATTTTTCAAACATTGCAATCACGTGATACGACTGATAGCACCGGACTTGGATTGGCGATCGTTAAACGTATTATTGAAAAAAATGGCGGAAGAGTTTGGTTAACCTCTGAGATTGGCAAAGGAACAACTTTTTATTTTACTTGGCCACAAGTCTAGCCTTATAATCGTTTTCCTATTAATCTCATTTGACGGTAGCCAATGATCAAGAAATTTTTTTTTATAATTTGTTTAATGTTGAATAATTTAACTTGTTTCGCTTTTACACCCGAACAAATCGTTTTTTTTGGCGATAGTTTAAGTGATAATGGTAATCTATATCATCTATTGCTCAAAATTATTCCAAAGTCACCACCTTATTTTGAGGGTCGTTTTTCCAATGGGCCAACATGGGCTGAAAATTTAGGTACGTATTTTTATAATCAATTTTATATTGATTATAAAATATATGCTTATGGTGGTGCGACAGCAATATTGCATACTCCTACTGATAAATTTATTGCTCCAATGACATTAGAAAATGAAATCAATCAATATACCTTTGATTCCATATTCAAGAATAAACATGCAGTGCTGTACGCTATATGGATAGGCGGCAATGATTATTTATTTGATGCGACAACGAATGATATTCCATCGAGAGAAATTTTAACTAACAAGGTTGTTGCAAAGATTATTTGGTCAATTGAGACTTTAATATCGCAAGGCGCTAAACATTTTTTAATACTGAATATGCCTGATTTATCCTTTACTCCGTTTGCAAAAACGAATGGTCTAGTTGATAAACTGCATGATCTCAGTGTATTGCATAATCGAAAGTTAGATGCTGAGATGATCAATCTTAAAAATAGTTACCCTAAAGTGCAATTTACTTATATTGATATTTATAAAATTTTAAACGAATTGATTACTGATCCTGGAAAATTTAATGACATGTATCATGTTAATATTACAGATACGGTACATGCTTGTTGGGAAGGCGGTTATACATTTGCTAGAACCATAGAAGAAATCAATAGAGATGGAAATTTAAATCAATTATCTAGGGACTCTCATTTTCCATTAAATGGGATGATACGTTATTCACCCGCATTGGCAGAGAGTTTCCGAGTAAATTTAGCCTTCAATCGAGGATTAATGCCATGTAATAATGCAGATGAGTATATATTTTGGGATCAAATTCATCCAACAAAAATTGTCCACTATATTTTAGCAGAGTATATTTTAGAAAATTTGAACTTAAATATCACATGAATCAGATAGGGGTGTTAGCTAATATCTAAAACTATCGTCGTTTGTTTTGAAAATATTCAACGGTGGTGGCGCATACTAAATCACCCCAGACATTTGTCATTGTTCTAAAGCGATCCAAGATGCGATCAAAGGGTAATAGCAAACCGATCGCTGAAACAGGAACATTCACTGCTCGCAATACCATGACCATTGTAATTAAGCCGCCTTCTG
This sequence comes from Gammaproteobacteria bacterium RIFCSPHIGHO2_12_FULL_37_14, assembly GCA_001801485.1. The sequence continues at coordinate 37,101 of MGXV01000003.1, forward strand.
GAATACCAGTTGCGCCCATACCAGCTAAGATAGCTGTTAAAAAGACACCAATTTGTGCAAGGATTGAAAGATCGTATCCCAAAACTTGAGAGAAAAAGAGCGCTGATACTGCCTCATACATAGCCGTACCCGCTAAGTTAATTGTGGTAGCAAGTGGTAATACAAATCGTGCTACTTCATCGCTAACTTTTTGTTCCTTAGCTACTAACATTGTTACTGGTAAAGTTGCCATTGAACTTGACGTTGCAAATGCTGTAATTAATGCATTTGATGCAGCTGAAATAAATTCTTTCGAATCTTTACCCACTAGGAAAATTACCAGCGCTAATTGCCAGATGATTTGCAAAAACAAACCGAATAGAAAAATAACAATGAACATTAACATGCCGCCTAAACTTTTTAGTAAAAGATGTTGTAAAGAAGCTTCTGCAATTGCTGCTGCTAATAATGAAAATAATCCTACTGGGGTAAGATACATCAACCAGATTACCATTTTAATAAATACATCTCTTAATCCAGTAATAAAATCGATAACTGGATGAGCTGTCTTTCCGACTGAAAGACAGCTAATAGCAAATACGATGCTAAAAAATACGATAGGCATGATTTCATATTTTACTGCAGCTTCTAAAATATTAGGTGGAAATAGTGTTAAGAGATACGATGAAAAAGGTACAGGTTTTAAATCAATAGGTGTTGCATTTGCTAAAATTAAATTTGCTGCGACACCATTACCTGGTTGAAAGGTGTTTAATAAAACAAGGCCGATAAAAACGGCAACTGACACGCTAAACAAAACATAAGCTAATGTATAGATACCAATGGATCCCAATTTTTTTATCGCACCTAATGAAGCAATAGCACTGACCAGTGCGCAAAAAATTAGTGGTAAAACGATCAGCTTCAGCATGTTGATAAATACTTGACCAATCCATTTGATTGTTATCATTTGTTGAGGGAAAAAAATACCGCAAGCAATACCTAAGAAAATACTTAACACAATTAGCGGGAACATGTAGTTTTTCAACGCTTCCTTGCCTCCCGTCCCTTGAATACTTTTAGTATAGCTATTTAAATAGCTATTTACCTACCAATATTTCCAAAGGCTTGACAGCACTTGCTAATACTCATGCAACTGTTGCCTTCTAGGCAAGCAGGATCAACACATTGGCAAGAATCACCTCTTGGGCAACCACTGCTTCGTTGTTCACTACTATAATAACTTTTCCCACAATTGCTGCGATTACATCCATAAGCAATTGCGTAATTACTAAACAAAACTCCTAAACATCCGATAATTATTGCTAATTTTATTTTCACGTGAAATCTCCTTTAAACTTTGTTAGAGAGTTTACAGTGATGATGATAATAATATTATATCATTGCTGAATGACTTATCTTTTCAGGAAGATGAGTTTGTTATAATAATGTGTTACTATAATATTTCTGATTAAATTTATTCCGCGACATGACATGCGAATGTGAGATATGATCAACGTTTTTTTGATAATCGTAGCGGCAATTTTAGTATTACTGAACGCATTTTTTGTTGCGGCTGAATTTGGTATGGTAAAGATACGCCAAACGCGTATTGCTGCAATAAAAAACACTTACGGATTTCGTGGGAAAATATTATTTGAAATTAGTAAACATTTAGATGCTTATCTATCCGCATGCCAATTAGGCATCACACTTGCTTCACTAGGATTAGGCTGGATAGGAGAACCTGCATTTGCTCATTTACTCGAGCCTGTATTTGCGAAAATGGGTGTTGTTTCACCGGATGCTCTTCATGCAACCGCATTAACTCTGGCTTTTATTTTAATTACTTTTTTGCATATTGTAGTTGGAGAATTATTACCAAAATCAATTGCTATTCGACAAGCCGAAATGGTATCCATTTGGACGGCTTTGCCATTATATGGATTTTATTGGTTAATGTATCCAGTGATTTGGTTTATGAATAGTTGTTCAAATATTTTGTTGAGATGGTTGCAACTTAGTAAACAATGGTCTGGCGACCATTTTTATTCTGTAGCTGAAATTAAATTGATTTTGAGTAGTACCTATCTTCATGGGAAATTAACTAAATATGAAAAGAATATATTAGAGCATACACTTGATTTAGGTGATTTGAAGGTAACGGATGTGATGCGACCTGTTGACGATATGATTATGATAAATGCCGCTCTTTCCCCTCAAGAAGCTTTAGATATTGTTAATAAATATCGTTATAGTCGTTATCCTATTTACGATAATCAGGCGCATACAGTGATTGGTATTGTACATGTCAAAGATATATTTTCTGAGTTGTATGAAAAAAAAGAAATCCTTAATTTGAGAAATATTATGCATCCTGTGTTAAAGATTTCACGACGTTTGCCAGCACTGGAATTAATGCGAAAATTTCGTGAAGGCATGCCACATTTTGCTTTAGTTTATAGTGGAGGAGAAGATCATTTAATTGGATTCGTTACGCTAGATAATTTATTACATATATTAGTAGGTCGTATCAAAGATGAGTTTCATCATACTCGCGATGATTGGATAAAGAATGACGATGGTAGTTTTTTTATTCCTGGAAATGCCTCGATTTACACGCTGGAACGCGCTTTAAATATTGATATCGAATTGGAAAATATTGAAGATGAAATAGATACGATAAATGGTTTAATTACTTCTCGGTTAAAAGCTATGCCCACAATAGGGCAAAAAATTGAATTTAATCAATTTACAATTATTGTTGAGAAAATGAAAGGGCCAAGAGTTTTGCATGTTCGTGTGTATCGACGAGTAGATAATATGCTTTGACAGCATTTTCTGTCGAATCTTTTATGTTAAAATTTAATATACGACACAATATTGACTAAGAAAAAAAATGTTTTTAATGTAATCATTTTTTCTTAGACATTAAAATTGTAAAAATGGAAGGAAAGGTAATGGAGAAGTTATGAATGATAATCAATTCAAACCAGCATGGTGGTTACCAAATTCTCATTTACAAACTTTATGGCCAGTTATTTGTCGTCGCAATATAAAAAATTTACCGATAGAAAGAGAGCGGCTTGATTTACCAGATGGGGATTTTGTTGATTTAGATTGGATAGGTCGCCAGCAGGCAGGACCACTTGTTTTAATTTTGCACGGATTAGAGGGTTCAATCGATTCACATTATGCGAAAGGAATGTTAAAAACTATTTACCAACAATCGTGGCGTGGTGTTTTCATGCATTTTCGTGGTTGTAGTGGTGAACCTAATCGATTGCCTCGTAGCTACCACTCCGGTGAAACAGGCGATGTTGAACAAGTAATAAAAATTTTATTAAATCGCGAACCAGATTTAGCGATAGCAGTAGTTGGTTTTTCATTAGGAGGCAATGTTTTATTAAAGTGGTTAGGTGAAACAGGAATTAACAATCCACTAAAAGCAGCCATTGCCATCTCTGTGCCGTTTGAATTACATAAAGCTGCCGCAAGAATTCAAAAGGGATTTTCTAAATTTTATCAGTGGTATTTTATGAAATGTTTACGCGAACGTCTCTCGTACAAATTCCAAGTCAAACCTCCTCATGTTGATCCTTTGCTTATTTATAAAGTTAATTCGATGTATGAATTTGATGATAAAATCACTGCGCCTTTACATGGATTTTCCGGTGTGAGTGAGTATTATTCAATTTCAAGTAGTCGCCAGTATCTAAGAAATATTTGTGTTCCAACTCTTATTCTGCATGCTAAAGATGATCCATTTATGACAGAAGATACTATTCCTGCTAAACATGAATTATCATCACTGGTTCAGTTAGAAGTGACTGAAGCTGGTGGACATGTTGGCTTTGTATCAGGAAAATATCCTTGGAAACCTGAATATTGGTTAGAGAAACGTGTTCCCGGATTTTTAGAGGAACATTTATCTCGTTCTTAAAATGTTTAAGTATAAATGAATATATAATTGATTTTCTTATACGTCTATTTCCTTCATCTGTTATCTGCTACAATTTGCCTTGATTCCCAGTCAGGGTTGCGGGTTTTTCATGAGCTATTTTATTAATCTTTCAATTTTTCGGCGAAATCGTGATTTTACCTTATTATTTATTGGGCAATTTGTTTCCTTTATGGGAACAATGATTACCGGCGTTGCTTTACCTTATCAAATTTATATGGAAACACGCTCGACGTTGATGGTGGGTTTATTAAGCTTATTTCAATTGTTACCATTACTGTTAACAGCATTAATTGGCGGTGTTTTTGCGGATCGTTATCATCGCCGCTACTTATTGTTAATTGCAGAAAGTGTGCTTGCCGGAGGCTGTTTATTATTAGCGTGGAATGCTTCTTTCAAGCACCCGCATATTTGGGCGCTTTTTGTCATTGCAACTATTATGTCTGGATTTAATGGATTACATCGTCCAGCGCTAGATAGTATTGTTCAGCAAATTGTGGATAGAAAAGATTTAGCCGCGGTTGGTTCATTAGGAATATTTAAATTTAGCGTTTCTTCTATTGCTGGACCAGCAATGGGTGGATTGATTATTGCATCGATGGGAGTGGTGACCACCTACTTAATTGATTTTTTCTCGTTCCTGATTTCGTTAATTGCATTATTGTATATGCAATATATTCCGAAACCTCAGAACGTTCAAGATGAATCAACTTGGTCATCACTTAAAAAAGGTATACGGTATGCATTATCACGCCAAGAATTAATTGGTACTTATGTGGTTGATTTCGTAGCGATGGTATTTGGAATGCCGATAGCCTTATTTCCTGCGATTGCTTTATCATTTGGTGGTGCCAAAGTATTAGGCATGTTATATGCAGCGCCTGCAGTGGGCGCGTTGATTATTTCATTTTTTAGTAGTTGGACAATATCTATTAAACGGCATGGTGTAGCCATTTCAATTTCAGCAGCATTATGGGGAGTGGCTATTATATTATTTGGATTATCTACTAATTTTATTTTTGCTTTTATCTTTCTTGCTTTTGCCGGAGGATTTGATGCAATAAGCGGTATTTTTCGTATGGTTATGTGGAATGAAACGATACCACGCGAACTTCGAGGTCGTCTGGCGGGTATCGAAATGATCGGATATTTAAGTGGACCAAAATTAGGTGATACTGAAGCAGGATTGGTAGCTGCAGCTTTTGGAATTACTGCTTCAATTGTGTCCGGCGGTGTATTATGTGTGGTTGGTGTCATGATATGTAGCTATTTTCTTCCAAAATTTTGGCAGTACCGGGCTGACTCAGCATGAATCATTTAATTTCTGGCGCGAATTATTTTATTGAAGGCTTACGATTAATTTTTAAACCTGGGTTGCGACGCTTTGTTATTATTCCTTGTATCATTAATATTATTTTGTTTACAGGACTATTTATTCTCTTAAGTCATTACATACATATTTTTAATACTTGGTTTGAAGGTCATTTACCAACTTGGTTACAATGGATGAGTGTTATTCTATGGTTATTCTTCTTAGTAGGTTTTATTTTAATATTCATTTATACATTTGTGATAATGGCAAATCTGATTTCTGCACCATTCAATGGTTTGCTTGCTGAAAAAGTTGAATTCTTTCTTACTGGAAAAAAATTAACTGCACGAAGTGTAATGAGTAATTTATTAGATATTCCGCGTATCTTAGGCCGTCAATTTGCTATTGTGCTTGGCTATCTTCCACTGGCCATTATTATTTTTATTTTGTTTTTTGTGCCTATGATGCAAATGTTAGCTGCAGTTGCCTGGTTTTTTTTTAATGCATGGTTTATTACTTTACTTTATGTCGATTTTCCTACTGATAATCATCGTATTCCGCTGCGAGTAGTACGTACGCTTCTTAAAAAAAATCGTTGGTCCTCACTGGGGTTTGGAATCGCTGTATTATTGGCGATGATGATTCCAGTGCTGAACTTTATTGCCATACCAGCGGCAGTTGCTGGTGCGACCAAATATTGGTTAGAAGATTTAGCGATAAATGATATAGATACAACTATAAAATAGTATGCGTGAGAGGTAGTTGTTCAGTTCTTATTTTTCTTAAACAATGATAAATATTGTCCGTAGCCTCGCTTTTTTAAATCTTGTACTGGAATAAATTCAAGTGCTGCCGAATTCATGCAATATCGTTTGAAAGTAGGAGGCGGACCATCATCAAATACATGACCTAAATGTGATTGCCCAATTTTTGAAATAACTTCTGTGCGTTGAGTAAACCAGCCATTATCAGGTTGCAAAATAATATTGTTTGGATCAATAGGCTTAGTAAAAGATGGCCATCCTGTGGTCGAATCATATTTATCCAGCGAACTAAATAGAGGTTCTCCTGAAACAATATCGACATAAATTCCCGCTTTATTATTATTCCAATAAGCGTTTTTAAAGGGTTTTTCTGTACCTTTTTCTTGAGTAACATAATATTGTATGGGAGTTAATTTTTGCTTTAATACAGCATCACTGGGTTTTTGATATTGATTTGCTAGTGCACCGGTGGTACTGAGTGTAAGAATGATAAATATGCAATTAAGAATAGATTTCACCAGTATAAACCTTTTTCTGATAAAGTAATTATATTATAGCCTATTGATTCCTACTATTTCTATACCGGTACGTTGGAGGTTTATAAAACATAATGGCGACCATCAAACAGCTACTAATATTTTGTATTTTCCTAATGCTTTTGTTATTTGCCTCTTGCAGTTTGGCTAAGCAACATTCCCAAATAGCTGTGGCAACATTTGCTGGCGGTTGTTTTTGGTGCACCCAAGCTGATTTTGATAAAGTGCCGGGTGTGATTAAAACGGTGGTAGGATATACAGGTGGTAGTCGTGCTTATCCTAATTATGAGCAAGTCTCACAAGGAGATACAGGTTATTATGAAGCGGTACAAGTGACTTATGATTCTGCTCAGCTTAGTTATCAGCAGTTGTTAAATAAATTTTGGCATAGCATCGACCCAACTGATGCAAAAGGTCAATTTTGTGATAAGGGAGATCAATATCAAGCAGTTATTTTTTATCGCGATCAACTGCAAAAAAAGTTAGCTTTAGCAAGTCGAGAACAATTAATTCAATCGGCTCGCTTTCCACACATTGCTACACAAATTTTACCAGAAAAAATATTTTATCCGGCTGAAGTATATCATCAAAAATTTTATCAAAAAAATCCAATCCGTTATCGCTTTTATCGTTATCAATGTGGTCGCGATCAACGATTACAAGAGCTTTGGGGGTAAAATTTATGGAAAATAAATGGTTTGTTTGGATTGGAATACTTTTTTTATCAATCAATTTTTTAACTACGAATGCTTATTCTTCACAAGAAAATAATCTTGTTAAATTTATAACAATGGCAGACATCCACTTTGATCCGTTCATCGCATGTTATCGAGAAAAAATACACCCTTGTCCAATCATCCAAAAATTACGCCAAGCGCCCATTCCTCAATGGTCGTCATTATTAGCAAAATATGATACTGAACCACCTTATTATCGATTTAATACGAATTATCCTTTATTAGTTTCTTCATTGACTTCAGCTAAAAAAATTGCTGCACAAAGCAATCCACAATTCATTTTGATTCTCGGCGATTTTATTGGACACGATTATCGTGAATCATACCAACAATATACGAATGATCATTCTAAAATTGGCTATCAATCATTTTTTAATAAAACCATGGAATACTTAACGAGTGAATTAACTAAAACTTTTCCTAATACTGAAATATTTCCAGTGGTTGGTAATCACGATTCCTATTTTGGTAATTATGTATTTTATGCAAACACAAAATTTTATAATCAATTATTAACTATTTGGACTCCGTTAATGAAAGATCAAAAGAATCGTGCATCACTTGCATCCTCTTTTTCAATAGGCGGCTATTATGCAGTGGATATTCCTACTCATTCTAATTTGCGTCTAATCGTATTAAATACTATTTTATTTTCTGATAAGGTAATGGGTCGTGGGATCAATCAGGCGGCTCTGAATGAATTGGATTGGTTTCATCAGCAATTAGAGCTTGCTCGATTAAAAAATCAAAAAGTAATCATTGCTATGCATATTCCCCCAGGGATAGATATTTATGCTACTTTAAAATTACGACTTTTTAGATTACTCGATTTGTGGAAATTAACTTATACAAAGCGTTTCGAAGCAGAATTGAGAGCATTTGCCCCTGAAATTATAGGTATTTTTACCGGACATTTACATATTGATTGGTTTCAAATATTAACATTAGATAATTTCCATAGCATTCCAGTGTCAGGCTCACCGTCTATTAGTCCTGTTTATGGTAATAATCCTGGGTTTAAACTGTTTACGTATTCACTACAATTACAGCGTTTTATTGACTTTGAAACATATTCTTATTCAATCGATTCTAATCGTTTTTGGGAAAGAATATCTTACGAAAATAAGTATCATCAGAATCTATTTAGTTTACAGTCTTCTAATAATGCTAATCCAGCTATCTCGCATAAACTGTTGCTAGAGCAATTTACAGCGTTAAAAGCTGCTCCTTAACGGATGAAGAAAACGGTAATAAAACTTGTTTAAAGCGGCTTCTTTCACCACGTAAAATCGTAATCTGGCTTTTAGGTAGATGAAATAGTTTTGCTAAATAAAGAATTAATTCGTCATTCGCTTCACCGTGATGCGGCTTGGCATGTAGTGCAATATGCATTGCCCCTTCTTTGATTTTTAAAAAAGCTGTTTTTTTAGCATTTGGCTTGACGACGATAGATAATTTTATTTGCTTTTTATCAATTTGATACCATGAGGAGAATGAAGTATTCATTTCTTTCCAACTTAGTGCCCTATATCGTAAATTGATAATCAACGATTAATTGATTATATGTAATTTATTATAAAGATACCAATTTTTGTTGCCCTTAAGCCTGCTTTAATCGTATTTCAATTATTTTGGATAAAATAACCTCTCAAGACAACAATTAATGAGAGAGTGTTTTTTCTTATGAATGATAGATATTCTTTAACGACACCAGTATTATCAGAAGAAATTGAGGGAGCTCAGCAAGAATCTTATCGCCAAGAAGATGAAAATCTTCAGACGGCACAGGTGATTCCAGAAGCAGCAGAGCTTGCTTCGAAAGAAAAGACTAGAGAGAGAAAACGTAATTTTATGCGGAAACAACGCACTCTTTTCTACTATTTAGATACTAAAACTAAAATTGATAAAGCAATTAAAATAGAGTGGGATGCTGAATTAGGCGAGCATTATGTGACAGAAAATGGCCAAATACGTTGGCTTACTTCCGGTGCGCAATTAGAGAATCTCAAAAGGAATACTAAAAGAAGACAGGGAAGGATTTCAAAAAACAGCCAACTGACAGAAACGGAAAGAGTAAGAAAATTTTTAGCCACAGGCGGGGAAGTATATGATAAGGAAAATGGGAGAAAAATTGATCCATCAGAATATGCCAACATTGTCCGAAAGGAAAAGCGTTTTTTTCTGGCTGGTCGTTTATTAATTTCCGCCAAATCGATAAAATATAGCCGGAAAAAAGATGGCGTGAGAGGTGAGCTTTTTAACAACGAGCAGGAATCCGCCTCTAACAAAGAGGTATTACCTCAGGATTATCATACTAATGTTCAAGAAGATTCCGCGTTATCCTTTACTCGCACTCCTGTACCAAATGAAGAAAAAATTAGAAAATATTTAGCTCGTGCGGACACCATATATGATAAAGAGTGGTTGATAGAAATTGACAAAACAACAGATATCTCAAGATTTACTGTGAAAGGAAATCGTTTCTTCCTAAACGGTCGTTTGTTAATATCTGGCGAAGCTCTCAAGAAGGGTACTCAATGGCGTTTTCTTGATTCTAAATTACCAGTCCCAGATGGAATGGAAATTAAAGTTAAGGATATAAACAACCACAATTATTATTACGTCATTGATTCAGGAATAGAACATCAAGTATTAACTTATGGAGTATTAAAATCACGAATAAGACGACAATCCTATTATTATCAGGATACGGAAACTAAAGTGGATAAAGATATAGAATGGGATTTCGATGAATTTGGAACGCCTTATGTTATGGAAAATGGTGAGGTACGTTCGCTTATTTCTGGTGCTCAGTTAGAGAATTTCAGAAGATATGGAAGATATGAACCAAACAAAAAACGGGTGGAACCTATTCAGCTAAGCAATCAACTAGAAATGGAATGGATATCTCCAGATTATCTTACCCGTAATCAAGCATTACAAGAAGCATTACTGTTAGATTATTTTGCCGATAATCAAGCAGAAGCCTTACCAGAAGAAGTATTACCAGATTATTTTGCCGGTAATCAAGGAGAAGCCTTACCAGAAGAAGTATTACCAGATTATTTTGCCGGTAATCAAGGAGAAGCCTTATCAGAAGAAGTATTACCAGATTATTTTGCCGATAATCAAGAAGATAGCTTAGAAAATGCTTCTTTTTGGAGTAGAGACGGAGGTTTTAGCCCACTGTTGTTTACTCCAGCACCATCAACTATTCTGGAGACAGACAGTAATAATAAGCTTGATCCTAATCTTATACCCGATGAATCAGATTACAACAGATCTCAGAATTTGGAAATGGATAATATGACAAAATTCACATTTTAATCCTGTTTCATGTTCCCACGGCATTTTTATTACTAATTAAAAAAATATTATTGTATTGACCAACGACAAAATAATTTTTTGTGTGTAATTGAAATTGATCTAAACGATTTATCGCAACAAATACAAATATGCGTTTATTATCTCGCCATAGTTGCCAAAATTCAGCTTCATTAATCAGCTGATTATTTGAATTTTGAAAAGATAGGCTATTCCAAAATTCTCGTAACCAATTATCATTTTGCTTAATGATTGGTGCATCCCAATTGGCTGCTATTTTTACATGTTGGCCAAGATAAAATGGAATATCTTGGAAGTATCTAAAATAAGTAGCGACCATGTCACCGGGCTGTATGATTTCTTTGAGTTGCAGTGCTAATGGTTTTGTTGTAGTTCGATTAAGTTTGTTAGCATTTAATGTGAGTAGCAACAAAAATAGGATGCTGATACTAGCGCAAGTAGTAAAAAGTAGACGTTTGGTTTCCCCCCAAGTTTTAGAGAAATAATTTCCTACTAATAATGCGAGTGGCGGAAAAATAGGTAGTATATAGCCAACTAGTTTTGAATGTGGTATAGAGAAGAATACAAAAATAATCGTTATCCATAATACTAAAAATAAATTAATAGAATGATGCGATAGTTTTAAGAGCGTATGCAATAAGAAAAAAGTCCAGGGTAAAAAACCAATAAGAATAACGGGTAAAAAAAACCAAAAAGGCATTTGATTATTAAAAACTGCTCCTGAAAGGTAGCGAATAATTTGTTGTCCAATAAAAAAATAATGTAGGAATTGTGGATTAGCTTCTTGCGCTAAAAGATACCATGGAGCAGCAATGAGAAGTATTAAAAAAACTCCAGGAAGCAGGTGAGTTTTTTTTAATATTTCCCAGCGCCATAAAAAGATAGTCCAGATTCCGACAATCATGAATGGAAAAACAATGCCAATTAATCCTTTTGCCAATAAAGCAAAACCTGCAGCAGCATAAGAAATGATTAAAAAGTAAGGATGATACGCTTTATTAACGGCTACAATAAATGCTAATAGAGAGCAGCTAATTAAAACGGCTACCTCCAAATCTAAATTTGCATAATGCGCCCCACCAAAATAAAGTGGAGTAGTTGCTAGTACTATCGCGGATAGAAGACCGGTTCGTCTATCAAATAAATGTCTACCGCAGATATAAGTCATGAGGATACCGATCATTCCAAATAAGGCTGGAAATAGGCGTACTGCCCATTCTTTTGCTCCGAATAAACGAATAGCGAATGCTTGAAGCCAGAAATGCAAGATAGGTTTATCAAGAAATATAGTCCCATTCATCCGTGGGGTGATGTAATCACCAGAGACAGCCATATTAAGGGCAATCTCAGCGTATCGACCTTCATCAGGGGTAAATAATGGATAACTACCTAAAAAAAGAAGATAAAAAGCAATCCCGATTGCACTTAAACTGCAGATATCAAAAAACCAAGTTTTATTGCTTATGCTGATGATAGAGGGCAAGAGTATTCTCATTGAAGAGCTTTTGTAGTACAATCAGACTTTATTTTAGTCATTATAAATACAAATTACTGTAAATTGTTAATAAAATATTAAAAAGTTAATTTCAAGTATTTGATAAAATGCTATTTATAAACTTTTTACGAAAGGTAACGAGTATATAATGCTCATTTATTTAAGAGCAAGAACATCAGTCGACTAAGGTAATTTTTCATATCATTAATGAGGGTCGTCATATGCCAATACCAGAAAAAAAAGCAACAGCAATAAATTTTTCTTCTAAGACAAATTTACAGCCTTGTGAAGCAGAATTTTATCACCATGCTCACTTAACAGAAGTGTTTTTCAGACCTTCTAAAGTTACTATTAAAATAAATATCTGTAGCGGTAAAGTCCAAGCTCCAGTGACACCTTCCAATTCTCAAACACCACAAAACGGAAGATCACGTAGATGAAACAACACCCGAACTAGTTCGGGTTATTGTTTTATCCATCCTCTCTTTTCTATCAAAAATGAACTTCTCACATCGATTTGAGAGGCCTTCAGCCCAACTCTTTCAATATTCTAATAATCTGCTATAATTAGCCATCATCAGTGTGTCCTGCCTTAAGGTTTATCCCCCGCGGTAAGATATATCCGATGTAGGTATTTTGTTTAATTATCAAAGGTAAAGAGTTTATGTCAGCACGTGAAAATGGAACCGTAAAGTGGTTCAACAACAGTAAAGGCTATGGATTTATTCAACGCGATCAAGGTGGCGATGTTTTTGTTCACTACAGAGCAATTAGAGGTGATGGTTATCGCACACTAGAAGAAGGATGGCGTGTAGAGTTTACAGTTACACAAGGCCAAAAGGGTCTTCAAGCAGAAGATGTTACTGTTGTTAAATAAACTAGATTAGTTTTTTAACGTAATGCCGTTTAAGCTAATACTTAGGCGGCATTTTTCTTTTATAACAATCATTTCGAATCACTAATAGATATTTCTCAATTCATAGGAGACTGCTTGTCTACATTAGAAGTATTAGAGAAAAAGTTATTGCATTATACAGGCAAAGCTATTGCTGATTTTCATATGATTCAGTCAGGCGATCGTATTCTTGT
>MGXV01000003.1:50324-59080 GCA_001801485.1 Gammaproteobacteria bacterium RIFCSPHIGHO2_12_FULL_37_14
ATCTGGCGGCAAAGATTCATTTACTATGTTGCGAGTTTTACAGCTTTTACAAAGAAGAGCTAAGGTCGATTTCACATTACTTGCATTTACACTGGATCAAGCTCAACCAGGGTGGCAAGATACTGCATTGCGAAAATGGCTAGAAGATCATCATATTTCATATGAAATCCTCACTAGAGATACTTATTCTATTGTTAAAGAAAAAATTCCTGAGGGACAAACTTATTGCTCACTTTGCTCGCGATTACGTCGAGGAATCATTTATCGTTATGCAGAGGAAAAAGGTTTTAACAAAATTGCTTTAGGTCATCATCGCGATGATTTAATTCGAACATTGCTAATGTCAATCTTATATAATGGCGAGATTCGTTCTATGCCACCAAAATTGCTGAGTGATAATAAGAAACATGTTGTGATTAGACCACTTATCTATTGTCAAGAAAATGATATCATTGCTTTTTCTCAAGCAATGGAATTTCCAATTATTCCCTGCAATCTTTGTGGTTCTCAAGAAAATTTGATGCGCAAACGCGTCAAAAAACTGATTGATCAATTAGCAGAAGAAAACCCAAAAGTTCCGAGCAATATTTTGCATGCACTGAGTGCTATCAAACCTAGCCAATTAATGGATAAAACATTTTGGGATTTTAAAAATCTCGAAAAACAACAAAATCAAGCTGAATTACCCTCATCGGATTGACACAATCAATTTTTATAGCGCGCATAATAATCAAATATCAGCACGGCTTCTGCATTCAGCTTATTAAAAATAGTCGTTAATTCGTCATCGGTAGCATTATTTTTCAGGGTAGATTCTAATTGAGCGACAATGGTTTTTAGGCGTGGTGTACCACAATAGCAAAGCGCACCATGTAATTTATGCAGGTGCTGTTTCAGTTCCTGATATTTTTTTTGATGGTACAATTGATTAATCGAAGCAAGATCTTTGGGGAGTTCTTTAACTAATAAAGCAAGCATATCATGGGCAACATCATGCTTATTCCCGGTTAGTTTTTTAGTTAATTGATCATCAAATATGGGAAGCTGGTCAAGATCTTTCATAGGTATTATTCCTTAAACAGGATCAAATACAGCAATGGTTTCGATATGCGCTGTATGAGGAAACATGTTGATAATTCCAATTTGTGTTAATCGATATCCCAGCTGATTAGATAAGATTTCTGCATCTCGTGCAAGCGTCGCTGAATGACAAGAAATATATACCAATCGTTTAGGCGAAAATTGTTTGCAATACATTAATATTTCTTTTGCGCCTACTCGAGGCGGATCTAATAATATTTTGTCATATTGTTTATTTAACCAAGTGGCAGTGGTGATTGGTTTCTCCAAGTTGCTAACATAAAAATCCGTGTTTTGAATATGATTGTGAAGAGCATTTTGCTTTGCTCTATCTATCATTTCTTGGTTTCCTTCCACGCCAGTGACATGTCGAGCATAGCGTGCAATTGGCAGCGTAAAATTACCAATCCCACAAAAAAGATCGAGTACGGTATCATTCGCATTCAACTCCAACAATTCAATTGCCTTGGTAACCATTAAACGATTTGCTTCAAGATTAATTTGAGTAAAATCGAGGGGGTGAAATAATAATTCAATTTGTTGATTGGGCAAGGTGTAAGAGAGGCGTTGCGGGCAATTTTCCGGCCATATTTTTTCAATTTGCGCAGGAAGATTAGGTTGTAAATAAATTTGAAAAAGATATTGTTTTCCAAACGAAATTAATTTTTCTTTATCGCCTAAAGTAATGGGAATTAAACAGCGAAATACTAAGGCAACATCAGTATCACCAATGGCAATTTCGATTTGTGGTATATGTTGATACATTTCTAGCGAAGCTATTAGTTGGCTTAATTCTTGTAAATGCTCTCCTACCTGTGGATGAAGGATGACACATTGATCAAGATCAGCTAGATAGCGACTAGCTTTTTCTCTGAATCCGACAAGCACTTTATTTTTTTTAATTACAAATTTCACACCTAAACGTGCTTTTCTTCGATATCCACTTGTATTAGCAGACAATGGTGGCATCACTACTTCAGGTTCAACTCGTCCAATATGTTTCAGCTGATCGAGTACAGCTTGCTGTTTCAGGGCGAGCTGAGTGGAGATGCTAAGATGTTGCAAGCTACATCCACCACATAGATCAAAGTGATGGCATGGGGGAATGGCACGATCTTGTGAGGCATGTAATACGTCAATAGTTTTTGCTTCATTAAAATGGGTATGTTTTCGAACCATCTTGTAGCTCACTATTTCACCAGGTAAACTTCCCTCAATAAAGGTGGTTTTATTTTGAATTAGCGCAATACCTCTTCCATCATGGCTAAAGGAAGATATTTGAGCCAGTGCAGGTTCTAAAGAATTCTTAGGTTTTTCTTTTATATTCATTATGATACATATTATTGAGATAAGATGGTTAAATAGCATAAGGAATATATAATGATTGATGGAAAATTTCAAATAAGGTTTTGATGGTAATGTGGGAAATCTTATCTATACTTTAAATAGGAATAAAAAAGTGCCTTTTAAGGAATTTGTCCAAAACCTTTAAACGATAAATATTCTGGAACTCGATTTTAGCGTGGTGTGCAGGTCCTCAAGTTAGTTGAAGTTAGTACAGAGGAAAGCCTAAAGCGCTAGTGAGGTTCCTAAAAATGGTAACATGGGTTTTTGAGACATTCTAAGAAAGGCACTTTTTTTGACTGCTAAAATGAGATAGCTAATGAAAAATCCTACTATTGAACGAGAACAACTCTATTGTGCCCATAATTATTCGCCACTCCCAGTGGTGTTGGTTCGTGGTCAAGGTGTTTATGTGTGGGATGATACCGGTAAGCGCTATATTGATATGATGAGTGCTTATTCAGCTGTTAATCATGGCCATTGCCATCCGAAATTATTACAAGCGCTACAACAGCAAGCAAGTACATTAAATATTGTTTCTCGAGCATTTTATACAGATAAATTAGGGTATTTTCTTGAACGGATTTGTAAGCTGACTGGTTTTGATAAAGCTTTGCCAATGAATACGGGAGTAGAAGCTGTTGAAACAGGGATTAAAGCCGCCAGAAAATGGGCTTATTTAGTCAAGGGCATCCCACAAAATCAAGCCGAAATTATCGTATGTCATGGAAATTTTCATGGCCGAACAATCACAGCAATTTCGATGTCTAGCGTGGCACAATATAAAGATAAATTTGGGCCTTATACACCAGGATTTCGTGTTATTCCTTATAATGATGCTCGGCTGCTTGAAGAAGCAATTACACCTCATACAGCAGCCTTTTTAGTTGAGCCTATTCAAGGAGAAGGTGGGATTAATGTTCCATCTAAAGGCTATTTGAAAGCTTGCGAAGAAATTTGTCGAAAGCACCAAGTATTAATGATTTGTGATGAAATTCAAACAGGTCTTGGACGAACGGGTAGATTACTGGCATGTGAGCATGAGGATGTGCAACCAGATGGTATGTTGCTTGGCAAAGCATTAGGAGGTGGTTTACTTCCAGTTTCTTTATTTCTTAGTCGTCGAGAAGTAATGGATGTATTTACTCCCGGCGATCACGGTAGCACTTTTGGAGGTAATCCGCTGGCTGCTGCAGTTGGGGCAGCAGCAATAGATGTCTTATATGAGGAAAATCTTATTTCCGCCGCGGCGAAAATGGGCGAATATTTTCAACAACAATTACGGTCAATTCAGTCACCAATGATTAAAGAAGTTCGTGGGAAAGGATTGCTAATTGGCTTAGAACTTGATAAAAAGTATTCTGCGCATGCTATTTGTCTTAAGCTTTTAGAACACGGTATTTTAACTAAAGAAACCCAGCACACAGTGATTCGTTTTGCGCCACCTTTAATGATCACGAAAGAGCAAATTGATGAGACAGTAGCAGCTTTACAAGATGTGTTGAGATAAGTATTGTAGACAAATTTTCATTAATTTTAGTAGTAGCCTACCAATGGATGATCCATTAATAAAATTTCAAGAGGAAGATGATATGTTTTCATGCCGAAAAGATGTACAAAGTGGCGTTAATTTAACAAAAGAACAAAAAAATTTGCTTCAAGAGATGCGGGATAAAAATCTCCAAAATTGGTTGCAAAAGAATCGTCATGATAACTTTCTAGCATATAAAAATCATTTACTCAGTGATGCAAATCTAAATATTTTTGAACAGTCTTTAAAAAAATTAATATCACAAGTTAGTGATGACATGCAGGATGAATTGAATATTTATATTAGTAATTTTGTATTAGAAGTCGACAAATCTTATAAATGCTTAAGCGAAGAAGCAGTCTCGAGCTGTTTTTCTCATTCGATCACTCATAAAATGACGAAAATAAGAAAATTCAATGAAGATCTTGGCCAGTTTATCGCGGATGCTCGTATCCAAAATAACTTTTCTCAGGAGTATCAAGAACGAGCAGAGAAGTTACATAATCGAGCAAATAAGATATTTGATGCAGGACATCCTGCTAGTTCGCAACGTAAGGCGATTGCTCTTGCTTGTGCTAGTATTGCTTGTGCAGTAGGTCTCGCGCTCTGTATGTGTTTATTCGCTCCACCCATCATCACTGCACTTCCATTTTTGGTGATTGGAGGGCTATATGTTGGTGCCATCACAGGTATGATCGGAAGTGTTGTTCTAACAAGGAGGTCAATGGCTAAACCGGCTGATCCTGCTCATGATGTAGCGATTACCTTGATTTCAAAATTTTCCGTTTTTCAAAAGAAAGATAATCATGCTTCAAACCCTGAACAGGCTGTAGAATTAGCAAGTCAACCTTTTGGGTACCAACCTCAAATTGCTTAACAAAATTTGATACTTGTTTCATGAATGCAAGCTCATTACCTAGTCAAGAACTAGGTTGTGAGGTTCGTTTTCTTCCCGGTATTTTACGACCTTATTAACAATTATTAACATAATCCTTGCTTTTTTTGTCATTTAATGATCAAATAATCAAGTATAATTAAATAATCATCCCCAATTCTGTTTTTTCCATATTAATCATCAGTTGGAACAATCACTTTGTAGTTGGCGATGAAATTTTATAACCGCCAGCTATCTAGGTTATTTATCCTCGCACTTATGCTTGGTCATATAATTTTTAGAACCTATCATGGCTTGCATAACAACGAGGAATGAATGACTATGTCATTTGAAAAATTAAATCTACATCCAAAAATTTTTAAAGCAATACAAGCGTGTGGATATACGCAACCGACACCTATTCAACAACAAGCCATCCCAGTTATTCTGGAAGGAAAAGATCTGATGGCTTCTGCGCAAACAGGCACAGGAAAAACAGCAGCTTTTGTATTACCTGCTTTGCATCATCTTAACCAACATACTCCAACCAAACGAGTAAGAGTTTTAATTCTTACGCCAACACGTGAATTAGCTAACCAAATTACTAAAGCATCTAGTGTGTACGGCAAATTTTCACATTTTAATATTGTCAATCTTGTTGGTGGTATGCCATACCATCACCAAATTAGAGATCTGGCACGCGGTGCTGATATTATTGTTGCAACGCCAGGCCGCCTTCTGGATCACTTAGACAAAAATCGAGTTAATTTAGCAGCAGTTGATATGCTAATACTTGATGAAGCAGATCGTATGCTTGATATGGGTTTTATTGATGATGTCAAACAAATTACCAATCTGACCCCAGCACATCGTCAAACATTATTATTTAGCGCAACACTTGATGATCGATTAGCCAAACAAGTGCGACACATGATGAAAAATCCAGTCCGTATTGATCTATCTCATGAACGTGTCTCCGCACCGCAAATTAAACAGGAATTATATAAAGCAAAAAATTCTCAACATAAATCTCGTTTACTCAAGCACTTTTTGAATGATGCTAATATTTATAAAGCAATTATTTTTTCCGCAACAAAAGTCAATGCTGATCAGTTGGCCTATGAATTGCGGGATCAAGGATTTGCAGCAGCAGCATTACATGGTGACTTAAAACAAAATGTTCGTAATCGAACAATTGATCAATTACGTAATGGTAAAATTCAATTTTTAGTGGCAACTGATGTAGCGGCTCGCGGCATTGATATCAATGATGTCACTCACGTCATCAATTATGATTTACCGAAATTTTGTGAAGATTATGTTCATCGAATTGGCAGAACGGGTAGGGCAGGAAAAAGTGGAGTGGCTATTTCATTTGTACTGCCTACAGATTTACGTAATGTTCAACGAATTGAGCGGTTTATTGGAACACGTCTTAAGCTGATGCAAGATATTGTGTTGACTGATGGATCATCGCAAGAAACGAATACTCAATATCACAAAGAAAAGTTAAAATTGAAAGATAATAACCAACATATCAATCGAAAAAGTAGCTCACGTTTTGCAAAAAATGATGATCAACGCGATAATTCAAAAAAGAAATTTTTCAAGAAAAAGCGGTGGTCATCGAATAAAACTAAAGCCAGGTAGATATTATTGAAAACTTTTCACATTCATTAGTAGATTTTTATAGATCATTCCATAGGTGATCGCCACAAAAGGTATTGACCAAATTAATCCTATACCTAATGGAATGATGCTAATGAGGAGTACGAGTTGCTGAATAACCAAAAGACTCGCTAGGCGCCATACATTAGATTTCGTCGCTTCAAATGATAGTTTGATTGCTGCTAATGGGGTAACATTCTTGTCTAATATAAAAGCGACCCCTAAACATAAACGGAAAGTTAGCCAAAAATATATTAACATGAAAGCTATATTTACTAATAAAGCGAGTATGGTAGAGAGGTAGCTTGCTAGCAAGATATAAAAAAAGATAGCTAAAATAAATGGAATAGCGACAATCAGCAATTGAAGAAGACAAAGTCCCACTAGGTTAATGGCTTTATTTAAGCGAAATGTAATAAATATCATTTCGTAATGAATGGGAAGATCAAAGGCTCGTTGAATACCCAGATAAAGTATGCCGTAAATTATTAGCAGTGCAATAAGGGCATCGCTGATTACAAAAATAGCATTAATAAAAGGAATATGCTTGGTAATGTACATGAGCCATAGGAAAATTATTTTCATCAAGAACATCAAGGCTACGCTTGCTATAAATGTTTGCTTTGTACCATATACTTTTCGCCATGCTGTTGACAGTGTTTCAGCGACAGCTAATAAGTGAATATTTTTTTCCATGAGGGATTTCCTTTATTTTTCACCTGAAATCCAAGTGGGATCAACATCGAATTCTTTTGCAATTTTCAGTAATAAAGATGTATCAGGCAGAGTGTGACCTTCAAGTAATATCCAGGCTTGTTGTTTAGAGATATCAAGCATTTTGCTTAAAATAACTGCTCGTTCTCGAATAGAAGAGGGGGCGTCTGTCTCATCAAGACAACTATGCAATCTTTCTGCAAAGTGCTTTGCGCTTTGCGGCACTATATTGTCTCCTACAATAAATCCCATTTGAGTATACTGACCGATATCATGATAGACAATGATGAATAACCCTTTGAGAAAGTAGTGATTTTACTATGACCTCTTCATGTTTCTACTTATTAGTTATCTAGTCTAGCGAAATATCAATAGACTATCATCTAAGTGAGTATTGTAAGCAGAAGTAAAAGTATTCTGTAATAACATTGCAACGGTCATTGGACCGACGCCACCAGGTACAGGTGTAATCCATGCAGCTTGCTCTTTTGCAATATCAAATTCTACGTCGCCAGTAATGGTCCCATCAGGAAGACGAACAATGCCGACATCGATAATCGTTGATCCTGGTTTAATCCAGGAGCCTTTTATCAGCCCGGGCTTTCCAACGGCTGAAACTAAAATATCAGCTTGTTTGACATAACTAGAAAGATCATGAGTAAAGCGATGGCAAATAGTGACGGTGGACCCAGCAATGAGTAATTCTAACGCCATGGGTCTGCCAACTATATTAGATGCGCCAACAATCACAGCATGCTTACTTTTATAATCCTGTTTGATATGGTTCAGCAGCATCATGACACCATAAGGGGTACATGGTCGTAATAATGGCCGTCGTTGTGCAAGCCTTCCCAAATTATAAGGGTGAAAGCCATCCACATCTTTATGGGGGTGAATATGTTCTAGCATCTTATCAGCGTCAATATGTTGAGGAAGAGGAAGCTGGAGCAAAATGCCATCTACTTTTTCATCTTGATTGAGAGATGTTATTAGGCTAAGAAGTTTTTCTTCTTCTATTTGAGAAGGAAGATGGTGATAAACAGAATGGATACCGACTTGTTCGCAAGCTTGACGTTTATTTTGTACATAAATATCGCTTGCTGGATCATCTCCCACTAAAATGACAGCAAGACCTGGCGGTCGATGGCCAGCAGCTAACCGAAGGTTTATTTTATGGCTAATTTCATTTTTAATTGATGCAGCAAGAGATTTACCATCAATTATCTTAGCTGTCATAGGTGTTATTTCACTTGTCTCTCATGAATGATGAAAATAGTACAATTTTTAGAAAGAATAGTAAAATCTTAATGATTTGCATCGCAAGAAGAATCATGACATTTTAGTATCGGGTATCTGCGATCCTTGTTAATTTTTGGTCATAATGATGAGAATTCGTTGACGATTTTTATCTTGCTGAGTATGATCCATTACTATTTTCAACAAAATTAAACGGGGTATAGCGCAGTCTGGTAGCGCGCCTGCTTTGGGAGCAGGATGTCGGGGGTTCAAATCCCTCTACCCCGAAGATTATTGCGCCCGTAGCTC
>MGXV01000004.1:0-5779 GCA_001801485.1 Gammaproteobacteria bacterium RIFCSPHIGHO2_12_FULL_37_14
CAGGCAGGTGAGATTTTAATTTTTGCATTTTTTCATTTAATGCCTTTATTTCTGGTGATAACGGTGGATTTGGCAATGAGATCGCTGTATTTTTTACGAGATCAATAATAGCTTCCATATGCAAAAATGAATCTTCACCATTAATAGATTTTGGAACATCTGCATAAAGTGGTGCTTCTAAAACATACCAAAAATAAAAAAGACTCATCAACATGATTTTGATGGAATATTTTTTTGCCATCAGCTCAATGAGTGTTTTTTCAATACCTGCATTTGCGATAGCAATTTGTTTTTGAAAATCATTAAATGGTGGACGAACTTGCGCATGCGTTTTTTGTGACAAGGAATGTATTTCACCTAAAAGCGTATCAGCTTCTGCTTGCTCTTTTGCTGCTTCTTGTTCAAATTTGGCGGTCGCAAATGACTCCATCAATTTAAAAATATGTTCTCGATATAAACTAACAAGCGGTAACCCGTACTCAAGATACTGGGTTTTATCCGGTGATTTATTGTCAAGGTGAGAAAAATAGCCTATCAACCACCCTGTTTGAATAGCGAGCTGATTAATGGGGTAATGATCTGAAAGGCCATTTAATTGTTCTCGCCACTCAGCACATTTTTTACCTGAAATATAAAGCATGATTTTTATCAGCATTTCTTGTGAGAAAAATAAATCTTTTTGCTCAGGTGGATTTATGCGTTTAAAGTGGTCTTGTCGATGGTCTTTTAGCTCTTCTAATATATCCATAACCACACGTCCAAGTCGCATTGTTTGCGCAATAATACTGCCTGGTGCTGTTTGGCGAAGCTTTTCCACGTTCTGCTTTTTTAGCTCTGAGCTTTTTATCGTGCTATTGATGGGAAATTGATTAAATTGTTGATAGGCTGTATTTGCTTGATGTTTAATCAAATCTTTGATGAATGGTTCGAGTTTTTCAGCTTCAGTTACAGTGTGCACTGTCACCGCCGTTCCTAAATAAGCACAAAGATGCGCAACTAATAATTCAGGAGTCTGCATTAAACGCTCTTTTATTAGCGCTGTCTTTAAACCCTCTAAAAAATCGCAACAATCTTGCATTGCACCGTGTTCAAGATCAACAAGCGAAAAAGAAAAATTCTTTTCAATTTTTTTGTAATTCACGTTAGGTAACATTTTTGCTTGATCAGCAATCATTCTCTTAAGCTCACTTTTTCGTCATTTTCAGCCAATTTATTGCAAGATTAATTGGCTCAATATGTATTCTACATATTCGCTAAATTTTCAATTTGATTATATAATTATTCGTTATTAACGATAATCTTTTTGTGACGACATCACGTAATATTTTCAAATAAAACTTTATTTCTTTTTTGTCGCAACATTTAAAACGTCTGTCATTAATTTTGCTATATGATCATATTGTCCAGAACTGTTGACTGAAATTGCAATCAAGATGTTGTTATTTGGAACCCAGTTATAAATCGAACGAAAACCAGAAATTTCACCCTCGTATCTCCAAATAAGTCCGAGCGTCTTGTTATAGTTAACTGAAACCCCCAAACCATAACACATTTCTTTTGTACACTTAGATAATTCGGAAATTGAGTTCCCATTTTTGACATTAATATAATATTTATTTTTTAAAATCATTGTTAAATTTTTTGTCAGAATTTCATTGTTAAATAATTTAAATACTGCATTTGTCATATTTTCTGTATTACCGATTAAACCACCTGCTCCAAGAGCACCCGACCATTGTAAAGTATTCAATGTGTCGAATCCGTTTTGAATACCTTTTTGCTTCATTTTCAAGGACATTGTTTCCGGATAATAAAAATAACCATGCATCATTTTATTTAAATATTTTCCAGGACGTTCATGGGGGATATAATAAGCGGTAATTCCAGAATTTTTGAATAATTCATGCATTTGATTTTCAAGTGATTCATGTTTTGCTTTTTCAGCAATCATGCCCGCAATAATATAATTAGTATTAGAATATGACCAATGTGATCCCGGAGAAAAGCATTCTCTTGCGCCACAATGACCGCTACGAGCATGCTCCGCTGCAACAAATACTATTTCATTTGCTTTCCAGTTTTTTTCAAACATGCCATTTTTAGTATTAAACACCTTACCACTCGGCGTACTCGGTATACCACTTGTCATATTGAGCAATTGAAAAATTTTAATTGACGCCCATTTCATTGGCCAAATTGATTTTTTATTTTTATCAGAAATAAATTTTTCAGGAAACCAATGTTGTAGCGTTTGATTTAAATTTAATTTTCCCTGTTCCTGTAATTGTAAAATAATCGCCGTTGTAAATTCCTTAGTGATACTGCCCCACGCAAACAAATTTTCTGACGTCGCAGGTGTTTTAATATAATGTCCAATAGTGCCAGCAACATAGGTTTTCATCTTCGAATTTTGCAATATGGATAATTGAATTCCAGAAATACCTTCTCCTTGTTCGCTCGCATCAGTCGTTGAATATTTTTCAACGTACTGATTCACTAAATCCTGTATTTGATCGTTTTGAGTGCTTGAGAATACAGAACAACTAACTGTAATCGAAAAAACAAAAAGTAAGTTTTTTAAATGCATAGTTTTCATACATCTTCCTCTTTTTCAAAATTCTTTATTTATTTTCTGAAGACTGTTTTCCCAATCCTTTGCGCCATTCATTTTGTTATTCATGCGCTGTTTTCGCCAAATGTCCCACATCCACACGAACAAAAACGGAATCTCCAAGAACGGTCAACGTATCGCCAGCATACACTTCACATAACACGCGTGTTTTTCTCGCAATCTCACCTTCAACACGTGCTTTGAGTGTGAGCGGAACACCCATTGGCGTTGGCTTGATATATTTCACATTGAGCGTACCTGTTACACAATCAATACGTGGTAATGTGCCTGGCTCACGACCTTCAGCGCGATAATGATACGCCATCACCGTCCAATTTGAATGGCAATCAACCAAACAACTGATCAGTCCGCCATAAACAAGTGACGGCCAACCAATATAACGTGAATCAGGTATGTGCGTCATAATGACGTGAACGTTATCAACATCCCAATAACTTTTAATTTGCAAACCATTTATATTTTTCTGTCCGCAGCCAAAGCAAACTCCATCTGGCGCAGCAAGTTCTTGAAGTGAGTGTTGATTAAATATTTTCGTTTCAGTCATAAAATCATCATCGATTATTAATTTACTTTTAGCCGATTATTTTAGTTCATTTTGAAATCAAAGCATATTGAAAACTGCGGAAAACTGCGGAAAACTGCGGAATAGAGTGTACACTTTATGACGGATATGCGATTGAGCTAACGACTCGTCAACGCAATGCTATCAATTATTTTGTCATTTTGTCACAAAACCGTAACATTATTTTGTTACACTCTGCTGTCGCAAAAATCAAAGGTGGCTTATGAATAATTCTGCTGTAGCGAATGTTGAAGAAATTGCATTAAGCAAATTTCATGCAAAAATGGTTTTGACAGCGGGTATCGGATTTTTTACAGACGCCTACGACCTTTTTGTCATCAGTGTTGTAACGAGTATTTTGGGACCAATTTGGCATTTATCAACATTCGATATTGCGCTATTAAATGGTTCAGCATTAGCTGCAGCAGCATTAGGCGCTTTGTGTTTTAGCTTTTTCTCAGATCGTTATGGTCGTAAAAAGTTATACGGTTTTGAAGTGTTGATTTTATTTTGTGGTGCGATATTGTCGGCGTTCGCCACGAATTTTATTTTTTTATTAATCTCACGTGTGATTGTGGGATTTGGTATTGGCGGTGATTATCCGTCGAGTGCCGTTGTGATAAGTGAAAATTCAACACGAAAAAATCGCGGATTTTTGGTGTTATTGGTATTTGCGATGCAAGCGGTGGGATTTGTGGTGGGTCCTTTTTTAGCATCTTTGTTATTGGCAACGCATATTCCGCACGCAATGATTTGGCGAATTTTATTGGGATTGGGCGCAATTCCCGCGGCATCTGTTTTTTATCTACGTCGTAATATTCAAGAATCTGCACATTATGTGAAAAGCAAACAATCAGCGCCCGTCGAAGTGAGTCGCGTGGTGCGTGATATCGCATTGCCAAAAATCGGCGTGAGCGCCTATGACAAACAACCCAACCGTCCTTCATTGTTGACTAAGAAATGGTTTTTATATTTATTAGGCACAGCGGGCGCGTGGTTTTTATTTGATATCGCATTTTATGGTAACGCAGTGTCGTCAATGATGATTATCAATGCGATTCATCCCAACGCTTCTTTGTTAACACACACATTAATTGTCGGGTTTATATTTTTAATTTTTGCAGTGCCAGGTTATGCATTGGCTGCTAAATATGTTGATAAAATAGGACGAAAACCATTGCAATATTTGGGGTTTTTTATGATGGCGTTGACGTATGGTTTAATTGCATTAATCCCTAATATAAATCATTTAATTCCGCTTTTGATCGGATTGTTTGGTCTAAGCTTTTTCTTTTCTAATTTTGGACCCAACACAACGACGTTTTTAATCCCCTCTGAAATTTATCCGGCAAGTATTCGTGCGCGTGCGCATGGTATTTCTGCTGCGGTTGGAAAAGTGGGTGCATTTGCTGGTGTATTCGTACTACCGTTTTTATTAAAGAAAATCGGCGTTTATTCCATGATGGGTGTGATGGGGATCGTATCATTTCTGGGAATTTTTGTGACGATGTTTTTGCCGGAGATGAAAAACAAATCGTTGAGTGAGACGGAGCAAGGATAACGCCATTCTCACTAGTAATTTCAGAATATTCAAAATTTCTTCATCTGAAAATGTAATCTCGATCATTGCAGCATTCCATGCAAAATAAATCGAGAATTGTAATTGTGTTCACGAAAAAATCAATCTGCTAAACCTCGAATTGTGACTGTGCGGGGTATATTATTCACTTTGAATATCGATATTCTCTACATTTTCAGAACTCAACCGCTTCAATTCAGACTCGAAACTCGCAAGCAATTTTTCAAATTCTACTATCGATTCCGTCAGTGTCATTTCATTATTAATTTCATCGCGAATATATGCCATTTGTGTACGAACCGAATCAATGGCGCGAGAAAATTTTTGATGATCGTAACTTTTTTTGAAATGGGTTATTTCATCAAACGCAAGATGGATATAAATTTCTAATGATGATAATTGACTGTGCCCCGTCCATTGCTGCACTTTTTGTTTTATTGATTCTGTATCCAATAATGCGCGTCTAAAATCATCGATATTTTCAAATGCATGCTGTTCAATCAGCGTTACAAAAAGTTTGGTGATAAATCGATGGCGAAACATATGAGCATGTGCTTTTTCTTCAATGCCCGCAGCATTGGCAAGCGCATACAGCTCTTGTGAAATAGTTTGTGATTGCAGTGGATTGCCTGTGGTTTCACTGACAAACACAAATCCATGATCATTGCTCAATCCAATCGTTTTTTTCACAATGATGCGACGCTGTTTTTCAATAAAGCTGATCAGCATATCTAAATCAGGACGTGAAATAGGAATATTGCGCATTGTATGGGGACGTTTTTTCAACGTAAGTAATTCTAACATCGGTTCGCGCATGGCATTTGCATTCATCACACTTTTTATCGTGAGTGCTGCAATCTCACCGCGTCTGCCACCAGTGACTTCCAGCATCATTAACATTACCTGCCTACGCCGTTTCAGAAAATAAGATGCGCTTATTTTTCTAATTACATCACGTAGTTTTTGAATGTTTTCTGCATTGATCGGTAATACTTTTACTTTACTA
>MGXV01000004.1:5805-10434 GCA_001801485.1 Gammaproteobacteria bacterium RIFCSPHIGHO2_12_FULL_37_14
CCAAAAACTACGAGTAATGGCATTATTCCTGCCAGGAATTCTAATAGTCACCGATTTTTGTTTTGCTTTAATTCGTCCCTTGTCACCAATAAAATCTGATTGATTGTAAAATCGTGCTACACAACTTAAAAAATCCAAGCAGTTTCTGGCAATATTAATCACTGTATTTGCGTTGCGCGCTTTAACAATGGTTGTTTTATTTTTAATTTTACCTTGCAACCCTCTTACAAATAAGGTGAACTGGCTGTCGGTTAAATTAATGAAATCAGTGCAATTTAAAAAACAGTATCGCAATAAATGTGAAATATTTGATGCGTATGTTTTTAATGTTCCGCCATTATTGGTTCGACTTAAACCGCGATGATATAAATCAATCATGTAAAGATTGCCTTCAAAACACCATTTTCCATCTGGCCAACAAAGCAATGGAATATCATCTGCACGTGTTGTAAAAACAGAGCCATCACTATCTACACCGAATGGCATGCGAAAGTTCTTTTGACTCAACGTATAGAGCTGACTATCAAGCACTGATTGTCTCCACAGATTTAATTTTATTCGTGGTCACTGGTTTTGCAAGTAAGCTCAAATAAGCGCGAATTTCTTTTTGCTCTTTTTCACACAAAAAACGCACATTGTCTTGCATAGATTGACTGGCATAATAACGTGCATGGCGCATAGCCGTTTCTAATAACTGCGTCATGATCAATAAATCTTGTTGTAGTATTTGATTTGAATTTTTTAATTCATTGATGTGATCTGCCATGCTTCTTTGCGTTGTTTTTTTACTGGGAATATTTTTACAGCGTTCATTTTCAAGTGCCTGCAACGCTGAAATACGCAATCTGTCCAGCGCATCAAAGCCACCATCCAACGATTTTTCAGAAATTCTTTTGATTGTATTGATACTGGAGGCAAAAATACCGCGCGATGTATTTTCATATTTTGACAGCAAACCTTGCGACTTTAAAAATAATTGTAATTTTTCTTCGGATATACCGAGATGTGGATTTTTAATAATATCTTGCAAATAATCGCGCAACGCAAATAACGATTTTGTATTGCATTCAACCCGTTTATCGATTTTTTTCACTACATTTTTTGTACTCATGGTTTTTCAATGACCTTAATTAAAATTCGGTAACTGTTTCCATCATCCGTGTTAAAAAATTCCGGCTCAACACGAACGGAACCTTCATCAATTAAATTTTTAATGTAGTCGTCTAATTCATCACTACTCATTAAATCAAATTTTCGTGTTCCAAATTTTTTCTCGAGTAGGTCAGATAAGGCAGTTGCACTATCATCATAGGATTGTAATTGTTCGGTTGCATAATGTGCTTTAACACCACGCAATACATCACCTGGCGTGCTTTCAGTAACATAATGATAAAGGTGCTCCACATCCGTATGTGCAAGAAACCACCGCAGCGTATCCATACCACCAAAACTACTGCCCCAAAAAAATAACATGGCAAAAAAGCGGCGCAGTTGGTGTTGACGAATATAATATCGTCTCCCTTCTTTATCAAATGACGTTTGCATATAATCACAAAAGGTGTTGGTCGAGCGATTAAACTGTGAATCACTAAAATTAACCAATTTATTTTTAAACGGATGAGGGTGCGAAAACAAAGGATAAAATTTATTGATAATCCCAATATTTTTTAGTTCAATTTGAAATCGCTCAAGCAATACAATCATTTGTGCTGCAATCGCAGGGATGGGACGTGCTACTTTTTCTCGTTTTCCGGCAATTCCTGATTTGCGCGCATAGAATATGAGATATCGCTTTTGATCATCAAGACAATCAGTTGCAATCAAATCAAGTAATTCTCCTTGTCGTCTTGCCATGAGTGTCCCAATAATAATTTGGATGGCGCCATAAAGAACACGCAGCAATTCCCACAGAGCAACATTTTCTCTCAGAGCCCGATAATGATCCACATCGTCCAATCGTCGTCTAATTTTATTTACATTATTTTCAATCAACCAACGCTTTACACCCAATTTTATTATCACTGGTGTTAAATAGGGTGTGATATCGGTCCCAGCAAAATGCCACTGCATGATTGTTTTTCCAGAATCATGTACCGCCTTTATTAGACTCAAATAACTTTCAATCAAGTCATTTCCATAATTAAGACAAAATTCAATTGCATTTTTAAGCGATCCTAATACAACATGGCTTGGCAGCATTGAAAATCTACCATCTTTATTTAAATTAAGTCGTTCTACGATTCTTGAAAATTTTATTTGCTGTAACGCATGATATGGCACAGGTAAATCAACCGTTTTTAATATGCCTAAATGTCGAATGGTGTGATAATACTGAATCAAGTAACTCTCGCCCATTTGAGCAATATTGTTTGATGTGCATACCGGAGCTGATTGATATTCCCTGGCTGAATAAATAATTTTGCCGATACACAGCTCAGAAACAGTTGGAAAATTAGTATATTGTCCACCCAATGTATTTGCATAAATCAATCGTGCTAATTTAAAATTATTGGGTGCCATTTTATAGATTCCAGATTTACTACATATTTGACGGTAGTAATCATTCATAAATAACCACACACGTGAATGGAGCAATTCACTATCTGTTAAATTTAATATTTTCTCATCTTTATTGCATTCACAGAATTTAAGATCTGGATTATTTTCAATTGTAAGATCAATAATATCTTCATTGAGATTTGCAATTTTATTTTTCAGAAAATTAGTTAGAGAATCTTTCCAGTGATATACAGATTTATGAATTGATCGGCAGCTACCAATAGTTAAAAGCATCCGTGTAAAATCGTTCTCTGTTAGTGCGGAAAAACCGTGTTGATGTAATTGGTAATCTTTAGAATTTAATAAAAAATAATCCAACATATGTAGAGAATGATAAACCATAGTGCGAGCGGTTCCACCATTTAAAATTTTTCCACCTGTTGCATCTGGATGTGTATGTATACACAAAAAATGTTTTATGGTTTCCAGCAAAACACGATGCTTATTATCTGTTAACCGTGTCCCGTCAGAAAGTATGATATTAAAATCAATTTTCTTTTCACCAATCCCAGAAAAATCACAATCCCATATGTCAGAGTCAAAATCCGTTTTCAACCAAAAAGCATGTTTGTACTGCTCTTTCCGGTCACCAATCGTGTCGCATATAAAACTTAAATCTAACGGAATGTTTGCAAGGCTATGCATAAATAATAGCCTCCATTTTTTCTGGGCTCATATGACATCGCGCTGCTTTCAAATAAGATTTGAATTCTTCATTTGAGGCATGCTGACTACCACTTTCGATATGATTGATAAGATGAGTGGTTACTTCTGACCAATAAGCAGCCATTCCGCATACCTGCCTTTTGGCATTGCACACCGCATGCTGCAAACTGAGTAGCAGCGATAAAATACCGGCATTAATATTAAAAATTATTTCGTCAATATTGTTTGAAGACGATTGCTCTTTTTGATTTTGGTTATTTTCAAGGTGTGCAGAGATAGTTTTTAATGCGTGATTTTTCATAAACTCATGAAACTCATCCATCGTATTAAATTCTGTTGCATTTAATAAATGCGGGCTGTCTTTCATTGCTTCAACAATCAACCCCTGTTGAAAAATACGTATCCAACGTGATTGAAAAAAATCAAGGATAGGTTCTGGTAAATAATGTGATATGGATTTTGGACTGTATTCCTTATGTCCCAGTACTTCTGCCATCTTTGTAATGCTGCGCGTTTGTAAATACACAAGAACAGCTTTTGATGCGCGTAATGCATTTAATTCAAAGCGCGCGCTTAATTTTTCAGCATGCTCTACTTTCATATCAGAAGTTTCTTTAGCCAATTCTTGGTAAAACGATTTTTTGGAATCTTTGGCTTGATGATATTGAGAGCACATTCTTGATAAAGAAAATCCCTTATTACAAGATAAAAATAGATATCGCCAATTATCGTCTCCCTTGTTTTTCATATTAGTGCGAACACAATCAGTGATCGCAATAACTTGCTCAATAAGGGGTACACTTTTTTCTGTTAGTGTAATGATTTGTTGTGCGTTATTCGGACCTCGGCGTTTTTTTCTGCCATCAAGAACATAAGTAGAATCCAATTTCACAAATCCCGTTAATTTTCCTTGTTTATTATAAAGTTCAAAATCGGTTAAAAAACTTGGCACAATACTGGGATGTTCTGCAACCAGTAATGCCATGTATGGCAATAGCGCATAATTTGTTGGCAATCCTAATTCGTAAACAGCATCGAGGCTTGATATTGAATAAGAAGAGCAAACGATTGGGCGATTATTATTGTCATAGGTAAATCCAAAATGCTCAAATGTCGCAGCGCAATTGGTTAACCACTGTGGATTATTCTTATGAATAATCCACTGGCGTGATTCTTCATCAAGATTTGTTGTATATTTTAATGGCTTGACCATACCATTTTTTGCTAATGTCTTTCTTCTCAAGTATCGCTGCCAAAGATCATCCGCCAATCCTTGTGCAATAGTAACGACATGATTAACATCCCTCTGTATTTGACAGAATAATAATTCAAATGCTTTTTCATCGGTAACATGCAATGGAATTTCAGTGAGCAATTTTTCTTTTACTGCGATGCCATCTGATG
>MGXV01000005.1 GCA_001801485.1 Gammaproteobacteria bacterium RIFCSPHIGHO2_12_FULL_37_14
ATCGCATGTTAGCTATTTTCAAAAAACATCATATCCAAGGTGTCTATGGATTAATTAATGGATATCGGGCTGAAAATAATCCAGAAGGCGAAAAAATCTTAAAAGAATGGATAAGGCAGGGTCATTTTCTGGGAAATCATACTTTTTCACATCTGGATTTAACTAAAGTGACTTCTGGTGAGTTTATTAACGATATAGAAAGAAATGAACCCATTTTTCAACGACTACAGCCACATGCAAATTATAAATATTTCCGTTATCCTTATTTAGGAGAGGGTGACACGGAAGAAAAACGTTATGTTATACGCAATTTCTTGTTCTCTAATCATTTCCTGAAGCATTGAGTGATCCTGTCTATAATGTTGATCCCCATGTAGTTAGAAGTAGGGCATATACATTTTTAAATCAAATGAGAATTGCACGGGGATTACCTAATCCGCCTAATGTCATAAAAATTTATGATCAGCTACCAGAAAATCAGTTGAATACTATTTGCAAATAAATATTTTTTTACTAAAGGTGGGGTTCAATAAAGGAGAAATGCACATCAAGTCTAAACTTTTACAAATAATATTTATTTTTTATTATGCTCGATAGCGGCTTGTACTTTTTTTAAAACTTTCACTGTTACCTTGCTCTGGGCCTCCAGTTTGCTAATGTAAGCTTGGGTTACGCACATACGCTTGGCTAGTGTTTCTTGTGTAATGCCGGCGTTAATACGAGCTAGGGCAACAGGATTGTCTACGTAATCTGTTAATTCAAAGGGTACATAATCGTCGCTGCTGTATCTCTTTCTTAAAGCTTCTTCAATTTCTTGACGCAATGTATGGTAGATATTAACGGGTAGTAATACATACTCCGCTTTCCCATCAATGGATTTAATAATTTGTAGGGTCATTTGTAAGCGCCTCCGCGTGGCTTTATTTTTTCTATAGCAATGATTTTTACTTGATCATCTCTATCAAAAATAACGCGCCATTGCCCAACACGTAATCGATAGTATGGCTGCCCCTCTAATGGCTTAATGTCTAAACTAGGATTGTCTGGATTTTCTCCTAAAATTTTAATTTTCTCAGCAATCCGACAAAATCCTTATTTTGTTATTATAGGTTATATTTAGTTATATTGCTATTATTTTTCTGGGCACACTTAATTGTGTTCTTATCTGTATTTAAGTGATATCGTTTGATACCATTGCTGATATAGATTCGTCAGTAGGTCTGCAGTTCGATTCTGCACGTCGGCAGTAAAAAATGGTTAATAATCAATAATCTACAGGTAAGTGCTGAGGCGCATGCTTTGCGGACTGTAACGCTTTTGTAACTTAAAATCAGTTTGTTATCCTGCTATCTAAATCTGACGTGTCGAATATGTGTCGAACTTGCGTTGTGGATTAATGTTTCTTTTAAACAAGAAATCACCTAAAAATTCCTATGAATAACATCACGAAAAACATTCCTGTATTGATCGTTGGTGCCGGTCCAGTCGGATTGAGCATGGCTTTATGTCTTGTTCGTCAAAATATTCCGGCTCTGGTCGTTGAGAAGCATCCAGGACGCACACCACACCCTCGTGCTCGTGGTGTTAGCATGCGAACGATGGAGTTATTCAGACAATGGGGAAACATTGATGAATTGTTGAAGTATGAGTTTCCCAAAGAAGCAATAAGGTTTATTTGGTCAGAGTCTTTGCAAGGCAATGAAGTTACTCGTGTGGAAATGAAAGGCTTAGAGAATTATATGCATGGTCCTATCGGCGCCAGTTTTGTTACACAAGATTGTGTGGAAGAGTATTTGCATCAGACTTTGCAAAGTTATCACGAAGCGGAGATTCAATTTTCAAAGGAAATGATTTCATTTGAAAAGAGTAGCAGTGGTGTAACAGTGAAATTACTCGATCGAAAAAACAATAAAGAAGAGTTAGTACACACTCAATATCTCATTGCTGCTGATGGTGCGCGTAGCTCTATACGTAAGCAACTAGAAATTGAGATGGAAGGACCTGAAAATTTAGCGCGCTCTTGTAGCGTTTATTGCGAATTTGATATATCGAAATGGACTAAGCACAGACCTAGCGTTGGATATTTCTTTACTGACCCTAAGATATTAGGGCGTTCTTTGTTTACTGCTTATGGGGAAAATCGCTGGATAGTTGGATTGAATATTAGGCCAGAAAATACCAAGGAAGATTTCACAGACGAATATTGTCTAAATGAAATAAGACGTGTTCTTAATATGCCTAATCTCGATATTAAAATTATCAATAAAAGCTTTTGGACAATGGCAGCCCAAGTCGCAAAACAATATCGTCATGGCAGGGTTTTCTTAGTGGGTGATGCGGCACATCGTTTACCACCAACAGGTGGATTGGGAATGAATACAGGTGTTGCAGATGCACATAATCTTGCATGGAAATTAGCATTTGTAATTAATCATCAAGCGTCTAATACACTGCTAGATACCTATTATGATGAACGTGCGCCCATTGCTAAACGCAATATTGAATGGAGCACTGAAAATGCAAAACGCTTTTTTGATATATTTAAAGCAATTCGGTCTGGTGATCATGAAACATTAAAAGTAAAATTACATGAACAGGAAAAAAATCTTAATTATGAGGGCTTGGATTTGGGGTTTATTTATCATTCAAAAGCTGTTCAGTCTGAGAATGATCAAGTTATTAGCCTATTGCCGGATAAATACATGCCTACTACATTACCAGGCAGTCGTGCCCCATATGTGAAACTAATTAAAGATGGCAAGGCTATTTCAACGCTTGATTTGTTTGAGAAAGATTATGTCTTATTGGTTGGTTCTGATGGGCGAAAATGGCAAACAGTAGCTAACGAATTAGCATTAACACTGCCACTTAAAAATTACAGAATAGCTCACAATGGCGATTTGATTGATACAGCAAATGTATGGCATAAACTTTATGAAATTACTACTACAGGCGCGGTGCTTATCCGGCCTGATGGCCATGTTGCTTGGCGTAGCAATGAAATGGTTGATAATCCAACTAACAAGCTTATTGAAATTTTTCGTTCTCTAAACTAATAGTATTAATATATGCACATATCGACTAAGCATCACCTTATTTGTATTTAAGGAAAAGCTCTATAATAAGATAATCAATAGGAAATCATAATGGTAAAAATTATTGGTATTAGCGGAATTGGTGGCGCAGGAAAGTCTGTATTAACAAATGCATTGGGCGAAGCTTTAGATGCAACAATGCTATTCTGGGATAATTTTTATGAGATTTCTCAAGATCCAAAAAATTACATAGAGTGGTACAGTACCACTAGAAATTATAGTGAATGGAAATATGATGCTCTTGTGGAAGTTTTAAAGCAGCTAAAATCAGGTAAAAAAGTTATTTGCCCTGCAACAAAAAAAGAATTAATACCTACCGATTATATTGTTTTTGATGCGCCACTTGGACGAAAGCATACTGCAACAGGTCAATATATCGATTGCTTAATTTTTTTAAATACGCCTCTTGATGTTGCGCTTGCAAGAAGAATATTACGCGATTTTCGTGATAAATCGAATTTAAATATAGCCGAAATTTTTGAAGAGTTGGATTTCTATCTTACTGCTTCCAGGCCGCTCTACACAATGGATTATGAAGGAAAAGAGAAATTTGACTATGTGGTTGATGGAGATCAATCAGTAGATGAACTTGTTGCTGCGATAGTACAGAAAATTCAAACTGATGGGAGATAAACATATTCTATTATTTGCCATCTTTTAAAATTCCCTGAGTTTGATCTGCATTCTTAAAATACTTGATAAAAAAAGTTTTTGTGAGTTTTGAGTTAATTTTGTTTTCTCTAACAAATTCCACCATGAATCCACATTTTTTGTAAAATCCTGGCGCGCTAAAAGCGCTTGTTACTAAATTGATATTATTAAATCCTTTTCCTTCAAAGTGGTTTTCAAGTTCTTGTAGCAGTTTGCGACCATATCCTTTTCCGCGATGGGTGTTATGTACCCACATATCATCGATATAAACCTCTGAAAATGCAGTAAAAGCATTTAAAACACCTAATACTTCCCCTGATTCATCTCTTAGTATTAATGCAAATTTTTTGTAATTTACATCTATACCATGACTGATTTCATATGCAACAAGGTCTTGCCTCATTTTTTCTTCTATCTCATCGGAAAGCTCATTTGTAAATTCTATTTTATAATTATTCATGATTCTCTCTAAGGCTCATAATAAGTTGGTGAAAAAACTATATCACGCACGCAAATTGTTTGTGTTTGTTGATACATTCATAATGCTGATTTTGCTAAATCTTCTGCTGGAATAATTTGATTGTCGTTCAAATTGGCCGAAATTAGCATGGTGGAGCCTTGTAGCCTTCTATTACGTATAACTTCCTTGATAGCCATTGTGGTAGCCTTAACATCGCGAGTGCATATCAGATCCAGTAGTTTAATAAAATAATCAAAATTATGAGATAAAAAACTTAGCATGGCTGCAAAAGAAAGGCCGCTACAAATGCCACGTTGATCTGGGCAATATCCTAAATTGATGAGGAGTTGCGTGATGATGTGTTGTAGTTTTTTATGGGCCATGTTTTCTAGCATGGGCGTAAGTCCTGCATATAGTGAATATCAAAACCGGCATAAGATGCGGAGCCATTTTTCTCCCCGGCCTCTTTTCTATCGCATATAACTTACGATAAAATTTCATTGCTTCCGTAGCAAGACCAGGAGCATTACTCAACCTCAACAATTCCGCAAAAGGCCGTCTGGCATGTGCATGATAACCGACGGGAATAATATCTGTCTTATTTTCTGCTCAATTATACACCGAATAGGCATTATTCTGTAGATACCCTCTAAATCCATCAAGAAATTGCCATGCATGATAACTATCCCGCGTCCCCCGATAATCATAAACAATACAGGGCTTTTCGCCTAGCCACCATAGGATCAGTAAGTAAGCAAAATATAGATAAGCTGTCAAAACCGCTTGCAGCTTGTACTTTGATGTTGGCTTTTATATCGTCTATCGATTGTTGATCGCTTCTGTTATAATTTTATCTTGCAAGGCTTAGCTCAGGGATGTTCTATGTGGAAGGAATTTAAAGAATTTGCTATGCGTGGCAATGTTATTGATATGGCTGTCGGCATTATTATTGGCAGTGCATTCGGTAAAATTATTTCTTCTTTAGTTAATGATGTCATTATGCCGCCAATAGGAATGTTGTTGGGTAAGGTAGATTTTTCTAATTTAACCATTACCCTTCTCCAACAGACATCAAACTCTTCTGCTGTGACTATTAAGTATGGAGTTTTTGTTAATTCACTAATTGATTTTATCATTGTTGCATTTGCAATGTTTATTGTCATTAAACAAGTAAATAGGTTTACTAGATCACAGGCTAATACAGAACATATAAAAGATTGCCCTTATTGTTGTTCTAAAATTTCAGTGAATGCATCTCGTTGTCCCGATTGCACATCACAGCTATCGCAATCAAAATGAGTTTTGTAATTGGGCAACTTGAATAATGAGGCGGTAATGTACTATTTGTATACATAACATTAATCATCTGTAGTGAGGTGGGCATGGAAGGCTTACTTGGTTCAATACCTTATTCAACTCCTTTGCTAAAAATATTGGTACTTATTGCACTTGTGGCAATAATTAAGCTCTCTCTTAAGATTTTAAAAATCTCTTTGCCTTATGTAATTAAGAAAAATAAACTTCGATATCATGTTCAAGATGTTTCTGCTTTAATCAGCGGTCTTATTTTTCTTATCGTTGCTGCTGTTTTCTTTACTTCTGAAATTAAAGAATTTGCTATACCATTTAGTGTCATTGGGGCGGGTATTGCTTTCTCATTGCAAGAAGTCATTGCTAGTATCGCAGGAAGAATCATTATTGTGATAACGGGGTTATATCAAGTAGGTGATCGGATTCAAATTGGAGAAATGCAAGGAGACGTGATTAGTATTGGATTTATGCGGACATCGCTGATGGAAATTGGTAGTTGGGTAAAGGCGGATCAATATAGTGGTCGTATTGTTCATGTGACCAATGCAATTGTTTTAAAAGATAATGTAGTCAATTATTCGGGAACATTTCCATTTGTTTGGGATGAAATTGTAGTCCCTGTGCGCTATGGCAGTGACCAGCATACCGCTCGCCAGATACTTATCACTATCACTAATCAAATCGTTGATCAATATACAGAAATGGCAAGTGAAAAGTGGCAGGATCTAAGAAAGCTCTATATGATTGGAACGCCGAGTTTTGATTCAGTCGTTACATTAGTTGCCAATGATAATTGGCTGGAGTTTACTGTTCGTTATTTGGTGCCCTACGAAAACAGGAGAAGCACCAAGGATAAGTTATTTTTAAATATAGTAGATGCGTTTTCAAAAACAGATAGTAATATTGAATTTGCCTCAATGACAGTTGAAATTACTAATTTCCCCAAGCTGGCTGTTGATGTAGATAAATAGAGATGATTTATTGTGGTATCAGTGATCAAATAAAATGAATACGCTTAAACAGAATGTTGTAAATATTTTCGGGGAAAAGGGTAAGCTTTGGGCTTCCAGTTTACCACATATTATCGATGAACTTGCTGCATACTGGAAATTAAGTCATGTTACCCCTGTAGATAACATGACATTTAATTATGTTGCTAAAGCAGTTACAAATACGAATTCGCCAGTTGTTTTAAAAGTTAGCTGCGATGAGAAAAGTATCTCAGATGAAATTAAGGCTTTAAAATATTTTGATGGCAGTGGTTCAATTCAACTTATTGCGCATAACGAGAGATATCATGCCCTGTTATTAAAGCAAGCTATGCCAGGCATAACACTTAAATCATTATATTCATCTCAAGTTGAGTATGTGATGGATAGCTATATTGATACCATGAGAAAACTTCACAATAAATCTTTATCTAATAAAAATAATTACCGACATATTAGCGATTGACAATCTTAAAGATCATATGCCATCTCGCATAGTAAAAAAAGCGATTGCATTAAAAAACGAATTATTAGCTTCCATGACTACCGAGATTTTTTTGCATGGGGATTTGCATCACGAT
Source organism: Gammaproteobacteria bacterium RIFCSPHIGHO2_12_FULL_37_14 (assembly GCA_001801485.1). Next base: position 7,088 of record MGXV01000005.1, read on the forward strand.
AATATTTTAAAAGATGGTGGTCATTGGTTAGCGATTGATCCTAAAGGAATCGTTGGAGAACCTGAATTTGAAATCGCTGCTTTTGATTTTATGTACATTAATGAACTGTCGAATATGAGTGATGTAAAAAATATATTTGAAGCAAGAGTTAATCTTCTGTCTCAGAAAGCTCACCTCAACCTACAACGAATTAAAGATTGGGTGTTTGTCCGTCTTATCCTAATGGTTGCTTGGCACGTGGAAGATAATGGCGATCCGAGCTGGGCTATCAAATTAGCAGAAGCACTCACGTAAAATATTTTAAAAACCCCCTTGACCTTAACGTTACGGCATACCTTAAGGTGGCAGTGAATCAATAAGAGAGCCAGCTCTACGGTTCTCATCCGGATTTTGTTAAATTTTATGAGAACATTCATTCAAAGCTGCTTCAATTTTTGGCGGAGAGCATGAGGGTATTCGCTGAACGTGAGTTATCATGTTAGACATTTTATTCTCCCCCCACCAAATGAAAACGGCTTACCTCCGGTATAGGTGCGGATGGCTACTTTGCCGCAACAGGGTAGGATCTAACATATTGCATAAAGATCTTCGTTATATTTATATTTTAACCAATTATATGTAAGATACTGTCAATAAATGACAGTTTCACTTGTTAATATTGAATAATATGAAATATAGTCTATAATGTAGAAAGAAACTGTCAAGTAATGACAGTATTGAGGTATTTATTGTGGGGGCTAGACTGCTCGAATCAAAATTACGAAACTACCCGCGTCCATACCTCACAGATGCGGAGCTCGCCTTTCTGCTTGATGGCACGCCTGACAGTCGCTATGGCAAGGTGAAGCGATTGTTGGCTCAAGGGAAGCTATTACATATTCGCAGAGGACTATATTCTTTAACTGATGTGGTGGGTTGTAAAGTTAAGCCGCATCCGTATGAGCTAGCTCAATATGTTTATGGTCCATCATATATTAGCCTGGAGTCGGCGCTTAGTTTTCATAGGCTTATTCCAGAGGGAGTATATACCGTCACTAATGCGACAGGTAAAAGGTCTAAAGAATTCCATTCCTCATTAGGTGTGTTTAGTTATTTACACCTGCCACTTGAGAATTTATTTACAGGTGTCGAACTTGTTAATGAAAATGGACGCCAATTTTTTGTAGCTAAGCCGTGGAAGGCAATTTGTGATTATGTGTTTTGCTATAAAAAGGATTGGAAAGGTCTGGAGCCATTATTGGAGAATTTGCGCATTGATCTCGATAGCTTGCCGATGTTGCGTAATGAAGAAATTCAATTACTCGATGAATATTATCAAAGCGCACGAGTGAGCCGTTTCTTGAAAGGTGTACAGCGTGATCTATATCATGAAAATTCAAAAGTATTGGTACGCGAGGGCTGATTATGAGCGTTGAGATTATCCAGCAGAAATTATTAGCTTACGAGTGTAAAACTGTTCTTGATCAAGAGAATGCACTTAAAGAGATTGCGCAGGAAATTGCATTGATGGCGCTTTCGCGTTCCGGATTTTTTCGGATTGCGGCTTTTCAGGGTGGCACCTGTCTCAGAATTTTATATGGCTTGGAAAGGTTTTCTGAAGATTTAGATTTTGTATTAGATAAGCCAGATAGAAACTTTGAGTGGGATATCTACATTAAAAGCATGCGTGATGAGTTTAGTGTGTATGGATATGCATTAGAAGTCAGGAGCAAGGCTAAAGCAGATAAACCAGTACGAACAGCGTTTTTGAAAGCTGATTCTGAGGGTGGGATCTTAATTCTAAAGGATGCTAGAACAAATCGACCAAAGTTACAAATTAAATTAGAGATTGATACGAATCCACCAGAAGGTTCCAGGCATGAATTGAAATACCTGGATTTTCCACTACCGTACAGTGTTCAAACGCAAGATTTACCGAGTTTGTTTGCGAGTAAGTGTCATTCATTACTTTGTCGTAACCATATTAAGGGAAGGGATTGGTATGACTTTCTATGGTATGTATCAAGAAACACATTGATTAACTTTTCGTTGCTTAGTTCCGCAATCAAACAAGCTGGTCCTTGGGCTGGAAAACATGAAAAAGTTTCGCCGGAATGGTTGATTAAAGAACTGCGAATAAAAATTAATAGCATTGATTGGGATGTGGCGAAAAAAGATGTTTCTAGATTTTTGAGACCAAGAGAGCTATCTACACTTAATTTATGGGCTAAGGATTTTTTTGAATCTAGAGTTGATAAATTATCTGAGCATATTAAAGGTTAAGAAAAAATGAAGTTTATGAATCGTCAACCATGCGATTTCTTACTGTAATTTTTATTCGGAATAGCTACGATAGGTTTTTTAACTACTTATTCACAGCCCTTCGGTAACCTCTATTTTGAGGCAATTCGAAAAAACAAGTAAAATGACCAAATAAGATTATCTTAAGCTAAGCTCTGTACAATTAATAATCACACAAAATAGCGATAACTAAAGAGGGGGCATCCGTGGATTCAAGAGATATCACCTTGCCTGAACAAAGTAGTCAGACATCCAATGAAGCATCTACTCGATCCCTCTCTATCGGTATCGACCTTAATGACCTGACCTGTGCGGTTACTCTGCAGTTATTTTTTGATCCTGTGCTAGCTGCGCCGTGTGGTCATGGTTGTGAACGTAGCGTAGGGGAATTATTA
>MGXV01000006.1:0-73976 GCA_001801485.1 Gammaproteobacteria bacterium RIFCSPHIGHO2_12_FULL_37_14
AATCCACATTAGCAACTGTCTCAAATGCTGTTTTTAGCTTATTCATCGCATTTTTTTCAAGTTGCCTGACGCGCTCGGCAGATATTTGATATTTCTGAGCCAAATCTTGTAAAGTTAACTTATTTTCATTTAACCAGCGCGCCCGAATAATTTCTTGGCTACGGGCATCGAGTTGTGCCAATGCATGATACATGGTCTCATTTGATTGTTCTGTCCAATCGGCTTTCTCTAGTTGATCTGCTGGATTATAGCGATGATCTTCTAAGAAACCAGCTGGTGCAAAGCTCGCATCTTCATCCGATTCCACGTAAGGGTCAAATGAAATATCTGAGGAAGTAAGACGCATTTCCATCTCTCTTACAGTCTCTGGTTTGACACCCAAATCTTGAGCGATTTCATGTACTTCTTGCTGAGTCATCCAGCCAATACGTTTTTTAAGATTGCGTAAATTAAAAAAGAGTTTGCGTTGTGCTTTAGTCGTCGCAACCTTCACAATTCGCCAGTTACGTAAAATATATTCATGTATTTCAGCTTTAATCCAGTGCATTGCAAACGTCACTAGACGCACTTTCATATCAGGATTAAAACGTTTTACAGCTTTCATTAAGCCGATATTTCCCTCTTGAATCAGATCAGCCAGCGGTAATCCATACCCCATGTAGCCTTTGGCAACCCGCGCTACATAGCGTAAATGCGATAAAATCAAGCGTTTAGCAGCAGATAGTTCTTCATTTTTTTGTAATCTAACGGCAAGGTCGTGCTCTTCTTCTTCAGTCAACATAGGAATTTGATTAACATAATGGAGGTAAGCTTCTAGGCTGCCAATTGGTAAGCGAAGATCAATGGTTTGCAAAGCTGTATTTATATTACCCATCTGTTTATTCCTAAGAATGTTTAGCTAGCCGTAATATACTCGATTTATCTTAGTTTTTTCAACTAGTCTATGTTAGGCAATGAGAATAGATAAACCTTTTTCTGCGACAAGATTTAGTAATTTAAGAGATGTCCCTCTGGGATGTTTTTCACCTTGTTCCCATTGTTTAACGGTGGATGTACTTATATTTAAGCATTTTGCAAATACAGGCTGACTAACTTTTTCTCGTAGTCGGAGTTTTTTAATTTCTGTAGCCGATAACTCTTTAACTGGAGTCAAGCACAATGTATCAAATTCTCGCATTGTGGTCGCATCAATGACGTTTGCCTTATATAGACCTTTTGCCATTTCGTGGGCAGTTTCTAATAAGGTCAGTTTTTTTAATTTTTTTACATTTTTCATGATAGCACCTCAAATAATTCGCCGATCTTAATTAAGAGATTCAATTTGCTATCTGTTATCTCCAAGTAATATTTGGTTAAACCCCTCTAAATCAAGTATACCACTTAGTGATCTATTTTCCAATGCCAGTTCAATTAGCTAGCTAATGAATAGTGAAGAATTTCTTGTGAAGTTTGTTGCAGTTGTTAATTTGCAAATAGCGCGTCAACAAATTGATCAGCATCAAAAGGGCGTAAATCTTCTATCGTCTCTCCTATGCCAATATAACGGATAGGAATACGAGTTTCATTGGCAATGGCGAAAATAATACCGCCTTTAGCGGTGCCATCTAATTTAGTTAGCGCAATTCCGGTGATGCCGATGGCTTGATGAAATTGCTTCACTTGATTGAGTGCATTTTGGCCCAGTGTGGCATCCAGAACAATTAATACTTCATGAGGCGCAGCAGAATCCAGTTTAGCAAGCACACGTTTTACTTTTTGTAGCTCGATCATGAGATTAGTTTGAGTATGTAAACGTCCGGCAGTATCAGCCAGTAAAACATCAATAGCGCGTGCTTTGGCTGCAGCCATGGCATCGTAAATAACAGCTGCTGTATCTGCACCAGTTTGTTGTGCTATCACTGGAATTTGGTTACGTTCGCCCCATATTTGTAGTTGCTCGATAGCGGCAGCACGGAAAGTATCGCCTGCTGCAAGCATAATCGTTTTTTGATGTTGTTTAAAATGATGCGCTAATTTACCAATGGTAGTGGTTTTTCCTGAACCATTAATACCAACCACTAAAATGACAAAAGGTTTCATCGTTTCTGGGATAGTAAGCGGAATATGACAGGGTTGAAGGATACGTTTCATTTCTTCTTGTAAACATTGAAATGCAGCTTGATTATTATTTAATTCTTTACGAGCTAATTTTTGTGTAAGTGTTTGAATCAATTGTTCGGTCGTTTCGACGCCAACATCGGCGGTTAATAAAGCCGTTTCAAGATCACTCAGTAAATTTGCATCGAGTTCTTTTTTACCTAGAAATAAATTAGCTAGACCAGAGACAAGCGAATGACGCGTTTTCGATAACCCTTGTTTCAGTTGAGCGAATATACCTCCAGATTTATCGGTGGTGCTTGTTTCATCAGGCGTATCTTTTTTCCGTTTTAGAAAATCGAACATTGGATTTTTTGCTCTTTGGATGTTGCTAGTAACAGCTTTATGCCATAATTGTCGCTTATTAGCTAGTCTGTTGAAGATGATGAAACCTGGATTTGTACGTATCATTGGTGGAAAGTGGCGTCGTCGGCGATTGCAAGTTCCTCTCATTGCTGGTTTGCGACCCACGCCCGATCGTGTGCGCGAAACAGTATTTAATTGGCTGACACCGACTATTGGCGGTGCGTATTGTTTAGATTTATTTGCAGGTAGTGGTGCACTAGGTATCGAGGCTTTATCACGTGGTGCAGCTTTTGTTGTTTTTGTTGACCGATCGCCACAAGTTGTCACGCTGCTTAAAGAGGAATTAATCGCATTAGAAGCACCGAATGCAGATGTTTATCAGGCCAACATACCTTTAAATTTACGAAAAACCGATCGTCCATTTGATATTGTATTTTTAGATCCGCCTTATGCAGATAATTTACTTTTGCCGAGTTGTTTCTATCTTGAAGAACATGGATTTTTGGCTCCCTCTGCCCAAATTTACCTGGAAGCAGAGTGTGCGATCAAGGATAATGAACTACCTAATCATTGGCGGATAGTAAAATGCCAAAAAGCTGGCCAGGTGATCTATCACTTGGTGAATAGAGAATAAATCATGATGAAGCAACAAGAAAAAAAACGTTTATTAACGGGAGATACTCCTACCGGACGCTTACATTTGGGTCATTGGGTAGGCTCATTAGAGAATCGTGTGCTGTTACAAGACGAGTACGATTGCTATTTCCTTATTGCGAATGTGCATGCTTTTACTACTCGAATGGATAAACCAGAAGAGATACATCAAAGTGTGATGGATATTATGATCGATTACCTTGCAGCGGGTATTGATCCACAAAAAAGCAAGATTTTTTTGCAGTCTGAAATTCCTGCAATTGCCGAACTCACCTTTTTTTTTAGCATGCTGATTCCTTACCCACGCTTGATGCGTAATCCAACCATTAAAGATGAAATTAGAGATAAAGGATTGGGGGAGAATTACCCATTTGGGTTTTTACTTTATCCAGTAGGTCAAGTGGCTGATATTTTAGCTTTTAGACCGGCACTGGTACCGGTGGGCGAAGATCAGGTTCCGCATTTGGAAATGGCGCGTGAAGTTGCGCGTCGCTTTAATCAATTGTATTGCCAGGTTAGTTCGCATACTCAAGATGCCGATGCCCTTAAGCAAGGGGGATTATTTCCGATTATTGAAGCCAAGCTTGGCAGGACTCAGCGTTTAGTAGGGATTGGTCCACCAGGTCCTGATGGCAATCTCTATAAAATGTCTAAGTCATTGAATAATAATATTTTATTGAGCGATGATTCGGATAATATCAAACAAAAAGTAATGTCTATGTATACGGATCCTAAACGCTTGAAGTCTACTGATAAAGGCAGCACAGAAAATAATCCCTTATGGATTTTTCATGAAACATTTAATCCTGATAAATCGTGGGTAGAAGATGCCAAAGATCGCTATCGGCAAGGCCAAATTGGAGATGTAGAGTGTAAAAAACGTTTAATTGAAGTATTAATAGCTTTAATTGAACCCATGCGTCAACGTCGTTTGCAATATGAAAAAGATATTGTTTATGTACAAAATGTGTTAAAAGAAGGAACTGCTAACGCAAATATAGAAGCTAGCCGTACATTGCTCTTAGCAAAAGAGGCGATGAAACAGATATATTATTAATGGGAAGGTCTCTATGCAAAATAACAATAATCGCCGCGGTTCATTATCTCCTTATGTCGGAATTGGTCGTCTCACTTTGCTTCAATTAATGGCAGGGCTAGCGATACTTGGGATCGTTGTCACGCTCATTTTGCGCTATTTTTTCACGTCTTAGTCTGAGAAAAATAAAAGATTGGAATCAAAAAAAAATATCGCAATTGACTGCCTTATTCTTTGCACCAGTATTTAAATTAAGATAATATACAAGCTTTAAACAGGGTTGCTACGACCCGGCGTTACCTCGTTTCTACGTTTTTGAGAAGATACAGGTAACAATGAATACTTGAAATCTAGATTATTTAAAAAGGAAGAAATATTATGCGTAAAAAGTTTCTTGTTGCGACTCTTATTGGGTTAACTGTTATCGGCATGACGGCTTGTTCTAGAAGTGAAGAAGATAAATCAGCGACTGATACCACTCAAACGACTCAAACCACAGCAATGACTCCTGCTGCACCTGCTGATCAAACTGTAGCGGATAACACATCAACTGTTGCACCTAGCGACAGCATGGCGCCAGCGGCTCCTGAAACACAAGCCTCCGCTCCAGCAATGGGAAATGAGCAAGCTCCTATGCCGTCAACTGAATCACCAGCTGCAGCTCCTATGGGAACTGGCGGTGATATGCAAAATGCACCAGCAACGACAGGCGATGCGCAAAATCAGGCGATCACTCAAGATCAAGCTATCCCTGCTACTAGTGATAACACAACAACACAGTAGTGCTGTTACGTTTCAGCAGTTCTCACTTTTTGAGAACTGCTGATATTGTTTAAATTAACACGAGTTTGGTTCGGCAGCTTTCTGCTTGACGAAACTCGTGTTAATTTTTTTTAATGACAAGTCATTAGTCTTTCATGCGGGTTTTATGAGTACGATATTCAAACGAATTATTTTACTAACAGGATTAATGGGAATTTTTTTCTTTCTGAATTCTTATGGGGCGATTGCTTCATCTTCTTCCTTACTGACTCCGACCAATAACACAAGCATTCCTCAAATTTCTACCACGTCGCCGAGATTATGGAATTTGCAAGATGCAGATATCTTGAGTGTGATTAATGAAGTTTCTCAAGAAACAGGTAGAAATTTTGTGGTCGATCCTCGGGTAAATGGAAAAATTAGTTTAGTGTCGAGTAAACCATTACGAAAAGAAGAAGTTTATCAAGTTTTCCTTTCTGTATTAGGATTATTGGGTTATTCGGCTATTCCGAATGGAAATGTTATTAAGATAGTTCCCAATATGGAAAGTGGCGAACAAGCAACAGCAGTGGCCAGCAAACAATCACCAGGCAAAGGAGATGAAGTTGTCGTACGCGTGATTGCTTTAGAAAATATTTCTGCTACACAACTGATGCCAGTCATCCGCCCAATGTTACCGCAGTGGAGTAATGTTGCTACCTACTCACCGGGAAATGTGCTGATCTTACTAGGACGTGCTGCTAATTTAGAGCGTATTATCAAAGTTATTCAAGACGTCGATAAAGCAGCAAATAATGGTATTCAAATGATTGCTTTACATCAAGCACAAGCTAGTCAAGTTGCGATGGTGTTAAATAATCTGCAAGCAGCTGCACGTTCAGCAGGTGAAATTCCTAGCATCTCAATCGCAGTAGATGAACGTAGTAATAGTATTTTATTAGGTGGGCCAAAATTACAGCGATTGCGTATGAGTATGTTGATATCGCAACTGGATGCACCCAGTTCAACCCCTTCTGGTAATACTGAAGTCATTTATTTGCGTTATTTAGAAGCAAAAACATTTGCGCCTTTACTGGGTAAAATTGCGCAAAATATTTTAGGCAAAGACACAGGCTCACATTATAACCCAGCGACTTATCCTGGAAGTGGAGTAGGTGCAACATCTGGTACGAAAGATACGAATACTAATTTCACTAATATCCAAGCCGAACCTAATTCCAATGCGGTGATTATTACTGCCCCACCCACGCTCATGCAAGCCCTGAAATCTGTGATTGCAAAAGTAGATATTCGACCAGCTCAAGTGTTAGTGGAAGCGATTATCGCAGAAATTGATGAGTCAAATTTAAAAAGCTTAGGCATACAATGGGGAAGTGTGACTCCATCCGGTAATTTGCAGCCTAGCGTGGTGACAGATTTTCCTAGTTTGGGTGCGGGAGTAGTGGGGATAATGCCGAGTGTGCAAATCCGTTCAGTATTGAGTGTACTGCAAAATCAAAATGGTGTAGATATTCTTTCTACACCACAAATTGTGGTTTTAGATAATCAAAAAGCTACCATTGAAATTGGACAAATGGTACCAACACAAACTGGTGCCTATGCATCTTCTAATGGCGTTAGTACAGTGACACCGTTTGTCACCAACGATTATAAAAACGTTACATTAAAATTAGATGTCACTCCACAAATTAATCTAGGCAATTCTGTTTTATTAAAATTAAAACTTAAGAATGATACTTTACAAAATCCACACAATCCTGGACCCACACCACTGATCAATACGAGTTCAATTAATAATGCTGTCATTATTAATAGTGAAGATGTATTAGTGCTGGGCGGATTAATGAGTAATAGTAATAACGAAAATATTAATAAAGTTCCCATTTTAGGTGATTTGCCGATAGTGGGAGCTGCGTTTCAACAAAAAGCCAGTCGCCAACAAAAACGCACGCTGATGGTATTTATCAAACCAGTTATTTTTCAGAATACGGATAATGCTTTGGTAATTACCGAGAATAAATACAATGCTATTCGCATGAAACAAGCTAATTTTAGAGATGAGTTACAAAATATTGGTCGTGAGCCAGTTAAAACGCTATTACCACCATGGAAAAATTCAAAGGATTTACCGAAACCGTTTGAGAATTCTTAAGTTATGCGCTTACCAATAACTTTACCATTTTACATGAGTCACTAGCATGAATTCTTTACGCTTTGCCTTTGCTAAACGTTATGGTGTGTTGATTGATAGCATTGAGAACGATTGCGCCAAAATTATTTTTCAGCAAACACCTCCTCTTACTATATTTTCTGAAATTCGTCGGCATTTACAGTTGCCGCTCGTTTTGCAACAAGTCAGTGACGAATTATTTAATAGTTATCTTGTTAAAGCCTATGAAACAGATTCAACGACTGCCATGCAAATGGCTGAAGACTTAGGCGATTCATTATCACTTTCTGAATTGATGCAGGAACTTCCCAAGGCTGAAGATTTACTTGAACGCCAAGATGATGCGCCCATTATTCGGCTATTAAATGCATTATTAAGTGAAGCAATCAAAGAAAGCGCATCCGATGTGCATATTGAAACCTTTGAAGATCATGTCACGATTCGTTTTCGAGTCGATGGTGTATTGCGTGAAGTATTAGCTCCGCCACGCATTCTTGCACCACTGATTATTTCACGAATTAAAGTGATGGCTAAATTAGATATCGCCGAAAAAAGATTGCCGCAAGATGGGCGTATAACCTTGCGCATTGGTGGCCGTGCAGTGGATGTACGAGTTTCTACTATGCCGACCAATCATGGCGAGCGAGCTGTTTTGCGATTGCTGGATAAACAAAATGCTCATTTAAATTTAGCTGAATTAGGAATGGATGAGAAAATTTTAGAATTATTGCGCACGCTCATTCTCAAACCACATGGCATTATTTTGGTGACAGGTCCCACCGGTTCAGGAAAAACCACGACGCTTTATGCGGGATTAACCGTTCTCAATGATAAAAAGCGAAATATTCTTACAGTAGAAGATCCTATCGAATATGATTTAGCGGGCATCGGCCAGACCCAAGTTAATTCTAAAATTAATATGACATTTGCAAAAGGTTTGCGTGCGATTTTAAGACAAGATCCTGATGTGGTGATGGTAGGCGAAATTCGTGATCTGGAAACAGCTCAAATTGCTATACAAGCGAGTTTAACTGGGCATTTGGTTCTTTCAACTTTACACACCAACAGTGCCATAGGCGCGATTACGCGCTTAGATGATATGGGAGTAGAACCTTTTCTACTCGCCTCCAGTTTGTCTGGCGTGCTTGCGCAACGATTAATACGATTGCTATGTCAGCATTGTAAACGTGCGATGACCGCGACTACTCATGAATGCGAATTACTTAATATATCAATGGATTCATCGCCAAGCATTTATCATCCAATCGGTTGCAATCATTGTCGACACACGGGATATTCTGGACGGAGTGGGGTATATGAGTTAATCGCTTTGGATGAAAACATATCAACTATGATTCATGATCGAGTTTCTGAACAACAGATACGTAAATATGCGCGCGGTTTATTTCCTAGTATACGTCAAGACGGTTGTCAGCGAGTATTAATGGGCGATACGTCACTTGAAGAAGTATTACGCGTGACCGGTGAAGATTAATATAAAATTACTATCCAGAGGTAAGTATCATGTCAGCCTTTCATTATATTGCCATTGATCTTGCCGGTCAGGAAAAAAAAGGCGTGATCGAAGCAGAAAGCGAAAAACATGCACGCCAATTATTACGAAACCAATCACTTATTCCGATAAAAATTCGTTTTGTCCAAGAAAAAAAAATAGGCTCAACGTCATTACAACGCATTCATCTGAAATTTTTAAAGAATGGCTTAAACGCAAAAGAATTATCATTATTTACACGGCAATTTGCGACATTATTATCTGCTGGCTTACCGATAGAAGAATCCTTATCAGCGGTGGCAGAACAAACTGAAAAATCACGCATCAAAGGCATTATTCTTTCTGTAAGAAGTAAAGTATTAGAAGGTCATGCATTTGCTTCTGCGTTGCGAGAGCATCCCGAATGTTTTTCTGCTTTATATTGCGCAACCGTGGCAGCAGGCGAGAAATCAGGACATCTGGATAGGGTTTTACTTCGATTAGCTGATTATACCGAGCAACAATGGCAGATGCGGCGAAAATTAACGACAGCATTAATTTATCCTAGCATGATTATTTTAGTTGCCATTGGTATCGTTGGGTTTTTATTAGAATATGTTGTGCCGAAGATGATTAGTGTATACGGTCATCTCAATCAGAATTTGCCTTGGCTTACAAACGTTCTGATTGTCATTAGTAATCTAGTAACAAGTTACGGCGTGTATGTATTGATTGGTCTAGTGGTTGGGATTTATTTCTGGCGTCGGATGTTGAAAAAAAATAATGAATTGCGAGAGAAAGTTCATTTGTTGCTGTTACGTATTCCACTGATTCGTTATATTTTGCGAACAGCTAATACTGCACGATTTTCGCGTACCTTATCTATTCTTTCTGCATCAGGGGTACCAGTTCTTGAAGCGATGTATATTTCGGCACAATTGATCACCACTATTCCGATTCGCAAAGCTGTTGAGTTAGCTGTTAATCATGTTCGTGAAGGAGCGGCGATACATTTAACTCTCAAACGCACAACCTATTTTTCGCCAATGAGCATTCACATGATTGCTAGTGGCGAAGCGAGTGGACAATTAGAAAATATGTTGGAGCGTGTCGCGCAAAATCAAGAAGATGAAATTAGTCGCATGATTGAAGTTGGCCTCGCGCTTTTTGAACCAGCTATTATTTTGTTGATGGGTATTATCGTGTTATTCATTGTTCTCGCTGTCTTATTACCTATTTTTGAGTTGAATCAGTTTACGGGGTAAAAAAGTTACTATACACTCTCGTGTGAACTACTCCTCGGCTAAAGCCGATAGCTTCTAATATATACTCAAACTCGACGGATTTAACTACCCTAATTTAATTTAACTCCATATTATACGGTTCATATGTTTTAAGATTAATTTGAATCGCGCTGTTCCAACTTTATATCTTTTTCAGCTTGTTCCTAATTCATTTTGTGTATATAATGTCCATTAATAATGGATATGGCATAAAATAACAATTTATCAAACGAGGCACTGATGACTAGCAACAGACAAATTCCTATGCTTAAAAAGTTAGCGCACAAATCATTAATAACCCATAGCCTATTTAAAATGAATGATGATGTCATTCACCCCATGGTACGTGAAGAAGTCATGCGCCAATTTTTACAAGCTGTTATGAATGATAACAGCGATTTAGTGAAACAACTTTTAGATAAGCACCCGGAACTATTGGTGGTTAAGCCGATAGCTTATGATGAAAAAGAATTTGTTATTGAAAGCCCATACACATGGCAACGATTTGATGTAGAAGATAAAGATGCATTAACCATCGCTGTTAAGCGAAAACAATTTAAAATGATTGAATTACTGCTTTCCTATTATGACAAACTCGAACAAACAGAAGCTGTGATGACAGCGAAGACAGATGCATTATCAAAATGGTCTCATTATGAAATGCACAACGATGAAATTGTTATTCCTCGGGAATATGCAGCGTATCTTGAATCATTAATCGATGTATTTGCAAATGAAACTTTTCCGAATGGCACAGCTATTGATAGCCCATTAGGTGAGCAAACAGAAGAAGCATTAAATTGGTTCCGCAAAATAACCCTGCCAAATAAGGCGGTTAAATTAGATGATGATGCTCTTGATCCAGAGCTTTTTCTTTATGCGTTTTATAAACGGTATGTTAATCATTTTAATCGATTTCAAAATTGGGGTCAGCGAGATCATTTTTGTATAAAAGTCGGTGGTTGGATACAGAGCCTCCTCACACCTGAGACAGCGAAGATTTTTTGCGAAGGGTTGTATTATGTTGTTGAAGAAAATAGAGCGATCAATCATCGCGCGGAGTCTCTTAAGTTGCTTGATGGCGAGTCATTTTATCGTTCTTCTCGGGATTCTTTATCGGCTCTTGGTGGAAAATATTTATGCGGGGGCCGGGCGGGCGAGGCGGTGCGGGGCGGTGCGGGCGAGGGGTGGCCTCTTAGCATGGAAAAATTATGTCAAACAAAAGCAGTAAATTTTCGGAACTTTACGCAGCAACCATTACAGCACAATCAGCTCCCTGCCTCTCGTAAGCTACTGGGTTGTGTGATTCTCTGATGTCGCGTAATAATAACCTGGCTGCATAGGCTGCGCGATAAAGTCAAAAGAGATAAATACACTATCTCTAGTTTTACTCACAACACTGATCCCATTTTTTTGGGTGCTTGTATGATAAATTTAAAACGAACATTTTAGATGGTCTCCGGCGATTTACTTAATTATATCGGGAATTTTATGCCTGTTAGGTCTAAAATATTTACAAAGTGCTAGCACAACTAATAAATTTTCACAGAAAATGGATGAACTTTCATTTCAGAACATTTCCTAATGCACAACGATAATGAATTTTATTTTCTAATATATTATATAAACCAACAAGAGCCTCTCTTCCCACATTATTAAAACAAGCTTTAACTTTCTCGTCATCAAAGACGATATGATCATCTTTGTCTCTATTGAAAATAACAACTGGTGAGAGAAAAGGATTGGTATCGTTGGAAATGGTTTCGTTTGAAAGAATCGTTGTTATTAAATCAAACAGTTCTTTGCATTGTATGTCGGATAACTCTTCAATAATTCTTTGTATGTATACCTTGCCATTCAAAAGATGATCTAACTCGTGCAGCATGACTCTCGCATCACTGCTACTAAACATGTTTTCATGAATGTTGCCACTTAGATCCTGATAGCGAACCGTCACGGTCTTGGGTCTTCTGACTAAGCCACGCAATGTGCCTTGCACACTTAAGCATCCTTCAGCAAAATCGTCAAATTCATTGTCTATCTTAACAATCACCGGATTAATACAAATTTTCAGTTGGGGGAATAGAGTATTTGGATATCTTGTCACTGCTTTAATAACATGTTCTAGATTAGTATAATCGACTCCTGCGAGAATGATTTTAAGAGGCTCAATTATTTGAGAACACTGATTAGCTGCAATACCAACTCCACCTGTGGTCGTTAACATGCATTGAAGTAGTTTGACTTGTCTTTGTAGTTCATTAGACTCGTCGATGGAGAAATGATCTACTGTTTTGGCTTCTTGATGTAAAATCGTATCGCCAATTTGCCTAATGTTAGTTTCTGTACGTTTAGCTTGGCAGAACTGTTCATATAATTCTTTAAGATTATATTTATGTGTATATTTGTATTTTCCATCATCGATTTTAAAGAATGATATTTCATGGATTGTTTCAGATACATCGCCAGATCGATAGGGGATTTTGTAAACGATAGCACAAAGGGTTCCATCACTTTTTTTTGCTAAAATGATAGGAATATCCCAATGACTAATGTTTTTTACAAATTTTTCTTTTAAAGGAAAGTTATATTCATCTTCTGATTGAGTCATTGTTTCTAGCAAATATTTTTTTGCTTTCTCTTTTTTAGGCGAATCGTCACTAGCAATATACCTAAATGCAGATACTCGCGATAAAAATAATTCTGTCATATCATTAACCAGTAGCTGATTATTCATTATATTTTTCCAGTAAGACTCATAGATATCAATTGCTTTATTTGAAAACATTTAACACTCTCTCTTGTGGTATGGAATGAATAAATTCGCACATTGTCCTTTTCATATCTTACATATTAATATATTTCAGGCTCGTTACGTTCGAACTATTATAAAGAAACATTGAGTGGAGTTAAATCCTGTAGAATGTCTCTACTTGAACATAAATTCAGTTTCAAGATCATTAACAGAGTCAGTGTTTGTTTTGCTTAAATATAGCAATCCAATAAAACCAATTAAAGTTGAGATTATTAATAAATAACCTGGAGAATAGGGAATTTTTGTTTTTTTAACAAGATAATTTACAATCAAGGGTAATGTCCCCATCTCCAAGCTAACAATTATCTGATAAATCAAGGATGCTGTCGTGCATCTGATTTTTGAAGGAAAATTTTCAGTAATGATTACAGGATAGAGGCTAAAAAAGCAAGAAGATGGGATTGAAATTAAAAGGCTTAAAATTAAAATTTGATTATATGTGCCATATGCTGCGAGCCAAAAAAAAGGTAATGCTAAAATTAAAATTAAAAAACAGATTATTTTTAATAAATTAATTTTATTGCAATAATCAGATAATTTTCCAAATAATGGTATTAATATAACGATAATAAATAATGATAATACATTTAGGCTAAACACTTCATTTTGAGAAAAATTTCTAGTTATTAGTAGATGGATTGGAATATAAATATAGTAAATAAATGACAAACAAGTACCAAGTAATGTTAATGCGCTAATCGATAAGCATCGAGCAGGATTATGTTTTATAAAAATAAAAGAGTTTTTTAATATATGCCATTTTTTTGTCGGATCAGTAGTAATGTTGTTCATAATAAAAGTTAGACTTTCAGGGATGGAATGACGAATCCAAATTCCAAAGACGATTCCAATGAGTGAGAAAATAAAAATAAAACGCCAGCTCCATTCCGGAATTATTCCAGTAGCAATACCGTTCGAAATAATGAGTGCCCCTAACGAAGCTAGTAAATAACCTCCGCTAATACCTACAGCAGACCATGAACCATAAAATCCACGATTTATTTTATCACTACTTTCGATTAAATAAGTTGTGGAATTTATATATTCAATTCCAGCAAAAAAATTTTGAAAAACTCGCAGTAAAATAAACAAAACAGTTGCCCATGTACCAATATAATAATAAGTAGGAAGCAATCCAATAAAGGCTGTTCCTAATCCCGTAAATACGAGCGATATGACCATTAGTTTCTTTCTACCAATTTGATCGGAAAACATACCCATTATGATGTTGCCAATTGGCCTTACCAATAGGCTTATGAGAAAAATATATAAGATATCGATTACATGCGCATATGGATCAGTCGATGGAGGAAAAAAAACCCTACTCAATGTTGTTGCCATTAAAGAGATTAAAATCAAATCATAAGTTTCTATAATATTTCCAATGGCCCCACTTGCAAAAATCCGTTTGACCAGCTGTGGTGAATATTTCGCTGAAAAATTTGCCATGACTATGCGTAACCATTTTTCATTCTTAAGAAAAATGTAACCTCTTTGATATATTTATCCTTTGCATCTGTAGTTAATGCATGACCACATTTTTTAAATATTTTTAATTTCGAATCATAAATATTATTTTTTATAATCTGGGATTGCTTAGGACTACAAACCCAATCATCTTGACCAGATAGAATTAGCGTAGGACAGGTAATTTTTTTAAGTTTAGGAATAAAATTAAAATGATGTAAGAAACCACCGAACCCTGCGTTTAGTACTTCATAGGATAATATATTTTTTAATTTTCCTAATTTTATTTTTTCAGAATTTGGTTTCTTGCGTTTCTTTTTCTTGTAATTATAAATATAAAGAGAATCCATTATTTTAAAATAATGATTGACTTCCCGATCGTTATTGAAGGTTCCATTCCATAAGTATTTGTTACAAACAGAAATCTGTTTAGTATTGCCAATTTTTTGAATATTTTCTTTGGCTTCATTTATAAAGTGGTAACTTGGTGCTGTAGAAATCAAAATTAATTTATTTACATTTTTACTATAACGAATTGCATATCCTTGTGCAACCATACCGCCATAAGAGATACCTAATATACAAATTTGTTCTAAACCCAAATACTTTCGCAATGCTTCTATATCTTTGATATTATTGTCTAAAGTATAATCGGAATTTTTAGTTTTCTTGCTCCATCCACAACCTCGCTGATCAATAAAGACTAATTGTGCATATTGCTGTAATTTAATTGAATCATATTTAAAGTGTATATGATTACCGCCAGGACCGCCGTGTATAAGAAATAAAACAGGTTTTTCTATAAGATTATTGCCATTTGGTACTATTTGCATGCCTGATATATCGAAATAAATTTCTGTACCGCGTATCTTTGCTTTCATAATGAATTCTTATTTATTATTAACAACAAGTTTTAAAATAGGCTTTTTACGAGAGGGTTGTCTGCAAGTTATTGACGGCAGAGAAAAGCTCGGATCACAATAATTTGCATAAATATTATGAATTAATTTATAACTATAATCGCCTAGTCCAAGCAACTCATTTGTATGATTACGATAATAATCAAGCAAATCAATATTTTTGCTTCTAGTCGCATATGAATAAATCAAGTTAAAAGCACCTATTTTTTTTGAAGTATTAAATCCAAGAGTAAATCCGTGTTTATGTTCTTTTATATATTTGATTTCATTGAAATATTGTTTTGAATAAGCTTTTTCCCAAGCATAAAAATAATTACTATTTTGAAATTTAATAGAAAAACTTTTATCGAATTTCCAGAGACCTTGAACAAGCAAGTTATATTCAACAGATGGTGTGATCGAAAAAATTAATATTTTTTTATTGGGATCAATAATTTTTATTGCGATATGATCTATTAGAAATGTACCTCTTAAGTCAATTAATTTTTTATATATTTCTTCTTTGTGGTTAAAAAGAATATCTAGAATATCTTCATGAAGAATGGTATCGTTACATTCACTATTGTTTAAAGTAACTTGATTGTGTTCGGTTTTAATCATTTCGTGTTTTTCCATATATTAAATTCTTTTTTCCTTGTGAAGGTTGCTAAATTGCATTGCTGAGGACAACATCATATCGATTATTTTTAGAATAGTTTTATTATCGGCATTGATATGAGATGCGTCATAAATAACGCCAACAATAAAATTAATAATCTTTTCCGCATTGTTAGTAGGTGGAAAAAGAACAATACTTTCATGTAGGATATATTTTAAAAGTTCGCTTTCAATTTCAATTGATGAGGAAGGCTTATGTTTGGAAGGCATAGATTCATTTTCCCCAAATAGTAGCCAGCTTGGGGATGTATTTAGCCATTTTGCCATTTTAGGTATGATGCTATAATCCGGCAAGGCCAAACCTAATGTATATTTTCGAGCCATTTGGTACGAAACATCTGCTGCAATAGCTAATTGTCTAATCTGGACTTTGGCTTTAGAGCGGTTAGAAAAATAGCCTTCTTTTTGTAGTAAGGAATTAAGTCTTTTGGAGAAATTGATTACAAAATCTGATCTTCCCATTTTTAACTATCCAATTGAATCATAAGTAAATTATTAAAAGTAAATTTTTTAAAATCATATCTAAATTTGTAACCCCCCAGGTTGTGGATAAATTAGGGTTATTTTTGTAACAAAATACGTGATTGTCATCCTGAGCACTGTTTTTTAGTGCGAAACATCTCGTTTTTTTAAACAAATCGAGATCCTTCGTCGCAAAAAGCGCTCCTCAGGATGACACCTGGGGAGTTACCTAAATTTTAAGAAGAATAAATATAACATAAATTTACTTAAAAACTAATTATTGATAAATTTAACTAGAAATATAAATTATACTTTTAGTTGATTTTAATTTAACTAAAAGTATAATAACTGCGTTTGGTTTCAAAGTCACTTTATCCATCTGGTAATCCTATAAAAGCAGTACAGAGGTTATTTCTTTTTTTGCTGCTGATAGGTTGTTGGGTTACCTGTTTTTTTAATAGTAAGGATGCAATTATGTCTGCCATGGAACCCTTGTGCCTTCTTGCGGGAATTGACCCTAAGAGATTTTCAAAAGAAAAGAGATTGCTTTTAGAGGCTGAATTTTTTTCTCGAATATATAAAAAACTAGAAGACAATTTTAGAAAGCAATATACGAATTACTTTAATTTATTTAGATTTACTTTAAACAGGGAGGATATAGCATTGGAAGAAAATTTCGTACGTTCACTCATTCAAAATATGTTGTCTTCGGGCGATTATACTGTACAGGGAATAGCACGTTATACAAATACTCCAGAAGATGTTTTAATGGAAATTATAGTAGGATTAAATCCTTATCCCTCAGCAATATTTCTTCGAAGATTAATTGAGCTTGATCGAGCTCAACGCCGAGACTTTTATCATACTCTTGTCAAAGAATCATTAAATGAAGAAGAGTTAGATAGTTAATGTAGGAAGAATTTTTTTTATCTTTCCATTACATTTTGTTTGCGTTATTTATTTTGTGGCGAGCAAGAAATAGCTTGGTTAATGTTTTTGCACAATAAACTTCTTCCAAAAAATCCATTAATTTGATAAGTTTTATGTTTCATTGAATGTAGCAATTGTTTGGTGTCAGGAGTAGTGTCAACAATAGCAAGTATTTCCTTCATATGCTGGCATCGCCGCGTAGAAGCGGCTCTGTCTTTATTTTTTAGATTATTCAATGTTAAGGTGGAATCAATATAGTTTTTTATTGCCAATCTAATTCTATTTTTAATGTGGGTAATGTCATTATCATCACTTTCAAAACCAAGTCGTTTTAGAATGTTTTCACAGGAAAGCAAGGGGATGATTTGCGTTTGAAGGAGTGCCATTTTTTTATGTAAAGTAGATTTTTTCCAATAAAAACTTGTGTTGGCGTCGTTAATAATATCTAAGGTGATAGCACGATCTTTGTCATACATGATGGAATCAATTTTATAAAGTTTATTGTCGATTTGAGCAAATAAATCCTTAAAACAATTTTTTAATTGATTATATAATGGAATATTTTTAATAATAAATAAATTTTCTTCATAGGCCTGAAAACAACTTTCAGCATCACAGCGTAGCGCTACAATTTCTTTAGTATGATTAAAAAAATCATTAATGATTTTTGAAGTCTTTTGTTTAACTGCATTTTTAGTTTTTAGTTTACGAAATACTTTGATACCAAGCACATCAACAAATTCATTGATTGCGCAGGAAGAATGGCTGATGTTATTTAAAGCCTTAAATAGAACATCCTGAATTTTTTCAATTCGATTATCTTCTAAGGTTAATTTTCCTAATATTGAATAGGTGTCAATAGCAATCTGGTGAGCGTTAATGATCGCTGTACGTTTAGATGAAAAAAAAACCCAAGCTAACTTACGATCTAATTCGATTCGATCTAGAAGGTCAATGGCTTGGCCAGGTTCTAGGCGTTTCGTTGGGTCATTATCCATCATACTTAACATTGAATTGCGTAGTGCTATTTTATGTTGTGCTTTGAGATCATAAAGATAATTAAATAGTAGATTTAAATCTGGTATTTGAGAAATTTTGTTTGATTTGATTGCGCGTTTTTGTTCTTGAATTTGTTTTTCAATACTTTGATCGCTGAATAATAACCACCATACGACCGATAAAGAGAAAATATCAGATTTTTGATTGAGTGGAAATTTTTGTGTATAGGCTTCTGGTGGCAAAAAACCTAAAGAACCATGACAACTTTTACTTTCTTTATTTTGTTTTGTACTTAATCCAAAATCAATTATTTTCGCTTCTAAAGTACTTAAATCAATCAGGATGTTGTAAGGATTAATATCTAGATGGGCAA
The DNA here is from genome assembly GCA_001801485.1 of Gammaproteobacteria bacterium RIFCSPHIGHO2_12_FULL_37_14. Next base: position 18,463 of record MGXV01000006.1, read on the forward strand.
TACCCTTGTCGTGTATCTGTTCTTTTAAACAACGCGTGATATTTTTCGCTAAGCGAATGCGTTTAGTTGTATTTAATCTAGATAAATATCGATTTAATACAACATTCAGTGAGACGCCACCTAGGTTTCTTAAAACTAAATAGCTCCTTATATTTTTTCCTTTCACATTTTCAATGGTTATTTTTTTGGCATGCAGATAGTCAATGTCACTCGATATTTCAGCTTCACTTGTAGCCATTTTGTAAATTTCGTATGAAAAAGTTCCGGTGGCTTTATCTTTGAATTCCATGACTTTAATGACACGAGGTTTGCGTGATAGTTGTAAATTACCATCAGCTTGCATATGGTAGGTGCCAGCCAATTCTATTACTATGCTATACCCTCCTTTCCCTTTAGCAATTTTGCTGACGATTGAAAAGCTATCAGTAGCATAGCTTCGCCAAGTAATGTTAGCCTGCTCATTGAAGATAAGTTCATGATTGATTTTTTCTCTTTGAATCATCCAGTTGGTGAGCTTGATAGCAACATTGCTTAATTTGCCATTTTCATCCAGTATTTCAATGGGTGGATATTCATAGTCGCCATAAGAAACCACATGATCTTGTGTCAATTGATGTTGTAAAAATTGCTTTAATACAGATAATTGCTTGGGTGGAAGCGAACTAGAATGGATTGATTTTTTAGGATGGTCATTATTCAATGATATCAATATTCATATCACCAAATACTTGTTCTACAGTTTCTTCTGCTGCTTCTGCCAGTGTATAACCTGTTTCACCAAACCAGCGTCGAATAGCGACCAGTTCACGACCACGAAGAAAAATGTAAAACCCTAAAAAAACAACATCGGGATCGGCAGTGCTTTCTTGAAAAGAATAACGTTCTGCATAAGGCAAACGTTTTTTAGTTTCTGTATTGGTATAATTGGAAAGAATAGTGAAAGCTTCTTCAGCAGTTTTGGCATGTTCAACTTTCTCATGTACATCTGCATAATCATGTATACGTTGTTCTACTATTTTGGCAAGATCTTCTTCTTTAAATAGTTCAGAAAAGCCATGAGGTAAGCGTTCATCCAAGCCGAATACTTTATTGATAAAATCAGCGTGATCAACTTGTGCATAGGCAGAAGCAATGACACGATGAAAAAAAGGCACGGCTAAGCAGGCACGTTTAAAAGAAGGTAAATTTAGAAATAGTCCGTTCTCGCGAATAGTTAATGTGCCTAAACGTAGCGGGTATTCAGGATTTTTTTTGTAGGAATCTAGAGACTCAAAATGCAAATCCTCACATTCATCACGCCAAAACCAATTCCAAGAATTAGCGGCAGGATTTTTTTCACAACATTTTAATTTGTTCAATGCTTCGATGAGTTGATCTTTTTCAAATAAACCATAAGTAAGACGAATGGGCTGATAAGCTTCTCCGGTTTCAACTGTTAGGAAAGGTTTTTGCAACCGTTCAAACATTGCCATTGTTGCTCCTATTTATTTACTTCCGTTTTCGAGTATGAAGATCAGGCTCAATAACTGCATTTTTAGATTCTTTCTCCGCTTCATTCGTATTGAGACGAGATAAATTCTTAATAGCAGTCTCTTTAAGAGCGTCTTTCTTTGCTTCATTTGCATTCAAGTAATTATAGACGTCGCGCTCTACTACTTCTCGTGCCCGATTAATAAATTTTTTATTTTCCTTGATAAAGGTATTCTGTTCATCGGCTCCCATGAGAGAGATTTTCATCTGTGTGTCTAACATGAATCTATTGAATTTGTAAATTTGTTGAGTAAGTTTATCTAATTGTTCAGGAACATTTTTTAGAGCCTCTGTAATTTCAGTGGTAATCCCTAATAGAGCCTGACGAACCTCATTTAATTCTTGATTACGTGATTGCATGTTAGATTTTCTCCTCACTCAACACTTTTATAAAGTATTTACTTTTTCTCTTTAAATTAATTATAAGTGGTTTTCCTTATAGCACACTTAAGGCTAAAATTAATAGTTTTTCTTATCGATATATCGTTGTTTTGTTTACATTTTAAACATTTTTTGTTAAATTCTCAATTCATTAATCGTATTCATTCTCTTAACTTAGGATCTAATATGAAAAACCCAATCAAATCAAAGAATTATAAGAAAATGGCCGGTTTTACTCTCATTGAAGTCATGGTGGTTGTGGTGATTCTAGGGATTTTAGCAGCGATTATTGTGCCAAAAATCATGAGTCGTCCAGAACAAGCCAGAGTAATTAAAGTTAAACAAGATATTTTAGCGATTCAAAGCGCCTTAGATTTATATAAATTAGATAATGGTTTGTATCCTAGCACGGATCAAGGTTTACAAGCATTGGTGATGCAACCTACTATTGCGCCTATTCCTCGCAGTTGGAAATCAGATGGTTATTTGCAAGAAGTACCGACTGATCCTTGGGGTCAAACCTATCAATATATGAATGATGATGAGAAACTTCGTATTTTCAGTTATGGCTCCAAGGGACGGGATAGCCACACGGAAATTGGCAACTGGAATATGAATGAAGTTGGAACGAATGCTTAAGCAAGCTGGTTATACATTGGTTGAAATTTTAGTGGTGCTTTTTATTATTAGTATTGTGACGAGTGTTGCTTTGCTGAGTATACGATCCAATGCAGATAAACAAATAGAATCTTTTGCAAATACATTATCTGAGTTAGTGAAATTAGCTGAAGAGCAAGCCATGTTACAACCAAATGTCATGGGCTTATCTTTGGACAAACATATTTTTCAATTTTCTTCTTTGCAATTACAAGAGAATGGTAAGTTACAATGGTTTGCTAGCAAAGATAGTGTATTACATCAGCAAAATATTCCAGACAATATGCAAGTTTCTTTAGAAATACAAGGTAGTCGCATGGACTTCAATGATACAAGCAAAAACAATCCGCAAATCATTATTTCGACCAATGGTGATATTACTCCTTTTACTATTTTTTTAGGAAAGGTAGGGGAAAAGCCGCGTTATGCAATTATTGGTGAGGCAGATGGTTCCATTCATACAACGACAGTGTAGCGGCCTGACTCTCATCGAAGTACTGATTGGCATGGCGATTGTCAGTATTGCATTAGCAGCCATTATTAAAACGACTACGCAAAATATTCAAGCTACTAAATATTTACAAGATAAAACAATGGCAACATGGGTGGGTCAGCAAGTACTGAATGAAGTACGGGTTGGGGTGCTGACTTTACCATCGACAAATGATTTAAAACAAAAAACAGTATTATTAGGTAGAGATTGGTATTGGGAATCTTCACAAGAAGAAACAGCAAATAGCCGTATAAAAAAAATCACGGTGAATGTATATGCTCACGAAAATGTAGATCAAGATGAATTTCCCTTGATAAATTTGGAGAGCTATATCTATGGGAAGGAATAATAGAATAAAAATTTCAGGTTTTACTCTACTGGAAATTTTAGTGGCTTTATTTATTTTTACTATTCTTTCTTTGTTGTTAGCAGGAGGATTGCATTCTGTTATTCAAGCGCAATCTATTACCTCACAGTCTGCGGAACGATTACATCAATTACAAGTAACTTTGCTGTTGATGTCGCGGGATATAGAACAAGCGATTAATCGGCCAATCATAGTTAGTTCTGGAAGAAATGAAAAAGCATTTATCGGTACTTATCGGATGTTTAGTTTTACACATGTGGGTCTTGCTAATCCAGAAAATATTGTTCGTAGTTCCATGCAACATACGCAATATCGTTTTGATCAAGGCGCGCTCTGGCGTACGACATGGCCAGTGGTAGATCAAGCGCCACAATCGCGAGCACATTCTCGTCAATTACTAGCGGCAACTCACGTGAGTTTTCAATATCTCGATAAACAAGGTCATTTTTACAATCATTGGCCGAAAGAGGTGGATAGTATTCGAGAACCTTTACCTAAAGCTATACGGATATATTTTAAATTGCCTTCATGGGGCGAGATGAGTCAATTATATGTCATACCACAATAAAAACTCATGCATGTTTGAAATATACCGACATCAACGCGATGCTTTTAGTTCGGGTTGTGTCTATAAAAAGCAAACTGGTGTGGTACTCGTTATTGCATTATTTATTGTGGCATTAGTGGCTGCAATGTCATTTGCAATGATGGGGCGTTTAGAGCGAGATACAAGACGTACTACTTTATTAATTCGCAATATTCAAGCTGAATTTGTTGCACAAGGATCCATCGCATGGGCGATGGATCAATTGCGTAATGATTGGATAAGACAAAAAACTAATCGCGTCATTGATCCTACGCCTATTCAATCACCTATTAACGAGATGAATGGGTATCAAATTAATAGTAAGATTTATGATATGCAAGCCCGTTTCAATCTTAACAATCTTACTGACTTACAAACTCATGAAGGATTTCAACATTTACTCAAAACAATCGATCCAAAATTGAGTGAAGGGAAAATCAATGAAATTATAAGAGGAATAATAGATTGGATCACGCTAGATAAAAAACAAAATGATTATTACGATTATTATTTATCTTTACCTACACCTTATCGAGCAGCGCATCGAGCCATGTGGAGCGTTGATGAATTAAGATTGATTAAAGGCATGACTCCGCAATTATTTAATGCCTTAAAATCGTATATTGTGGCATTACCTGAATCAACTCTTGTTAATGTGCAAACAGCTTCAGCACCAGTATTAATGACCTTAAGTTCAACATTAAATTTAGCTGCCGCACAATCCATTGTTGAAGCGCGCAAGCAAACACCTATCACCACGCCTCAACAATTTATTAATTTGAATGGTATTAAAAATCAGCCTATCACGGCTGATAAAATTAGTGTGGTCAGTAAATATTTTCTGGTTGAAACAAATGTGGTCATCGAGAAGCAGCATATTTTAATTTATACTCTGCTTGAACGAAGAGTGACGAGTGGAAAAGTCGAGATGGTTGTTTGGTGGCAAAGTAAGGGTATTTGGTGATGCAAGAGAAATTAATTATTTATATTAATGAGAATAATGATCAGAGAGTCAGTTGGGCAGTCATTACTGCTGATGGCATTGTTCGACAAAGTGCCATGTATGATGTTCCGCAAGGCCTGGTAGGCGTTGCTCAGGATAAACACATTCTAGTGATTGTTCCTGCCGAAGATGTATTGCTGCTTACCGGTCAACTTCCTAAAATGAATCGTTCGCGCTTGTTACAATCGCTTCCTTATGCATTGGAAGAACAACTTATTGATGATGTTGAAACCTTACATTTTGCTATTGCAGACTATCAGCCAAATGGTGATTTACCAGTTGCAATTGTAGGGCATCACAAAATGCGACAATGGCTTGCCGTGTTACAAGATTGGGGTATACAAGCGGATGTGTTGCTTCCCGCATCATTTGCTATACCTGTTGCGACTGGAAAGTGGAGTATATCAGTCAATACTACTGCGATAATACGTACGAGTATGTATCAAGGATTTAGTTGTGACAAAAGCAGTTTGCATGAATTTTTCAAGCTTGCATTAGCTGCTGCTGCAGAAAAGCCCGAGCAGATTACCATTAGAAATTATACGAATGACAGGTTATCTTGTGTGCTAGCCGATATTCATCACTCAACACTAAGTGAAGCGAGTCATTCACATAACAAACAATTTTTGAGTGAAGAAGTAAGACAACCTGAACAACTCATCAATGATTTAGCTCTTGAGGTAGCGAATACTATACCGATTAATCTCTTACAAGGGCCATATGCAGTAAAAAAATCAACATTATTGCAAGCGAATAAAATATGGCAAGCGATGACTTATTTAGCGCTTACTTTCAGCACGATACTAATTTTATATCCAGCGGTGTCTTATATATTACTTAAAGAGAAACTAATTACAATTGATAATCAAATTACTGCAATTTATAAACGCCAATTTCCACAAGCTAGTACTGTGGTTGCACCAAAACAACGCATAGAAGAAAAATTAACGCGCTTACAACGACAAGGAGCGGGCAGTCGATTTTTGTCGTTAGCAGGTTCAGTCGGAAAGGCTATGCAAGATTCGTCAGGTATTGCTTTAAAGCGTATGGATTTTCAAAATAGCCAGCTCACAGTAGAACTGACAGCCACAACATCTGAAAGTTTTGCAAAATTAAATGATAGGTTAATCGCACAAGGATTACACGTCAAACAGCAAAATACAAATTTAGTGAATTCTCATATTAGCGTCACACTGGTGATAGAATGAATTTTAAATTGATATGGTCCAATGAAATAGTGCGACTAAAATGGATGAAGATAAAAGAGTGGTGGTCAGGTTTAGCAGCACGCGAACGAAAAATTTTTGCATTTGGTAGTTGCGCTGTCGTCATTTTAGTCATTTATCAATTCATTTGGTCGCCATGGTTATATAATATTATTGCTATGCGTGAGCGCATAAAAACCAATCAAGCAATATTAGTTTGGATGCAATCTGCGGATCAAGAAATTCAAAAAATAGATAATACATCGGGTCAACAAAAAATAATTTCGCCTATTATTCTTTTAGAGTTTTTACAAAAACAAATTAACCAACTAGGTTTAGAGAAAGCACTCACTCAGTTAAAACAATCAGGCAATGAAACGATCGAAATGCATTTTCAAAAAGTTGAATTCGACCAGTTGATACGTTTATTATTGTTAGTCGCTCGACAACATGTGATCATATCCCAAGCGACTATAGTTGCTGAAGGTATGCCTGGCATGGTCAATGCAGATATAGTGTTGAAGTTTTAGGCGTCATTTTCTCAGTTTATCTTTGTCTATCATAGCGAGTGCTTGAATAGCGGGTTTGAAATTTTGATCAGCTGCGCGCTTAATCCAAAAATGGCCGACATCCGTATCTTGTGAGACGCCATAGCCATAATAATACATGTAACCTACAGCATATTGCGCTTCAGCATTGCCATTTGTCGCTAAAGGCAAGAGATCATGCATGGCACTTTTATAATAGCCTGCTTCAAAATATCGTTTCCCTTGTTGTAATTCGGATGTTGTTGCGAGTGTGCTTGAGCAGCTACACAAGAAAAGGAATAGGGAAATAATTAATAAATATCCAGTCGTTTCCAAAAACGAAGAAGCCTTTCTGAGTGCCGAGTCGCGACGAGGGATCGAAGGATCAATAGCAATAGCTGATAAATGTCGATAGAATTTTTTCATCAATATTCTCTGAGATTTCTGGATTTAAATTTTAATTTTTCACGAGGTAAGGGTAATTTTTCAATATGGTTGTCATTTTCCAAAATTACCGCATCGGCAGTAATATCATAAATTTTCACTCCATAGCCAAGCGTGTCGCCTATCTGATAAATTTTGCTAGGTTGTGCAGCCATAGAAATGTAAGCTTTAGAATAAGTATGTTCCTGATCGTTTTCTATTCTAACGATGCCAGTGACACGTAGTTGTAGATTAGTGATAGGCATCATGCCAGTAGAAGATTGGCCAAAAATATGCTCATTTGGTAATGAGTTTTCTATCTCAAGATTAACCGTTCTAAGCAAGGGGGTGGCCGATGTTTGAGCATGCGTTAACGTCCAATCACTTTGCCATTGCTTAAATGAATAAATAATGAAAAATAAAATTAGTATCGAAAATATGATGCAGCTGCCAACTAAAGATTGTTGTTTATTAAGAGAAAATGTGACCATATTTTACTTACGATTATGAATAATTTGTCTATTATATAGTATTTTAAGAAAATAAACTGGCTGATGGAATAAACAAGTATTGGAAGAACCCTCATGACCTATCTGGATAAAAATCTAATCAAAGATGAACATATTTTATTTCGGACGAAGAAACATTTAATTATCTTTTTTTTACCGATTGTTTGGACTATTTTTTCTCAATATGCTGCCACTTATATGTCCGCAGATGCCATTTTGCGTACAGTTTACTGGGCACCTTGGTTGTTGGCTTTAATTTTTTGGTCATATGTTGGTCTAGATTATTTGACATCGGAATTTGCAGTAACAAACAAGCGTGTTATGATGCGTGAAGGTTTTTTTTATCGGCATATGAATGAGACAAGATTGGCGACAATTTCCCAGGTAAATGTCAATCAAAGCTTGCTGGGTCATGTGCTCAACTATGGTACAGTCTCTATTCATGCGTTTGGTGCCTCGGATGCCTTCTCAACACTTGCTCAACCGATTACCTTTCAAAAATATGTGAATGAACAATTAGATCAATTGATACAGAATCATGCCACCACTCAAAAATGATCGTTTATTAAAAGCAATCTGGCAGGAGCCTCTTGATAGGACTCCCGTGTGGATTATGCGTCAAGCGGGGCGTTACTTGCCAGAGTATCGAGCGACTCGAGCCCGGGCGGGTAGTTTTATGAATTTATGTAAAACTCCAGAATTAGCCTGCGAAGTCACTCTGCAACCTATACAACGATACGCTCTTGATGCTGCTATTATTTTTTCTGATATTTTGACTATCCCCGATGCGATGGGTTTGGAATTGCAATTTATTGATAATCACGGGCCAGTGTTTGCTCGTTCTGTTGTTTGTGATAAAGATATCAAAAATCTAGAACTTGATTTGGAGCGATTATCTTACGTTTATGAGGCGATTCGTTTGGTTAAGCATGAATTAACAGGACGTATTCCTTTAATTGGCTTTTGCGGTAGTCCCTGGACGCTGGCAGCTTATATGATTGAGGGCCAGGCCCAACCGGGTTTTCCTAAAATTGAAAAAATGCGAAAGGCTGAGCCAACATTACTGCATCATTTATTGAATATATTATCCACATCTGTTTATTCACATTTACATGCGCAAATTCAAGCAGGTGTAGAGGTTGTCATGATATTTGATACCTGGGGTGGATTATTAGATACGGAAGATTACGAAAAATTTTCCTTATTTTATATTAAGCAAATTATTACTAGACTCCAGTCCAACGATTATAATAAAAGAATACCAGTAATACTTTTTACCAAAGGTGGTTATCGATGGATAAAACAAATGGCTGAAGCAGGTTGTGATGTTGTGGGCCTTGATTGGGAAATTTCTCTGCAAGAGGCACGTGAACAAATAGGCTCTCAAGTTGCTATACAAGGTAATATGAATCCACAATGGTTGATTGAATCACCTGAAGTGATGCGTCGTGAAGTATTAAAAATAATAGCTTCATATGGTTATGGTTCTGGGCACATATTTAATTTAGGTCATGGAATTACACCAGATGTTTCGCCTGAACAGGTGAAAGAATTAATTAATGCAGTTCATGAATTTAGCATGCCATATCATCAACGAGGTGACTCGTGCGAAAAAAACGACTAGAGATAATAATATTATTTGTATGGCTAGCATTAGCCTGTAGTGCTATTCCAGTGCTCGCTGCGCCTTCACCCTTGCCGGCTGAACAAGCATTTATTTTTTCTGCAAATTTTAATCGCCCAAATGAAATAGTAACTGAATGGCAAATCGCTCCAGGTTACTACCTTTATAGTAAAAAAATACATTTTTCTTTTCATCCTAATGTGATAGCGGATATTCAACTTCCACAAGGCGAATATCAATACGATAAAGATCGGGAACGATATGAAGCATTTTCAGGCAATCTAAGTGTTCCAATTTTATTAAAGACCACTCTTCCTAGTTTACAAATGAATGTCGATTATCAAGGATGTTCAAAAGATGGATTTTGTTATCCACCCATACGCCAATCAATAGCAATCAATTTCACCAATCAATCTATTAACAAAATAAATGATCAGCCATCTTCAGCACAAACATCATTTACTAACTTATTAACAAACCAAAATGCAGTAAACACTTTATTACAAAATCAGAGCTTAGGTTTTTCCTTATTAATCTTTATTGCATTGGGAGTATTATTGGCGTTCACACCTTGTGTTTGGCCAATGGTACCAATATTGGCAACGATTATTGTTGGTCAACAGGATAAATTGAATATCAGCAAAGCGTTGCTGTTATCGATCATGTATGTATTAGGCATGGCAATCATTTATGCTATGGTGGGTTTAATCGCTGCGTCACTGGGTCATTCCATACAAGTATGGTTGCAGCAACCATGGGCTATCACGATTACTAGCATAGTATTTGTTTTGCTCGCGCTTTCATTATTTGGCTATTATGATTTGCAGCTACCACGAAGCTGGCAAAATCGTATTGCCAGTTGGAATCGCGCACAACATGGTGGATCCTATGCGGGTTCTTTTTTGATGGGTGCTATCTCAACATTAATCGTTTCTCCTTGTGTGACAGCACCATTGGTGGGTGTGTTGATGTATATTGCTCATACAGGAGATAGGATTTTAGGAGCAAGTGCATTGTTTGCGATGGGGATAGGGATGGGTCTTCCTTTGATATTCATTGGTATCTCAGCAGGTAAATGGTTGCCTAAAAGCGGTCCGTGGATGGAAGTAGCAAAAAAAATATTTGGTATTCTCATGTTAGGCATGGCGATTTGGTTATTGTCGAGAGTGACTTCGCCAATGATAACGAAAGTTTTAATTGGCATGTTAATATTTGGAATAATATTTTATTATCTGCGGAATTTATCTTGGTGGAATCGGGGACTTGGATTGTTAGCTGGTTGTTCAGTGATGGTAGCAATGTTTGCTGGAGTAGCTATCATGGATATCAGTAACCAACCGAGCTCTTCTTCTGCTTATCAAACCCAACCAGCCTTTGTGATCGTGCGTAATACGAGTGAATTTATCCAGCAATTACAATCAGCACAAGTGATGAGTAAACCAGTGATTTTAGATTTTTATGCAGATTGGTGTGAATCTTGTGTTATGATGGACAAACATGTTTTTCACCGTTCGGATGTTAAACAGGCTCTCGCAGATTATGTTTTGTTACGTGCAGATCTTTCAAACAATACTGCAGAAGATGAAGCTTTATTAAAATACTTTAACGTGATTGCACCGCCAACAGTTTTATTTTTTAACAAAAATGGTTTGGAACTTACTTCACAACGAATAGTCGGTGAAGTGAATGCAAAGGAATTTTTAAACCGCGTAGCTAGTACAAAATAGATTGTTTTGCAGTATGACCATCAAGCTCTTAAGAGGATTCTCATGATCACCCAACCTCACGTAATGCCACAGCTCAATTCAACCAATATTGAGCCAGTTCATTTGCTCGAAAAGCATTTATTGCAACAATGCAATCATATTAACGAATGGTTTGCAATGGAATGGCAGAAAACGTCACCACCCGTGTATGGATCAGTAGATTTACGAAATGCTGGTTTTAAGCTCGCACCAATCGATATGAATTTATTTCCTGCTGGATTTAATAATCTGAATCCAAATTTTTTAACTTATGCAATTTCTGCAGCGAAAAAAAATATTTTACAAATGATGCCACAGGCTAAACGCATTTTAATTATTCCTGAAAATCATACTCGCAATCTTTTTTATTGGGAAAATATTAAAACATTACGATCTATTTTAGAAAATGCTGACTTTCAAGTGAGATTTGGCAGTTTATCCGAAGAAATAAAAGTTTCCCAAGATATTAGTTTGGCATCAGGTGAAAAAATTACTATCGAACCTTTATTACGAAAAGAAGATAAACTACAACTTAACAATTTTTTACCCGATGCTATTTTATTGAATAATGATCTTTCTGACGGCATTCCAGAGATGTTGCAAAATCTCAATCAACTGATTATGCCACCAGCTTCCCTTGGGTGGAGTCAACGATTGAAATCAGAACATTTTCAATATTATGCAAAAGTAGCACGTGATTTTGCAAAAACATTTGATATCGATCCTTGGTTAATTTCACCTTTATTTCGGCATTGTGGCCAGATTGATTTTATGCATCAATTAGGATTGGAATGTTTAATCATTAATGCAGAAATATTATTTGAAGAAATTGAGAAGAAATATGCTCAGTATGGTATTTCACATCCACCTTTTTTAGTGGTGAAAGCAGATGCCGGAACGTATGGAATGGCGGTGATGACCGTGCGTCATGCCGATGAACTAAAATCATTGAATCGTAAACAGCGTACTCGGATGTCGGTCAGCAAAGGAGGGCAACCTGTTAATCGCGTCATCATACAAGAAGGTGTTTATACCTTTGAAATGGTCGGTTCTGAGCAAGCCGTTGCTGAACCTGTCGTTTATTTATGGGGTGATTCGGTTGTAGGTGGTTTCTATCGAGTTCATAAAGAGCGTGGTATTGACGAAAACTTGAATGCGCCAGGAATGCATTTTGAACCAATAGCGTTTTCACAACCTTGTCATGAGCCTTGTCGTGCAACAGAACCGGAAGCATGTCAGAATCGATTCTATTTATATGGTATCGTTGCCAAGCTAAGCATGTTGGCTGCGGCTCGTGAAATTCACGATCAAATTAATCAGTAAACTGTATTTTTTATTTATTCACTACATAAAGGTTGATTATGAAACTAGGCGTTATCATGGATCCAATTGGATCCATTCGGTATACCAAAGATAGCACGCTTGCTATGTTATGGGAGGCACAAGCTCGGCATTGGGAAATATATTATTTTGAAGCCCATGATTTGTTTTTGCGTGATGGAATAGCATATGGTGATGGAAAGCGACTAACAGTTTTTAGAGATCCACAAAAATGGTTTTCAGGGACAGAAAAAAATACCATTACTCTTACTGATCTTGATATCATTCTCATGCGTAAGGATCCGCCATTTGGGGATGAATATATTTATATCACCTATTTATTGGATCATGCAGAACGCGGTGGCGTATTGGTGGTTAACAAGCCACAAGCTTTGCGGGATGCAAATGAAAAAGTATTTGCAATGTTTTTTCCACAATGTTGTCCGCCTAGTTTAGTCACGCAATCAATGCAAAAACTGCATGATTTTTTTGAGGAGCAGCAAGACATTGTTTGTAAACCATTACATTCAATGGGAGGTGCATCGGTATTTCGTTTACGTGCTAATGATGTGAACGCTAATGTAATTTTTGATGCTCTGACACATAGCGGGACTAAACACATTATGGCACAGCGGTTTATTCCAGAGATTGAATTAGGGGATAAACGTATTTTAATGATAAACGGTGAACCTGTTTTACATGTTTTGTCGCGAGTTCCTCAGCAGGGTGATTGGCGCGGTAATTTGGCTGTCGGTGCTAAAGGAATCGTTCAAGCGCTTTCTGAAAGAGATCATTGGATTTGTTCGCAAGTTGGGCCTCAATTGCGAGAGCATGGTTTATATTTTGTTGGATTAGATATCATTGGCGATTATCTAACAGAAATTAATGTTACTAGTCCTACGGGTATTCGTGAGATAGACGCAGAAACAGGCTCGAATGTGAGCGCCATGTTGTTAGATTGTATGAACAGACTTCATGAAAGACTTCATGAAACCTAATGTAGCTTATTGGCTAGCTCTACATCATTTACCTATTCAGCCGCGGAAAATTTTGCGTTGGTTAGAAAAATTATCTACGCCAGAAAATTTATTATTAGCCAATCAAGAAAAATTACTAATGATTGGTGCATCTAAAGAAGAAATTTTTGCTATACAAAAACCAAATTGGCTTGCGGTTGAAAAAGATTTGGCATGGGCTGAAATGGCTGATCATGCCATTTTATCATTGAGTGATGAAGATTATCCTTCTTTATTAAAACAAATTATTCATCCTCCGCTCGTATTATATGTGATGGGAAACAAGAAAGCGCTTTTACGTAAACAATTGGCTATAGTTGGTTCACGTCAGGCGAGTCCTACTGGTATTAAAAATGCGGAACAATTTGCCTATCAGTTATCTTTAGCCGGATTAGCTATTACTAGTGGTTTAGCATTGGGTGTGGATGCTGCTAGTCATCAGGGGGCAATTGCTGCAAAAGGCGAGACAATTAGTGTTTTTGGTACAGGGTTGAATCATATTTACCCTCGAAGTAATCGACGATTAGCCCATGAAATATTGGAGCACCAGGGGGTGATTATTTCTGAATTTCCACTCGATACTCCCCCAAAAGCCATGAACTTTCCATTACGTAATCGGATTATTGCGGGCTTGAGTGTGGGTGTATTGATCATTGAAGCAGCTCACAAAAGTGGTTCATTGATTACTGCTAATTATGCATTGGAGCAAGGGAAAGAAATCTTTGCTATTCCTGGATCTATCCAAAACCAAACTAGCAAAGGATGTCATTATCTCATTAAGCAAGGCGCAAAATTAGTTGAATGCATTGAAGATATCCTTGAGGAGTTAAATATTTTTACTGTCGAGCCTACATTAAAGATAGCCACTCAACAAACGAACAAGCAAATTGTTAAGTTTGGTACAAAACTAACTGATCAAGAAAAGTGTTTATTTGAGCAAATAGGATATGAAATTTCACCAATCGATGTGATAATATTGCGCACCGGATTGACTAGAAGTGAAGTTTCCTCCATTCTTTTATCATTGGAGTTGCAAGGTTATATCCAAACAGTGTCCGGTGGCGTGATTCGGGTGACCTAATATTTAAATAGTAGGAATATTATTGATGTTTGAAGTTTTGATGTATCTATTTGAAAATTATATGGATGGTAGTGTGTCTTTGAATGCTGATCAAGATACCATTGTCAGTGAACTTGAACTTGCTGGCTTTCATCGTAGTGAAATTGGCCGAGCATTAGATTGGTTAGAAGGTTTAAATAAAGTGCAGGAAACAGTCCAAGCTGGTCCTGGTCTTACTCCTCATGCTATACGTCATTATTCTTCAGAGGAAAGTGAGCGTTTAGGTCTTCAAGGAAGAGGTTTTTTGCTCTATCTTGAACAATTGAGCATTTTAGATCCAATGACACGAGAAGTTGTGATTGATAGAATCATGGCATTAGATCCTCGTGAAATTGATTTAGGCCGGGTTAAGTGGGTCGTTTTGATTGCTTTATTTAACCAACCAGACAAAAAATCAGCACTTTCTCTATTACAGGATATGATTTTATCAGATGCCTTTGATATCCTACATTGAACAACCCTATTCTTATCAAAATTTACGCTATAGTTTCTTAAAGAACATTATTATTAAGGAATCTGGATGGCCCATAATCTAGTTATTGTAGAATCACCTGCAAAAGCAAAAACGATTAAAAAATATTTAGGTGCTGGATTTGAAATCATTGCCTCATATGGTCATGTACGTGATTTATTGCCCAAAGAAGGAGCTGTAGATCCAGAAAACCATTTTGCTATGAGATATGAATTGATAGAAAAAAATGAGAAGCATGTAGCTACTATTATTGCTGCGATGAAAAAATCCGATGCTTTGTATCTTGCTACTGACCCGGATCGTGAAGGCGAGGCAATTTCGTGGCATATTTATACTATTCTAAAAACTAAAAAAGCATTAGGCAAAAAACCTGTGCACAGAATAGTTTTTAACGAAATAACAAAATCAGCTATTCAAGCCGCAGTGAAAAATCCTCGGGAAATTTCTATGGATTTGGTCAATGCACAACAGGCTCGGCGTGCATTAGATTATCTGGTTGGTTTTAATTTATCGCCACTTCTATGGAAAAAAATTCGTTATGGGCTTTCCGCAGGTCGGGTGCAAAGCCCCGCTTTACGTATGATTGTTGAGCGTGAAGAAGCGATAGAGAAATTTGTTACCCAGGAATATTGGAATCTTGAAGCAGCTGTTGTTGCACATGCTAAGACATTTGTCGCTAAGCTGGTAGTTTATGAAGGCACTAAACTTGAACAGTTTTCTATTACCAGTGCTTCACAAGCAGAGGCAGCAAAAACCCATCTTTTAAAGGATGCAAAAGGCAAATTACTTGTTTCACAAGTGGAAAAGAAACAACGTAAACGTCATCCTGCCATGCCATTTATTACCTCAACCTTGCAACAAGAAGCAGCACGTAAGCTTGGATTTACTGTTCAACGTACCATGCGATTTGCTCAGCAATTATATGAAGGTGTTGAATTAGAAGCTGGCTCAGTCGGGCTGATCTCTTATATGCGTACCGATTCAGTAAACTTAGCACAAGAAGCTATCAATGAACTTCGAGATTTAATTGCAGAGCGTTATGGTAAGGAAAATGTTCCAGATGAACCTCGTATCTATCGCACTAAAGCCAAAAATGCGCAAGAGGCTCATGAAGCTATCCGTCCTACTTCAGCTATGCGTACGCCTGAATCGATTAAATCATTTTTATCGCCTGAACAATTTAAACTGTATGATTTAATTTGGAAACGTACAGTAGCATCGCAAATGATTTCTGCAACGATTGATACCATGACGATAGATTTAATTATCAATAAAGGGCATCAATTTCGGGCTTCAGGATCGATTGTGGTTGATCCAGGCTTTATGCGGGTTTATCAAGAAGGCATGGATGATCAAATATCCGAAGAATTAGGGAATGAACACTTACTTCCTCAACTTAAAGAAGGTGATGAAGTTGATTTAAATGAGATTACCTGTCATCAGCATTTTACTGAACCTCCACCACGTTATTCAGAAGCCAGTTTGATTAAAGATTTGGAAGAGCATGGCATTGGTCGTCCTTCAACTTATGCCGCTATTGTATCGACATTACAAACACGCGAATATGTTTTACTGGAAAATAAGCGATTTTATCCTACTGATATTGGTCGTATAGTGAATCGATTTCTTACGCTATATTTTACAAAATATGTTGATTATGATTTCACTGCTAAATTAGAAGATGAACTTGATGAAATTTCCCGCGGCGAAAAAGAGTGGGTTCCTTTATTAGAGGATTTTTGGGATCCGTTCAAAGATCGTGTAGATCATATTAATGAAAGTGTCAAAAAGAAAGATGTGACACAAGAGAAGCTCGATGAAAAATGTCCTTTGTGCGGACAGCCACTCTCTATTCGATTAGGTAAGCGTGATCGATTTATTGGTTGTACGGCGTATCCTGATTGTACTTATACGAGAGCAATGGTAGAGAAAGCTGAAGATGCGTCTCATGATGCTGAATTGGTAGAAGGACGACAATGCCCTGATTGTGGGGGTGCGCTGAAAATCAAACATGGACGCTATGGTAAATTTATTGGATGTAGTAATTATCCTAAGTGTAAATTTATTGAATCATTAAACAAACCTCAAGATACAGGCATTGAATGTCCAGAATGTCATCAAGGAAAAATGGTTAAGCGACAATCGCGACGTGGACGGATATTCTTCTCTTGTTCTCGTTATCCAGATTGTAAATATGCTGTTTGGAATCAGCCAACAGCGCAGAGTTGTCCAAAGTGTGCATGGCCAATGTTAACCATTAAAATAACTAAAAAACGAGGTAAAGAACTTGTTTGCCCACGACAAACTTGTGGCTATGCAGAGCAGGCGGTGGATACTGAAAGTAAATAAACGACGTACTAATCTTCCTGTGTTTGCAATTGATAGTTTTGCTTATACATTAATCTTGCAAAATAGATCATCGTGGTATAGTTTTCTATTCTAAATTTTAGCAAAAAGGATGTGTTGTGGACACTCGTCGGTATGATCATGCTCCAAAAACTATTTTTGATTTACCTCTAGCAGATATTCCCTTAGCAGATATGGCGCATTTTCAATTGGAAATGCATAAAAAACATTCTACTTTTAGATTTATGTTAGGTGATAGAATTGCAATTTCTACTACTGATATTGTTGCACTAAAAAAACATGCTCAAACCGCTGAAAAACCTGCTGAGATGTATCATTTTCTTCAACCTTTACTGGGCAAAGTAATTTTTCATGATATCGAACAAACGAAAAAACGAAGAAATTTTGAATTAAAACACATTTCTGCAAATCTTGTAGAAACTAATTTTGATTTTTTTTCACAATTATTAGATCAAGAAATAGCCGAATGGTTAAGATTAGGCAAGCAAAATAATGGGATTGTATCTATTCAAGATAGGTTAAAAACACTATCAATGCGAATGACAATCGCCTGGGCTTGTGGAAAGGATTTTCCTGAGAGTGAAAAGCTTGCTTTCGCATTTCATGCTGTTTTAGCAGGTTTCATTAGTTTACAACACCAAAGTAATTCAGAGCTTGAAAGGGAAGTAAACTCCCATCTTGACTATATAAAAAAAACAGTTGGTAACTTTGTTAATGAAAGGCGATCTATTGCGGGATTAAAATCAGAAAACCGAATTTATCTGGATGAATTAATATCCATATCAAGTAAAGATGATGCATTGGATGAACTCATCACCTTAATACTTCTAGCGGGTTATCATACTACCGCTGCTTCCTCTTCTTGGGTGCTTTATGCTTTGTCTCAACATCCAGATATTGCGAAAAAAGTCCACGATGAAATTGACATGGTGATCCATCACAATTTATTTGATTATTCGATGCTTGCTAAATTACCGTATCTTTCTAAAGTGATTAGAGAAACCTTGCGTAGATATACACCAGGACCTTACACAGTCAGAGAAACTGATCAAGAATCTGAAATTGATGATTACGTCATCCCACCAAAAACGATGGTATTTTATCCTATATGGGCAGTCCATATGGATCCACTTTATTGGCATCAACCAGAAAAATTTGATCCTGACCGCAGGTTTAACTTACGCGCTTACTTTCCATTTGGGTTAGGAGCAAGAAATTGCACCGGACAAACTATGGCCAATGCTGAGATCTTATTAATTATTTCGAAAATTATGCAGAAAATAGTTATTAAAGCTGCTCCTAATTTTAATCCTGAACCAGCAGATAATTTTGTATTAATATCTAAGAATGGAATGGAATTAAACATATCTCCACGTAAAGAAAATATAAATAAAAATATTATTGCCGGATGCGCAGGATTAGGTACGTTTGCATTGACTAGCGCCTTAAATATTTCTAATGATAAACGGCTTTCTTTAATAATAGCTTTTATTGTGACAGTCATGGCTCTTTACTATAGCGATCAATTGATCAGTAAAAGGGATCGGTTTTTCAAAAAAAATATTTTTGATAAAAAAAGTGAAGCCACTCCCCAAGTATCATTCCGCATGTGACTATTAAGTCTGCTGACATTGCCGCTAGTTAAATATAACCTCGTGAACGTACGACTGGAGTGATTACAGCAAAAAAAAGGCGGTACTTCGAAAAGTACCGCCATACATGCTCAACTCAGGTTGGCAATCCATGCCACAAATACCGTCCCTGAACACACAAAACGAGGAGTGGTTGCACAAGTCCTTTTTTGCGAGAGTAGTCAATCCGTGACTACGAGATCCATTGTACTTAAGATTTTGTTTTTCGCTATAGGCAATTAATGATTTAAAAAACAAAATGGGGTAAAAATAAAAATCAGATAAACAAATATTTCAAATAAAAATATTTCTAATCAAGTATATACATGTTATTTGCCGCTCCTTTCTAAGATGAAACCTAGAGCATCTCTAGCTAAATTCCTCTATTTTTTGTGAGCAATAGCTTACACAATTTATGGCAAAAAGGATGTTAATAAGCTAATTTTTGTATCTCAGTTTACTTCTTGCAAGTTATTGGCAACGAGAGATAATGTGGTTTGCGTATTTTTAGCATAGGAAAATCATGAAACAGCACATAGAGAGTCTTTTACAATTAGCAGTTCAAAAACTGCAAACGATGGGCGAATTGCCGGCTATTCCTGCTTTTATTCAAATCAATGCGACCAAAGATAAGACACATGGGGATTTTGCCTCAAATATTGCGATGATTTTAGCTAAACCAGCAAAAAAAGCACCTCGAGAAATTGCTTTACGAATTATTCAAGTATTACAGACTTCCCAATATTTGCAAAAGGTTGAGATAGCCGATCCTGGTTTTATTAATTTCTTTTTAGCACCGCATGCTTTAACTGATGTAGTTGTTCGGATTTTAAAATCGAATGATAAATATGGGGTATCTAATATTGGTCGAAATAAACGCGTACTGATTGAATTTGTTTCATCCAATCCAACGGGTCCCCTTCATGTTGGTCATGGTCGTCATGCAGCATTTGGTGCTGTATTGGCCAATCTCTTGAAAGCAGTTGGTTTCCAAGTTTACCAAGAATATTACATTAATGACGCTGGTCGGCAAATGGATATTCTTGCGACTAGTGTTTGGTTGCGTTATTTAGCTTTATGCGGCGAGAAAATTATTTTACCAGCTAATGCCTATCGGGGTGATTATGTAATTGATATTGCTCGTGGTTTATTTGAAAAATATCAACGTCAGTTTCATTCACCAGCAGACACTGTTTTTACAGACTTACCACCTGATGAAGTAGATAGTGGAGATAAAGAAATTTATATTGATGCCATTATTGCACGCGCTAAACTTTTATTGCATGACAATTATCAAATTATTTTTGACGACAGTTTAAAAAATATTTTAGCCGATATCCACGAAGATTTATCTGAATTTGGAGTGGAGTTTGACAATTGGTTTTCTGAGCGAGCATTTGTGAAAACTCACGCTGTCGATACTTTACTTGAAAAATTAGTAGCGAGTAATCATGTTTATGAACGTGAAAAAGCTTTATGGTTTCGTTCAACTGATTTTGGCGATGAGAAAGATAGAGTGTTAGTGAGATCAAATGGGCAGCGAACCTATTTTACTAATGATGCAGCTTATCATTTCAATAAATTTGAGCGTGGTTTTGATCTTGCAATCGATATTTTTGGTGCTGATCATCACGGCTATATTCCTCGGATAAAAGCAGCAATACAAGCTATTAATATAGATCCTGAACGATTGATTTATTTACTTGTGCAGTTTGTAACACTCTACCGTAATGGTAAACAAGTTCAAATGTCTACCAGAGGAGGCAATTTTGTTACGCTTCGGGAGTTACGTCACGAGGTAGGAAACGATGCAGCTCGTTTTTTTTATGTGATGCGAAAATCGGAACAACACATGGATTTCGATTTGGATCTTGCTAAAGCTCAATCGAACGAAAATCCGGTTTATTATGTTCAGTATGCTTATGCACGTATCTGTAGTGTGTTTAAACAATTAGCTGAAAAAGGCAGAACCTATAATCAGGCAAATGGATTAGCTCATCTTGATATGTTAACACAAGACCATGAGCGTCAATTATTAAATACTTTAGCGCATTATACTGATATGATTGTTGACGCTGCTTTGCAATATGGCCCACATATTTTAACAAATTATATGCGGGAATTAGCCGCAGATTTTCATGCTTATTACACTTCCCACCAGTTTATAGTTGACGATATTGCTTTGTGCGATGCGCGTTTAACTCTCATTGCTGCAACTCGACAAATTTTATTAAACGGATTTAAGTTATTAGGAATTAGAGCACCGGAAAGCATGTAATGAACAAGAAAAAACAGTTGAAACAAAATCGAACGTCTTTAGTGACGTATCGCTGGATTGTGACGATGAGTGTGCTGATATTGATCGTTTTTGGCGGTGGAGTTTTTGTCTTTTATGAGAGCATACAATTTAAATTATCAGTTCCATTAGCCACTTCTTTTATTCAAATTAAATCTTGGCTATTAACACATAAATCTAATAATAAAAATGAAAGAAAATCTAAAACGATTGCTGGAGATCAACAAGATATTCCGATACCTATTCGCTTTGAATTTTATACAACTTTACCAGCCATGCGAATAGCCAATCCACCAGAAACTATCCAGAAGGTAGCAGAAAATTTACAACAGAAAACGGCTATAGTCGTTAATACGCATGAGTTAGAACAATCATTGTTAGCGGCTATTAACCAGGATTTATATATTGTTCAATTGAAAACTTTTCAAAATACTTCGCTTGCAATGCGGTATCAAAAAAAATTGCTTAAATTAGGATATAAAGCGAAGGTAGTAAAAATAATATTGAGTCAAAAAATTGCTTATCGTGTTCAATTAGGTCCGTTTTTAAATAAAGAACAAGCGAATACTCTACTATTCCGATTACAAAAAGCAGGTTATGATGGAATGGTGCAAAAGAGTTGAGTGGTAAATAACACTCAAATTGAAGTTAGAAAAAGGATGCGTATGTTCAGATATTTTAGGAACAAGACACGCGGTTATGTGGTCACCTTACGTTTTAGTCTGCTCTCTATTTTTATTTCATTATTCGTAACAATGATGTTGGTGTTATTTAGCCTTTTCTATTTTCACATGCAAGGAATTTTACTTCAAGCGGGCTTATTGCTGATGGAAAAAGATTCTCATGCAATCATGCATGAGCTCGATTTACAACTACAACCCGTAGCATCTACCAGTGAAGTATCAGCAAACAATATTCGTGAACATATTGTCGATCCAAAAAATGAAACGGAATTAATGCGATATTTAATGCATGTACTCAAGCAGCTTCCTTTAACATATGCAGTATATTGGGGAGGAACTACCGGCGATTTTTATTATGCTAGGCGTGAGCCACAAGGTAAATTCATGATGGCAATTGTTAATCGACATGGCGCCACTCCTACGAATACTTATTTTTATTTAGATAAACATCATCATGAACTTAAACGGATAGTGGTTCCACTAGATTATGATCCTCGATCACGTCTTTGGTTTCAGCTAGCGCTTGCCAAGAAAAAAACCATCTGGACAGATGCTTATATTTACTCTGATGCTCCTCTGCAACTGGGCATTACAGTTGCTACGCCAGTGTTTCAAAGTAAGCAAGCAATAGGCGTTTTTGGTATAGATGTACGTTTAGATGCGTTAAATAATTATTTGAGTGGCCAAGTTTCCAATCAACATTCTGAAATATTTATAGTAGATAAAACGGGCAGAGTAGTTGTTCCGCCAGCGTTTATAAAATCTGTATTATTACCAATTCAAAATTATGAACTCAAAAATGTACGCAATCTTGATAAGCCATGGGTGGAACAAGCATTTGATGAGTATATAAAAAATCCGCGAACATTTTTCGCTTTTGAAAATACTGGAAAAGACTATCTAGCTTCTTTCACACCGATTCCAATTTTAGCGGACAATGGTTGGTTATTAGGTATAGTTGATCAGGCTGCTGATTTTACTAAAGCCTTACATAAAACAGAATTAATGTATGTTTCACTGGTGCTGGCTGTTTTTATCATTGGTATTGTATTGATATTGTATTTGGTTACGCGGATTGTGACACCGATTAAAAAATTGGTCAAAGAGACTGAAAAAATTAAAATGTTTAATTTGGAAGGCACGGAACATGTGGAGTCTCGGATTAAAGAAGTCATCGAGATATCTGATGCTATTTATTCTATGAAGATGGGATTGCGTTCATTTCAAAAATATGTGCCTGCAAGTTTAGTGCGACAACTTATTCGCGCGGGAGAAGATGTTAGGATTGGTGGAAAAAAAGAAGAATTAGCTATCTTCTTTTCAGACATTAAAGATTTTACTGCTATTACTGAGAAAACTGACTCTAACCAATTAATGAAGCAAGTTTGTGATTATCTCGATACCTTTTCACATATCATTATTATGGATAATGGAACAATCGATAAATTTATTGGTGACGCTATTATGGCATTTTGGGGCGCGCCAATGGCTGTCAAACATCCTTGTGAACATGCGGCTCATGCCGCGTTACATTGTATGCAGCAACTGAAAATATTGAATGAAAAATGGACTAAGGAAGACAAACCTAATTTTGCCACTCGAATTGGGCTACACTATGGTGTTGCAATTGTTGGAAATTTAGGCTCATCTGAGCGATTAAACTATACAGTGTTGGGAGATGCCGTTAATATTGCTAGCCGATTAGTGAATGCTAATAAATTGTATAGCACCTCGATTTTAGTGAGCGAATCTGTTTATGATAAGATCAAGAACACATTTGTTTTGCGTATAGTTGATAAAGTTACTCTCAAAGGTAAAGCTGAGAGTGTGACTATTTATGAGTTGCTTGCTGAAACCAAAGATCAACTTACTTTTGATATTGATGCTTATCAGCAACAATATATTGAGGCTTTTTCAGCCTATCAACAGCAAAAATGGGCTACCGCTATTAAACTCTTTGGGAATTGTTTGACAATTTATTCTGAAGATACATTGGCTCCCGTGTTTATACATCGTTGCCATGAATTTGTGACACATCCTCCAATTAAAGATTGGGATGGTATATGGCATTCAATTGAAAAATAAAAAATTGGCCGTTCATAGATACACTCAGAACGGCTAATCGTTTGCTGAGATTGGAGTGATAAAATGATTTATAGTATGACAGCATTTGCACGTAGTGACGTGAGTGGAGACTGGGGAAATTTAGTTTGTGAAATACGTTCGATTAACCATCGTTATTTGGAATTAGTATTATATTTACCGGATGTGTTACGTGCTCTTGAGATGTCAATGCGAGATACTATTCGGAAATTTGTAAAACGAGGAAAGATTGAATGTAGTATTCGTTACCAGCCAAATGCAAATGCTGCTCATTCTTTATTTACTGTTAACGAAGCGCTTGTTCAAGCGTTATGCCAAGCGAATGAAAAAATTAGCGCTTATTTTCCTGCAACTTCATTAGTTAGCCCGACAGATATTTTACGCTTTCCTGGTGTGCTTGAAGCTAAAGAAGCAGATATATCCACTCTACGAAAACAAGTTTTTCA
This sequence comes from Gammaproteobacteria bacterium RIFCSPHIGHO2_12_FULL_37_14, assembly GCA_001801485.1. The sequence continues at coordinate 42,967 of MGXV01000006.1, forward strand.
TTTGCTAGAAAAAACGCTTAAAGAATTAGTCCTCTCACGTGAGCGCGAAGGAGCTGAACTGAAACAATTATTTTTTCAACGTATGGATTTAATTCAATTAGAATTAGCAAAAGTTCGTACCCGTTTACCTCAAGTCATTCAAGAACAACAAGAACGTTTGGTGAAACGTTTTACTGATGCTAAAGTGGAATTAGATCCTAATCGACTAGAACAAGAAATGGTGGTATTTGCCCAAAAAATTGATGTTGCTGAGGAAGTCGATCGTATTGAAACACATATTACTGAAATTCGACGTATTTTGAATCAAGGCGGTGCAGCAGGACGTCGTTTAGATTTTCTATTACAAGAATTGAATCGAGAATCAAATACATTAGGTTCTAAATCAGTGGATAATGTTTTGATGCATGCAGCGGTTGAAATGAAAGTATTAATCGAACAAGTTAGGGAGCAAGTTCAAAATGTGGAGTAACTAACATGATAATCATCACAACAACTTTTGATATACAGGGTTACCGCATAGTGGAGTATCGTGGGATCGTTCGTGGTTTGATTGTTCGCTCTCCTACCATTGTTCAAGGATGGATGGGTGGATTAAAAAATTTAGTCGGCGGTAACATCGGGGCTTTTACTAAAATGTGTGAAACGGCTAGAAAACAAGCTTTCGATTCTTTGATAGAGCATGGTAAAGAGTTAGGCGCAAACGCGATTGTTGGTATGCGCTATGATGCTTCGCAAATAGCAGCCGAACGATTTTCAGCTACAGAAATTTTATGTTATGGTACAGCGGTTATTATTGAACAGTTAAAGTAATTCTGTTGATTTTATAAAAGAGCAATTTTTACCCACTTTTTTCTCCTTTTTATCAAACTTTTTAAGAGTATTTTCAATTTTTGAGTAAAAACAACAAGTTATTATATTGCCTTGTTTAAAATAAATTCAAGTAAGATCCCTATAGTTAACTATAATTAGTACATATAACAAAAAGTTGACATTAATTTATATGAATTACAGGGGATGGTATGCTACTGAATCTACTCAAAAATAAAATGCTCTCTTTATCCTATCACCGCTCTACCGGTTCTTTTATGGTGATAGGTCCCATGCTTATCATTGTTTTCCTTTCCTTTTCTGCAATTTTTATTGATACAGGCATGTCGAGCGTGGCACGAGCGCAATTACGTAGCGCAACCGATGCAGCAGCAACGGCAGGTGTTGGCGTTCTGGCAAATGGTCATGGTGAGGCGATTCAAGCAGCGACTGATGCCGCCAACCAAAATAGTAGTGTTGGAAATATTATGGTTGAAAATGTTGTGATTGAAATTGGTTTTTGGGACAAAACAACGAAAACATTTACTCCAAATGATCCAGCGGGTCCTCCTGGTAATATTGACAATGCAGTAAGAGTCACAGCAGAAGCGACTCCTTCGTTGTTGATGAATCAACTCATTTCAAAAGCAGTCACAGTGCGACACTCTTCGATAGCTACTTTAGCTACTAAGCCACGAGATATTGTCTTAGTACTTGATGTATTGCCAGTCACATCGCGTTTCAGCCGACTGGAAGGCTATACAACCTTACCAGTAGAAACATTAATTAACAATTTACAAGCCGTCTATACTGCACTCAATCTTCCACAATTGGGTAATATGGTTTGGACACCGCAGTTATTAATGGGTTCTAATGCTTCTATTATTACTGCTTTAGGATTAAATTCAGTGTCTTATCCTTATCCAGGAGGTTCATGGAATAATTATGTTAACTATGTCAAAACAAATGCTGTGCTGGCAGCGAATGGTTATGCAAATCGCTATGGTTATCTAACATTTGTCAATTACTTACAAACCAGACAATTTCGTTATGCAGATACACCAGAATTATGGAAAACACCTCAAGAACCTCTAACCACCATGAAAAATAGCATCGTCGCTTTTTTTGATACATTAACTGCAGATGATAGGGTTGTTCTTTTTTTAGAATATGGTGGTAGTTCAAATCAGTACGTTCCATTCCAATTACAAAATGATACGACAGAAATTAAAAATCTTATTCTTGGCAATATTCCTCTTAATCGACCAGGTCGGCAAGCAGGGCACATTTATCCTGGAACAGATGTAGTTGGGATAGCAGGTGGAATTTGGTTCCAATTGAATCTATATGGACGAGAAGAAGCGAGTTGGACTGCCGTGTTTATTACTCCAGCACAGTTGTCGGCAGCAAGTATTAGTAACTTAAAAGCGGATGTCAATTTATTAAAATTGAATAATGATTTTAATGATCATAAGATTACACTACATACCATCGTTGTCGATCCGTCAGGTGATAGCGCAAGCATGCAGGAAGTGGCTGCTGTAACGGGGGGAACCAATACCGTTGTGACACCAATGACCCTATTTGATAATGTGCTTGAGAACATCACAGCGAATTATGCAAATGAAACTGAAATTGTTGAATGAGAAGAAGAAAGATTGTTTGAACTCATGTCAGGAATAGGTACTTCTAAATTTCCTTGTTCATTGTTGCTTGAGCTTCTAAATCAAGACCATTGAAAACGATAGGTGTAGCAATAATGCTGACTCTATTATCGTAAGGTAAGGTGACCGATACAGTAATCGGTGTTCCGCGTTCCACTGTAGATGGTTCAGGTGTTGTGACGACGACTAACCCATCAGTTGAAGCGACCATGTTATCCATATAAGATCTAACACTGGCTTCGATGGTATCAGAGCTAGCTTCCTGGGTGACGGCCATACGAGCCCCTAAGCGAGAGGCATCGACTAAAGCATTTTGAATGTAAAGTGCCCAGCCAATTTCTAGGCTTCCCATGACTAATAGCATGAAAGTAGGAATAACCAAGGCAAATTCTAATGCTGCTGAGCCTCTGTTTGTTTTGAGACTAGTAAAAAACATGCTATTATCCTCGTATATATATCTTAAGTTTAGCAGTGAATCGATAAAAAAAATCCCTTTAAATTCATAGGGTTTGAATCAAGAAAAGAAAATATTTCCGAAAGGTACGATAAAAACGGCAGCAGGGGCATCACGAGTTACAAGGATTGGAATGTTAAGGAAATAGCATGAATCAACGGACAATGTATATATTAGGTGCCTTAATCCTTGCCATTATTGTTACCTTAGTTATTTTCAAGCAAAAAAAAACCAAAACCACCTCAACAAGAGCGACTGTTAGCATATTATTTGCTACTAAAGACATCAGCGCAGGAAAAGCATTACAAGCCGGAGATTTTGATTGGCGAGCTTTATCTAAAAATGATGTGCTATCGCCAGATTTAATTGTTAAAGGATCTCGTCGCGATCAAGATCTTATCGGTTCGAAAATTTTAATTCCACTCATTGCTGATCAGCCCATTAAAAGTAATATGATTGTAGCGAAGGGCGTGTTAAGCCCTTTAGCCAGCATTCTTAAGCCTGGCATGCGTGCTTTTACCGTTGATATTAGCGTAGCCTCGGCACTCGCTGGGTTGATTAAGCCAGGTGATATTGTCGATATTATTTTAACTTATAAAAAGTCAGTCACGGGCAGAGAACCTGTTACCCTGACGGATACCATCATTCATAATGTTCATGTGATCGCGGTGGATGATCGCATTCTCTACTTAAAACCAGATGAAGTAAAAAGCGATAGAGCTTCACAACGTAGTACCGTTAAACACATTACATTAGAACTCATGCCTAAACAGGCAGAAGCGTTAGCTACCGCAAAAGCAATGGGAACGATTTCGTTAAGTTTAACGGTGCCCACTGATTTACAACAACCAATCGAAGCAGAAGGCGAGAACGCTGAAGAACAAACTGGAATTTCTTTATACCATGGTGAAAAAGTTGAAGAATATTAAATGGATCAACAATCTATGATGCGAAAAGCAATCGGTATTTTCTTGATAATTTTTGTTTCACTGTCATGTTTTTTAGCGAAGGCAGATTGGAATCAACGAAATTCTCGAATTCTTAATTTAGAATTATTAAAAGGTATGATCATCAACGTGGGTGGTGATATCGGTTCTGTTTTTATAGCCGACCCGAATATCGTTGATTATCACCTTAAATCTCCTGGCCTTTTGTATCTTTATGCAAAGAAAGCCGGGTCAACAACATTATATGTTGCCAATAAACAAGGTAAAATTAAATTTAAATATACTATTCGAGTGACGCAAAATGTTAGCGAGTTAGCTTCGATTATGAAAACTATTCTCCCTGGTGCGAGAATTAAAATATTATCTTTAGGAGACAATATTGTTTTGCGTGGGACAGTCAGGTCAGCAGCTCAGGCGCAAGATGCAAAAGTATTAGTCGAGAAATACATGGGTGATCCCGCAAAAATATTAACTTTTTTACATGTGGAAGCACCAACGCAAGTCAATTTACGTGTACAAGTAGTAGAAATGTCGCGTGATGCAATTCGTGCGGTAGGAATAAATTGGTCTGCTAATTTTACGACGCCTAATACAGTCTTTAATATTAATCCAGTTCTTATTCCTACCGATTTTGTGCAACAATCGGCTAATGCAGTTAGTTTAACTGGAAATCTGCTTAATCGAGGTAACTTTAATCTTAGCTCACTGATTCAATTGCTAGAACAAAATGGGTTAGTGACCGTCTTATCTGAGCCTAATCTCACCGCACTTTCAGGCGAAAAAGCTTCGTTTTTAGTGGGTGGCGAATTTCCGATTCCAGTACCGCAGGGTGTTTCAGGAGCAGTCACCATCATATTTAAAAAATTTGGTGTATCGCTAGCATTTGTACCGACTATTTTGGAAGATGGAAAAATTAATCTTCAAGTGCGACCTGAAGTAAGCCAGTTGTCTGATCAGGGAGCAGTGATTATCAGTGGTTTTCAAGTACCTTCATTAACGACTCGACAAGCGCAAACGACAGTAGAATTAAGAAGTGGTCAGAGTTTTGCAATTGCTGGATTATTGCAAAATAATGCGACTAAGCTCATCCAGCAATTTCCTGGAATGGGAAATATTCCTATTTTAGGAAGATTGTTCCGATCTGAAAGATTTAAACGTTCAGAAACAGAATTAGTGATTATTGTGACTCCTTATATTGTGCAACCAGGAGGCAATGACTCATTTCTCTATGCAACGGATAATGCGAATGCAGACATTACTGCTTCATATAGTCGCAAATCAGCTACACCAAATGTTGGATTTATTCTCGATTAAGGACATATCAGAATGGTTTTTAATAGAATTTTTTTCACTATGATGATGTTAATGATGCTGGTTGGTTGTGCGGCAACAGAAGAAGTTTGGACTGGTCGAAATCAAAATCCTATTCAAGTCGTTTGTGGTCAATCGTGTAAGACTATTTATTTTAGGAATAATTCAGCCTATTTATCACCAGAGCAACGTTATCGAATTAATGAATTCGTCTATCAATCAAAAAGACATCAACCTATTTTTATATCTTTATGCAACACAAATCCTCCGAATTTAGCATTAAACAGCTATCGTCTTCGCTTAATTATCAGACAAGTTAAAAATCTTGGTTTTACTCCTGTTACGCTTAAGCCAACGTTACCTGAAGATTTATCTTCTAAAAATTGTGCTAATCTTGTAAGAGGAAAGTTAAAACTTTACGTGCAGAAATGTCCTAATAATACGATTACGCCAAGCGTTCATAATGTAGGTAGCGATTTTGGTTGTACGACGAATTATAATCTTGCACAAATGATTATTAATCCTTGGAATTTATTGGCGCGGCCAGGGGACAATGGCACAGAGGGTGATCGAGTAGCAATAGGAATTAAAAACTATCGAACAGCAAAACCTGTTGATTTAAATACGGTAGGTAGTGATAGTGGTAGCAGTGCATCTGATTTAGCGCAATAAAGTAAACTTGGGTAGATCACTCAAGCAGAGGTAATTATATGACTATGTCTGAAAATTCAGGTAGTTTATCCTCGATAGAAGCAGTGGGTAAAAGCCCTCGGTGGTTTGCTGTTGTTTCTGAAGAATCATTATATGAGTTATTCGGACAGATGGCATTAAAAGATAATTGTCCTCTGGCTTGCGTGCAAAAAGGTGATATAACAGCATTGCGAACCTTTTTATCTGAAGGCATGGAACCACAAGTCATCATTTTAGATTTATCTACTTCATCTAGTTTACTCGATGATGCAAAACGAGCTCTCGCATTATCTACCGAAAATACTCGCTTGATTATCATTGGTAAAGATGATCATGTTTCAATTTTTCGAGAATTAAAACATATAGGTGTTACCGATTATTTAATTTTACCAGCAACAGAAAAAGATATTCGCCATGCGCTAGATGAAGCTAGTCTTGTTCCCAGAGTGACAGCAGAATCGGCGGTTAAAAATGCTAGACCTTTTACGGCTGTTATTGGTGTGAGAGGTGGCGTGGGCGCTTCAACTATCGTAGTCAATTCTGCTTGGCTAACCTTTAATAAATTTAAGAAAAAAGTTTGCATTTTTGATCTTGATTTATATAACAGTACCGTTTGTATTTTATTAGATTTGATTCCTAATACGGGCTTAAATGATGCAGTGAGCGAGATTTCTCGCGTAGATGAAGTATTTTTAAAACGTGTGTTATTACAAAAAGAAGAAGGTTTTTCTGTTCTGACTGGGCAATTAGGCTTTGAACATGAAATCAATTTTCCTGTCGATGCTGTTTCCATGCTAATGGATATTTTGCGCGACAGCTTTGAATATGTGTATCTTGATGTTCCTTTTTCTACTCTGCACACACCTTTTACACAAACAATTTTAAGTACAGTAGATAATGTCATTATTGTGACGGATCTTACATTAGTCTCTGTACAAGCTCTATTACGCTTACGATCTTTTTTAGCTACTTTTTTCCCGCATTTACAAAGCAAAGTCATTGCTAATAATATTTTTCCAAATGGCGGAACAATTTCAAAAGAAATGCTAGAAAAATCAACTAATTTAACTTTACAAACCATTTTTCCATATTGTAAAGCAAATATATTAGAGGGAATTAATAGCGGAGAGCCATTTGTTAAAGCATATCCTTCACACGCCTATACGAATCAATTGAATACTTTTATTACTTCGCTATATCCGCAGTTAAAACCAGTAGAACAAACTAAATCGTTTTCCTTTCAGAAGTGGTTGAGGTTGGGTAAATGAATGGTACGGGAAAATTTGATCAATTAATCCGGCAAGTCATACAAACATTTGGGTTTATGGCGGAACCTGAACGATCAGATTATATTGCTATTTTAATTAGCGAGATGGTGCAGCAATTAGCTGATAAACAGCATCTAGAATTAAAAGAAGCAGAAAAACAAGAATTAATTAAACAGATCATTGCTGAAATATCTAGTTCTCGATCGCAATTAAGCTCGGAAATTTATTATCCAAAACCCACGCATAAACCTGGATATCCTGTTGTGAGTGCTGCATCAGAGGAGCGCGTTTATAAAGCACTGTACCGTGTTCATGTGTCCGTTATGGATGCGATTGATATTAAAGAAGCATCCAGCATGTCTACTGATCGCTTGGTAGTCTATTTATCTCCCATTATTAATCGAGTATTAGATGAATGTAATATTCAATTAAATAATATAGAGCAAACATTATTACAAAGCATGTTATTTGATGAGATAACAGGTTTTGGTCCGCTTGAACCCTTATTAGCAGATGAAACAATCACGGATATTTTAGTGAATGCCCCTAATAAAATATATGTAGAGCGTAGTGGTAAACTTCAACCTTGCAGTATTCGTTTTCGTGATGCGGCACACTTATTGCATGTCATCAGCCGTATTGTGACAAAGATTGGTCGTCGTATTGATGAAACTACACCTTATGTCGATGCAAGATTGAAAGATGGTAGTCGTGTGAATGCCATTATTCCACCACTGGCATTAGATTCTCCCACACTATCGATACGAAAATTTAACAAACAATCCATTACCTTGGGAAAAATGGTTGCTCAAAAAAACTTATCTGCTGCTATGGCAGCGCTATTATCTATTGCTGTGCGATCACGTTTAAATATTGTAATTTCAGGCGGAACGGGTTCAGGAAAAACGACTTTGCTAAATGCGATGTCTCGAGCCATTCCTCACGATGAACGTATTGTGACAATTGAAGATTCAGCTGAATTACGTTTACAGCAGGATCATATTGTACGCTTGGAAACACGTCACGCTAATATTGAGGGATTAGGTGCCATTACCGAACGTGACCTAGTTAAGAATTCTTTACGAATGCGTCCCGATCGTATCATTGTTGGTGAGGTTCGTGGTCCTGAAGCATTCGATATGCTGCAAGCGATGAATACTGGTCATGATGGTTCGATGTGTACTATCCATGCCAATAAGCCAATCGAAGTACCAACGCGATTAGTCAATATGGTAACGATGGCAAATATAGGGATGTCGACAGAAAGCATCATTCAACAAGTAGCTTCTTCCATCATTCTAATTGTACAAATTAATCGTATGCAAGATGGCAAACGTCGAGTGATTGCGATTTCCGAAATCGAAGAAGAAAACAAAAGCCTAAAACTGCGAAATTTATTTGAATTTAAATATACGATGAAAGAAGGAACCACCGAAATTTCGGGTGAATTTGTTCCTGGCGTGAGACCATTATTTGTTGAGCGAGCTGCCCAATTTGGTTTAGATAAAGCATTAGAAGAGGTTTACTAATTGGACATCAATTTTATTATCGTTTTATTGATGATTTTTTTATTGATAGTTGGTCCATTTATCGGCATCATGCATCTACGAGATAAGGCTAGAAATCAGCAATTAGCGTATCGTTTAAATACTATCAACAGAGTCAGAGCAACTCCTCAAAATAATAAAATTCCAATAATAAAAAAACAAGATAATGCCTCATGGATAATATTGCGTAATATTATTTTATTTTTTATTATTCCCATCCCCGCTTTATTTATGATCTTGCTAAACGATTCAATTTTTTTTATGTTTGTCCAAGTCAGTATTTATTTTGGAATTATTTTTGTAATTTATTTTAGTATTATTAAAATTCGTGAAAATAATTATAAGAAGGCATTTAATGATGAATTTCCAAATGCGATTGATCAAGTCATTCGTAATTTGCGAGCAGGAAGAACAATTATTGATTCCATTAAAACGGCTGGTGAAGACATCAAAGGTCCGGTATCAGAACAATTCCGATCGATTGTTGATCAAGTTGGATTGGGCAAAGATTTTATTCTGGTAATTAATGACCTTTCAGCGCAATTAAACATTCCTGAGTTTACTTTTTTTGGTATTGTTCTTTCGGTGCAGCAGGAAACTGGTGGAAATATTATTAAAACACTGAGCAGCTTAGTAACGATGTTAAGGGGTCGTCATCTCATGCGTTTAAAAGTTAAAGCGCTTTCATCAGAAGGTATTATGAGCGCTATTGTTATGGGAGGCTTACCATTTGTTGCTGCCGGAGTTATTTATTTAATCAGACCAGATTATTTCGACGTTTTATTTATTACCTCAGCGGGGCAAAAAATGCTAATTATTAGTATTTTGTGTGAACTGATAGGGTGTATTGTCATTCTTCGCACCTTACATATAGAGGTATAAGAGGCAATGAGATGAATAGTGTTTTTGCTTTTATTTTAGTGATGTTGATCACAAGCGTATTTGTTGTTATTTATTACTCCGTCAGGCGTTATCTTACTTTAAAACAACGTGTTGATAAAATGGCTTCAACTTACATAACAAATATTAGTGAAGAAGAAGCAATTCAAAAACAAGAAGACTTTAGGAAACATTTTTTATCGAGCGTTATTCGTACTTTGCATCGATTTCGTATTGTAAGCTATGATACGACCAAAACTCATGCTAAAAAATTAGCGAATGCAGGTTGGATATCAAAAAATTCTTTAGTAATTTTTGTTAGCATTCAATTGCTAGTCTTTTTTGTTGCTTTTTTATGGGCGTTAATATTAGTGATGTTTGTTCCGTGGTTTGCTACTAAATCATTTGTCTTTAAAGGTATTGTTGTGATTGTTTTGATGTGGATAGGTTATCGTTTACCCGAAATATATTTAAGTAAAGCAACTAATCGTTATCGACGCAAGTTACGCCGATCATTTTTAGATTTTTTAGATCTTTTTTTAATTTGTGTTGAAGCTGGTTTTAGTAACGACAAAGCACTGGCGCGAGTATGCAAAGAGTTAAAGCAATTACATCCGGAATTTATGGAACAAGTTAATCTTCTGATTACTGAACTACGAATTTTACCGCAACGTAAGGTAGCATGGGAAAACTTTGCTGAACGCACTGGTATAGAGGAGACCAAAGTAATTGCCCAAATTATCAATCAAAGTGAGCAACTGGGAAGTTCTATTAGTCAGACATTACGAGCACAAGCCGATATGTTTCGTGGTGAGAAATTATCTTTTATTGAGCAAAAGGCGATGCGTTTGCCTACTTTATTGACGTTACCATTAGTTGTTTTTATTTTACCCGCTTTATTGATCATACTTTTAGGACCAACAATCTTATCAATCATTGATACGTTTAGAGGTTTAAAACAATAGTATAAAAGGAAATTTTCATGCTTCGCTTAGTAATTCTGTTTTTATTTATCGCAGTGAATAGTTGTACGACAACGCCGCCTGCTACACAATCACCTACCATGTATGCAGGTTTGGGTGATATGTATGCTCAAGCTAATCATTTCGCTGAGGCAGAAAATTATTATGCTAAAGCACATATACTTGAACCTAATAAGGTAGATATCTCATTTAAATTAGCAGATACACAAATTCAACAAGATAAATTTGATCGTGCGACAGAAACCTATCAACAAGTTTTATCGGCTAATCCGGAAAATCATAAAGCTCGCTATCGTTTAGCTCGCGTACAAATGTTGCGGGGTGAATTAGTAGCTGCTTTATCTCAGTATCAATTACTGTTAAAAGTAAATAAACAAGATCCTCAAGCTCTAAATGGGTTGGGTGTTTTATTAGATAATCTTTCACAATTTAGTTTTGCCAAGAGTTGTTATCAACATGGATTAATGCATGCTGCTAAAGATTATGCATTGTTGAATAATTTAGGTGTTTCTTATGCTCTCAGTGGAAATCTTGTACAAGCAAAATTATTGCTGGATCAGTCAGGAAATCAGGCAGTGACTTCTCGTCCTAAAGATAATCTTATCCTGATTAATTATTATTTCGCTAAAATTAAAGATCCCACTGAACGGCAACATCTTTTGAAAAAGTCATTATTATTGAAAAATGTTTCTTCTACACAGGATTTAGTTAATCATGCAATTTTTGCTGCTAAACAATGGTGTGCTTGAATTGATTGAATCTAGGGTTATTTTTGCAAAAAAATACGTGATTGTCATCCTGAGCACTGTTTTTTAGTGCGAAGGATCTCGTTTTTTTAAACAAATCGAGATCCTTCGTTGCAAAAAAACACTCCTCAGGTTGACAACCCTGAGGAGTCAAAATAAAACTAAATAAAACTAAAAACTAACACAAAACAATATCAAACCTTTTTTCTAAAACTTTTTCTAAAACTAACTAAGCACTCCTTCTTTTTCTTTTATCAATCCTTTCATACAAAGACCCGGGATCTTATTTAAATTTACTGTAGCTGTAGCACTTTAACCTACAGCATCTATGTCGCCACCTACTCGACCAAGAAATTCAGTGATATCTGTGGCCAATAAGGTTAATGATCCCATTACGACAAGTGCGACTAACGCGATCACTAAGGCATATTCTACTGCTGATGCGCCTTGTTGACGTCGCAAGGAGCGATGTTTAATGGTAGTCATGATTACCTTCCTCCAATTTTTGTTTAAAAAATAATCAACATATTAAGCATAGCACAAGATAAAAAAAACGAAGGCAAAGAAGATTAAAAGATATAACTATATGAATCAATTACATTATAAATATGAAAGTTCTATAGCCTGGAGTCATCCGCCTGCAGGATCACCACTGCCAATATTATCTATTCCGCCGCCAACTCTAGTAAAAAACTCAGTAATATCAGTGGCTAATAAACTAATGCCACCCATCACAGCTAAAGCTACTAATACAATCGCCATAGCATATTCAATAGCGGAGGCACCAAATTGAGTTCGTAATGGACGAGTCTTCATCATCATTGCAATCTCTGTCAAGTATTCATACAAAGCATAGCTTATAAATATAAAAAAGAACAGATTGGGTTTTGTAAGTCAATGAATAAATTGAATTTATGTAGCAAGAGAAGAAAAACAAAGCTTCCAAATAAGAAAAAGAGCAAGTAGTTTTAAAAGAATAATAAGGGTTATTTCTTTACGGAAAGTGTTCCCTAGAAAAAAAGGTTGAATAATTTGCAATCGGGTTGTTATCCAGCGCAGCATCATTATTCCAGTATTTTTAATACCGACTCTAATCGTTCAGGTGAAAAGACACGGGAAAGCAAACGTAATCGTTCAAAGACAATATTTCGTCGTAAAAATAATCCTGCCATAATATTTTCGGGATTATTATTTTCTTCCGCATACATTAATAGCTTTGAAGCTGAACCCGGATCAATCGTATCAATGGCTTGTAAGAGACGTAAAATTCGTGATGTTTTTAAATGAGCGCATAGTATTACAAACTGATTTTCTTTTCCTAATTCGAAGCTAGTTAATTTGTCTAAGGCATTGCCAATGGTATCGATCACTTGCTCAATGTGTGGATTTCCATCAAAAGTAAAATTTTCAACAGTTTCCATAAATGCAATGACCCGATAAATCATCGGATCATCATAATTTTTCCAAAACTCATGTGAAGAAGCTAAATCTAATTTAGGCATATAGGTAAACTCTACGGCGTGATAGGTACGCCAGCTGCTTTTTGAAATAATTTCTTTTCATTGGACTGGTTATTTAAAATCAATAAAGTGTTAGTCATTGCTTGAGCCGCTACCATTTGTTTGGAAGTTTGTAATAATTGAGACATCAGCACAAATGATTGTGATTCATACAGTAGCATTTGTCGTAACACATAGCCAATAGGCTGGGAATTCAGTTGATCTGTCCAGGTTTTATTATTGGCTTGTTTAAATAGCTCCAGTTGATCAGGAGGAGTTTTATTTAAATAATCGACATAGTAGCCACTTAAAACATAGGCATCAAACGTTTCTATTGCCATCAGAGTATTGTAATTAGCAGCATAAATGGATTGATCAGTAACATTTTTATTCTGAAATTTATACGTCCATGGTGGATAATGGATAATACTCAGCCCAGCAGCATTTTTCACAAAACCAAAAGCTGGATCCGTGTTAGCAGGTTGCTGTGTGCCGGGCAAGCTATAGGGCAGTTTTAATAAAGTGGTATAAGTTAAATTATTAACGGATGGTATTTCTTTCGAGGTCACGCCAGAAAATAATTCGTTTAGCAATTGTGTTTGGATTTCAACTCCTTTGCCATCTTTATCGAGTCCACGTTGCACTAAAAGATTATTTCCGATGGCGGTGGTATAAGCAGATAAATTTTTGATAGGTTCAACACTGGTATCAGGCTGTGTCCAGTTTGTCATGTAAGTAGCAAAGTTTTTCGATAGAGTAAAAACATTGGCATCTATCTTTTGTAAGACTTGATAAATTTGTTGTAATAGTGCATCTGTGCTGCCACTGCTTTGCGCTTGAGAAGATGAAGCGACGCTAATGACAACGAAGATCGCAAATATGAAAATAAATGGTTTTTTAAATTTGCTAAAAATTAGCATAAACACTCCAAAATATTTTTGTTAATAATTGATATCCCATCCACTTCCTCCGGATGGCGTAGACGGTTTTGGTGCCGCATTAGGGGGGCTTTTTCCTTGAAAGCCGCTGTAAACAGGCTCTTGACGTGTTTGTTCCTCTGGTTTGCCAGTAGTGGTTGGAGTATTAACAGAGTAAGCTTCCGGGGGTAGTTCAGGGCTGGGTAGTGGTGGTGGAACATTTTGTACACTAGGCGCTGAGCTGGGAAGAGAGGGGCTCACTAAAGAGGGTGTTTGGCTAGCTGATATTTCGGGTACTTTAGGTGGCGGTGGCAATAATTGCTTGGCTTGATTAGCAGTTTCTTGTTGATATTGTTGATAGCGCGCTTCAATAGAGCTTTTATAGTCTTGTGAAGTTGGTACGATAGGTTGTAGTAAATCTTGCGAAGTTTGCGGAGCTTGAACGGTTGGGCTAGTTTTATTTGTATTATTGCCAAACGTTCCGAAGTAGGTTTGAGCTTTAGTAGCGATTGAGGTTGTATAAAGAGCAATCACTATGAGGCTGCAAAGTATTAGTTTAAACATAATCGCTCCAGCAAAGGTTGCAATAGAAATGCTAACACTCGTTTGGCATAGAGAGCAAGTTACTCCTCATCTTCGCTCGATAACAAAAGCTCGTGAATACACTCCAGTGTTGTAATTCGTCTCTACCTCAATAATAATAGGTATTCTACTTGTTTTAAGGAACAAGGCATGGCGGTAAGGCAAGCATTCAAAATTTCTCGCAAAACTTTTTTTAATCCCCGCGCTTGGTTTGGTTACGATTCGCTGAAAGAAGATAATAAAACAATTTGGGTTTTACTAGCAGAATTGTTTTCGCCACCAGGGGTTGTTAGAGAAGAAACTTTCGAAGAAGCGATGCAACGTTTAAATTTATCAGAAAAAGATTTGCAACTAACTGCACGTAACTATTATCTCTATGCATTATTTTTTGTTGTTTTAGGTAGCAGTGTTCTTGTATATGCTTTTTATCTCATGATTCAGTATCGATTATTTTGGGCCTGGTTATTGGCGATGAGCATTGCTAGTTTATTTTATGCAAATGCTTTTCGTTATCATTTTTGGTTCTTTCAAATTAAACATCGAAAATTGGGTTGCACTTTTGCAGAATGGCGAGCGGGTAAACCTCTAAGAGAATGATGCATGGCGATTAACATCCCTTTTTTTACTCCCCCCCTTAAAGATCAATCAGTTTATTATTTAGGACAAATCTTTGGGACAATGGGGAGTATCCTTACTCCTGATCCAGCACCTTTAATTCTTGGAGAAATGTTTAAAACCTTAAATACGATTATTTTGACAATTGGCGTCATGATTGTTTTATATATAACAATTGTAGGAGTAATAAAAACAGCGCATGAAGGCGAGCCTTTAGGAAAACAGTGGAGTACCTTATGGCTACCTATACGCATGGTGATGGGAATTGCTTCCTTGGTGCCCAGTACCTCTGGTTATTCATTTTTACAAATTTTGATTATGTGGGTGATTATCCAAGGCATAGGTGCAGCCGATTCTATTTGGACAACGACGCTGCAATACTATTCTGCCTTTGGATCATTAACAGCTAAAGTAACCACAGCTTCTGGTTTGCAAGCGAGTTCGGCTATGCAAACTTTATTTCAGATGATGGTTTGTCAGGCAAGTGCTGATTATCCTTCATCTTATACGGCGGCACAGGGGAAAGGACCGTATTGTTCGGGTAATTTGCGAGACTGTAGCCGTACGCAATCTTCAGCAGGAAATATTACCACCATCAAATTTGCGCTAAATGGTGCATGTGGGAAAATGACGGTATGCTATCCTACATCATTTTGTGCCGATACATCTGGGGCAGGTCAAATTGCTTGTGCTGCATGCACAGCACAAAATGATGCAATTGGGAAAATCATGGGGAATCAAACAGTCAATGCTACCATTAATGGTCAATCCAAATCTTTTGTTGGTTTTGGAAAAGTTGCCGAGCAATTTGTGCTTGCTGATTACGATTATCGAGTATTCTTCGATAATCTTTTAGATCCAGCAAAAACCAGACCCGGGGTGGTAGACAATTATTGTAATGGCCCTGGTGGAATACCTGATGTGAATCAATGTTGTGGTAAACCTTCACTTGAATCTGTTTTAAGTTTAAGTAGCGATGTGAAGGCTTGCGAATTGCCCAATCGAGGCTTACTTTCTTCTGATGACTCACTTCCTAGCGGTGGTTTTGATGGTCCGCCTCAATCGACAGTCACGATGGTATATTGGCCGTATTTGTTAAAAGAAATTCCCGATCTTTCTCCTTCCTTTATTCAAGATGCTGCAGATTATTACACGTCAGCGATTACGACAGCAGTGGATGACAAGGTTCAACAACTCATTGCTGGCGCGAGTACAAAATCATCATCAACAATAGATGAAACTGAAAAACAAAAAGCTATCGATGCGGGGTGGATCTATGCAGGAGCTTTTTATTATACCTTGTCTAACTATAATAATAAAAATCAATATTCGGCTACTCCTAATCTAACCGTCATGGGTAATGATCCAGCAACAGCATTAAGTACTTCAAAAAATCCTTTGTATGGTTATCGTAATAATTATACTGCTGCGGGATATTTGGTAGATTACGTGACTCAACTTGCCCAACAAGCGCAACCTGGAAGTACTGGCGGGGCTACTACCGGTTATTCTTTTAGTAGTACATCGCTTCCTTCATCAGTAAGTGGCTTGGGGAAAATTACGGATGGATTTAATAGTTTAGCCAGTTGGGCGATGAATACTTTCCAAAAAATGTTTACTGGTTCGAGTGGTGAAGCTACGAATCCACTGGTGAGTTTGCAGTCGTTTGGCCAAGGAATGCTGATTGCCTTACAAATTATTTTTGCTGTGATACTGGTGGTGATGGTGGCAGCTGGACTCATTGGATTTGCTGGTGGTTCTGCGCTTGGTACAACAATAGAAAATCCAATTGGACCGACCTTAACATTACTTTCGATTATTTTTACCCCATTGTTTTCAGTGCTTTTAGGTGGCTTGTTTATGTTTGCGGCTATGTTAGCTATTTACACTCCGCTGATTCCTTATATTATTTTTACGGTGGGTGTTTTAGCTTGGTTTATATTAGTGATAGAAGCAATCATTGCTGGTCCACTGGTCGCATTGGGATTATTAATGCCTGGCGGACAAAGTGAGTTATGGGGAAAATCAGAACAAGCTTTAATGTTATTGTTTAGCATATTTTTGCGCCCTGGTTTGATGATTTTTGGTATGGTGGCAGCGATGTTGTTATCCATCGTTGCGGTATCAGTGGTGAATTATGCGTTCGTCACCGTTGCAGGAGCGGCGATGAGCAATCCTGGTCCAATAGAATTATTATTATTTATTGCAGCCTATGCCACGCTGATTCTCTCAGTATTAAATAAAAGTTTTGCATTGATTCATATTGTTCCCGATCAACTATTGCGTTGGATAGGACATCATCCGGGACAAGAAGGATCACCCGAACAAGCTCTTGGACAAGTGAAAGGAGGGGTAGAATCAGGTGCGGGTGCAGCTAAAGGAGCGGGTGGTGGTGCATTAGGTTCCGCGGATACGAAGGGTACGCAGGCACGTAAGGAATATGAGGAGGAACTAACGAAGAAGCAAAACAAAGCTAAAGGGCCACCGGGTTCTGCTAGCGATGCAGATAAAAAATAAGCAACCATTTACTCGCGAATACTACATCCCAGCACTATCTTTTTCTTCTCGCTGGGTTTGTTCCATAATCAAGCGATATTGACGTTCTGAAATCATGTTGGCTTTGAATTTTTCTTGTGCGTCCGTTTGTATCGTTCGTCCATGCTCTCTGACTAATTTACGGATAACATTAGTCAGATTAAGAATATCGGTTTCCAATAAAATATCGCGAATCTTTTCATCAAATACTAAATATTCACGAAGTGCAACGCGCTTACCTTCAGGTGTCGGTATTAAGCGTTGTGAAATCACTAAGCGCACGGTTTCGATAATGTCCACCGTTCGTCCTTGGCGTTCATCAGGGGGGAAGGTAATGACTAAACGGCGTATCGTTTCTGCCACACTGTTACTATGTAGAGTGGTATACACGGGGTGGCCTGTCATGGCTGCTTCCATGACTGCAGCGATAGTTTCAGGATCTCTAGCTTCACCTACTAATATTAAGCGAGGTTTACGACGTAGCGCATTACGCACACCTGCTGCAAAACTGGGTAAGTGACGCGGAATTTCAGATTGGCTCACAATGCTCGATATTTTTTCCACGCTGTCATAAACAAATTCAATAGGTGCTTCATAGGTTAAAATTTTTCGATGGCTTTCAGAATTTTCTGCAATATGACGAATGATAGCGGCTAGTAAAGTACTTTTTCCTGAACCGGTAGCACCAGTAACATATACCACACCTTGCTCGGGAGCAATCGCATCCAGAATAACTTGAGGTAAGTCCATGCTTTCTAGTGTGGGTGGATCGGTTGGGATGGTTCGCGCGGTAATTTGAATACCATCGTGTCCTTCCACCATGCATCCTGTGCCATTGATACGAAATCGATAGCGATCTGCTCGATTAGGTCGAATTTCATAATGGGTATCGATATCTTTTCCAGACATGACGATGGCAGTAGCGTTTGGTCCGTAAATTGCATTCAGCACATCGCCTATTTCAGTATTAGATAATCGTCTACGAGTAATTTTATTTAATCGACCATAAATTTCTGCAAAAATGGGTTCACCCGTTTGGAATGTGATATCTGATGCGCCTAGTTTTACGCTATGCATCAGAATTTCATTGGCTGAATCAATTGATAAACGAATAGGTTCTTGTGGATATAAAAAATCAGTCATGTTTGATCACCACTGCTCGCCAGCCCCTGCTATTAATTTGCAATTTTGGATGTTCAACGATACGTAATACTTGATCGTTTACCCGCATATCAGTGCCATCGCCCGTCACACCTAATTCTGTTCGCGATACAAAAGGCGGGCTGATCATTTTTTCTTGTAATAACTTTCGGTACAATATCATTCCACGAAAATCACGCTTCAAGCGAGCAAGATTTTGCTGAAAAATAGTGGCGGCTTGTTCAATTCCTTTATCCCAACCGGTATGTATCCCACTTTTCCAAATTTTTTGTTCTTCTTCCGTTCGTGGTAATAAGGTTTTGTCAGGTAGGCTGGGTTTAGAAAAATTAAACCACAAATATTCACGCCAATTGGGCGGCGTGGTAGCGAATCTTGCTTGTTGGACAATTTTGAAAGTTTTATCCGCGACTCGAATAGTATTTGGATCATTGAGATTCAAGCTATTATCACCTTCTTCCAATACGGGAGGAAGCACACCATGACTGAGCACCATGGCATAAAAATTATAAGTGCTATCAAGATATTTTCCATCTTGTTCCATGCGATTATTCATTTGATTAGATGCCCACGCCAAGCCGCCTTGTGCGCCAATACTCATAGCAGAATCTTGCAATGATTTAATTCGCATCTGGCTGAGTTCAGTTTTAGCGGTAGATGCAGCAAGCGGTGCTACTTTGACATTTTCTAGTTGTGAAATATTGGCCGTATCTACCTTGTCGAGACTTTGTTGATACGTGCTACAGGCAGCAAGCAAGATGAAAATAAAACTAAGAAAGAGCAGTTCATAGTTAATTTTTGGCATATCGTAACTCAATGACGCGACTCTCAGGGAAAACAGTTACGGAGCCGCGTCTTCCGCATTGATAGCCTACATCTCGCAAAATATCACCTAGCATCGTATTTTTTGAATATATAGTGACTAATAAAGGAATGGCTGGTGCTGTTCCTAATACACGGACACGATAATTTGCAGCATAAGCAATTTGTTTAACCAGCGGTTCGACAGGACCTGACCAATCGACGGTCGTTAATCCAGCCATCCCATAAGTGGCGGGACTGGGGGGTGGCGCTAAACTAGGGAGTGGATGCGCAGCTTGTGCTGTTTCAGCAAGATCAACAACAGAGCGGCTGACTGAATAGGATGCTTCGGCTAGAGAAGCTTCATTTTTAGTAATATCAAATCCTTTGGGAGGGGTCGGTGAAGCACATGCATATAATAGGCAGGTCACTAAAATGATGCAGCCAATTTTATTATTCATAGTTTGAATCCCTATAGCCGGATGAAAAAACACCCTTCACCATGGTATAACGTTAGCTCGTAAATTTGAATAGATTTCAACTACCGAATCCAGGATAATCTACTCATGGCACATTGGCGCGATTCAGCACGAAATGTAAGATTTTTTTTTATCGACTTTAGAGCAACGTTTCCTTTGCTTATTCTCTTTTTGCATCTTCGCATTTATACATTTGTTTTTGCATTGTTAGCGATGGTATTTTTTATTATTCTTGAACGTTTTGGATTTACTCCTATGGTTTTCTTGCGTTGGTTACGAGCTTATGTTGCAGGACCACGTAAAATCGCTCAGCCTTGGTGGAAAAATTAATGGCAAACGTAGACATTTCACAATTAATGATAAAAATAGCTCGCCAAAAGAATGCGCAATTTAGTTTGAATGGGCGTCCCATGACCATGGAAGAAGTATTTTCTTCTACGGGATTACTAGCGGGGATGGCTAGACGTGCTGATCAGTTAGCATCGTTGTGCCTCGGATATGGAATAGGCGTCACGTTTGAAGAGGCTGAAGGCTCAGCTTTAGGAGTAAAAGTTATTTTTGACGATATTACTCCCAATGTATTGAGGCTTCTTTGCTTGATCGATGTGATGAGCGAATTGATGAAGGGAACACCCCGCGGAGAAGTCGCAGCGTTGGATCAGTTGATGTATGACTAAATTATCTCAGCCGTTGACAAACTTTCATTAGCATGTCTAAATGCCACGATCATGTCATCTCCGGCCGGGGTGGTGGAATTGGTAGACACGCAGGTTTCAGATGCCTGTGGGGGAAACCCCGTGGAGGTTCAACTCCTCTCCTCGGCAGAAAATTCAGAATCTAGATTTTCAATTTCATTATCAAATGGATGCCGTAATATAATCGTATCGTCTCTATCCGATCCGGTCGAAATAATATCAATTGGAATGCCAGCTAATTTTTCAATATATAAAAGATATTTTTGTGCATTGATGGGTAATTTATCAAAATGACGTATGCCAGCAGTAGATTGCGACCAGCCAGGTAATTCCTCATAAATCGGTTCACATACTTCATCACTCTCGCTTTCAAGCGGAGGATGGTTTTTATTGTCCACCTGATAATGTGTGCAAACTTTAATAGTAGGCAAACCATCGAGTACATCTAATTTCGTGACACACAGCCCAGAAAAGCTATTCAATTGTATCGCGCGACGTAGCGCTACTATATCTAACCAACCACAGCGACGAGGACGCCCGGTGACAGAGCCAAATTCATTTCCACGTGTCGCTAAATGTTTGGCCACATCATCGTTTAATTCGGTAGGAAAAGGACCAGAACCGACGCGAGTCGTATAAGCTTTGGTGATACCAAGAATATAATTCAAATGCCTGGGTCCGTAGCCGCTACCAACGCAAGCGGCGCCAGCAATCGTATTGGATGACGTAACATAAGGATAAGTGCCGTGATCAATATCAAGAAAAGTGCCTTGCGCACCTTCAAACATAATATGTTTTCCTTCCTCGCGAAATTGAGTAAGCAGAGTAACAATATCAGCGCGCATGGGTCGTAAACGCGGAATCATCAGAAGGAGTTGATCTAGTATTTGCTGATATTCAATCACTGGATGCTGATGAAAATGTTGTAATATAAAGTTATGGTAGTTGAGTACTTCTTCTAGTTTACTGGCTAAGCGTTTTTCATTGAATAAATCACCAAACCGTAATGCACGACGAGCCACTTTATCTTCATAAGCAGGGCCGATTCCACGACCTGTTGTGCCAATCGCGGATTTACCTTTTGCTTGTTCACGGGCACGATCTAAGGCAACGTGATAAGGAAGGATAAGCACACATGCTTCACTGATGCGCAATCGTTTGCTGACGACGATGCCGCGATTTTCTAGTTCTGCAATTTCTTCTAATAATGCTGTTGGCGATAGCACAACCCCATTACCGATTAAACAGTGAGTATGTGCATGGAGTATGCCAGATGGAATCAATCGCAATACGGTTTTTTGTCCATTGTTCACTAAGGTATGGCCAGCATTATGACCGCCCTGAAATCGTACGACGACATTGGCGCGTTGCATGAGCAGATCAACAATTTTGCCTTTGCCCTCGTCACCCCACTGACTTCCTAACACAACTATACTTTTACCCATAGATATTCTCTTTCAAAAAAAATTATGTACGATAGAAACGATCATTAGTCCAATTAACATGCTCATTAATCCAGCAATTCGTAACGCGCGGTTACTTTGAAGCATCATTTGTTGTACGACGCGACGATAAAATGGCGGTGATAAAAAAGGCATTATTCCTTCAAAAACGAGTAATAATCCTATTGCGCTGATGAAAATCGACCAGTTCATGTTTATCGCTCCAAACTCGATAGATAGATGATTTATCGCCAGTATAGTAGAAATGTTAGCAGGCCATGAAGGCCTTTACTGGTAGTATACTACCGAAAAATTTTATCCAACTCCACTCGAGGTAAACGAACGACCAGATGATAATTCCCATCATCATCCACTTTTTCTGAAACAACGGCAGCTTTAGCATATAAATTTGCGCGTAATTTTGCCTGCTTAGGAGATAAAATTATTTGTTTTTCGATAATGTCGGTAGTGAGCGTTTCTTTGACTGCTTCCATTAGTTCGAATATGCCTAGGTTCTCTTTAGCAGAAATGAATACACGCATAATTGAATGACCTTCATCACGAACGATGCTTGGTTGCAAATTTTGCATCAAATCAATTTTATTATAAACAAGAAAACGTGGAACCAATTCAGCATGAATACTCTCTAATACTTGATTAACTTGTTCGATATGTGTTTCTCTTTGTTCACTATTAGCATCTACGACATGCAGGATTAAATCAGCCTCGCTAACTTCTTCAAGCGTAGCATGGAAGGCTTCTACCAGATGGTGTGGTAAATGTTGTATAAATCCAACGGTATCAGCCAGAATAATATTACCAATACCCGGATAATTGATGCGTCGTAAAGTGGGATCAAGCGTAGCAAATAATTGATCGGCAACGTAAGTAGAAGATCCAGTCAGATGATTAAATAAAGTGGATTTACCTGCATTGGTATAACCTACTAATGCCACGGTAGGAATAATGGCTTTGCGTCTGGCTTGTCTTGCTAATTCACGCTGCTGTTTGATTTTAGTCAATCGAGCAGTAATGACTTTAATTTTATTTCGAATTAATCGTTTATCGGTTTCCAATTGCGTTTCACCAGGGCCTCGCAAGCCGATGCCACCGCGCTGTCTTTCAAGATGTGTCCATCCGCGGATGAGTCGCGTAGAAAAATGTTTTAATTGCGCTAATTCAACCTGCAACTTTCCCTCAAAGCTACGCGCACGTTGCGCAAAAATATCAAGAATTAATCCAGTGCGATTAAGTACACGGCATTTTAATAATTTTTCTAAATTACGTTCTTGAGCAGGAGTGAGCACATGATTAAATAGGACAAGTTGAGCTTGATGAGCGACGACCAGTTCGCGAATTTCTTCAGCTTTGCCCGAGCCTATAAAATATTTTGCGTCAGGCGCGCGTCGTGTAGTGGTTACCACGTTAACGATTATTGCTCCAGCAGAAGTAGCAAGTTCATTAAGTTCATGAAGATCTTCCTGCATCTTCCCGCTAGGAAAGTTCACATGAACGAGTACGACGCGTTCTCCACCACGTGTGCGATCATTCAATCATCGCGTCCTCACTAGTACAGTCTCTCTTGAATACGCATTTTTATCCCACTATTGTGAGTTGCGACTCGAACATGGATCGACAAAATTAAGCCATGATCACTCACGTTTATGTCGATTAGAAGTACTGTACTAGACTTGCCAAAAAAAATCACTCTTGTGGAAATCCTTGTTTGCTATGATTCCCATTGTTTTTGGTGAGATGTCCTACATTCGTACTTTGATACCCATTATTATACTCAAAGGCTGAAGAAACATTTCGTGCGGGAACAATGGTGGAAATAGCATGTTTATAAACCATCTGACTGACAGTGTTTTTCAACAAAACAACAAATTGATCAAATGATTCTATTACTCCTTGTAACTTAATACCATTAACTAAATAAATCGATACAGGGATCTTTTCCTTGCGCAATGAATTCAAGAAAGGATCTTGTAAAGAGGGTCCTTTTGTCATATTTCTTATTCTCCAATATTAATTGTTAACTTAAATACTTAACGAAAACACATGAGCATATCGAATATGACCTTATCAAGCAAGGTTGATATAAATTTAATTTTTCCTGGGGATTTGCCATTGGCATGTAGGTAATGGCGTTATCAAGCCTATGAATATACTTGTATAGAGCTTCTCTTACATAGATTTGAGAAAACGTAGGTATGAATCTATCTTAAAACAACTGATCATTTGCTATACTAATGGTAATAGTATGATATTATTGAGCTCGAAATTTTTCTGGAGTGATTTACTTGCAAACCAATTCAGCGTTGACAAAACTATGTAGTAGTTGTGGGTTACAAAAACCACTGTCAGCTTTTTTAGAATTCTCAAGTTCTGAAGGAACTTTTTACAGTAATATTTGCTCGACGTGTCGAAAAACAAATATTGAGGAAGGTCAAAACAAAGAAACAACTGACATTGTAACAACAACATCTGGCGGTAAGATTGATGCTAAAGCAAAAATGCATAGTGATATTGCAAAAAAACAAGAACATCAAAATGTTGGAGAGCTTTACCAAGAAGAAAGAGAAAAAACGGATGAAAAACTTTATCAACAAATTATAAAAACCAATAAAATTGCTACGGATGAAAAAAAACATCGCCGAGATTTTTTGGGAAAATCTTCCTTTTTAAGTGAAACTAGAAGAGACAAGCAAGGGGCAGTCGATCCTGCATCTCCTGAATTTAAAGAAGAATTAGAAAAACAAATTAATTTTACTGTACCATTTCAAGATACACAGATTGTCAAACAAAAACATGGCGCTGAATATCAAAAAGTAAAAGCGGGATTAGGCGGTCTTGGCGCTGAATTTGATAGAATGAAGCGTTGGTTAAATAGCGGTTCACCTATTATTCAACAAGCTGAGCTCGCATTGCGAAACAAGCAACAAAAAGAAAATCAGGATAAAAATAAAAAAACAGATGAAAATATTGAAAAACCGTCAGGATCACAACCATCCAGGCGAAAGTAATTCGAATATTAGGTCCCCATTATTTTTTAACTAATTCACCAGTAGCATTTAATTGATAATCTTGTTCGTTATGCGTTAGAGAAATTAATTTATCAAAATGCAGGCAACCTTCTTTTACTTTAATCAGTATATTTCCAATCGCATCTTTGGAGATTTCTAATTCAGGTATTTTAATCAAATCATGGGTTTTAACAACGATAGTCAAATAGCCATGTTGTAATTTGTTAGGCTTGCTTCTAATCAGAGCTTCTATATGAGACTTTTCAGAGTAGATGGGGCGATTAACGCTATATTCATAAAAAACTGCTGGATTTAGCATTTTTAGCCATGTTTTTAAAACATTTCCTTGTGCATTATAAATATGTACATAGACTAATGTATCATCTGCCATTATTTCATGTGTCGTTTGAAGATGAGTTTGTTCAAGTGACGTGAGTTTCGTTTCTACTTCAGTCAGTATATTTTGCAAACGTTCGCGAATAAAACAAAATTTATTGCCAATATTATATTTTTCTCGTAGGTCGCTATCCATTTTTAAAGCGGTACGAACCAATTCTAGAAGTTTTTTTTGTGGATCAGTATCGTTAGTCATGGTTTTTTTGAGTATCTCTGTATTGCATGCTTAAGAGAGTCAACTCCTCGCATTTTTTGGCTATATCAGCAAGAGCATCCGAAATATCTAATAAATACTGGACAGAATTGCTTGGATTACCATTTTTGTTTCCCGGCGCAGCATTTTGTAATCCTGTACCTAACGCAGTAGTTTGTTTGGATAACTCATTTAGACTAATTGTAGTAGTTGAAATTAATTGTGCAATGTCTATCATTATTTTCCTCGTTTACTGTCTTTTCTGAATTTCGTAGAATCTCAGCCAAATTGTTCAGTGCAAAAAAAAGCACGTCACGATGAGACTGAAACCTTAGCATGTCGAGGCTAGTCAGCATTGCTGCTATTTTGATTGCTTATTTCTGCCTCAATTGCATAAGGTTCTACAGAAATCGCTGATCGCGCATCATAACCGAGATGAAGATTGTCTTCAATCTGAGAAGCGCGTCCTTGCATATAAATATGGCGCATGAAAATATATTTATCAAATGTCGCTTCTTCTAGCATAGGCTGTAATTCCAACAATTGTGCTCGTCTATCGACAACACCTAAACCATATAATGCATATCGAGCTCGTAGAGGATGAATATGTGGATAAACAGAAAATACATAATAATCAAATACTCCACCAAAGCCATCTCTCAATGTGCTAGGTCCCCAGAATGGCCAGACAATGTAAGTGGACTCTGTATAACCCCAGCGTGCTAAGGTTAAACCAAAATCATTCGTATAAAGAGGCAAGTTCATTCGCTCAGCCACATCAAATAGTCCACCGATGCCAATGGTCGTATTGATGAGTAAGCGCCAAGAATCATTTGCGGCTTGTCCAAAATGTAATTGTAATAAATCGTTGGCAATATTTGGTAGATTATGGATATTGTTAAAAAAATTATTAATTCCTTGGTTAAGTGGTTTAGGAATAATTTTGTTATATAGGGTGGCAATAGGTTTTAAGATGGTGATATCAATTCTTTCATTAAAATCTAACATGATTCGATTAAAGCCGATCAAGGGATCGTTAATCTTTTTTTCATTAGCATAATTTGCGGGACTGATAAAAACCACAGTAATCAAAAATATAAAGATCCGAATCGAGGCAGTTGGCAATTTCCATTTTTTCATTAAAATTATCCTAAATTTGCTTTTAACCAAAATAAACTATTTTTAGTAGGGAAACTAGAGCTAGTTCGACTATTTCACTTGATCGCTACGGCAATGAAAATATCTGGCTAGTATAGCATGCGAATTTTTGCAATAATGGCAATTTATTGGCTTCTCGATATGACTATTCATCGCCCTGTTGGCCCGCTTATTTTAGTGATTCTCGATGGATGGGGATATCGAGAAGATGCCACCTTTAATGCAATCGCAGCGGCTCGTAAGCCAAATTGGGATTATCTTTGGCAGCATTATCCTCATACTCTGTTAGCTGGTTCAGGTTGTTCAGTTGGGTTACCTGCAGGTCAAATGGGAAATTCTGAAGTTGGGCATTTGACCATGGGTGCAGGTCGAATTATTCATCAAGATTTAACTCGTATTGATCAAGCAATTGAAAGCGGAGAATTTTTTAATAATCCTATATTAATTTCAGCGCTAAATCAGGTAAAAAATAGTAAACAATCTCTACATATTATGGGTTTGCTTTCACCAGGAGGAGTTCATAGCCATGAGAAACATATAGTTGCTTTAGTGACATTAGCAGCTTCGCTAGGCTTATCTCGTGTTTATTTACATGTTTTTCTGGATGGTCGCGATACACCACCTCGAAGTGCCAAAGGATCAATTGAAAATTTAAATCGTTATTGTCAGGAATTAGCTTGTGGGCAAATTGTTTCTATCATTGGACGCTATTATGCAATGGATAGGGATAAACGTTGGGAAAGAATACAGCCAGCTTACGATTTGTTGACAGCAGGTAAAGCTGCCTATCATGTTGATAACGTATCAGAGGCGCTCGCATTAGCATATGCTCGTGGTGAAAATGACGAATTTGTTCAAGCAACTAGTATCCATTTAGAAAATAAATTGCCGGTTACCATAAGTGATGGGGATGTCGTTATATTTGCAAACTTTCGCTCAGATCGTGCTCGCGAAATAACACAAGCATTGACAGAATCAAATTTTCAAGGCTTTAAAAGAGAAAAATGGCCGCAACTTCATCAATTTGTTTGCTTATCTGAATATGATAATCAATTTGATTTACCAGTCGTTTTTACGCCGCAATCGTTGAAACATATTTTGGCCGAATGTATTAGCCATCATCAGTTAAAACAATTACGCATGGCTGAAACTGAGAAATATGCTCATGTTACATTTTTTTTTAATGGTGGAGTTGAATCACCGTATCCGGGTGAAGAAAGAATACTCATTCCTTCTCCTAAAATTTCAACTTATGACTTACAACCTGAGATGAGTGCGAGAGAATTGACGGAGCGTCTCATTCAAGAGATGGATTCAAAGCGATACGATTTGATTATTTGCAACTTTGCGAATCCGGATATGGTAGGGCATAGTGGTAATTTTCAAGCAACTATCCAGGCAATTGAAGTGATAGATGAATGCATAGGAAAACTAGTGAGAGCATCCCAGGCTATAGAAGGTGAAATATTAATTACCGCTGATCATGGCAATGCAGAACAACTATTTGATTTTACAATTAATCAACCTCATACGGCTCATACTAGTGAGCCAGTGCCTTTTTTATATATTGGTCGGAAAGCTAAAATTTGTAGAAAGAATGGGGATTTATCTGATATTGCTCCAACGATTTTGTACCTGATGAGTCTACCTCAACCAGATGAAATGACTGGTCAGCGACTAGTTGAATTAATATAAGCTAAAATGCTTGATATTTATTGTTTTTTACTCAAAAATCTTCTCTAATTTGCCTCCGAGTAGCGTTTGAAATGCTATAATTAGATTAATTAAATACCTAGGCATAGCCAATGAACATACGATTAAATTTGACGATTTTGAGTCTATCCATTGTTCTTGCAAGCTTTTGTATGCCTGCATTTGCTCAACCCTATATGGGTCTCGGTTCACAAGCAACTTCCACTACGCAAGCTCAAAAAACTGCTGATAAAGAAAAGGGATCCGTAGATGAAGGTGACGTTAATCGTTTTACCAATACGATCGTTCTTATTAAAGATTTTTATGTCCAACAAGTTGGTGATAAGGTTTTACTAGATGATGCTATTCGCGGAATGGTGAGCGGCCTTGATCCTCATTCTGAATATCTTGATCAAGAAGCGTATAAAACGTTATTAATGGCAACCAGTGGCGAATTCGGTGGAGTTGGCATTGAAGTCACTCCTGAATTTGGCGTGCTCAAAATTGTTGCGCCCATGGATGATACTCCCGCTTCTAAAGCCGGAATAAAATCGAGTGATTATATCGTTGCTATCGATGGAAAATTAGTTAGTGAAATGACCTTACAAGAAGCAGTCGATATTATGCGTGGCAAACCTGGCTCACTCGTGACACTGACTGTCTTACGAAAAGGCGAAAAAACACCACTCATCTTTAAGCTAACTCGGGAAACGATTCATATTGCCAGTGTCAAAAGTAAGATTATGGAAAATGATTTTGGCTATATTCGAATTTCACAATTTCAAGAACCTACCGCAAAAATAATGCGTGATGCTATTTTAGAGTTAAAAAGTAAAAATCAAGGGCGCTTAAATGGAATCATTCTTGATTTACGAAATAATCCAGGCGGATTATTAGAAACAGCAGTACAAGTAGTCGATAATTTTTTAGATAGTAAAAAATTAAAAAAATTCAATGAAGTAATTGTGTATACAGAAGGTAGACTTCCAGAGGCACAATACAGCGCTAAAGCATCCGGCAAAGATATTTTAAATGGTGCGCCAATTGTTGTTCTAATTAATGGCGGATCAGCATCCGCATCTGAAATTGTCGCAGGTGCGCTACAAGATTATCAACGTGCTATCGTTGTTGGCACGACTAGTTTTGGTAAAGGTTCTGTGCAAACAGTTATTCCACTAGATAAGAATCACGCTTTGAAATTAACGACAGCACTTTACCACACGCCTTCTGGACGAGTTATTCAAAACATTGGTATCGTACCAGATGTTCAAGTGGATGATTTAAAAATTGCGAGAAATAAAGGCGATGAAGAAATAGCGATGATAGAACCAATCAAAGAATATCAATTGAAAAATCATCTCAAGTTCTCTGGAGATAATACCAAACCAGTGAATCCTATTTTGAATAGCGATCTCACACTCGCTTATGAAGATTTTCAATTGTTTGAAGCATTAAAAATTCTGCGTACTATGCACATGCTTAACCAAGCCCAAGCTGGAAAAGTCATCGTCACCGAAACCGCAAAGAACTGATTGAATCTTACTCTATAGAGAATTAGAATCACCATTGGATTTTTTTAGGATGGATTCAAATGCAGTTGGAAATGTTTAAGCAACTTATAGTTGATGCGATTAAAAAAGATGATTCTTCTTCCAATCCAATTTTAGTATCTCTAAATAATCAATTAATCATTTATTTAGAATCTATTTATCATTCTAGTTTTGATATGGATTTAAAAATGACCCGCATGACTATTCTATTTGAAGGTTTTTATCGCATGCTGGCTCATAAAGATACTTTAAAAGCACATTTTATAGAAATACGTATAAAACGTTGGCAGAACCATTTTGGTACTCCAACCATAACATTTTTACTTACTTTTAATAATCAGATTGAACAAACTCAAAAGGTTTTTAGTCAGATTGCTCCTTCAACATCTGTTAGTGTTAGGCCGTGGGAAGTTGAAGATCAAATAAATCTTAAAAGAGATATAGGAAACCATGTGATGGTGGATGAAAAATCAACTTTTAAAGTCGATATGCCATCTTCAGATGAAAAAATTGGCGAGTTACTTAAAACTCATAATCCGATTGGTGGATTTACCACAGTACCATGTGATATATACTCACAAAAGTTTGTTCAATATGCAAATACTGTTGCAAAAAACGGCGGGAAAGTTCTTGAAATTGGCGCTGCATTTGGTTCAGCTTCGTTAGAAGCATTAGCACGAGGAGCAACTGTATTTTGCAATGATATTGATTCAAATAATCTTGCGGTGATAAGAAATCGCTATCTAAAAAAAATAAAAAATCCTCAATATACTGTTACAGGGGATGATAAAAAGTTAGTTTTGGTACCCGGGTCATTTCCTGAAGAGTTAGCGAGTTTACCAGAAAATTTTTTTGATGCGATTTTAATCTGCCGTGTATTGCATTTTTTTAAGGGTGAACAAATTGAGAAATCTTTGGAGAAATTATTTACTTGTTTAAAAGAAGACGGAAAGTTATTTGTTATATGTGAGACGCC
>MGXV01000006.1:74009-75003 GCA_001801485.1 Gammaproteobacteria bacterium RIFCSPHIGHO2_12_FULL_37_14
GAAAGATCATTAATTAAATCGAAATTTAGAGTGGAGCATTTATCTTATATTAATAGAAAAGATCAGTTCCCTCATGATTTGCTTTTGGATGGAAGGGAAAGTGTAGGTGCTATTGCTATTAAAAATAGCATGCGTATATTTTAGTTGTATACATGAGGTCTTATGGATAAGAAAATTAGTTGGTTAACATGGCTTGTTTTATCATTTAAAGAATTTATTGTTGATACATCATCTAAATCCCAATATGAAATTCTAGATTTATATGAGTGTGGTAAAACAGGTTTTATAAAAATTATTATCCAATTATCTGGAAGACATATCATTGAAAAGAATCTTAGCGATGTTATCATTGATAATAATTTTCTTGAAGGATTTGATAAAAAATCAATACGAACATTAACCTATATTGCAACCGTAGAAAAACTGAGACCTGATTATTCCGTTGTGGTACAAAGTTTAGGCAGCGAAGTTGATGATTATATCTTAGAAATTCGATCACGACATAATGAGCAAATCGTAAAAAAATCACCGTCTGAAATTTCAAAAGATAAATCTTTGCTATCTAAATTCAGCTCGGCTGATGCAAATCAAATAGGATATTTAGCAGGTATGAAAGAAACGGTCAAAGAATTCAAGATGCGATTTGATAAAATTAGGCGATAAGTAAAATACCATGCTATTTGAATCATTATCAAGACAACAGCAATACAAATATCCTTATATTTTTCTTGGGTGCTATTTGACTTTCATGTTAGCTACAGTCTGTTTAGCGAATAAATTAACATTGGTAGGTGGATTATTGCTTCCGGGAGGAATTTTTGTATTTACGTTTACATTTGGTATTTGTGATATTGTTGGTGAAACATATGGATATGCTTATCCGCGCTTATTTATCTGGATAGGTGTATTAGCAGAGTTTATTTTTTCGATCGTTGTAACCACTGTTTCACATCTAGCATCACCCGAATATTTTTTGTATCAAAAAGCATATCAA
>MGXV01000006.1:75045-77118 GCA_001801485.1 Gammaproteobacteria bacterium RIFCSPHIGHO2_12_FULL_37_14
GAAAATTTTTTATTTTTAGAAGCTTATTATCAACTGCATTAGGCCAAGCAAGTCTTACTATTATTGTTGATATTTTAAATTATACAGGGAAAATGCCAACGATGGATTTAATAAAGATGATGGTTTCTGGTTACACATGGAAAATGTTCTTTGCAATTATTTTAGTTTTCCCGGCTTGGATGTTAGTGAAATTTCTTAAAAAAGCTGAGAATATAGATCATTATGATATTAATACTAATTATAATCCCTTTATTCTTGGCTTGTCTGATACAGGGTGTCAAAGAGTGGATGAAAGTTTAAATTCAGAAAATTTAAAAATTTATAAAGCATTAAAATTGTAATCTGGCTTCAATAAGGGTAGCAATTATTTTGTCAATTTTTAAGTTTATCTTTATAAGTTCTGCATCTCCATTCGTTTTTTCTTGTTTTAGGTAGAATTTTTCGCCATCAATAAATAGTCGGTTAAATATGATGGCATCATTTTTAGAAATATAGACAAGTACAAAATCCCTCTCTTTCGGTTTTTTAGAAGGATCAAAAATTAATAAAGATTTTTCATGAAACAGTGGTTCCATCGTGCTGTCTTTCATACGAATTGCAAAAGCATTTTTATCAACTTGTTTTTCTAAAATGATTTCATCAAATTTAGCTAGATTGCATTTTTCTCTTTCCCAGTTTCTAGTTAAAGACCAATCAATTAGAGGTACAGTAGAAATCTTTAAGGTGTTTTTAATGGTTTCAGACATCATTGTTGATAGTGGAGCAACTCCAATTAGTTGAGGAATGGATATTGAAAAAAAATTAGCGAGTGCTTCAAGTGCTTGTCTCCTAGGCTTTTTAGTCTTTCCATCTAGTATATGATGAAGTGTTGGCTGTGGAATTTGAGTTTCTCTTGCTAAATCACTAAGAGACAAATCTCCATGCAATTTAATAAGTCGTAGCAGAGTATTACTAATAGGTTGTTCGCTCATCAAACTCTCGCCAAAGAAATGAATTAATTATTCAAAATTTTACTTGACATGCTGCTATTATAAGTTTTTAATGAATAATTATGAATAATAATATTATTAGGTACTAAATTATGAAAAGTCTAGATTAATAATATCATGTATTTTGACAGTTAAAAATAAATCAATCTGCTGGTTATTGTTTCCTTCGCAGGTTTTCTATTTCAGCCTTTAAAAATTGAGTAGGGATGCTTATGTCAGCCATAGAGCCGTTATGCCTTCTTGCAGGAATAAAACCTAAAAAATTTTCAAAAGAAAAGATTTTGCTTTTAGAAGCCGAATTTTTCGTACGAATTTACAAAAAGCTGGAAGATGAACTCAGGCAGCAATATAAAAATTATTTTCGATTATTAAAATTTACTTTACATAAGGAAGATACAATGTTGGAGCAAAACTTTACACGTGACTTTATCCAAAGAATGTTATCATCTGGAGATTATACCTTACAAGGTATTGCTCATTATACCAATACTCCTGAGGATATTTTGCATGAGATTATAGCGGGACGTAATCCTTACCCATCTGCTGTATTTCTTAGAAAATTAATCGAGCTTGATCGTTCAATTCGACGTGATTTTTACCGAGCAATAGTTAAAGAATCTTTGGAAGAAGAATAATTGCATTCAAACTCCTAGCAAATTAGACTGCGCGGCTTTGTCCGCGGGAACCACATCTGGGCATAAAACATTGCATCAATATAAATTATCTTTTCCTTGAATTTTGATATAATCGCACATCGATATTATTTTAATGTGCTAGGCTAGCATTATAACCATAGAAAATTTGGGACGCAGTACTAAATTTTTAACAGAATAAAAGATAAACAATGAATAATTCAAATCACTTACTCCTACAGCCATATAAACTTTCTTCTTATTTCACTTTGAAAAACCGTATTGTGATGGCGCCTATGACCAGGCGTTATGCGGATCATAATCGTTGTCCAACTCATCCTGTTGCTGAATATTATGCAAGGAGAGCGGATGCTGGCTTGATCGTAACCGAAGGTACGATTATTAGTGAAGATGCAGTTGGTTATGGAAATGTTCCGGGAATTTTTACAGAG
>MGXV01000007.1 GCA_001801485.1 Gammaproteobacteria bacterium RIFCSPHIGHO2_12_FULL_37_14
GGTAGAAAACCCAGTGTGAACCATTAGCTGTACTTGTAGTCTTGCCTTACGCAATGTGCGCGGATGCGGAATAATGCGCGCAGGCTCATGCTGTTGATGATGACTAGATAATGCCTCCCCCCCCCTGTTTGGGCAAGGAATATGCAGCATCGGCAGATACTATAACATCATCATTCGCATGCGTTACTGTGGTGTAATCTTCCGGCTGTGTCGGAAGATAGTCAACACCGAGGTAATGGAACCCTCGGTCAATACTTCCCATGCGCGATTTTTTGCGCGATAGTCTTAATTTTCTTTCATGTAAAACTTCCATCATGCGCTTACGACAGCGATTTAATTGGCGTTTGCTTTTGCAAAGTGCCAGCACATCATCTTGGAAACGCACGTAAAAAATAGACATGCATGATAGCGCATCAGTAACTAGCTTGCTATCTAATGAGCCACAAAGGAAAGGGATGTTATGCTTCACACAGGCCATATTCACCCAATCCATGATTTTTTCGCGCGGGTGGTCTATAGCACTGATGGCAATGTCCTGCCCAGCAATAACATCAGCAATATCTTCGCTGTTAGTCATTTTCTTATTAATAAACTGGATGTTTGCGGATAAAAATTGGGAGATTCTATTTTTAGCAGCTTCAGATTTTAACTGACCAATATCTGATTCATTATAGATAATTTGCCGATTGAGATTTGATAATTCTACCTTATCAAAATCGACAGCCACAATATTATGTATACCCATTGCCACTAAGTTATATAAAATATTAGAACCTACGCCCCCTAATCCTAAGACTGCTAGCCTTACATTTTTTAATTTTTCCTGGTAAGAATATTTATTATCATTAGCCTTGCAGTAAGCCCCAAAAAACTCGATATTGCGCGACCATCGTGTTGTATCATACTCTGTCAATTCAGTTGGGTAATTGCGATCAGTATCTTCAAGTAAATATTCTTTGTCCAATACGGTTAGCATGGTTTCCAAATGAGGAGTTTGAAAAACCAGGTCTAACACATTGATTTTATTACTGGGCCGTGTTGGGATCGAACCAACGACCTATTGATTAAGAGTGGGATCTTGCAATATATGACCCCACACCACTACAAACCGCAATAAACAAATTATCATTAATTTTTATATAGTTAAACTCAATCCTTCGGCCACCATTGTTCATTTCAGCTTGCTATCGTATACTACGTTTGCACTTCATTTGCACTTCACTTTTGAAAATAAGGCCCACATGAAAGCAACAATCAACAGCTCATTACTGACAAAGTTGAAGCCCGACGATAAGCCCTATGATGTCCGCGATGACAAGCTAACAGGCTTTCTTGTCAGAGTAAATATCAGCGGGAAACTGCTCTATATGTGCGAATACGCACGCGGCAAACGAATCACTATTGGCAGAACCGACGTACTTACCCCAACACAAGCCAGAGATAGAGCCATGAGCATTCTAGGGGATGCAGCCAAAGGAATTGACCCAGGAAAGAAAAATACAAAAATAGACCACCTCACCCTACTCCAGTTTTTGGATGACCATTACAAACCCTGGGTTACAGAACATCGCAGAGTTGGCCACCAAACGCTAGCCCAACTTAAACGATGCTTTGGCGATCTATTCGGCGACAAGCCCTTAACTGAGATTACGCCCGTGCTTGTTGACCAGTGGCGGACACAGCGACTTAAAAAAGGTAGCAAGGCTGAAACAGCCAATCGTGATATTGCTATCTTGAAGGCAGCACTATCAAAGGCAGTGCTCTGGGGCTTACTTACCAAGAACCCACTAAATAAGTTAAAAATGCTTAAAACAGATCGCAGCATCAAAGTACGATTTCTTTCTACAGAAGAAGAAAAAAGGCTACGTGATGCAGCTGTTCTTCGTGAGAACAAAGTAAAAGCTGAGCGCGAACACGCGAATCAATGGCGCAGCGAACGTGGCTATGATTTATTTCCAGATATGAAACAACTCACTTTTGTTGACCATATGCGTCCTATGATCTTACTATCGATTAACACAGGACTACGTCGAGGAGAGGTCTTTAGTCTGCGCTGGGAAAATATTGACCTTGAACGTGCCACACTCACTATTGAAGGTGCTGATGCAAAAAGTGGAAAAACTCGACATGTGCCTTTAAATACCGAAGCCTTACACGTATTAAAGATATGGAAAAAACAAACTGGTAATGTTGGTCTTGTTTTTGCTAATAGAGATGGCCAGCGTTTCGATAATATTAAAAAAGCATGGCTAGGAATTCTGAGGGCTGCAAAAATTGAGAATTTCCGCTGGCATGATTTACGCCATCACTTTGCATCTAGGTTGGTCATGGCAGGCGTAGACTTAAACACAGTGAGAGAGCTGCTTGGACATACTGATATGTCGATGACGCTGCGATATGCGCATTTAGCGCCGGAGCATAAAGCAAATGCAGTAGAAAAATTAGTTAATAGCAGTTCATTTAAACGTACTACATTAACTGAAAAAGAATCAGATAACCCTTAAAACCACATGTACAGGATGTATTATGAAAAATAAACCTCACAAAGACACCATTGTAATTTATGAGACATCAACTAAAGGCATAGACGTTAAAATTAGCGGTGAAACTATCTGGCTAAATCAGAAGAAAATTGCCGAAGTGTTCGATACCACTACCGACAATATAGGCTTGCATATAAAAAACATATACCAAGAGGGCGAACTAGAAGAAAACTCAACTACCGAGGATTCCTCGGTAGTTCAAAAAGAAGGCAGCCGAGAAGTAAGGCGACGTGTAAAACTATATAACCTTGATGTCATTATTGCTGTAGGTTACAGGGTGAATAGTAAAAAAGCGACCCGCTTTCGCCAATGGGCAACAAATATAATTAATAATCATATAGTTAGAGGCTACTCCATTAACCGGGGTCGCCTGAAAGCTAATTACGCTGAATTCCTTCAAGCTGTTGACGATGTTAAAAGCCTGCTACCTAAACACTTTCATCTAGATAACAGTAGCGTAGTCGAGCTTATTACACTATTCGCCGACACATGGTTATCCCTTGATGCTTACGACAAAGATCAAATAACCTTTGAGGGTGTAACCAAAAGAAAGGTCGCATTAACAGCAGACAAATTAAACACAGCGCTTGCAGAACTGAAGAAAAATTTAATTTCAAAAGGAGAAGCGTCTGATATTTTCGGTAAAGAACGAACTAGAGATAGCATAGCTGGCATTGTTGGTAATGTAATGCAATCTTTTGGCGGAAATGAGCTTTATCCAAGTATTGAGGAAAAGGCTGCTCACCTGCTTTATTTTGTTATAAAAAATCATCCATTCATTGATGGCAATAAACGCAGCGGCGCTTATGCATTTATTTGGTTTCTACGCCAAGCAAAAATTCTGGATACTACACGCATTACTCCCCCAGCATTAACTGCTATCACCCTCCTAATCGCCGAGAGCTCTCCAAGAGATAAAGATAAAATGGTAGGCTTGGTATGCACTTTTTTAACCAAAGAAAAAAGTGGCTTGCCACATATCGCGACAGATTAACTATAATAGAAGCAAATAAATTTTTAGACATAAAAAAAGACGGCCCCTAAAACGCCTCACTCCTGCTTTCAGATCCAGCCGATGGAAGGAATTCAGCAGGCACGCCTTAGGATTTACCCGTCATTAACTATGATACTCGATAACCCCCCGGAATCAACATAATAAAGTTAAATATTAACAACATAATTAAGGCATAACTTTTCAAATAACTAGGATATTAACCATGACTTTCATTAAAACACTTATTTATCATCTACTACTCTCTGTGCGCGGGATCATCCTTATTACCAGTAAATTACTTTCACTTGGATTTATTGTAATCGGAATTGTCATGTTTTATCTTGGCGACTTCCAAGATGCCCCATTGGCAGCTAAGATATTGGTAATTTTCTTCGGAATAATTTTCACCTTGATCAATTGGTTTTATGATTATTTCATTTTCTATTTCGCGCCAAAGAATTTAGTAACGACACTCTACAGATAAAAGGCGGGCTCGCGAAAGCCCGCTTGTTACGTAGAAGCTAATTTTAAGGTCAAGCTGACATGTTAATATATAAAGCTGTAACCTATTCCTATTATCTTCCACTCTTCGTATATCTAACAGGAGGCTCTTCCGGCACAGGTGCAGATCCAGCTCTACTGCCGCCTCTAACCAAATCCGTTACATCTCGCCCATCAATGATGACTCTGCCTCCAATGGAACCTACAAATGACATCCCACCGATAGAAATAGATACTCCATCAGCACGACTTGGTTTTTTACGTAAGCTGTATTACCAGCCCCCCCCCCGCTATAACGGCAGAACTGCTAAAAAATGCGCCGGAAGAGATGACAACAGAACCTGAGCCAGCAGATTGCGCCATTTGAATATCTACACCATCACCTACATTACCATCTACGGTAAGGCTACCATCTTTAACTATGACAGTTGCACGATGACCAATGCTACCTGTAATGCGAACATCCCCTTTATATTCAAAATGTTCATTATCATTAATTTTATCGATTGTTATACCCATTTTCTTATCTCCAAAAAATCTAAAGATGTCATTATTGAAAATTGATAAAAGTTTTATTACGAATATGCTTTCCAATGATCGTGATATGGGAATTGTAAAAATGTCTATCATGCTTGCACACGAGCTTGGACTTGAAGTTATAGCGGAAGGCGTAGAAACGAAAGAACAGCTTGAGTTTCTCAAAAAAGAAGGTTGTGATACTATTCAAGGATTTTATCTTTCTATACCAGCCGCTATAACAGATATTAAGTTCAGAAAATAATCGCAAACCCGCTCTAAAACGCCCACTTTACCCATTAGTTGTTGTAGCCGGTGAAAATGCAGCGGTCAATTTTTCTTGGCTTAGAAAATTTGCATTGGGCTTGCTAAAAAATGAATCGTCATTCAGAGCCAGCATTCGACGTAAGTAAGGCAAGGTTTGTACAAATATCGATTACTTGGCTCAGATTATGGGTAATATTTAGATGCGGTTACCCTGCTCACACTACCAGGGTCTACGCATGAAAAGTTTTTAGGGCCCGCCAGCATAGACCTAGCCACGTCATCAACCATCTATTATCTTGCAAATACAACTTTCCTATTATATTTTTAGGCTGCAAATGACTGCAAACTAAACCACTAATAGGACAGAATAACCCTATGCCTAATTTACATAACAAAGTTGCATTGATAACTGGAGCTGCATCAGGAATTGGTCGAGCAACTGCTATAGCATTTACAAATGCAGGCGCCAAAGTCGCCGTAGCTGATTGGAATCAGCATCAAGGGGAGGAAACAGTAACCTCCATATGCAATCAAGGCGGAGATGCTTATTTTGTATATGCCGATGTTTCTAAAGCTGCCGATGTGGAAAACATGGTTGCAAGCACAGTAAAGCATTTTGGTCGCTTAGACTATGCATGTAACAATGCAGGCGTTGCAGGAGCTATGGCACCGCTGCATGAATATAGTGAAGACAAATGGGACGAGGTTATCAATATTAATTTGAAAGGTGTTTGGCTTTGTATGAAGTACCAGATACCAGCCATGTTAAAAAACAATGGCGGCTCTATTGTTAATATCGCTTCCACTTTTGGTCTAACAGCCGCACCCGAACATTATGGCTATGTTGCAAGTAAACACGGAGTAATCGGAATTACCAAATGTGCGGCGTTAGAATTTATTAAAAAAGGTATTCGTATTAATGCAATATGTCCCGGCGGAACGGAAACCGCACAAATTGAAGAAGGCAGACGTCTTAATCCTGCAATGATTGGACCCATTCTTGCTAAACACCCGATTGGCCGGTTGGCTGACCCCAGTGAAATTGCTAAAGCGGTTCTCTGGTTATGCTCAGATGAATCTTCATTTGCAGTGGGAAGCATCTTGAGAATGGATGGCGGCTTGCTTGCACAATAATGCTAAAATAATTCATAAGGGACATGTATGCTTGACCCAACAAAGAAATTTCCAATACCCACTATAGAGCGGTTGTGTTTTTTAAAAAATATTGCCACTAATCCTAATATTATTGTTGGTGATTATACCTATTATGATGATCCTGATGATGTTCATAATTTCTTGAAAAATGTTTTATATCATTTTGACTTTATTGGCGACCAACTTATCATTGGAAAATTCTGTCAAATTGCAACGGGTGTGCGTTTTATTATGAATGGTGGCAATCATGCTTTACAGGGGTTCTCAACTTTTCCTTTTTCTGCCTTTGGTGGTGAGTGGGCTGATGTGCCACTCGTAGCAGATTCTAAGGGTGATACCGTTATTGGTAATGATGTGTGGGTTGGTAATTCAGCAATAATTATGCCTGGAATTCATGTGGGCGATGGCGCTATTATCGCATCCAATGCGGTTGTGACGAAACATGTAGAGCCATATAGTATTGTAGGCGGTAATCCAGCTAAATTAATCCGCAATCGGTTTGATGAGGAAACTACGCAAGCATTATTAAAAATGCAATGGTGGAATTGGGATTTTAAAAAAATCACCCTATGTGCCAAAGATATAGCGATGGGAAATGTAGAATTGATCACCGATGAATGGTGATGATATTTATT
This sequence comes from Gammaproteobacteria bacterium RIFCSPHIGHO2_12_FULL_37_14, assembly GCA_001801485.1. The sequence goes on from MGXV01000007.1 coordinate 6,612, forward strand.
TCTGCATTTCCAACCAGTCTTCATAAGTGATTGCCCAACGTTCATGATCACGCCATTCGCCATTAATTTTTAAATAGCGAGGAGAATATCCTTCTTTTCGAAATCCATTACTTTTAATTAAATTAATTGAACGACTATTTTCCGGTTGGATATTCGCTTCTAAACGGTGCAATTTCATTTCTTCAAAGAGCCTCCGCAGGACTAGTTTTAGTCCTGCACTCATATAACTTTGTCCTGTATAATCAGCTACGCCATAAAATCCTAAATAAGCATTTTGAAATAAGCCACGTACAATTTCACTGATATTAAACACACCTGCAATATTATTCTGGTTACAAACTAAAAAACTTTTCTGATTATCTTGGCTATAACGTTGCAAATAGTCTTTATATTCTTGCGAGGTCAAAGGGGCTTTAACCCATGGATGATGTAATGATTGACTGCGTTGCATTGCAACAAGAAATTCAGTTTCATCATTGGGTGATGGTTCACGAATATTTATATCACTCATTTATTAACTGTACTTTGGACAAAAAATATTTCTTGTACAAGATAATTTATTCTATTAGCTCTAAAGCTGCTATTGCATGTGAGACCAGTAATGGATGTGTAGTGACATCCAGATATTTTTTACTTGATATTACTGTTACTACTTCCTGGAGAATACGTTGATAAGCAGAAGAGTTTTCTAACATAATTTTTTCTTTAACTTCTTCCTTACTACTTTTTTCTAAAAAGCGGGTATTTTTATTTTTTGAACTTGAATATGCAAAAGATGATTCATCAGAAAAGTCACATTTAAACTCATATTCAAATGGTATTGAATGGCACTCAGGAAGCTGTCCTAATAAATCAATTTGTAGGCCACTAGGATAAGTCCAGCGCATTCTACTATGTCTTGGGTCAAGAATATCTTTTTCGATATTAGTTGGCACACCAAACGTCTGCAAACAATAATCAACATCATGCACTTGAAGATCAAAACTAGCAGTAATTCTTAAACTGGTTGGATCCTTTATTTCAGCAATACGTGTGATCTGATACCTGATAGGACGGGTTTTCTCTGCTTTCTTTACAATGCTTGATAGATACTCAAATTCAGGATATTTATGCAAACAAAATTCTACAAATAAAAACCGTTGATGGGATTGGGCAGCTTCATACATTTTCTTAGCTTCTATTAAATTACAAGAAATCGGCTTTTCTACAAGAACATGAGCTCCGGCAGAAAACGCTTCAAGCGCTATTTCGCAATGAGTTTCCTTATGCGTGCAAATAATTATTAGATCAGGAGCATTTATTAGTAATTCTTTCAATGTTGGACAAATTTTTATTTTCTTTTTATTGGTATCTATATCAACATAAGCAGGATACTGATCATAAGGATTGTCATCATTAAGCATTCTGGAATAAAGAGTTTCCATTTGTTCTTGTCTATTGTCATAGACTAAAACTGTATCACACAAAGGTAATGCGTAACGTGCAAAGCTAGTACCCATTGTGCCTAATCCGATAACAGCTATTTTACTTAGCATCAAACAGATTCTCCCTCAATTATTTCTTCATTAAAGCACGAGACAGCGCTAATATTCTGATTTTTTCCGCGAGAAAAAGACAGTACAAGGAGCTGCCTCATGCTGGATGCAATTGTAAATCGTGTTAAACAATTTCGCGAGAAGATTTATCAATTTTTTCCTTCTCGGCGAGATGCTGCCATGGAGCTGGTTGATTCGCTCGCCAGAAATACTCAGGCCAAAAGTGTCGTTGAACTGTCGTTAAACCCACTTCATCGTCGTAATTATTGCAGTATCACACGATCTATTGGTGAATTCTATGCGGGGTTAAGTCAAGAAAAGAAGCAGAGACAGAATAAGCAATTAACAAAAATATTATCTGAATGCTGTTCGCCATTGCAAAAAAGACCGTACCATTTGTTTGCCTTAGACTGCACACCGAATCCAAGGGTCTTTGCAAAAATCTTGTCAGATCGTGGCATTGTCCATGCGCCAAATCAAATTTATGGCAATGCGCCTATCACCATCGGATCAATACAGTATGGTGGTATATTTACCTGAGAAGCTATCGGAAGGCACGCCGCCATGGGTGGTTCCTTTATCCTGTGAACGTGTAGGCACTGATCAGAAAGGCACATTGGTAGGAATGGAGCAGATTAGCCATTGCATTGCACAGTCGGTATTCGAAGGGAGATTATGCGTATCGGTGGGCGATTGCGCTTATAGTGACTCAAGCTGTATTAGTCAGGCAAACAAAAACCCAGAGCAAGTGCACGTGAGTCGAGCTAAAAATAACCGGGTATTTTACGATGCGCTTCCTGAGAGAAAACGAAAATCACGAGGACGGCCGAAACGATATGGCAAGAAATTTCGGCTGAATGCGAAGCGATTAAGAAGCGCCGATGAATCAACCGACTTAAAAATAATTAGCACAAAAGGAAAAGAGCACTCTATTATGATAGAGTGCTGGAATAACATGCGAATGCGAGGTAAAAAAGGATCTAATACGTCAAAAATACCTTTGCGTTTACTGAGAATAAGAATTTACGATTCATCTGGCGAATTATTATTTAAACGTCCAATGTGGCTTATTGTTTCTGGAAAAAAACAGGATGAATTATCACTAACCGATGTATACCCTATCTACCGCCAGCGATTTGATATTGAGCATTTTTTTAAATTTGGAAAAAATCGCCTGATGATGAATAAGATTCAGACGCCAGAAACAGATCATGAAGAAGCGTGGTGGCAACTTACAATAATGGCATACGCTCAACTTTATGCAAGTCGCTCATTGGCAGATTACATGCCTACACCATGGGAAAAATATTTAGATGAGTTTAAATCGTCAGGCCGGGAAAAATCACCCACTCAAGTTCAAAAAAGCTTTTCTAGAATTATTCGCGGGATTGGCACACCTGCCCAATCACCTAAACCACGGAATAAATCAATCGGCCGTATAAAAGGTCCAGGGCCTACGCATGAAAAATTTTTACTTTAAAAATCAATAGCAAGATATATTATTATTGGCATTCTAAGGATTAGTCAG
>MGXV01000008.1:0-6887 GCA_001801485.1 Gammaproteobacteria bacterium RIFCSPHIGHO2_12_FULL_37_14
TTTGTTCGGCAAGTGGAATCAAATTTTGTATTATTGGTCGTAAATAAATCTTGAGCTAAGGCATAACTTGAAAGGGAAGATACTCCGAGGGCAATGCAGCAGATTAAAACAGATTTCCTGAATAACATATTTCTCTCCTTGAAAATAATATTAAATTCACAACGGTTCTCGCTAATTCAGTAGGGATAAATTGGAATGAGCGAGAGACGCGGTAACTTTCCCTGTTGATACGAGCGAAACCTGATCTTAATTCTAACCACGAATATGTGTTGGCACCACTAATTTTTCGCCTTCGATCAGCGAATTGTCATCGACAAGGTTTGCAAGTCGAATAGTTGCAGGTGAGGTATGAAATTTTCGAGCTATTTTTTCAATGGTATCACCATGGCGAACCATGTATAGCGTATCGCCCGGTTGTAGTGATTTTTTAATGGATGGAAGTGAACTTGCATTCATAGATGATGCATGGGTTGGAATAATCAATTGTTTTCCAGGTTTGATTTTTTTCTTAGAGATGTTGTTAACCGCTTGGAGTAGTTTGCTATTAATATGAAAACGTTTTGCAATGCTTTCGAGCGAATCTTTTGTACGCACCATGTAAATAGTATCACCAGGTTGTAAACGATATTGGCTTAACGATTGAATTGGCATGGCAACTTTTTGCATTACACCTTCGGTTTTACTGGCGAGAGATGAACGCTGCTTACTGGCTGTTTCAACTATATTTTCAGAATTTGCTATGGGTTGATCGTTTGCAGGAATAAGCAGATTCGCACCTGGATGCAAATTATTTTTGCTAAGATGATTTAATTTGCGAATGGCGGTAGTACTAGTAGCAAATTTTTTAGCAATGGATGCAATCGTATCGCCTGATTTAACTTTATAATGTTCCCAATTAATCGGATGACTAAGTGGTGAGCGAGCAAGGTTTTCAGAAAATTGTTCGATATTTTCGATGGGAATAACTAACTTAGTCGGACCTTTTTTTGATGTGGATGTAGGTGTAGATGAACGACTGAATCCAGGATTGAGTTGAATCATTTTTTTATCACTGATTCCCGCTAATGTTGCTGCATATTTCAAATTAATTTGTGTTCCGACATCTACTTGTGCGAGATAAGGTGCATTACGAACAGGTGGAAAATAAATAGGATATTCATCTGGATGACTGATAATGACAGCCAACGCTAATAAGCTTGGCACATAATCTTTTGTTTCTTGGGCAACAGGTAATGACCAAAAACCAGTATCGATGCCACCTCTAATATTTCGTTTAATAGCACTCAAAACATTTCCTTCACCTGTATTATAGGCTGCTAAAGCATACAACCAATTTCCTTCAAAAAAACTTTGCAAATAATCAAGATGATTGAGGGCGGCTCTTGTTGATGCGATGATATCGCGTCTGCCGTCATACCAGGAGTCACGTTTAATGCCTAGACCAGAGGCTGTATCGGGCATCAGTTGCCAAATACCAGCTGCACCAACATTTGAAAGTGAAAAAGGATTGTAGCCACTTTCAATAATAGGTAATAAAACAAGTTCAGCAGGCAGATGTCGTTTTTTTACTTGTTGTGAGATGTAATATAGATAAGGTGCGGCACGTGAAGCTGAACGTAGAAGATAGTCTTGATTATTCATAAACCATTCAATTTTTTCTTGAACTTGAGGATTATTTTCATAATGAGGCAGGGAAAATTCTTCGCGTAATACATCCCAAAGATTGTCTGCTGTACGATATCGGGTGATATCATCAGCAAGTTTTTGTTTATGTTCAGGCGATAAATGGAGATTCTTTTGGTATATCTGAATTCCTTCAACATTAGGGGAAGCAAAGGATGCTCCACCAATCAAAGCACAACTCACGCATAACAAAACAAATCTACTAAAGATTTTATAGTAAGTCGTCAGGATAGCTGGATAATGTGTCATTCTGTTAAATCGCACGCTTCTTCCTCATGTTATTTACTTTCCCACCAAGGCGCAGGTTTGTTCATATTTTACACAAAAATAACGTTTCCCGATAGTAGGGGATCATTTATTCATCAAGAAGCAGAACTTTAAAGTTTATTAACCTATTGTTTTATATAGCAATTAATAGAATGAATGATAGTTTGATATTACTGATTAATTACTGTACGTCAAGATTAGGTATGTTATAGTACCAAAATTAGTTGGGAGATGGAAAAGCTTTGACACACGGCTATCGTACATTGCAGCATTGGAACCATTGGCTGACCGATCAATTTTTGGGGCGGGAGCTATTACAAGTAGAACAACAAGCCACAGCTAACTTACTCACTAAATGTCTCGGCAAGCATAGTTTAACGATTGGCGTACCTCATCAAGCTCAGTTATTAAAAGCAACTAAAATTCCATGTCAGTCTCTCGTTAGTCCGCTTGTTATACATGAAAAAGTGACAGAATATATCGAGGCAGATTATCATGATTTGCCTATTGCTACGGGTAGCATTGACTTAGTTTTGTTGCCGCATTGTTTAGAATTTACAGATAAACCTAGAAAGTTATTATCAGATGCTTGTCGAATTGTCAAACCAGAAGGACTAATTGTAATCTATGGTTTTAATCCCTATAGTTTATGGGGAATGAGAAAAATGTTGAACAAAGAAAAAATAGTACCTTGGACAGCAAATTTTATTCATCAGTATAAAATTAAAAATTGGTTACGTTTAGCTGATTTTGCGCTTGAAGAGGATAAATCAATTATGTTCCTGCCACCTACCAATTACGAAGCCATTCATCGTAAACTTCAATTTATTGAAACGGTAGGAAAAAAGTGTTTGCCTTCTTTAGGGGGAGTTTATGTGATAGTGGCTCGCGCTAAAGTGATTCCTTTAACACCAATACGTTTAAAATGGAAACAACGAATTGGCGGCATAAGAATATCTCCAACTACTTCTGGTTATCTATCGCGATCTAGCGTGATGAATGATCAGCCATTTGCATTGATGAACCATGAATATTCTATATAGCTATTCATCAGCTGAATCGAAGATGATAGCTAACTATTATGAAAAAAGTAATTATATATACCGATGGTGCATGTCGAGGTAATCCGGGTCCAGGTGGATGGGGTGCTTTATTACGTTATGGGCATCGTGAAAAAACATTATCTGGAGCAGAATCATTCACCACCAATAATCGTATGGAGTTATTGGCAGCTATTAATGCGCTTTCAGTGTTGAACATGCCATGTAAAATTGAATTGCATACAGATTCCAAATATTTACAACAGGGTATTTCAGTATGGTTACCACAATGGAAAAAACAAAATTGGAAAAAATCGGATAAAAAAATTGTGAAAAATGCTGATTTATGGCAACGATTAGATACAGCAACCCAACGTCATGAAATTTCTTGGCATTGGGTAAAAGGTCATAGTGGTCACACTGAAAATGATTTAGTCGATACTCTTGCAAACCAGGCGATTGATAAGTTGCTAAAAAAAAACTCGCTCATATAATTATTTTGTGCGAATGAATTAATAACGAGGAACATTTAGATGCGTCAAATTGTGTTGGATACCGAAACAACAGGCATACGAGTTGAGGATGATCATCGAATTATTGAAATAGGTTGCTTGGAATTAGTTAATCGTAAACTGACTGGTATTCAATTTCATCGATATCTTAATCCTGAACGTGAAATAGAAGCAGGTGCCTTTGCTGTACATGGTATTTCCAATGAATTTTTAAATGATAAGCCAACGTTTAATGTGATTGTACAAGAGTTTATTGATTTTATTTCAGGAGCAGAACTCATTATTCATAATGCGCCTTTTGATATCTCATTTCTAAATTATGAACTTAAGTTAGCTTCTAGAGGGTTTAAAAAAATCACCGATTATTGTCGAGTCGTTGATACGCTACGGCTTGCGCGACAATTGCATGTTGGGCAGCGTAATAATTTGGATGCTTTATGTAAACGTTATGGAGTAGATAATTCAAAACGTGAATTTCATGGTGCATTATTAGATGCCTATCTGTTAACGCAGATTTATTTAATTATGACGGGAGGACAGGGCAGCTTTTTCGATACGCCTGTAGAAGGAGCAAATGAAAATAGTGCAGAGTTTTCACAACCAGTCGGTCATCTCCTCCATAAATATTCTTTACTGGTTTTACAAGCAGATGCTACAGAAGTTGTTGAACATGAAGAATACTTACAGCGAATGAAACAACGAGGTAAGTGTTTATGGCTAGACGTTTCAAAAAATTAGCGTTAATATCCGTAACTTACGAAGTAGAAGAGGAGAGATGGCTGAGCGGTCGAAAGCGGCGGTCTTGAAAACCGTTGAGTCCTTTGGGCTCCGGGGGTTCGAATCCCTCTCTCTCCGCCAGAAACCTGAGGATAGTGCTTTGATAAAAGTTTTATTAGTTGACGATCATGAATTAGTGCGCGTGGGGATAAAACGCCTCTTGCAAGACGTTCCAAATTTAAAAGTAGTAGGTGAATGTAACAGGGGCGAAGAAGCGGTATTACTTGCAAAAGATCTTGTTCCAGACGTTGTTGTCATGGATGTTAACATGCCGGGAATTGGCGGTTTAGAAGCGACTCGAAAAATGATGCGCCATAATCCTGATATCAAAATTCTAGCGTTAACTGTCCATGAAGACGAACCTTATCCTTCTCGTTTTCTACAAGCAGGGGCTTCAGGTTATATTACTAAAGGATGTGATCCGGAAGAAATGGTAAGAGCAATTCGCACTATTTTTTCAGGCCAACGTTACATTAGTCCAGGTATTGCGCAACAAATCGCAATTAAACGTTTTACGCAAGGCGAAGAGTCACCATTAGATATACTCTCTGAACGTGAATTACAAATCATGTTAATGATTACTCAAGGGCAAAAAGTACAGGATATTTCAAAAAAACTTTGTTTAAGTCCGAAGACGGTGAATAGCTATCGTTACCGTATTTTTGATAAATTAAATATTAATAGTGATGTTGAATTAACTTTAATGGCAATGCGATTGGGTATGATAGAGGGAGCCAAGAATATAGAAACAGAATAATCTTATTCGAGGTTTTCATTTATTCTTGCAATAATTTCGTGGAAGGAGAAATGCAGCATATCAAAATATTTTTAGCCAATCTCCCACATAATCCGGGCGTCTATCAATTATTAGGAGAAAAAGGTGAAATACTGTATGTTGGTAAAGCAAAAAATCTTCGGAAACGTATCACAAGTTATTTCAGCAAACAAGTCAAAGATCCTAAAACACGCGCACTAGTTGCGCATGTAAATGATATCAATATTACTGTCACCAATAATGAAAATGAAGCAGTTTTACTCGAATGTAATTTAATCAAAAAACATCAGCCTCGATATAACATTTTATTGCGAGATGATAAAAGTTATCCCTATATTGTTGTCAGCCAACATCCTTTTCCACGGATTGATTTGTACCGAGGTGCTCGTAAAAAAAATGGCATCTATTTTGGACCGTATCCAAATGCATTTGCAGCACGAGAAACGATGGATCTGTTACAGAAATTATTTCGTATACGCACTTGTACCGATACTTATTTTAGCAAAAGAAGTCGTCCTTGCCTGCTTTATCAAATTGGTCGTTGCGCGGGACCATGCGTTCAATATATTTCCACCGATGAATATGCTCGCCATATACAACTCGCGATTTTATTTCTTCAAGGTAAAAGCCATCAAATTATAAAAGAATTACAAGATAAGATGGAATTGGCTTCTAATCAGTTAGATTTTGAAGCCGCAGCGCAAATTCGTGATCAAATTTCGAGATTGCGTCAGATACAAGAACGGCAACATGTGAATGTTGGCACCAGTGATGTGGATATTCTTGGTTATGCAGCGCAAGCTGGAGTGGTTTGTCTACAGTTATTATCTATTCGAGGCGGGCGACTTTTAGGAAGTAGGTCATATTTCCCGCATATTCCTATCCATTCATCCGCTGAGGAAATTATGACAGCATTTTTGACACAACATTATTTAGCAGGGCCACTCGATGGAAATGCTATTCCTAATCAAATTATCGTAGAACATACTATGCTGGATATTGTTTTATTAAATAATGTATTAACTGAGCAGGCAAAACATCTTGTTGAAGTGAGTAATGTTTCTCGGGGGGAGAAAAAAAAGTGGTTGGCGATGGCAACAATCAGCGCACAAAAATCTTTAGTAGCCCATTTATTTACTAAAACAAATATGCACGAAAGAAGATTAGCCTTGCAAAAAATATTAAATTTAAGCTCATTACCAAAGCGAATAGAATGTTTTGATATCAGTCATAGTATGGGTGAGGCTACCGTTGCATCATGTGTTGTATTTGATGACAATGGACCATTAAAACAAGCTTATCGACGTTTTAATATTGAAAAAATTGTAGCTGGCGATGATGTCGCTGCTATGCGACAAGTTTTATCAAGGCGTTTTAACTATTTAAAAAAGAATGAAGCTATCTTACCAGATCTTGTTCTTGTTGATGGAGGAAAAGCGCAACTAGCAGCAGCAGAGAGCGTGATGCTAGCATTCGGAATAACGGATGTATTGTTAGTGGGTGTATCAAAAGGTCTAGATCGTCATCCCGGTTGGGAAACGCTACATGTAAAAAATTGTAAACCGATTCATCTGCCAGCAGATTCATTAGGCCTACATTTCATCCAGCAGATTCGTGATGAAGCGCATCGTTTTGCAATTACAGGTCATAGACAACGTCGCGACAAAAAAAGACGGCAATCTGTTCTGGAATTAATCCCAGGAATAGGTGCAAAACGTCGTCGAGAATTATTGCGTTATTTTGGTGGTATTCAGGGACTCGCCCATGCTAGTCTTGAAGAATTAACAAAAGTCCCTGGTATTCATTATTCTTTAGCAGAACGGATATTTGCAG
>MGXV01000008.1:6917-35651 GCA_001801485.1 Gammaproteobacteria bacterium RIFCSPHIGHO2_12_FULL_37_14
TTCAATTGGCCAAATTTACTGACATTGACTCGCATTTCAGTTGTTCCTCTCTTAGTGGTTTTTTATTATTTGCCCTATTGGTGGTCGCATCTGGCAGCAGCAATCATTTTTATGATTGCCTCTATTACGGATTGGTTAGATGGTTATTTAGCGAGATACTTAAAGCAATCTACTAAGTTAGGTGCTTTTTTAGATCCAGTAGCTGATAAATTAATGGTCTCAATTGCATTAATATTAATTGTTGCTGAGCCAACATTTCAATTTGTGAGTGTGCCATCAGTGGTCATTACGATACCTGCTTTAGCCATTACTATTCCGGCTGCTGTGATCGTTGCTCGCGAAATAATTGTATCTGCTTTACGAGAATGGATGGCTGAAATTGGTCAACGTACCAGTGTCGCTGTCACCAGTCTAGGTAAGGTTAAGACAGCAGTACAAATGATTGCTTTAGTGGTATTACTTTATTGCGATAGTAGTACACCGGCATTTTTTGTTTTTACAGGATATCTTTTTTTATATGTTGCGGCTGTGCTAACCATCTGGTCTATGTTGATTTATCTCAAAGCGGCATGGATTCAGCTTCTCTCTACTGATACTAACTAAAATAGTTAAAATGAGACATTCTGATTAATTTCTTGCTGAAAACCGCTTGACATACTTGGTCGCAGAGATAGAATGACTCGTCGTGATCAGTAGGTTATTTTTAATATTTGCTATCGCAGTCACGTTTCCTTTTAAGAAGGCGACAGCTGATTTTAAGGCCATGGCAAATGGTACGAATGGAAATTTTGCGGGAATAGCTCAGTTGGTAGAGCACAACCTTGCCAAGGTTGGGGTCGCGAGTTCGAGTCTCGTTTCCCGCTCCATATAATTAGTTATAAGTATCAATGGCTGGGTGGCAGAGTGGTTATGCAGCGGCCTGCAAAGCCGTGGACGCCGGTTCGATTCCGACTCCAGCCTCAATATCAGCATATTAGATGCCCGGGTGGCGGAACTGGTAGACGCAAGGGACTTAAAATCCCTCGGGACCAAATCCCGTGCCGGTTCGATTCCGGCCTCGGGCATGTTCTATAAATAGCCAGGGATTAACGTAGATTACTGCATATAGATTACATATAATTTAGTTTCCGCAATTTACTGCAGGAACGTTAGCTATGGGGGTTGCCTAAGGGTATGACATTCGTAGTTACTGAAAAATGTATTCGTTGCAAATATACTGATTGCGTTGAAGTTTGTCCCGTAGATTGTTTTTATGAGGGGCCAAACTTCCTTGTTATCAATCCGGATGAGTGCATTGATTGTGCCTTGTGTGAACCGGAATGCCCAGTCGATGCAATTTATTCTGAAGACGACTTACCTCAACAATACCAACCATTTTTACAGTTAAATGCTGAACTAGCCGAACAATGGCCAGTCATCACTCGAAAAATTGATGCGCCTCCAGATGCCGATGAATGGGCTAAGATTGATCAAAAAATGACATATCTTGAAAAAGAATGGCCAAAAAAGTAAAATTTTGCAACATGCCTTACTTCAGGATAGAGAATGTTTGGAAAGAGTAGCAGTGAAAATTATAGCCTTTGATACTTCCTCCATTGCTTGCTCAGTTGCTTTGCTCAATGGCGAGGATATTCTATCTATTAATAAAATAAGCCCAAAGCAACAAACAAAATTCATTTTACCAATGATAAAAGAACTTCTTGATGCTTCATCCATTACGCTTACTCAATTAGATGCTATCGCTTATGGTTGTGGTCCAGGGAGTTTCACAGGAATTCGTATTGCAAGCAGCGTTGCGCAAGGTTTGGGATTGGCAGCAGGTTTGCCGATTATCCCCGTATCTTCATTGGCGGCACTAGCACAAACTGCTTATTTGAATGATCGATGGGGAAATTTGCTGGTGGCCGTTGATGCGAGAGGTAATCAGATTTATTTTGCGGTCTATCAAGTAAACTCCGTAGGTTTGGTTGAGTTAGTCGGAAAAGAAAAAATTCTAACATTTGATGAGGAATGGATACCTGCTGAAGGCAATTGGTATGGTGTAGGGGATGGATGGTGTCGGTATGAAAATACACTATCAGTCGAACGTAAATTACAATTAACAGCAATTAATTCATCACTTTACTCAAGTGCTCATGCTATATTGAAACTTGCTGAAAATAAATTTGCTCAAAGATTATGGGTTGAAGCTTCACAAGCTAGCCCGTACTATTTACGTTAATGCTTGATGCTCAACGTGGTGACAGGCCAGGCAAAGAAAATGAACTGGTGCAAGTAAATACTAGCATTTAGACGAACAAAGCGAGAGTCAATATGACAGATACTAATAATAGTGAATGCCAAAATATCATTAACCAGCTTTGTGATTATATAAAAAATCACGAGTCACATAAGAAAGCAGACTTGCTTGAAACCTTTGCTCAACGATATTTTTTATCTTCATCAGTAGAAGATTTGAAAGAACGTTCCATTGAAGAACTATATGCCATCCTTCTTTCTCATTGGAAACTCATCAATCAGCGCTTAGCGGGTGAAGCAAAAATTTGTGTATTCAATCCATCTTTAACAAAAGACGGCTGGGAATCAGCGCATACCATCGTACAAATTTCACATGATGATTTACCTTTTTTGGTTGATTCGACTCGCATGGTAATCAACCGATATGGTTATCAAATCCATTTTATTCTTCATTTTGGTGGTTTGAAGGTTAGACGAAATCATCATCATATTAGTCAATTTTTACCACCCAATTCAACGGAAAAAGATGTTTTATCGGAAGCACCTATTTATATTGAAATTGATCGTTTAATTGATGAAGAATCGATGCATGCTTTGAAGGAGGATATCGAGCGTGTGCTTGGCGATGTCAGATTAGCTGTGGTTGATTGGCGTAAGATGGTGGATAGGGTTGAAGAATGTTTAGATGATCTAGAACATCGACCCCCAGCTCTTGATCCTGCAGAAATTGTCGAATCGCGTGATTTTTTACATTGGCTAATAAATAATAATTTTACTTTTTTAGGTTCGCGTGATTACAAATTAATTGGTGACGGTGTGAATCGTGCGCTACAAATCGTTCCAGGATCAGGTTTGGGAGTATTACGCGATGAAACCTATACAGCATCTTCTAAAAGTTATTCAGAATTACCTCCGCAAGCGCGAAAGATGGCACTTTCCAAAAACATCTTGATTATTGCGAAAACGAATACTATCTCTACTGTACATCGAGATGCCTATACCGATTATATAGGAGTCAAACGATTTAACGAGAAAAGTGAATTGATAGGTGAGCGTCGATTTATAGGTTTATACACATCAGTTGCTTATCATTCTAGTCCTAGGCAAATTCCATTTTTAAGACATAAAGTAGATAAAGTATTGCAACGTTTGGGTTTCCCGCCAGATAGTCATGATGGTAAAGAAGCGGTGCATATTCTTGAAACATTACCACGTGATGATTTGTTTCAAGCTAGTTATGAGGAATTGTTCGATTTAACTCTAGGTATTATACAATTAAAAGAACGTAAGCGCGTTCGATTGCTTATTCGACGCGATGCTTTTTATCGTTACTTTTCCTGTTTGGTATTTGTTCCTCGGGAAGTTTTCACCACGGATTTAGCTAATGACATGATGGATGTCTTAATGGAAGCATTTAAAGGCATGGAAAGTTCTTTTACTACTTATTTCTCTGATTCAGCATTGGCGCGCATTCATTTTCTTGTGCGAGTTAATCCAAAAATTTCGATTGATTATAATGTTTCTCAAATTGAAAAAAAATTAGCAGCCATCGCTCGTTCTTGGTCAGATGAATTAAAAGAACAATTAATTAATTTTTATGGCGAAGCAAATGGATTGAAATATTATGTTAAATATAAGAAGGCTTTTCCTGCAAGCTATACAGAGCACACTTCTCCTCGAGAAGCGCTCGATGACATTGAAGTAATTGAAACGCTGAATCAAGAAAATCAATTAGGCATGCTGCTTAACCGATTGAATGACAGTAATGTTTTAAGTTTAAAACTTTTTCATGCGGAACAAACCATCATCTTGTCAGATGTATTACCAATTTTAGAAAATATGGGATTACGAATTATCGGTGAAAGGCAACATGAAATAAAATTAAAAGATAAGCAATTGATCTGGATTAATGATTTTGACATGACTTATGCAGTAAATAAAGACATTAATATCAATGACATCAAAGATATTTTTCAAGAAGCATTTAGTAAGCTTTGGTTTGGAGAGGCAGAAAATGACGGTTTTAATCGCTTAGTTCTCAAATCTAAACTCACTTGGCAAGAAACAGCCATGTTGCGTGCTTATACTAAATATTTAAAACAGACGGGCTTTACTTTTAGTCAAAGTTATATTGAAGAAGCTTTAGTGAATAATTCTGATATTACTCAATCGTTAGTAAAACTATTTAAGTATCGTTTTGATCCTGAGCATCAACGTGTCGATTCATCAGCGCTGATTGCTGAAATCGAACAGTTATTAGATACCGTTGTCAGTCTTGATGAAGATAAAATTTTACGACGTTTGTTAGAAGTTATTCAGGCGACGATACGAACTAACTATTTTCAAAAATCTTCTTCAGATAAAGCAAAATCCTATTTCTCATTTAAGCTTGATCCGGCATTGATCTCAGATTTGCCCTTACCTAGACCTAAATATGAAATTTTTGTTTATTCTCCGCGTGTAGAAGGCGTGCATCTTCGTGCTGGTAAAGTAGCGCGAGGAGGATTGCGTTGGTCGGATCGTCGAGAAGATTTTCGTACCGAAGTATTAGGTTTGATGAAAGCCCAACAGGTGAAAAATACGGTGATCGTTCCTGAAGGTGCAAAGGGAGGCTTTGTTGTCAAGCAGACACAAACCTTAGAAATGAGTCGTGATGAGTATATGAAAGAGGTTATCAATTGTTACTCAACGTTTGTCAGTGGTTTGTTAGATGTAACGGACAATCTTAAAGATGGTGTCATCATTCCACCCAAAGATGTTGTTCGCTATGACGAGGATGATCCTTATCTAGTGGTGGCTGCTGACAAAGGAACAGCAACTTTCTCAGATATTGCGAACAGTATCGCAGAACAATATGATTTTTGGTTAGATGATGCTTTTGCTTCAGGTGGTTCTACTGGTTACGACCATAAAAAAATTGGTATTACGTCACGCGGAGTATGGGTTTCTGTCAAACGTCATTTTCGGGAACTTGGTATCGACCCTGAAAAAAATAATTTTACCGTCGTGGGTATTGGTGACATGGCTGGCGATGTATTTGGTAATGGCATGTTACTTTCTAAACATATTCAGTTGCTAGCAGCTTTTAATCATGTCCATATTTTCTTAGATCCAGATCCGGATCCAGAGAAAAGTTATGCTGAACGAGAAAGATTATTTAACTTACCTCGTTCGACATGGATGGATTATAACCCAGATTTAATTTCAGCTGGTGGCGGTGTTTTTAATCGCTCTGCAAAAGCAATTAAACTTTCTCCAGAACTCAAACAATTTTTAAATTTGAAGAAAGATACAATCGTTCCTAATGAACTTATCCGTGCCATCTTAAAAGCGCCTGTTGATTTAATTTGGAATGGCGGCATTGGAACGTTTGTCAAAGCTACTGATGAATCGCAAGCTGATGCTGGGGATAGAACGAATGACAATATTCGTGTTGATGCTACTGAGTTGGGTGCAAGAGTGGTTGCTGAAGGTGGGAATTTAGGCATGACTCAGCTCGCTCGCATTGAATATTCTCTGCAAGGGGGTATTGTCAATACAGATTTTATTGATAATTCTGCTGGTGTGGATTGTTCCGATCATGAGGTTAACATCAAAATTTTACTAAATAGTTTAGTGACCAAAGGTGAAATGACGAAAGATCAGCGGAATAAACTATTAGAAAGAATGACTAACGAAGTTGCAGAATTGGTACTACTCGATAATTATGAACAAACGCAAATGCTGAGCTTGGAAACATCTGTGGCACAACAAACAACAGATCTTTTGCGTTATTATATTAATGATTTAGAAAAATCAGGGCGCCTTGATAGAAAACTTGCTTGTTTACCCGATGATAAAATGCTCATTGAGAGAAAAACAAATAACAAACCTTTAACACGCCCAGAAATTGCTATGTTGATGGCTTATTGTGAAATGTATTTGAAGCAAGATATTTTATTGACTGATGTACCTGAAGATTCTTATTTTGAGCAATATTTACTTGCAGCTTTTCCTAAGCCGCTACGAGTTAAGTATTCTTCATTAATGAGAGAGCATAGTTTGCGTCGAGAAATTGTGGCGACACAATTATGTAAAGGCATTACTGATCGGATGGGAATTAATTTTGTTGATCGATTACAACGAGAAACGGGTGCTTCACTGGCATTTATTATTCGTTGCTTTGCTGTTTCTCAACATGTTTTTTCTATGGAAGATCTTTGGCAACAGATTACAGCTTTAGATTATAAAGTGGATGCTAATGTACAATATCAGATGACGTTACAAATTTATTACCTGATTCGTCGAGCAACACGTTGGTTTTTGCGTAATCGAAAATCATCCATTGAAATTCAAGAGACTATCGATAATTTTTTACCTTCTGTAACGGAATTAGTTAAAGATTTACCTGATTTATTAGATGATCCAGATAAAGAAGTATTTAATGTGGCCGTAGAGTATTTAACCGAACAACGTGTTCCGATAAAATTGGCTAAACATATTGTCATTTATAATACTTTATTTACTTCGCTTGATATTATAGAAGCTGCAAAAAAATATGGATTTGATTTGAAAGATGTTGCTAGAACTTATTATATTTTAGGCAATCGTCTTGAATTAAATTGGTTGAGAGGATTGATGAATTCCTATAATGTTGAAAATCAATGGGATGAATTAGCCCGAGCAGGTTTTCGCGATGACCTTGATCGAGCGCAGCATAAATTAAGTATTAGAGTGTTAAGCATGAAGGGAAAAAATGCAAAAGAAATGAGTATTGAGCAACGCATTGATATTTGGATTAATCGCTATCAGTTTTTGATAGAACGTTGGCAAAAATTGCTTGCTGATATCAAAAGCAGTGATACAGTTGCTTTTGTAACTTATTCAGTCGTGTTGAGGGAGTTATTTGATTTTGCGCAAGCAGCATAAGCAAGGAATGAGTATGTCTACGACTAAACATTCAGAAATAAATAGGGCTACGTCTAAATTCATCGAGATTGATGGATCGAAAATGCACTATACGGAAGCAGGGCAAGGGGATCCTATTTTATTTCTCCATGGCGTGCCAACATCATCTTATTTATGGCGAAATATTGTTACGTATCTTGTTCCACTTGGTCGTTGCATTGCTCCTGATTTAATTGGTTTTGGTTTATCAGATAAGCCTGATATTCACTATTCTATCACCGATCATATTTATTATATTGAAAGCTTTATTAAGTTAATGAAGCTTAAAAAAATTATTTTAGTGATGCATGGATGGGGATCAGTGATAGGCTTACATTATGCTACCCATAATGAAAGTAATTGCAGAGGGTTAGTTCTATATGAGGCTTTTCTACGGGCTTTAGATAATCAAGATATGTCTTTACCATTAGGTGAACAACTATCTGAGTTTGCCGAACAGGAAAGTGAAATCGATTTAATGGGAAGTGGAATTTCTTTTGTGGATAAAATTATGCCGCAAATTATTATGCAACCATTAGCAACAGAAACGATGAATTATTACCGTCAGCCATTTATACAAACTGGAACGGCAAAACCGATTGTGCAATATTTCCGAGAATTATCTGATCAGGACAATACAAGCAAAATTAATAAATTAATATCGAGTTATTCTAAAAAATTAACTCATTCACAGGTGCCTAAACTTTTGCTTTATTCGCTGCCTGGTTTTATTACTACAGTAGCAACAGTCATGTGGGCCAAAGAGCATTTACCTCATATAGAAGTCGTTGAGCTTGGAGAAGAATTACATCTTGCTCAAGAAACATCGCCACAATTAATGGGCGAGGCCATTAGTGTTTGGATGCAAGGCATAGAAAAGGGAATGCAGTGATGTCTACCTATTCTGTTGCTATCGTTGGTGCGACTGGTCTGGTGGGAGGAGCATTACTGGCATTACTTGAAGAGAGAAAATTTCCGATTAAAAATTTATATTTAGTTGCCAGTCAACAATCAGTTGGTAAATTGCTTGAATATCGTCAGCAATCTTTAGCAGTTTGTGATTTGGCGACTTTTGACTTTCATCAAGCGGATATTGCTTTTTTTTGTGTTGGCAATGACTTAGCTGCAGCATATATACCAAAAGCGACAGCAGCGGGTTGTATTGTGATTGATAAAAGTTATTTTTATCGAAATCATCCAGATGTACCATTGATTATTCCAGAAGTTAATCTTCATGCATTAGCTGATTACCGTAAATTGAAGATTATTGCTAGCCCGAATTGTAATACCATTCCGATTGCCGTAGGGATAAAAGCTATTTATGATGCTGTTGGAATTGAGCGAATGAATATTGCCACTTATCAATCAGTTTCGGGAACAGGTAAAGATGCAATCCTGGAGTTGACTGATCAAACTAAGCAATGGCTTGCTAATGAAGTCATTCAACATAAAGTATATTCACAGCAAATTGCTTTCAATGTGTTGCCTCACATCGATGATTTTCAAGAAAACGGTTATACCCGAGAAGAAATGAAAATGGTATGGGAAATTCGTAAAATTTATAATGATGATAAGTTAGCAATTAATCCGACTGCTGTGAGAGTTCCAGTATTTTGTGGTCATGCTGCCTCCGTTCATCTTGAAACAAAATCTAAAATTACGACGGAGCAGGCTATACAATTACTATCACATGCGGAAGGTGTGAAAGTCATGACAGGGGAATATCCCTATCCTACGCCTGTCAATGATGCTGCTGGAAATGATTTGGTATATGTTGGCCGGGTACGCGAAGATATTTCACATCAACGAGGGTTAAACCTTTGGATTGTAGCTGATAATCTGCGTAAAGGCGCTGCTTTGAATGCGATTCAAGTAGCCGAGTATTTAATTAAGGATTATTTGCAGGGAAAAGTCGATAAGGTTAAGACAGGCCAGTAACTTTTTAGATGAGGTAAACGTGATTTTATTATTTATTAAAAGTTATTTATACATTTTCACTGTCGTTGGATTGAGTGCAATCATTATCTTCCTGATTGGGTTATTTATAATAGTTAAGATATTTCGATCACCTCATCAACATACTATCAGTCAAGCTAGCAATCAGAAAATTCAGCATAGTAAAATTCAAATTACTTCCAGTGATATTCGTGCTATTGCAGGTGGTGATACTATAGCAACTCAGCTTGATTTGGCACGTGCCTATATTGAAGTAGGAAAAAAACAATTAGCAAAAAAAATGTTGGATCATATTATTCAAAAGGGAAATGGTACGCAACAACAACAAGCAAAAAATCTTTTAGGTCTATTAATATAAAAATATGCGTATTGCTCTAGGTATTGAATATAACGGCCATGATTTTTTTGGTTGGCAAGTACAACGTGATGTTGTGACTATTCAGGGTAGTTTGCAAGATGCTTTATCAAAAGTGGCAAATGAACCCATCTATCTTTTTTGTGCAGGACGAACGGATGCGAATGTTCATGCAAAAGGACAAGTAGTTCATTTTGATACCAAAGCTAAACGCCATGTAGATGCTTGGATTTGGGGAACAAATTCCTATTTGCCATCAGCCATTGTTGTGAAATGGGCAAGACAAGTTGATTATAGTTTTCATGCGCGATTTTCTGCTCTCACCCGTCGTTATCGTTATATTATTTTTAATCATCCGGTACGACCAGCTATTTTATCACATCAAGTGGTGTGGCATTATTATCCCCTTGATATTTTGCGTATGCAGCAAGCAGCCGCTTATCTTATTGGTGAACAGAATTTTACTTCTTTTCGATCTTCGCAATGTAGTGCCAAATCACCCATGCGAAATATTATTGAATTTACTATTCAGCGTCATCATGATTTTGTTGTTTTTGAAATTGAAGCGAATGCATTTTTGCATCATATGGTGCGAAATATAGCTGGGGTCCTGATGAAAATTGGTGCAGGATTTAAAAATCCTGAATGGATGCAAGAGGTATTATTTGCAAAAAATCGTCGCGCAGCTGCAGAAACTGCACCGCCCGAAGGATTGTATCTTTCTCTGGTACGCTATCCTAACCCCTATATTTTTCCTCTTCCAGACCCTTTATTTCTGATATAATACTTTACATTAGCATCGAAGGTTAACATTATGAACTGGTTTAAAAAATTATTACCATCCAGAATTCGGACAGGGGCAAGTTCTAAAAAAGGTGTTCCTGAAGGATTATGGTCTAAGTGTGATAATTGTAATTCAGTCCTCTATCGCTCGGAGCTGGAACGAAATTTAGAAGTTTGCCCGAAGTGTGATCATCACATGAGGTTGACGGCGCGCAAACGTTTAGCTTACTTTTTGGATGAAAATTCGTATACCGAGATTGCAGCTGAAGTTGGGCCTGAAGACAGACTTAAATTTCGAGATTTAAAAAAATATCGAGATCGCTTATCGGTCGCTCAAAAAGAAACTGGTGAAAAAGAAGCGCTCATTGTTATGCAAGGTGAATTATGTGGCTTAGTGGTGGTAGTCGCTGCATTTGAATATAATTTTATTGGTGGTTCAATGGGGGCGGCGGTAGGCGAACGTTTTGTTCGTGCAGTGAATATATGTATTCAACAGCGTGTTCCTTTCGTTTGTTTTTCTGCAAGTGGTGGCGCTAGAATGCAAGAAGCATTGATATCGCTGTTGCAAATGGCTAAAGTGAGTGCGGCACTTGCACGACTTGCTGAACATAGGATACCGTATATTTCAGTATTAACAGATCCAACAATGGGAGGCGTATCAGCTAGCCTGGCTATGTTAGGTGATATTATTATTGCTGAACCCAATGCATTAATAGGTTTTGCAGGACCTCGTGTCATAGAACAAACTATACGTGAAAAACTGCCTGAAGAGTTTCAACGTAGTGAGTTTTTATTAAAACACGGTGCTATCGATATGATATTACATCGTAGTGAAATTCGTATTGGGATAGCTCGTCTTTTAGCTAAATTGACAAAGCAGCAAATGAACGTAACATAATTAATTATGTCATGCTTAATAATCCTGCTTTTCGATGTATGATAAATTCGAAAATTAAAAAGGTACTTTTATGGAAAAAAAATCTAAGTATAGAATACTAGGAATTTTAATTGTAATGGGTTTAGTAGTTATTGCTTTACCATTATTTCAGAGTGAAAAAGAAGAACCATCTGATCTTGCTTTAATGAAAGCACCACCATTTCCTGACCCCATTGTACAAGTTACCGAATCAACAACAAAGCAGCCAGCAATGGATCAGCAGCTGGCAACAGTTGAATCACAATCGACACCAGAGAAACAGCAAGTTGAAAAACAAGCTATCGATACTCATGATTTTCAATCGGATAGGTCACTTTCAGGTGTCACTTTATCGCCACTAACAATCAATAAGCAAGCTTCTGATTCTGCTGTTACCCTATCAACCAATGAAGTTTTATCATTGATCGATAAAAATACGGTACCAATTAAAAAAAGCAAACCATTCATAGCTAATAACAGGCCATCTATTACAAAAGCAGTCATGATCAAGCACGGTTCTACAACAAAAAAAACAACTGTTAAATTAACAAAATCATCACTTACAAAAATTCCTTTAGATAATAATGGACTTATCCATTTTAAACAGGCCGTTTGGGTCATTCAATTAGGTAGTTTTAAAGATAAATCAGCCGCATTGCGGTTAACGAATCAATTACGATCAAGCGGTTATCGAGCTTTCATGCAACAAGTATCGACTTCATTTGGTAATAGTACACGAGTATTTGTTGGCCCTGAATATCGACAAGATATGGCTTTTGCTTTAGCTGAACAATTACAAAATCATCTGCACATGCGTGGAGTGGTGATGAGCTATAAGCCGCTTACAATCTGAATCTCTCTGCCAATTTTATAGCTCGCTATATACCCGGAGTATAAAAATGCATCTTAGAGAGGACGATAGCCTGCCTGTTGAAATATTACTTTATATTTTATCTTTTCTTCCACCAGAAGAATTCAAAAAAATAGATATTTGGATAGTTAGTAAATCATTCTCTCAATTGCTTCAAAACGAATATTTATGGAAGCATTTTTATATACAATGGTTTGGGGAAGAAAAACCAGTGACTGATTCCTATTCGCCCCGCTTATTTTTTGAAAGTGAAAAAAAATTAATATTAGAAGCCAAGCTAGCTTTGAGTAATATTATCGCAACACTCAATAGTGAGAATAGTTATGATGATGAAAATTTTACTTTTTGTGGATTTGCATTTGTAATAAAAAACGAAAAACTACTATGTGATTTTAATTACGATATTCAAGAATTAGAGATTGCTACTGTCCTTCGGCCAGATATTCCTCTCCCTCTTAATTATATTGGTTATCTAGAAACATTAATCAAGGGTATTTCTCCAACCTATTTAGCAAAAGCACTCTACCAAATGATTCAAGAAAATAACAATTATTTATTACTACGTGGGGCAGGATCTTCCTATAGTCTGTTAGATATTTTTACTCTCATCTATAACAAAGAAAACAAACCAATTTTGGAAATGTTACTAGATCGATGTATACCTTCACATCCTGAACTTATTATGTATAGTCATGCATCTCATAGTACTTTTCGTTATGATAATAATGATTCATGTGCGGGGACTTATGGGATCCCTATTTGGGCCGTACCATTTACCGTGTGGTATCATGGAAATCAATCTTGGCAAATATTAAAAGTGTTTATTGAAAAAGGAGCAAATATCGATACTGTTATTGGTTTGAATATTGTGAATGATGATAATGATCCTGATAAAATTTTTAGCCGTCCATTTTATACCTTACCAAAATTAATTTTGAACTGTCCTGAAACCAATACTAAAAAATTAATTGATGTTCTTAACCATTTAGAACCAGACAATTTAGAAGTAATAAAAATGGCTTATCAACACACCAATATACAAAAAGATTGGGACATTTTTATTAAAAAACTAGTTTATATTTTATTTAAATCAAACTTGTCTAGTGAGATTAAATATGAAAAATATTTTAATGTATTAGATATTATTTATCCTGACCCAAATAGTATTCACCGACCCCATCTACAAAAAATACTGAGCACCATTCCAATAAATATTACACACTCAGATGAACCCGCACCAAAAAGACGTTGTCTTTAAGTAGGGCTAAAATTTGTGGTTCCCCCCTTTGAAGAAGGGGTTAGAGTTTGGTTCCCCCCCTTTGAAAAAGGGGGGTTAGGGGGGATTTTCTCCCCCCAAGTAAGAAACATAATATTTCCCACTATCATCATAAACCAACACACTTCCGCGATGATGCCAGGCTGCTAGTACCACACGAGTAGCAGGTAATTCATTAACAATGAGGTGATGAATATGAGGACGATGAGTGTGACCATGAATAAGAATTTGTACTTTATATTTTTGCATCACTCTAATCACTTCTTCAGGCGAGACATCCATGATGTTTGAAGAAGCCGATTGCGTGTATTGCGCACTTTTTAAGCGCATTTTATTAGCAAAACGCCGGCGTATCGACAAAGGTAAAATCAAAAAAAAGAGCGTATGTAAAATAGGGTTTCGAGCTTTTTTCCGCCATTTTAAATAAGCAATATCTTTTGTACATAAGGTATCGCCGTGCATTAACAAAATTCGTTCGCCATACAGTAAAATTTCTTTCTCATTAGATAAGAGCTGACATCCTGTTGCGCGCAAGAATTTTTTTCCAATTAAAAAATCTCGATTGCCACGCATAAAATACACCGGTATTCCTTTTTTTGTAACGAAGGTTAAGGAGTCAATAATGGTTTGGTGAAAAGGTGTATTGTCATCGTCACCTATCCATGCTTCAAAAAGGTCACCGAGAATGTAAATGGCATCGATCGATGAATCACAATTCTTCATTAACTGAATAAATTGTTGACTAATATCAGGATGGATTTCCTCTAAATGCAAATCAGATAGAAATAATGTTTTTCGTTGAGGGTGCATAGGATGCTTTTTGGATTAATATTTTGTGCTTATTTTACACCAAGTTATAGAAAAATACCACCCTGTTTTTATTGACTAACTATCTTATAATGTAAATAGGACGTATTTATATTAATGAGGTGTCGCTATGGATTTATTAACTAGCACCACGTCGTTAGTTTTATGGCAGGAAGTTGTAAAACATGCTGAGAATCGTTGCTGTATTACACTAAAACGTGAATTAGAAACTTATCTGATTTCTCTACTCATGCGTTATACCAATCAACCAGATGTTGCTAAGCAAATTGCGGCCACTGCCTTTTTAAATGCTTTACATTTGTCTGAAACTGAGCGACATGTTTCATTGCAACGTGTGGGCGATCAATGCTTGATTTTTACGGGATTGTTCCCGCGTCTTGCTGAAAAAAGATTGGTAAAAATTAATTACTTTGTTGATTTAGGTCGATCAGCTTATTCTGCCATTTCTCATAAAACAAATGATTTATATGGATCGTTAGCTCTACAATTTGTAGTGCTGATGGATGTTCTTCAATCTATTCGCCCACATTCTGATTTGCTTCCTTTCGAGGCATATGAGCAATGGAATGAATTGGGTAGTCAGCGCGCATTGCAAGCGCTTAAAAAATATACTGCAGGCATGCCTATAAAAAAAAGGATGTGATTCATTCGAGCTAATATTGTCATTAATCCTCTGTACGCGGACACCAAAAATTACATTAGGCTAATGAATAGCAATCTTTCCGTTTGATAAGAGATCAGTCTTGCATTTTCTTTAAACTTGAATTATCGAGTATAAAAATTAAAATATGCTTTACGTAAAGCATAAAAAAATACTACAATCATCTCATGATTAAGTCATTTAAAAATAAAGCTACTCAAGACTTTTACCAAGGGAAAAGGATTAAACAGTGGCAGGCTTTTCAAAAACAGGCTGAGCGAAGGTTGCTAATTCTTGATGAATCATCTTGCTTAGATGATTTAAGAAATTTGCTAAGCAATCATTTTGAAGTATTGCACGGTAATAGAAAAGGACAATTTAGCATACGGATTAATCTTCAATGGCGTGTATGTTTTAAATGGAGAAATGAGGAGCCATATGACGTTGAGATAGTTGATGATCATTAGGAGTAACCAAATGAATAAAATGCGCCCTATCCATCCAGGAGAAATCCTAAAAGATGAGCTGAAAGAGCTGGAATTGTCTGCAAATAAATTTGCGGAAAAGCTTCATGTACCTACAAACCGAGTGACTGAAATATTGAATGGTCGACGGTCAATAACAGCTGATACAGCATTGAGACTATCAGCATTTTTTGGAACCAGTGCTGAATTTTGGTTGAAATTACAAAACGCTTATGACTTGAAAGTTACAGCAATAAAATTAGGGAAAAAAATCAAGATGGAAGTTGAACACAAAGATGCAGCATGACAGTACAGTGCTTGCCAATTTACCAGTCCCCCCCCGAAATGACTTCTTACAATAGGGCACTTTAACTTTTCCCAAGACTTGTCCAATACTATGCTTAACTTTTCAGGAGATAATAGGTTAGTTAATAATACGAAACAATACTATCGGATGAATGATATAAATTGCCAAAGCTTTAACAAAAAACGGTATGATAGTTCATCTAGTAAAATAATCATTTGACGTTCATGATTTTTCCCCTCTAGAATAACACTTGTTTTATTAACAGGAGTTCTTATTTCATGCGTTTAATTTTGCTTGGTTGTCCTGGAGCGGGTAAGGGTACTCAAGCTAAACTCATCACCGAAAAATATCACATTCCACAAATTTCGACAGGTGATATATTACGTGCCGCTATTCAACAAAGTACACCATTAGGTAAAAGTGTAAAAGAAATTGTTGAAAGTGGTCGTTTGGTTCCAGATGAAATAGTCATTGAATTGGTAAAAAATAGATTGCAACAAACGGATTGCCAGCCAGGTTTTTTGCTGGATGGTTTTCCAAGAACAGTAGCGCAAGCACAAGCATTACATCATTATACAGAAATTGATTATGTCATCGATATAGATGTTCCAGAAACTGAACTAATTAAACGATTAAGTGGGAGACGTGTGCATTCAGCATCCGGTCGCATTTATCATATCCTTTATCAACCTCCCAAGATAAAAGATAAAGATGATGTGACGGGAGAATCTTTAGTACAACGACCAGATGATCAAGAAGATACTGTAAAAAAAAGATTAACAGTTTATCAGCTAGAAACACGCCCACTTCGAGAGTATTATCAAAATTTTAAAGGAAACTTTGGAAGAAAAAATCCGAAATATATTAAGGTAAATGGCGATGCTGCAGTTGAAGAAATCAGTCGCAGAATAATGAAGGAAATTTCAAAATGAAAAAATTCATCATGCAATACTCAATAATTTATTTTAGCTACAGAATGTTAATATTTTTATTACTATTTTTTGCGAATGTGGTTTATGCAGGTAATCAAATTGAAGATTCTCCAATTGGCTATTGGAAAACGATAGATGATGTGACGGGTAAACCAAAAGCAATTGTGCAAATTTTAGAAGGACAGGATAAATTATTATCAGGTCGTATTATAAAAATTTTTCCTCAACCTGGATACGATCAATATGCTCTCTGCACTGCATGCCATGGAGAGCGACATAATCAACGTATCGTGGGAATGATCTTTTTGAAAAATCTTAAAAAAAGTCAGGGTATGAAAAATTTATGGGCAAATGGAGAAATTTTGGATCCCAAAAATGGTAAATTATATCGCTCTACTATTCGCCTGTTAAATAATGGTCAAAAACTCAATGTTCGTGGATATATTGGATTGCCACTTTTTGGTCGTACGCAAACCTGGATTAAAGAATCTGGCTCATAAAATATTAAAATATGTAAAAAAAATTAAATTTTGTTCAATTTCTCTCAGGAAATCTCTAACTTTAATAAAATAAGCAATAATCGTGGTTATACTTTTATTGTGTATCTCTAAAGGAGAGATGTTATGAAGATCATGGTTATAGATGCAACCACAAAACGACCTCTTGTTAATACTAAGCTTCAGTTACAGATAAGGGGTAAGGAAAGTGGTTTTGTCACTGTAACAACAGATCAAAGTGGCGCTGTTCAATTAGATGATAAATACAGAGGTCATCAGGTCTGCGCATTATTTAATGGCACACAAGGTGCTTGGGTGGCTGCTAATGAGGGAACGACACTTAGCCTAACAGCTAAGACGACAGCACAAGGAAGTAAGGAGAAAAATAAAGAAGAGAAAAATAAAGAAACATGGAAGTAAAATGAAGTAAAATTATCGCACCCTTTTCTAAAAATTTTTGGAAAAGGGTGTTATTTTTTGAAGAATGATTTATTTGTAGATTCTGGGGCGGGTTCTTGTTTTGGTTGTTCCATTACTGCAATTGCTAGTTTACGAGCATCATCCTTTAATCGATCGACTCTTTCTGAATTTTCCACGTGGTGTATATATTCCATCTTTTTGACGATATTTTCAATTTGTTGAATAAATGTCGATTTATTTACATCCGTGAAGAGATTTTTCTTAGCCTGAGTAATTTGGTTGTCTAATTCATCTAGTAATTGTTTTTTATCTCCAGTTAATGCATTTAATGAATTTTTCTTTTCTTGTTGTTTGACCTCTGGGCAAAGTGCAAGAAGTTTTTTACAAGCACCTATTAATTTTGGATCCGATGGAGGATGTGTAAACTGATTGGATATGGTTGCATCACTACCATGGACGTGACCGTGTTCACCATGTTTAGGCTCTGACTTTGGTTTGTTGAGGATGGTTTGAACATTTTCCGAGGTGAGGCGGGATAATTTATTATTGAGTTTAATACGATCATAAATTTCACTGGCTGATTTTTCTCTAAAAGGATCAAATAATGGCTTATTCCGAATTTTTTGACTGATGAAATTTGCAAATCGCATCCCATTTCTAATAGGATCGAGCAGGCCATAAACAGCAGTGGAGAATAATATTACGATACCAGCAGGGGGGAAAACAAATAATAGGCCAGCACCCAGTAGGGCGACGCCACTTTGGGCTAATGCATGGGAGCTATTTGCTATTTTTTCATTATATTTTGTTTGCTTATTAACTAATTCAGTCAGCTCTTGAAGATCTTTTGCTGATTGGAGAGCAATAGTTGTCGATAATTTAGTATTTGCGTCTGGCGCCATATTTTGCCAAGTTTTGATGCGTTGCTCTAATCGATGAATTGCTGAATTTAAATCCTCGTTTTTTTCATCTCTTTTTTCTTTCTTAACGTAGCGATCATATAAATGTTTGCTTAGTCTTAGACCATTTTCAATAAGCGATTTTGCAGCGGAAGCAGTAAATAAAATGGGGGCTGCAATATAAACAAGCCCGGCAGCTACAACAGCAGCAGTTGTGGCTAAAATAATACTCCCAATGGTTTGGCCAATGTTGACACCTCTCTGCAATTTATCTTCGGAAGTGGCAGTAGCATTTCTGATGATACTGTAAATACCAATGGGTAATAGTGCGACACTTAAAACCAATCCAATCCATCCTAGGTTGCCGGAAATACGTAGAAAATCAATTTTTTCTCGAATGGCATATGCCCACCATGGAGCGAGGCTTTCTTTGAGTGCTAATGTAGCTGCTCTTTCGATTTTCCAATAAAGCATTTCTATCCACTCAAACAACCTTGTCGCTCGATGTTTATTTTCTTTGTTTTCTGCCATATTAAAGGATCCAAAATAAGTGAGTATTCTTATACAGTATAATAGCGAGAAATCAAAATGGATGATTATTGTCAAAATAAACATAGGAAGCAGAGGGAACAAAATTAATCTATATATTTGATTTTTATGATAAATTTTTAAAAACTATCAAACGATAAAGAGATAAAAAGCGTGATAGTGAAAAGTCATCATACGGGATCTACATTGCAAGAATATGTATTTCAAGAGATACTGATAAAATTGTTGATATAAATCGAAAAATATATATATGCCTATTGAAGAAGTCGTCACGTATAACCCTGATACTCGGCAATTAATTTGCCAAGGCGATTGGGATCTTGCCCATTTTCCACATTTAAAAAAATCATTAGCTGCTCTCTCTTGGCCTGAGTCAGGAAAAATAGTAGTGGATGGTAAAGCCATTCAAAAAATGGATAGTTCAGGCGCCTGGTTGTTGGTTGCTCGACAAACAGAACTAAAAAAGAATGGTGTTGAAATTCAATTGCAAAATTTTTCAGAAGGTCAACAAACATTACTGAGCATGATTCAAAAACGATCGAAGGGTAAATTCACTCTTCCCAAATTACCAACATTATCTTCATTAGCCACTCTTGGTAAAGATACTGTCCAACGATTAAATGATTTTTATGCTTATTTAAATTTTATTGGTAGTTTATGTGTCGAATCGCTACGTTTAATTCGTCATCCTATTCATTGGCGTTTGGAATCAATCGCAAGTGTTATTTACAGAAATGGTTACCAAGCTTTACCCATCATTGCATTATTATCATTTATGATTGGTGTGGTGATTACTTATCAGTTGGGATTGCAATTACGCAATTACGGCGCAAATATTTATATTATCGATTTGTTAGGTCTTTCTATACTACGCGAGTTTTCTCCTTTGCTGACAGCGATTATGGTTGCAGGTCGTACGGGATCATCATTTACTGCTCAATTAGGTATGATGACAATCAATCAAGAAATCGATGCGCTTAACACAATGGGCGTGACACCTGCTGAATTATTAATTTTACCAAGAATAATCGGCCTTTTTATTTCTCTACCTTTACTGACTATGTGGGGAGATATTTTTGGTGTAATGGGTGGGATGGTGATGGCAAACAGCATGCTCGATATTACTTGGCATGATTTTTTGACGCGTTTCCCTAATGTTATTCCTTTGAGATCATTTATTATTGGTATTGGGAAGGCACCGGTATTTGCACTGATCATCGCAAGTATTGGTTGTTTTCAAGGTGTTTCTGTTGAAAGAAATGCAGACAGCGTTGGAAAAAATACAACTCGTAGCGTCGTATTAGCTATATTTTTTATTATTGTGGTGGATGCAATTTTCTCAATTATTTTTAGTAAATTAAAATTATGACAAAATCAGCTTCCATTATAGAGATTAAAAATTTGAGCACCTACCTCGGCGGTAACTACGTGCACAAAAATCTCAATCTATCGATTAAACGTGGTGAAATTTTAGGAATAGTAGGTGGTAGTGGCTCAGGAAAAACAACTTTATTATACGAAATATTAGGATTAATCAAACCTGTATCAGGTACAATAAATATTTTTAATCATGAATTAACCTCAGCTTCGCCTGAAGACTTATTAGCAATACAAAAACGATGGGGCGTTTTGTTTCAACAAAATGCCTTATTTAGTTCATTCACATTATTAGAAAATGTTGCTTTTCCATTAGTGGAACATACTAAATTAGATGCTACTAGCATCCAAAATTTGGCATTACTAAAAATTTTAATGGCAGGTTTGCCTGTAGAGTCTGCCATTAAATACCCAGCTGAATTAAGTGGCGGTATGCAAAAAAGAGCAGGATTTGCTCGAGCAATCGTGCTGGATCCGGAATTAATTTTTCTCGATGAACCAACAGCAGGCCTTGATCCGGCTACAGCTTCTGGATTTGATGAGATGATATTAAATTTTCAAAAAGCGATGGGTTTAACAATTGTTATGATTACTCATGATTTAGACAGTTTATGGCGAATAACGAATCGCGTTGCATTTTTAGGTGAAGGAACAGTGTTGTGTGTAGATACCATGCAAAATTTGGTAAAAAATCCACATGAACTAATTCATGACTTCTTTTTAGGACCTCGAGGAAGGAATATTCAAGATCATTATGAAAAACATTAACATAAGATATTCAATGATTGGTGGTGCGGTTATCGCATTATTTGCGCTTGTTGTTATGGGAATTATTTTGATATCTTCTGGTTCAAATTTTGAAAGTTATTCAACTTATTTAGTTTACATGCAAGAATCAGTAACCGGTATTAATATTGATTCAATGGTGGAATTTAATGGTGTTGAAGTGGGTAGAGTGAAAGACATACAACTGAATCATCAAAATCCTAAACTTGTTAAATTGTTGTTAAGTATAAAAAGCAATACGCCCATTACCAGAGGTACGGTAGCGATGCTTGCTAGCAGAGGTATCACGGGAATTTCATATGTTGCCCTCAAAGACAGAAGCGATGATATGCAAGCTTTGAAAGTAGAACCAGGTCAGAAATATCCGATTATCAAGACGGCGCCATCCATTTTTTTGCGACTTGATGCTGCATTAAATTTATTAACGAATAATTTTCGGCAAATTAATGAATCTATCCAATCCCTGTTAGATAAAGAAAATCTACACTCGATTAAAGTTACTTTATATAATCTTGATCAGATTACTACTAACCTTGCGAGAAATAGTCAACGTGTCAATTTAATTATAGAAAACACATCTGAAGCCAGTAAGCGATTTGCACCTTTATTACAATCTGGTGTTGGAACGATGAAACTTCTTGAAACACAAACCTTGCCTGAAGCCTATCGATTATTGCTTAACATGGATGACATGACTCGCTCACTTGCTGAATTATCGTACGAAATAAAGCAAAATCCATCCATACTGATACGGGGTGTGGATAGAGTTACTTTAGGTCCTGGCGAAGTAAAATAAGTGAAATGATATAATGATGATCCATACGCAAGACCTATGTATGATGGATAAGACTAAATGTTAATTGGTAGACCAAATTATATTTGGATATCAGTATTCTTCCATCTGGTATTATTTTTATTATTTTTTTTTCTTGAGTTTCATCCTACTTCACCGATTGTCGTTCAAAAAGAAGAAAGTTATTATTACTATGTTCCAGCTTACACTGCATCGATGATGACTCCGCCTGCAAAATCAAGTCACACACAAGAAAATGATAAAGTAAAATCGATTGATAAAATATATGATTTGTCACTTATTAAAACATCCTACCAAAATCATTATCAAGCAGTAGACCTTCATCAGCTCAATCAATCAACATCAACAAATTTGCAACAAAAGTATCAGGAAGCAATCCATTTAGTTGGCGATAAATTTTTAGATGATCCGCTACGTAAATTATTGGGTAGAGCCATCACACCGCATATTTTTTATCCTGATGTTGCTAGAGAGTTATATATGCGAGGAGTGGTATCGATTGAACTAGTTTTACATCCTGATGGCAATATTACTCATGCTCATATTGTAAAATCTAGCAGAGAGCGTATACTCGACGCCGCTGCTATCAGAGCGATTAATGATTCTTCGCCAATCAATGGTGTGGATTTATATATAAAAGAACCGCGGCACTTAGTGATTAATATTATTTTTTGAAACAACAATAATTTTTTTGGAGAATTTTTTATGAAACCACCAAGATCCGCTTGGATTCCTAGATTTGGAAATAAATCTTCTGAATAATCATATATAGCTTATGATAGAATGGAGGTATGAATAGGAAGGTAATGCATGAGCAACCTTTATGAGACATTAGGTATTCTTGCAGGGATTTTAGCATTAGTAGGTTATATTCCGTATATTTACACCACTATCCGCGGTAAAACCCGTCCAAATAAAGCAACCTGGATAATCTGGACTGTTATTGGCGGTTTGATTGCTTTCTCCTATCTATTTGAAGGAGATAAAAATACTATTTGGTTACCTCTAGGTTACTTTATTGGCCCTTTAGTTGTTGCCATCCTTTCATTTCGGTATGGCTATTCAGAATGGAGTAAACTTGATATCGCTTGTTTGGTGGTGGGTGCTATTAGTATTATTCCGTGGATAATTTCTGATAATGCTATTTTTACTTTATTGATTAATGTATTTATTGATGCGACAGGCGCCATTCCAACGGTAGTCAAAACATATCGTGAACCTGAAACCGAAGATTTTTCTGCATGGACAATATTTTTTATTGCCAACACATTGGAGTTGTTGGCTATTGAGCAATGGAATCTTGCTGCTATTTATCCTATCTATTTATTCATATTAGCGGCTTCAATTGTTTTATTTATTGTAAAAGGTAAGTTAAAAAAACAGTTATAATTCCCTGTGATTTATCAGATTGATTCATCTATTGTTTACACTTACAATATTTAAACTCAATAAAATTAAGATTTAATAAAAGGAATGTTTATGAAGCTTTATTACTCAAAAGGTGCTTGCTCACTTGCCGTTCGAATTGTTGTTAATGAACTGGGTATAGCTTGTGAGTATGAATCGGTTGATTTGAAATCGAAAAAAACTGAAACTGGAAAGAATTTTTTAGATATTAACTTAAAGGGAGCGGTGCCGACGATACAAACGGATGAAGGCGAAATTCTTACAGAAAATGCTGTTATTCAGCAATATTTGGCAGACAAATATCAATCTGCTACCTTGCTGGCTCCAGTAAATGATTTTAGACGCTATCGAATTTTAGAATGGTTAAACTATATAAGCGTTGATTTGCATAAAACAGTTGGAGCATTATTTAATGAAAAATTAACACAAGAAATGAAAGATATAATTTTTCTTCCTACCATTAAAACTCGAATAAATTATGTTGAACATCAATTAACAGGACAATATTTAATGGGTAATGATTTTACTTTGCCGGATGCTTATTTGTATGTCATTTTAAATTGGATGATATACTTTAAATTCGATTTAGCGGAATGGCCGAATGTGCAAAAATATTTTATCAGGCTTAAAGCTCGACCATCTATTCAAAAATCACTACAAGAAGAAGGCATGCATTAGGAATATTAGCAAACCATGTAATTTATTCTTGTTCATTAGAAATTTGCTTTTTCTTGGCAGATTTTGCTCGCTCAAGTAACTCGACGTCAATGTAGCGATCAGTGATGGCACCCGAGCTATGGCCAGCATCATCGCGTACATGTTCTCTTGGTCGTACTTTTACATCTTCTGAAATTCCGGTGTGTCTTAACCAATGTACCGTTGCTTCACGTAAGGAATCAGCTTCTAGTTGATCACCTGCAGTTTCTAATTGATGTGCTGCTTGATCAAAATAGGTTTGAATTAATTGTCGAATGGGTCTTTCACTAGTAATTGGACGATTAATATTTTTAGCATGGGCAATGAGTGGAGTTTTTTCGTTAATTGCAGGGTAGGGTGGAAGATTGAGATAATTTTCTCGATAATATTTTAATGCATTTAACATGGCATTACTGACGGCAATTTGTCGAGCTTTATTACCTTTTCCAATTGTTCTGAACCACCAGTTACCTTCTGAATCTTTAAAAAAATCACCCATGCTTGGATTCCAGCGTTGGCTGGATACAAGTTCAGAAATTCGTAAATACATGCCATATAAGCAGGAAAGAATAAAAACGGTACGTTCGTGTTGGCGATCATTTTTGGCGTGTTCTTTGGCAAGTGCAATAACGGTTTGCCATTGTTTATCAGAAAGACGACGAATAGTTTGTATGCTTGCATCTCTGCGAATAAATTTACTTTTTTGTCGAATGAGCAAAATGGGGTTGATGTCAGTGACTTCCTCCTGCAATAAATAATTATAAAAGCTACTTAAAATTCCAAACATGACTTTTAATGCTTGTTGTGAGAATTGATAATTTTCTTTGAGAGGCCGAATTCCAATTTTATGATCTTTTTTACTAACATGTACGTCGAAAGGTTTCCAGATAGGATTAGGCTTTTTTTTGCCATTTACGAATTTAAATCGCGCAACTGTTTTTAAACCAATCCAGCGCTTAGGTGGTTTCAAGCAGAATTCAATAAATGCCTCAATGTCGTCGCGTTTATGCGTAGATAATGATTGATCACGGACAAACCAACTCCATTGCAATAATCGCTCTAGATCTCGACGATAAGCACCAAACGTATCATTGCTGCCACGATAGCTGTACAAAAAATTGAGTACTAATTGGTAATCTTTAACAGCGTATGGTCGCAGAATAATTTTTGTGTCGCTAAAACAATGGTTTAACCATTGTTGAATAACTGCATGTGGATTACTATCAGCATAAATTAATTTATATTGATCGATCACTTCATGCATGGTATCAAAAACAGGTATAGGTATATATTTACTTATCATTCATTTATATCCCTAAGATTATCATTTTAATCATTCGTTTTGGCGTTCTAGGAAACTTCAAGCGCGATCTAACCGATATTGTATACAGTTAAGAAATCGTTTAAAATAAACTATGAACAAAATAATTATTTTGCTTTTTATGTTTATTATTGCTGCATGTACTGTGCAACAGACCAGCACATTGCCTCCATCTGCTCAGAATATTTCAGATAAACAACAAATTCTAAACACTCTTACCGTAGCAGTAAAAAAACAACACCATGTTGATGTTGTATTTACTGTCAATTATTTAAAAATGCGTGATCATTGGGCTTATATTGAAACAACAGGAGGCGGTGATCCTGGCATTAAAGCCGTCTTACGCAAGATTAATAATAAATGGATAATAGCCAAACCGACTTATCCTTGTTTGCCAGGCTGCTATGACGGCAATACCGCTTGCGCTGATGGTGAATTGACATGCAAAAATACACTACATCAACAATTTCCTAAGGCACCTATTAGTATTTTCCCTTCACCTGATGCCAAACGCATGGTTTTTATCACCAATGATTGATTAGCACTTTTAAACAAGATACTCTTTATACCTATATTATCGACTCATACAATACATCACATCATAAGAAAATAAGGAAGCGCGATGCATTCAAATATCGATGCTAATCAATTTTTGACAATTGAAGAAATTACTCGTAGTAAATTAGTAGGATTAACATTAAAGCATTTTTTTCCGTTTTCAATTAGCGAGGTAAAAATATTATTCGAAACAACTCAAGAGATGCTTAAAAGTTTAAATGAAAATGAGCAATATTTTGAGAAAAAATTTAGTCAAATTATTTTTGGTACAATGGTCATTTCATTTGTTATTGAAAATGTAAAATATGGAATGAACTATTATCCTCACCCAACTATTCAGCGTTATGATGTGATAAACGTTTTAAATAACTTGCATGATCGTCAAGCAATAAGAAAATTTATCCTTGAGATTGGCACTAAAGTACTAAATAAAGAATTGCCATTTAGCTATGATTATATCGATGAATTTTTTCCTACATTAAGTACCAACGTTCCTTTTATTAAATTATTGTGTGAGAAATATCTTTGCTCAGCTACCAAAGAAGGCGCTAACATTGGTGTAGTAGCTAGGTTTACTCAAGATAAAGAGCGGAGCTTGCATGCTCCTGTCAATGATCAGGCTGTTTATGAGGATTTGTTACAGAATTGTAATATTATAAATAATCAATTTGAAACGGATATTAATACTCAACTATTATCTATTTCTATTCGACAGTTGCCACTTAGCTTTAAGGCGGTGTATTTAGGCAATCTTGCAGTAATAAAACAATTACATAACGATGGAGCAAATATCTTTTATTTAATTCATTGTCATAATATGGCGATCGATATTGTCTCTTTTGCGGCATATGTAGGTAAAAATGATATCGTAGAATATTTTTTGCCTCTCGTTGAACAACTGCCACGATATGAAAATTTTTGTCGAATTTCTCCGTTATTATGGGCTATTTTAGGCGATCATCCCAATACAGTTAACATTGTTCTTGATTATTATAAAAAAAACAAAATTGATATTCGTGAAGAATTAAATTACGAAGTGAAAATAAAAATTAGCAACGGTATATATGAAATACATAAAATTTTGGATTTTGCAATTCAAAGAAACGTTAATGATATCATTGTGAGTATTTTGCCTTTCGTTAAAAATTATACAGTTGAAACAGTCAAACATGCATTGAGATCACAAAATACAGTTTATGTGGATTGCGCAATTAACAGTAGACAGCACTCGGTTAAGAAATGGTTGGCACTTATTTTCAATCCAAAATATTTTCAATGTAACGATTTTACTTTTAATACTCTTGCTAAAATTTTGTTTAATGATGATTTTCAAAACGATGAATCTAAATTAAAATGGAAAATTAATAATTATTTTTATACGAAGAAAAAATTATTAATTTATTTATTGGAAAAGGTTGGTATAAATAGTTCTGGCTTAGAGCTATTAATGGGTGCAATTAATCGATTAAAAAAGGAATCATCACTACAAGAAAAGATATTTTTGTTAAAAGTATTTCTTGATTGTGAAAAAGTCGAACTAGGAAAAGAATTAATTCATTCAATTAACATTGCTATCGAGAAAACGGTTGTTCAGGAGAATCGTGGACAATATCAAGCGTGTTTGTTTGAAATATTGCTTTCGAAGTATGAAGAAAAGCTAGAGAAAGTATATATTTTGGATGAGCTGATGTTATTTGTTAAGAGCGAGCTTGAAAAAATTGTTTCCATCGATTTTAAAAACAAATTAGAAATATTAATTCACTCAATGAATGAATTTTTGGAGGAAAATGTTAAAAATAATAAAATTGAAAAATTTAATTATTTGCTTGATTTACTAAAACAATTCAATCGGTCTGATCAAATTCGCGTCCTGGTTAAACTTTATATTACATGTGGTGTCTGTCATGATTATACTTTTATTATGTATTTAGAAAGAATGTTATCTGATTACCAAGCATTCAATACCAATCACTGTCTCAAAGCCTTTGCGCAAGCACGCAGCAGGCTGGATAGTCATCTGCCAATCGAATTGTGTGATTATTTTTTTAATAAAATCCCAAGATCCGAAATATTTAACCAGCCGAATATAGCCGAAAGTGAATATCCTATTTATGAAAATTATAATATAGAATCTATTTTAACTTCCTTGCTTTATTCAATACGTAATATTATTGATAATACCGAGTTAGTTGAAAAATATAAAGCGACGATTGTAGCAATCATGGAATTATCAGCGGATAACTTTTATAAACTTTCATCTTCAGAGCAAGAAAAATTATCAATCATCTTGGGGGATGTACAAATGAAAAAGTTGTTAGATCAATCAATTGATTCAAGTGTTTTAGAGAAAATTTATATGACGAATAGCCAAAAAAGGGGAGAGCAATTTGTATTTTTTAAAAGCAATAGCAGTTTAAGTTTACCGCCATCAGCTGAGCGAAAAACATTTTTTTTGTATAACTCCTGATGGTTTGAATCGGATTTTGCAACAGATTTCACAATTTTCCCAAAACACAACACGGCAATTTTTGGATAGCTCTTATTAACAATCGTGTTATTGGCACAATAGCATTAGCTGATATTGGTAATCATCAATAGGACCTACGTATTGACAGCCTGATATTTTTCGAGCTTTGCGATCAAATTTGGATTTTCTCTCCAGTTTAGCCCTTTTTCTGACATTATATCTTGCCATTTAAGTTTCTCTTAAGGCATATCTGTCAAAATTTAGATCATACTCATTATAACAAATAATAAGCAACGAGAGGGGTGCCGAGTGGAATCAAGAAATCAAAATAATCCATTAGAATTCTTAGACAAGAATATTAAACGATACTTGTGCACTTTTTTAGATGCAAATGGTCTTTTTGCTATGAAGCAAACATCAAGAGAATGGAAGCATATTATTACCGAGGACA
>MGXV01000009.1 GCA_001801485.1 Gammaproteobacteria bacterium RIFCSPHIGHO2_12_FULL_37_14
AGTGTTATATTGTACCACAATGAATCTCGACGAATATTTTCAGTGATTAACATAACTTGTTGATATTTAGTTGACTTGAAACTCATGCGTCAGCGGTGCATGCGATGATTAGTTTAACAAGGTCAATAGGCAGTGAAAATTTTAAAATCTGATTGGTTTTGAACAGCTAATCCCCGAGGTCTTTTTATGGAAGCAATTGGTGTTTTAATATTATTTCTCACTTTTATCCTTGGCTGTTTCATTGCTATAAAAACTTACTTAAAATTTTCAACGCATCCACTTTATTTAATCGGAATATATTTGCTTGGTATTTTGTTAGGAGTGGGTGTTTTAACAATTAATTATTGGCATCTTTATCGATTAAATAGCATCATTGTTCCTTTTACGGTCATCTCTGGGAATGAACTAAAATTTAATTTTGTTCCCAAATACAGTGGCGATTACAGTGTTGATATTACCTTCTTAAATAAAGAAATGAATAAAAAATATGATTCATGTGATTTTATCTACTCACTAGTAAACCAAACAATTAGAAGAACAGAAAAAGATTGTAAGAATGAACTTATTTATCGAACAATAAATGCAGATATTAGTAATCATCATTTTATTAAAAAATTACAATACAATGAACTCGAATCAGGAATTGATTGGGGATTTTATAATCATAATTTAAAACACCCCGCACTCCACATATATGAATTTCATAGTGTCAAAAATATAGTTGTTCCGGTACGTATTAAAATTGATGCAACTCGTGAAGAAATTCAACTAGCAAAACCCACAATAGTCATTGGGCCATTAGAGGATGCTTGGAGAAACGGTGTTATTCTTACTATGGGTGGAAAAGCTATGATTTTCATTTCATTTGCTCTTCCTTTTATTTTATTAATCATTCTATTTTTGTTTAAATATATAGGTAATTACTTCATTAAAGTTCTTTCCAAGAAATTATGAAATAATCCTTGTGTTGCATTCACGGACGAATCTTGCTGGTACCCTTTTAGTGTTATTTTGAGTTCAGAAAACCCTAGTTTGTCGGAGAAGCCAATCCCTCTAAAGGATTTGTATCTTCAATTTGAACACGGGTTGCATTTATGAAACGACCAAGCATATTTACATAGCTTAAGCATAAAATAAGTTCAGTGCCTAATTCAATAGAATAACGTTGAAAAAGTTCTTTGAAAGTTGCATCAGTCAAATGTGCGTTTACAGTGAGCTCTTCAGATATACGACACATAAAGTTTTCTTCTGTTCCTAAACTAACCACAGGATTTTCTGTTCGAATAATTTCAATCTCATTGTCAGTTACACCATTAGATTTTGAAAGAAAAATATGCTGATGCCATTCATATTTTGATTTAAGCAAATGCGCTTGCCTTAATATTGCAATTTGACGCAATCTGCGGTTAAATTTCCCATCGCCAAGTAAAGATTTAGCTAATTGCACATAAGGATGAAAACTTTCTGGAACGTTTGCAAGCATCCGAAAAACGTTCAGGGAAGGAAGCTGATTTAGTGTTTTGCGAATTACTTCGGATAATTGCTCATCTTTTGGTAAGGGAACAGATGCAAACATTTTTGTATCTCCTTTATCAGTCAAATATTAAAGCATCACCGGCTAATTTAACTTATTAATCTTTAAAGCTTGAGCAATTATTTCAGGAGCTAATGCATCACTACTTCATGGTGATTCACATAGTATATGCCCATTGTTTCATCCCTGGCTCATCACTTTCAATGTTTTTGAATAATTGATTGATAACCATCGTGCGTTTTTCAAGCAACGCATCGTCGCTGGACGCAGTGTTTGTACCTTAGGGCCTTTTAGGGCCAGTGTCACGGAAGCTGCGACCAACCGCCATGAGTGTTCATTGAGCAACTAATTATAGTCGAGTAAGAGGCTGGCATGCCAACCCCTCCTCAAAGGTAGGGCCGAGCAATGGCGCAGTAATTAAATTAATTAATCCTGTCTCCATCGCCCGCCAGGCCCAAGGGTACGGACGCACCGACCAGGTGCCACTTTAGGATTTAGTCATGACGCCCATTGAGCTTTGGGACTAATAAACTGATTCTTCTTTATTAAAAATGCCTTCTTGTATGTCCCAGAAGAAAACTCTGGTAGCAAGGTAGGCTCTATAACTGGGACACAGGAAATGAACTGAAAGACAAACAAGGTGGCGGATGGGTGCGTAGTAACAACGAAGTGAGGTAACGCTCATGGAGTAAAGGCACCCTGTTGATAGCAAATTTTCTAACAACAAAGAAGGCAATGGTGAATGATAAAAACACCAATGAACTTGCAAGACTTGAGAAGGAAAATATATGTTAAAGCGAAGACCGAAAAGCAATGGCGCTTTTGGGGATTGTATGTTTATATCGGCAAATTAGAAACTCTGCGAGAATTCTACAAGCTAGCTAAACAAAATAACGGAGCGCCAGGAACTGGAGACGAATAGATGGTAAGAATTAAACGGGCACGCAGTTGGAAACAACCGATACAGCCAAGTTCAAACCTGCACTACACCGCGCCAGTTCCTGACCCTCCAATAGCGCACTGCAACGATTTAAAAGAAGAATGTGCTGTTTTAGATCGACATAAATTATCACATCAAATTATAATTTAAATCCGACATAATCCATAATGTACCAAATACAAGACAGAATAAAATCACTCCGGTAAAGACGAAAGACATTACATTCAATTTACCATGCTCTGTTTGTGTATTTAGACGCAGAAAAAAGATAACTTGCACCAAGAATTGAATAATGGCTGATAAGAAAATGATGACAAATGTTATATTTTTTGGAAATACTTGGGCCATCACAGCACCAAATGAGATTAAAGTCAAAATGACACATGCAATAAGCCCAATCAGATAAATGCTTAATGTTTTTTGACCTGTACCAAAATCGGGTAGATTATTCTGTGCATGCATTTTAAAGTGCTCCCACGAGGTAAACAACCGTAAATACAAAAATCCACACAATATCTAAGAAATTCCAAAACAAACCCAAGTAAGTCATACGTCTCTTTACGATATGCGTTTCCCGTATGAAAGATAATTGAATGATCATTATCAAAACCCAAAACAACCCACAGCTTACGTGCAAACCGTGGGTACCAACCAGAGTGAAAAATGAAGATGCTTTGCCACTATAGTCCCAGCGAAAACCTTCTGATGCGAGATTAATAAACTCTCTCAGTTCCAAGAAAACAAAACAAAGGCCGAATAGAAATGAAATGACAAGCCAAGTTTGAACTTTCGCAATTTTATCTTGATTTAGATTTAAAACGGCTAAGCCAAAAACAAAATTAGAGGCTAATAAAAAGAATGTTTCAATCAACACATATTTTAAATCGATATAATTTTTTAAATCGGGTCCACCTGTGCCTGGCATATTTAAGACAATAAATGTGGCAAATAACACGCTAAATAAAATGCAATCGCTCATGATATATAACCAAAAGCCAAAGACATCACTTTCATCACTTTCAAGATAATGTTGATGCTCTTCTGTCATTTCCCTATGCATTCAATCATCTCCCTAAGGTGTGCCAACTCTGTTTCTTTAACAGTTTTCTCATCAATATAATAATTCGTATCGGTGTCAAATGTTCTTGCAATCGCAGTAACAATCATGCCAAAAAATCCAATAACGCCCGGAATCCACATTTGCCACACCAAAGCAAAACCAGTGATACCAGCAAGAATTCCAATGAGAAAACCTGCCGGTGTATTTTTTGGCATATGAATGGGCTGGAAATGCAAATTTTTAGGACGCACATGTCCTTCACCAATCGTTTTTTCTTTATGGACCCAAAAAGCATCCCTTTCATCTACTACTGGGAGATGCGCAAAATTATAAACAGGTGCAGGGGAAGCTACAGACCACTCTAACGTGCGCGCATTCCAAGGGTCACCCGTACAATCACGCAATTGTTGGCGATTTTTGATACTTACAATGAGTTGTCCGATTAACAAAAATATGCCGATCAAAATAAAACTCGCACCAATAGCGGCAACGATTAAATAAGGTTGAAACATGACATTTGTATAATGATTGACGCGACGCATAAATCCATTTAAGCCCATAACGTAGAGCGGCATAAAGGCAACATAAAAACCAAGAACCCAAAAAATGAATGCCCATTTTCCCCAGCGTTCATCTAATTTGAAACCCGTCGCTTTAGGAAACCAATAAACAATGCCCGCGAAATAGCCAAACAAAACTCCACCAATGATGACATTATGAAAATGTGCCACGAGAAATAAACTATTATGTACTTGAAAATCAACAGGCGGAACGGCCATCATGACGCCAGTCATGCCACCAATCGCAAACGTGGTAAAAAATGCAATCACCCATAACATGGGGGTTGCCAAAATAATGCGGCCTAAATACATCGTAAATAGCCAATTAAATATTTTAACGCCAGTTGGAACCGCAATAATCATAGTAGCAATGCCAAAAAAACTGTTAACATTTGCGCTTGCGCCCATCGTAAAAAAGTGATGTACCCAAACAATAAAAGATAAAAAAGCAATTACAATGATGGCCCATACCATCGTGGCATAACCAAATAATGTTTTTTGACTGAAAGTGGCAACCACTTCAGAAAACACACCAAATGCGGGCAAGATTAAAATATAAACTTCTGGATGTCCCCATGCCCAAATTAAATTGATATACATCATGACATTCCCGCCAGCGAAATCGGTAAAGAAGTGCATCCCGAATATGCGGTCTAAAAATAGTAAAGCCAATGTCACGGTTAAAACAGGAAATGCGAGTACAATTAAAATCATCGAGCATAAAACTGACCAAACGAAAATTGGCATTTTCATTAAAGTCATACCCTTGCATCGCATTTTAATGATGGTAACAATAAAATTGATACCCGATAACAAAGTCCCGACCCCTGAAATTTGTAGTGACCAAATAAAATAATCAACTCCGACGGTTGGACTGTAGTACATTTCTGATAAAGGTGGATAGGCAAGCCAACCTGTTTGAGCGAAATCACCAATGACAAGGGATGCCATACACAACATAGCGGCTGAAAATGTGAGCCAAAAACTAAGAGAATTTAAATATGGAAAAGCAACATCGCGCGCG
The DNA here is from genome assembly GCA_001801485.1 of Gammaproteobacteria bacterium RIFCSPHIGHO2_12_FULL_37_14. The sequence continues at coordinate 5,119 of MGXV01000009.1, forward strand.
CCAATTTGTAACGGTACTACCAGGTTAAGTAAACCAAACATCATAGGCATAGCGACGAAAAAAATCATAATCACGCCGTGTGCAGAAAAAATCTGATCGTAATGTTCAGGCGGCAAATAGCCAAGACTGGATCCAGCAGCAAGTGCTTGTTGCGAACGCATCAAAATTGCATCGGAAAAGCCGCGTAATAGCATCACAAAGGAAAGAATTAAATACATGAGGCCAATTTTTTTATGATCGACGCTGACAAGCCATTCACGCCAAATATAAGCCCATTTGCCATAGAGGGTGATTACAACTACTGTTGCTAAAATAACAAGAACCATAAATGCTCCAGCACCCATGATGATGCCAGATTGAAACGGAATAGCACTCAAGGTTAACTTACCAAAAAATAAATGTTCTAACATGGCTGTCCCTATGCTATCGAATAATCCAAATGACCAAGATTTGAACGCGGATGTTCAGTGCCAAATGAATTCATATATAAAGTCACGACACCATTGAATAATTCTGGTACCACGCCTGAAAAAAATAATGGTGTTTTTTCTAAAGAAGGTTTTAATAATTTATCGTATGTATCATTTGTTAATGGTATCGATGATTCTTTTACTTCTGCAAACCATTGTTGCATTTGTTCAGGAGTCACAATATCAACGACAAAATGCATGTCAGAAAAGCCGGCACCATTAAATTGTGTATTAAGTCCCTCAAGCTTACCTGTTGATGTTGGTAATAAGTTCAAATGAGTACGCATACCGGCCATCGTGTAAATTTGGCTACCTAATTGTGGAATGAAAAATGCACTCATGGGAACATTATCAGTCGTTATGGAAAATTCAACCGGTTGATCAACAGCCAAAACGAGGTAATTGATCGTAGCAATATTTTGTTGTGGATAAATGAATAACCATTTCCAAGGTAATGCAATCACTTGAATTGTTTGTGTCGTTTGATTAGGAACAATCAGACGTTTGAAGGGGTCGAGGTCGTGCGTTTTCTTCCAAGTCAAAATCGCAAGAACCACAATAATAATACAAGGAATACCCCACCATAGTGTTTCTAAAAAAGTATTATGACTCCAATTGGGTTTGTAATCTTTAATGCGGTGTGAAGCTTGATAATGAAAAGCGAATGACAAACTCATCACAATAACAGGCAAAACCACGATTAGCATTAAAGCTAAGGTATCGAAAAATAATCTACGCTCTTCGTTTGCTACAATTCCTTTTGGATCTAATATTCCTGAACAACCTGTCAAACTAATGAGGAATAGGCATCCTACCAATATTTTCAGCATCCTTGCCATTCTAGCTAACCTCAGAATTTTCAAATATTAAATATTATCAGCTAATGATATGCTATTCCTTTAGCACTTATAACACAAAGGAACGAACAATGTTAGATTACATAGCGTTTGCTCGTTGGTTTGGTTTGGTCTCCATTATTTTGTCTATAGGAATTTTATTTAATATTGAAGACGCGCGCCAAATGGCTAGAAATATGGTGAAAAACGAAAGCGGATATATCATGGGAGGTGTATTCCCTATCATTTTTGGTAGTTTATCTCTTTTATTCGCCAATAGCTTTGAATTAAGTTGGCGTTTACTCATTACGTTGGTTGGCGCAAGTACATTGTTAGTAGGTGCTTTCCGAGTCATATTTGTTAATAAATGGAAACAGTTGATTTCACGTCATATAGAAGCCATCCCATTTTTGTTTAGTTTATTTGGATTGATGTTTGGTGTGATCTTACTCTATGTGGGATTTGTTGTAGAAAATTTATAAATGATCAATAGCGGTTAGAGAGCTCCGGTTCTTTCTAATTTTAGCTATTCATGCCAACACCACAGCAATATTCACAGCAATAACTAGATTTGAGGAGGTTTACAAAAGCCCTCCAAACTGCTGCAATAGGGGTTCTAGAAGTATGCCGCAACAATGCACAGTTTAGATTGATTTCTCCTACTTAAGAATTTAATACTGCCTTTATTGCTTGGCAAAATGCCTCTACCTCTTCTTCCGTATTATAATAATGGACAGAAGCTCGCACCAGAGCAGGTAAATTTCTCTTAGCCATATCCAATCTTGCATACTCCTGAAGCGATATAGAAACGTTAATTTTCATTTTGGATAAATGTTGTTGTATTTCCTCAACTGATTTGCTTTTACAAGAAAACGTAACAATTCCACACTTTTTCTCGCCAAGATCATGTAATTCTACAGATGGTATATTAGCTAACTGATGACGCAGTCGATTAGCTAAATGTTGTATTCTATCCCAAATAGTTGGAATCCCTAGCTGAATAGCATATTCAATTGCAACACCAAGACCAATTTTAGCTGCTATATTTTGTTCCCAAGTTTCAAAACGTTGCGCATTAGGTTTTATCAAATATTCGTTATCTTCAATCCATTTAGCTGAATGGAGATCAATAAAAGGAGGGTCGCATTCTGCTAGTATTTCTTTTCGCGCATATAGAAACCCCGTGCCGCGCGGTCCGCGTAAATATTTTCGACCTGTTGCGCAAAGAAAATCGCAACCTATTTCCTTTACATCAACGGGCATTTGGCCAACAGATTGTGTTGTGTCAAGAAGGTAGGGAATATTATTTTGTTTAGCAATTTTCCCAACTTCTACAGCAGGGTTAATAAGACCACCTTGTGTAGGAACATGAGTGATTGCAATCAACTTAACTCGACTGTCAATTCTATTTTGTAAATCAGCGATATCTAGTTGACCAAAAGAATCATTACGAATAACTTCAATAATAGCACCCGTGTGTTTAGACATATGTAAAAATGCTAGATAATTACTTGCATATTCACACATAGCTGTAAGGATACGGTCACCTTTTTTAAATTTTAAGCTATAAAAAGCCATGTCCCATGCACGAGTCGCATTTTCAAGAAAAGCAATTTCGTCTCGATCACAATTTATTAATTGTGCAGCATAATCATAAATTATTTCAGATCTATTTAGTGCAATTTTAGCAGCTTCATAACCACCTATTGTAGCTTCTAAGTCAAGATGCTCTTTTACTGCATTAACAACGGGTAGTGGAGGTAAAGCTGCTCCAGCATTATTAAAATGTAAAACATGTTGGCAGCCAGGAGTATCTTTTCTTAATTTTTTTATTTGTAACATGCTCATTAAACATTCCTTTAATTTAAGTTATCTAGCAATAGAAATTTTCTCTAAATGCTTCAAATGTCCTTCTAATTGAGATTTTTCTTGGATCACAAATAATTTTTCTTGCCGTAACATTTCAATTTTATCTTCTGCATCAGATAGATTTTTTTGAAGCCTATCACGCTGGTCAGTCACTATCGCAATCTGTTTTACAAATTCCATGAGTTGCTGATTTTTATTCTTTATATCATTGTTGTATATCTGTAATTGCCTCTGATGCTGTTCGCAACGCTCTTTAAAAACACTTAGCTCATTCGAAATTTCTTGTAGCTGTCGCATCTGGTTTTCATGATTTTTTTGCAATGAATGATATTGTTCTTTTAAATGATAAAGCTCAGCGTTATTTTGATTCAGTAATTGCACTGATTCTTGAGATTTTTTTTGATGTAATGAAATCTCATACTGTAATTCGGTTAGTTTTTGTTGAAATTGTATCTGTTGTTTTTCCACTATCAGGCTTTGTTCAGCACGTGCTTGTTGTATGGCATTTTGATAGTGCTCAAGATTTGCTTGAATATTAGCAGCCAATTGGTGTAAGCGAGCATTTTCAGCCTTCTGGTCTTCAAGTTGTTGTATATTGATTTGATATCGCTCGTGCAATTTGTCGTGCTCTTGCTTTTCAAGCTGGAACTGTCTTTCAAATTCTGCTTTATCTAGACGTTCTGCGGATAAACTTTCTTCAAGTTGGCGGAGTTTAGTTTTTAAATCAGTATGTTCTCGCTGGGATTGATGTAATAGCTGTTTTAATTCTTGAGTTTGTTGCTCACTAGCGTTTTCGACTTCTATGATACGCTGCTCTGCTTGGCCATTGAGCCGTTCCCAAAGTCCTATAACTAAGGCCTGTAATTCTTGAGGGAGTTTTCCTTGGGATTCATCGCTTTTGGATTTCCAAGTTTTGAGGTGATGGATAATTCAAAGACACTAATTCAGCTATTACGTAATGACTATGACGGCTTATTACCTGTCGATTTAAACAGTTCG
>MGXV01000010.1 GCA_001801485.1 Gammaproteobacteria bacterium RIFCSPHIGHO2_12_FULL_37_14
ATTGATTGAATTACTACAGGGAAAATTTTCAAAAGCAGTGATGGAAATTATTACCAATCCAGACAAGGGATTATTTCCACATCCATCAGAAATAAAATTAAATTGCTCATGTCCTGATTGGGCGGATATGTGCAAACACGTTGCTGCAGTTTTATATGGTGTTGGCGCGCGTCTTGATAATAAACCAGAAGAATTATTTTTATTGCGACAAGCCGATCATATCGAATTAATCGCTGTTGCTGGAACAGCATCAATTACTAAAACTAAAGTGGATCATAGCGATCAAATTCTCGCAGGCACTGATTTGTCATCGTTGTTTGGTATTGAGATGGGTAATGAAACACCAAATACAGTGGAATTAAAAACAGATGTGAAAAAAAGTAAAATGATTGCAGCACCGACAAAAATAAAAAAGGCAGAAAAAAAGAAACCGATCTCTGTTGCAACAAAAAAATCAGTCAAAAGAGCAAAGATAAAAAAGGTATCAAAGGTTGTTGCATCAAAAAAAGTAAAAAAGAAAACTGTTGTAGCCGTTTTGAAAATCATGAAAAAAGCAAAGAGTTCAGTTAAATCTAAGAAATCGGTTGTTAAAAAAACCGTTAAAAGAAAGACAAAGAAGAAGATGGTGTGAACCAATTAATCAAAAAAATAACATGACGCGTATCGCATCTTTAATATGTCCAATAACTTTAATTATTGGACTGTTACGAAATGTTAGAATTTTACACTAGTAATAGCATTTTTCGTTATGCTTGCTAATTCTTCGATGACAGATAGTTCGGTATTTAACGGTGGAAACCAATAAATTGTATTTCCCAGTGGTCGAAGCAATGCACCGAGCTCCACCGCTCTTTGATACACTTCATAGCCAATACGCCGATTTGAATCATCACATTTCAAATCAGTTGCAACCAGAGCACCAATTGATCGAATATTTTTTAATTTTTGTGTCTCATCCGATATCATAATCATTTTTTCAAGCATGATTTTTCCGATATAATCAGCGCGACTGCAGAGCTTATCTTCTTCAATAATTTTCATTACTTCAATTGCGATGCTCGCTGCCAATGCATTTCCACTAAATGTGTGTGAGTGCAAAAATGATTTTCCGGTTGAATAATCATCATAAAATAAATCATAAATTGCATCGCTGGTTAAAACAACACTCATGGGTATCCACCCTGCCGTTAATCCTTTTGATAAACATAAAAAATCAGGTTCAATTCCTGCGTACTCACATGCTAACATTTTTCCTGTTCGACCAAAGCCCGTCATAATTTCATCAACAATCAAATGTATATTATGTTTTTTTGTCCATAGCTTTAGTTTTTTTAAAAAGTCCTGACTGTATATTTTCATGCCGCCAGCACCTTGAAGAATTGGCTCAATAATTAATGCCGTTGTTATATTTATAAAAGGTTCTAATGATTTTTCAATTATCTTCCAATGCAGCGCACAATCATTCCATATCGGATCATTTACATCAGAAACATAGGGAATTTCAGATATAAAATTCACTGGAAATAATATTTTTTCATAGGGCGTTTTATAAATTCCGATATCACTAACGCTTAATGCACCGGTTGTTTCACCATGAAACCCATTTTTTAAAGCAATAAATTGCCCTCTATCTTTTTCGCCAGAAATTAATCGTGAATGCAAACTCATCTTTAATGCGATCTCAACAGCACATGAACCATCACTTGCATAAAAACATTTATTTAATGTTTGTGTGAGACCTGCTAATTTATTAGATAAATCTGAAATCACATCATTGGTTGTATTTGCCAAAATCACATGCTCGAAACGATCTAATTGTGCAAGCAGTGCTTTTTTCAAACGTGGATTATTATGACCCAATGATTTGCACCACCAACTTGAAATTGAATCAATAACTTTTTTTCCATTGTCTAATTCTAAATAAGCACCATTCGCTTTATTAACCATCAATGGCTTAAAAACCTCATAGTCTTTCATTTGAGAACATGGATGCCATATAGGTGACTCGATCATTTTAGTAAACCTTTTATATTATTGTGGTTGACTGTTTAAAAAGGTTAGCATATATTGCGTGAATTAGAAATTATTAGGATGTTTCAAAATGGCACGTATATGGAATCAATCTGAGGCTGAAGAAATATTTTCATTGCCATTTATTGATCTACTTTTCAAGGCGCATAACGTTCATCACCAATATTTTAACGTCAATGAAATGGAACTTTGTACATTGCTCAGCATTAAAACAGGATCATGCCCAGAAGATTGTGCCTATTGTCCACAAAGCGCGCACTACAAAACAGGCTTACAAAAAGAAAAATTATTTGATCTTGAAGAAGTAAAAAAACATGCGGAAATTGCAAAGCAAAATGGTGCAACACGCTTTTGCATGGGTGCTGCATGGCGCAGTCCACCTAAAAAAGATTTTCCAATCGTGTTAGAAATGATTAAAGCGGTGAAAGAAATCGGACTTGAAACATGCGTCACATTAGGAATGCTCACTGAAATACAATCTGCGCAACTAAAAGAATCAGGGCTAGATTTCTATAATCATAATTTGGATACATCCCCAGCGTACTATAAAAAAATTATTACCACACGTACGTATGAACAACGCTTGGATACGTTGGAAAAAGTGCGTAATTCTGGCATGAAAGTATGTTGCGGCGGAATTATTGGAATGGGTGAGAGTAGATCTGATCGCATCGAATTACTTATACAGTTGGCAAATTTACCAGAGCCGCCAACCAGTGTTCCAATTAACCGATTAATCCCTATCGGTGGAACACCACTTGAACAGACTGATGAAATCGATAATCTTGAATTTATTCGAACAATTGCAGTTGCAAGAATCATGTTACCAACCTCGATGATACGTCTTTCTGCGGGCCGAGATTCAATGAGTGATGAGATGCAAACACTTTGTTTTATGGCGGGCGCCAATTCAATTTTTTTCGGAGAAAAATTATTAACTGCCAATAATCCTGATGCAGATAATGATTTAAATCTTTTAAAGAGATTAGGCATGGTCATTAAAAATCAACCAAAGTCTCAATTAACATGCCAATAGAAACATTTAAAAATAAATTAATTAGCTATTCAGATAACGATTTACTCAGAGCGCGTTACATTACCGATGATCGTTCGGATAATAAAATAGTTTGCGATGGAAAAGCATTAATTAATTTTTGCAGCAATGATTATCTTGGTCTTTCGATGCATTCAGACGTCAAAAAAGCTTTTATTTTAGGTGTAGAAAAATATGGTTTCGGTAGTGGATCATCAGCATTGATATCTGGTTATTTTAAACCACAAAAGCAGCTCGAAGATAGTTTTTCTGATTTCCTTAATCGTGATCGTGCGTTGTTATTTAATTCAGGTTATCACGCAAATTTAGCAGTGATGAGCACGATTGGAAATCGAGAAAGTGCAGTTATTTCAGACAAACTTTGTCATGCCTCGTTATTGGATGGCATACGATTATCCAAAGCTAAAAGGTATCGGTTTTATCATAACAACATCGATCATGCTGAATTGTTAATTCACTTAAGCCAAAGAAAATGCTTATTAGTCACTGAAAGTGTCTTTAGCATGGAAGGTGATATAAGTCCGATAGATAAACTTGCAAATATTGCTAAAGAAACACAGTCATTTTTTATCGTCGATGATGCACATGGCATCGGTATTCTTGGAAAAAATGGCGGTGGGATCAGTGAATATTTTCATTTAACACAAAACGATATTCCTTGCTTGATTACGCCACTTGGAAAAGCAATTGGTAGTATTGGTGCAATTGTTTCCGGTGAAAGTGCGCTGATTGAATCGCTTATACAATTTTCGAATACGTATCGCTATTCCACCTCGCTACCACCTGCCATTGCATGTGCAACACTGGAATCATTAAACTTATTAAAAAAAGAAAATTGGCGCAGAGAAAAATTACAAAAATTAATTACATTTTTTATTGACCAAGCCAATCATCGATCACTGCCATTAATATCCAGTGATTTAACACCCATTAAATCTATTTTAATCGGTAAAAACAAAGATACAATTGGACTTAAAAAATTATTACACGATCAAGGATTTTTTATTTCGTGTATCAGACCACCCACAGTTGCGCCGAATACAGCGCGCATTCGAATTTCGCTCAATTGTATGCATGAAGAAAAAGATATTATTCATTTATTAGATTTACTGGCTGATTACTATGAAAAACTCAAACAAATCAACGCATAAAACAAACATTATTCGTTGTTTTAATAAAGCGGCAAATACTTATGATATTCATAGCAACATACAACAACAGGTAGGTTGTAAGTTAATTGCTTTGATTGATACCACTCAAGCACAACCAATCAATATTATTGATCTTGGTTGTGGTAGTGGATTTATAACTGAAAAATTAGCAATAAAATATAAATACAGCAATTTTCATGCCATCGATATAGCAGATCGATTATTGCTTGAAGCCAAAAAGAGATTATCGGCATATCCGATTAAAATCGACGAAAATGATTTTGATGAATTCGATAACAACGATAGTTTGTTTGATCTGGTATTTTCAAACATGGCATTACAATGGAGTATCGATTTAAATAGCACTTTATTGCGCATTCATAAAAACATGTCCGAAGGTGGGATTATTGCAATTGCATTGCCATTAGAAGGTACTTATTCTGAATTAGCAGTGCAATCAAGAAATCAATTTCACACTGAATCATTTATTGCTAATTTATTTGATCAATGTGGATTTAAAAAAATCAATTACAGTGTTGAATATTTAACAGCACATTATGACTCGTGGATGACAGCAATCAAAACTGTTAAAGCTACTGGCGCAAATTATGTTTTTAAAAAATCAACAAATGCCTTATATAGTAATTCTTACCTATACAAATTAATTAAGTCACACCAAACAATGTCAAATCCTGTTTCTCTGACCTATCATATCGGCTATTTTATCGCGATGAAAAAATAAAATGTCGATAAAATTATTTGTGACCGGCATTGATACTGAAATTGGAAAAACGCATATCAGCGTCGGATTGGTCAATGCATTTAATAATGCCGGCTACTCAACTATTGGCTCAAAACCAATTGCCACCGGTGGTTTTTGGAAAGATGAGGCGCTTTACAATAATGATGCGGTGCTTTTGCAGGAGGCATCATCAATTAAACTACCCTACCAAATAATAAACCCCCTTGTTTTTGAAGAACCCATTGCGCCACACATCGCTGCTAAAAAAAAGAATTCTGAGCTGAGTGTGGAAAAAATATTACCTCATCTGAAAAAAATATTAAATACGCCAGCTGATATTTATATTATTGAAGGCATTGGTGGGTGGCATGTTCCATTAAACAATTCAGAGACGATGGCTGACGTTGTGAAGACTTGTGATTTATCAGTCGTGCTTGTTATTGCGATTCGATTGGGATGTCTTAATCATGCGATACTTAGCTTTAATGCGATAAAACAAGCGAATTTATCCATTGCGGGTTGGGTAGCAAATTTTTCTACATCCATCCATGTGTTAGATACAGAAGAAATTATCAGTACACTTGCCAACTGGATTGACGCGCCTTGTTTAGGCGTAATTCCTTATCAAGAAAATGCTGCGAGCATCTTGGATATCAAGACATTACTTCTCAATGCTCGTATCACCCGATGAAAATGCTCTTGTTTCACCATCATCCATTTTTATTAATAAATAACCTTGGTCATTAATACCTTTTGCCTTGCCGCAGATTTTTGTTTTAGCATTTTTGATATTGATATTTTTATTGTACAGGCAATCAACAGAATGCCATTCATCTTTAAAAGATGCCAATCCATGCTCATTAAATTGAGCAAGATAATGCATTAAATTGTTGATGAGCGATGCACACAGTGGATTGCGGTCAATATAATTGTTTGCAATGTTTCGAATAGATGTCCAAGCCTGAGATATTTGATTTTCTTTATCAAAATGCATATTCACATTAATGCCAATACCGATGATCACAGAGCACCCACCATTGCTTTCAGCTTGTGATTCAATGAGAATCCCTGATAACTTTTGATTCTCATAGAGAATATCGTTTGGCCATTTTACTTTAAGTGCTTTTGGTAAATATGTTTGAAGTGTTTTTACAACCGCTAAACTCACGACTAAGCTTAAACCAGCAAGCTCGCTAATATCTTTATTAAATATATAGACAGTTGAGAAATAAATATTCAAACCAAATGGCGAATACCAGCTACGATTGAGTCTACCCTTGCCTTGTGTCTGTTGTTCAGATAAACAAACTCTATTGTTTTTGTCTTTTAAAAATTTTTTCAAGTACTCATTAGTAGAATCAATACTCTCAAAAATATCTATTTCAATATTTTTATTCTTAACGCTTTTTGTAATGGCTTTTTTGTCTAACAAAATCAATGGGTCAATTAATGCGTAACCTTTGCCCTTAATGGAATCAACAGTAACACCGTAAGATTCCAGCTTCTGAATAGACTTCCAAACTGCACTTCGTGTTACGTTTAGTTTTTCACCAATCGTTGTTCCATCATGATATTCGCAATCGTTTAACAGGGACAACAAATTTGCAAAACCTGAATTGGATGTTTTCATGCCGTAATTCTTTTCTGTAATTGATACTGATTTGAAATTATTTTTAACAATTGCTGGGCAATTTTCTGTTTTGTGTTTTTTTCAAGATTGATTATTTCATTCTCTGAAATAATGCTGACTGCATTATCATCACTTTCAAAGCCAATATCAGGTTGACTTACATCATTCACAACGATTAAATCAGCACCCTTCTTTAAGCGTTTTTGTTTGGCGTTTTCTAACACATTTTCAGTTTCTGCTGCAAATCCAACACAAAAGGGTTTTTTTGGTTTTGCGCATATGGTTGCTAAAATATCTGATGTTGGAATAAGTTCGAGCATCAAAGATTGCCTCCCGCGTTTTATTTTTTGCGCAGACACATTTGCAACGGTGTAATCAGACACTGCTGCAACGCAAATAAATATATCTTGTGTTTCAATTTTATTTTCAACCGCTTTTTGCATTTCACTGGCTGTTTTAGCTTTAATGAAGCAATGGCAGCTTGGTTGATTCACACTGGTTTCACCGCTAATCACAGTGACTTGCGCACCCAATAAATAAGCTGCTTCTGCTAATGCATAACCCATTTTTCCAGATGATTTATTAGTGATAAATCGTACGGGATCGATCGGCGCTTGAGTTGCACCCGTTGTTATTATTATTTTTTTATTGTTCCAGAAATAGTTGTCTTCCGTATTGTGATGCAAGCGAGAAACAATTTCTGCAGGCTCCGTCATTCTACCGAATCCATCATCACCGCATGCTTGAAGCCCAGATTCTGGACCAATAAATTCAATGTTGCGCACACGAAGCTTTTCAACATTCTTTTTTGTTGCTGTATTTTCCCACATCGCTTTATTCATCGATGGAATGATGAACAATTTTGCAGGGCTTGCTAAACACACTGTTGTTAATAAATCATCACAAATGCCCGATGCAATTTTTGCAATTACGTTAGTAGATGCTGGCGCTATGATAATTATTTCCGCCCACTGTGCCAATTCGATATGACGCATGCCATGATCAATTGTCTCATCCATTAATTCTGTATGCACAGGATTACCAGAAATAGCTTGAAATGAAAGTGGCGTGATAAACGCTTGTGCATGTTTTGTCATCACTACACGCACTGAATATCCGCGCTCTTTTAGAAGACGAATTAATTCGAGACTTTTATATGCTGAAATGCCACCTGTTATTCCCAGTAGAATATTTTTATCATTCATGGCAATGTTCGCTTTATGATTTATCATTGCAAAATGATAACGCCAATCGTTATAAATCGATATGATATTAACTGTGCGAAATGTTCTTTTAACTGTCACGAACTATAGTATAAAACGTGACAAAACATAAAGGGCGCAATGATAACCGTGCCTATTGTGCCTTTTAATATGCGCACCACAACGGTTTATTTCACATTTGCTCAACAAGCTATTGACCAAGCTTTCGTTTACGGCGCGGGCGAAAGTTTTCAGGTCCCTTTTGCACACGGCCATGCGCAAATATTGAGTTTCAATAACCGATTGATTATTTATATAAATTTACTAAAAATGACTATTTGTGGCGATCCTGTGTTAGTGCTATAATAATTAAAATGACTATTTGTGGCGAACCGGATGAATCGACACAAGCGCCGATATCTGTCACTCACAAAATAGCAGAGACCAAAATTATGCGTAAAACTGATCATCACTATCAAAATACCTATCGAAGAAAATTGCTCGATAAGATCGAATCGCTAAAAACTCAAGTATTTTCGCGAGAAGATTTAACACGTAGTCATACCAATCAAGAACAATTGCGGTTAAACCGCGCATTAAAAACTTTCGTCGAACAGGGTCACATTATCAAAATCAGTCACGGTCTTTACGCCAAAGCAATGACGATTGATTTACCCAACGGCAAACACAAAATTATTTTACGTGATTCATTCGAGTCTATTGCGATGCTTGCATTAAATAAGCTCGGTATTCAGTGGGAATATGGCAGCGCCATTCAAGCGTATAATCGTGGAGAAACAACACAAGTCCCCGTTGTTTTTTCTGTTAAACTGCATTCTCGCTTTCGTGGCACAATCAGTGCTGAAGGCAGATCAGTTGTTTTTGAAGGTGAGATTAATGCAAGGTAATTTAGACGCACTACAAACACGAAAAACTGCCGCCCTACTCGGCATCCCGGCTGATTTTGTGCGTAAAGATTATTTTGTCACACAAGTGATTCATACCTTAACACAAATCAATGATGATTATTTTGAATTAATTTTTCAAGGCGGCACGAGTTTATCTAAAGGATATCAAGTCATCAGAAGAATGTCGGAAGATGTCGATTTCCGTGTTACTCAAAAACAAAAAGCAACAACACTTGGAAAAGAATCGCGTCGAAATAAATTGCGTGATTTTAGGTATGCACTGATTGCAACACTCAAAGACACTGGTTTTACCGTATCAGACGAAGATACTCGTGTATTGTATGAAGGTCGCTTCATGAGCATTCAAGCAAAATTTTCTGATTCAGAAAAAATTGCTTACTTGAAACCGCACGTTGCGATTGATTGTTTTTTAGGCGAGCTTGCATTAACACCAATCACAAAAGATATTACAACATTGATCAAAATATCTTTGGGAAATGAATGTGATCATCAGACAATACCTGTTTCATGCGTTGCACTGGATGAAACCGCTGCTGAAAAATGGGTTGCGCTAACGCGTCGCATTGCAAACACCCAGAAGAAATCACGACAGTCAGATAAAGATTTGGTGCGTCACTTATATGATCTTTATCAATTAAAGACGCATGGATTATTATCCGGCGCATATTCATCACTTGTTCAAAAAATTATAGAAAAAGACAAATCACAATTTAAAAAACTCAATGATGATTACATTGAAAATCCAATTCGAGAATCAGAATTAGCACTGGATTTATTGTACAATGATGCGCAATGGAAAGATCATTGGCATTATTTTTTAGAGCAGATGGTTTATGATGAAAATAAGCCAAGCTTTGATAAAGCCTATGCACAATTACAATCATTAAGCCAAGAAATTTTTGAAGCACTAAAATAAAACTGAGGGAATATGGCTGAAAAAATGACTATCCCTACTCCACTGATTGATTTATTAGATCAACTGGATAATGTAATTGATCAAACCCGATATGAATTATTTTTTCCAGAAGATTTAAAAACTGTCATCGTGTTTTTAAAACAATATGACGGTGTTAAAGCAACCTTTGAATCTTATCGTCGTGAACTTGAACGACTGATGCAATGGTCATTGCTCATTTCGAAAAAATCCATACTTGAATTATCTCGCGAAGATATTGAAGCCTACATCAAATTTTGTATGAAACCACCACGTGAATGGATTGGTAAAAAGCAAGTAGCACGCTATCTTGAAAAAGACGGATTGAGATCACCCAATCCAGCCTGGCGACCTTTTATTGTTAAAGTCAGCAAAAGCGATTTTAAAAATGGGGAAAAACCGAGACTATCCAGCTATGAGATGTCACAAAGCAGCATTCGTGCATTATTTGCCGTATTAGGCAGCTTCTTTGATTATTGTTTGTTAGAAGAAAAAATACAGCGCAACCCCATTTCATTAATTCGTCAAAAAAGTCGTTATCTTCAAAAACAGCAGAAAGAACAAAAAATTATTAGATTGAGTGATGATCAATGGGCAACCTGTTTGAAAGTCGCCAATAAAATGGCAAAGAAAAATGATATGCATAAGCGCACATTATTTATTATTACAGCAACGTATTTAATGTATTTACGTATATCTGAATTTTCATCAAGCGATCGCTGGACGCCAAGCATGAATCATTTTTATCGAGACAGTGATAAGCAATGGTGGTTTAAAGTGCTTGGAAAAGGCAATAAGCTGCGAACCATTGCAGTCAGTGATGACATGCTTCATGCATTAAGCGAATATCGCAAGAGCTTGGATTTATCTCCCCTGCCCTCACCTTCTGATCACTCGCCATTGATTCCGAAAATAAAAGGCGTGGGTGCTATTGAAAGTACACGTCAAATTCGACGATTAATACAAAGTTGTTTTGATGATGCCATTGTTGAATTACGAAAAAATAAACTGGGTGATGAAGCGGATTCTCTAGAAACTGCTACCGTGCATTGGCTCAGACATACTGGAATTTCAGATGATGTGAATAAACGTGATCGCCCTATTATGCATGTACGCGATGACGCTGGACATGCATCAATCATTACAACGGGCGGTTACAGCGATGTTGAAATGAAAGATAGACATAAATCTGCAAAAAATAAAACGGTCAATATTAAAAAAGAAAAGCGTGAAAAAGCCTGAGTAAATAATTTATCGTATCACTTTAGTTTTTTAAGCTCATCCATTGATCGTTTCAATTCTGATCCCGCCCAACATTGTAATGATGGCTTTTGTTGCTCATAAGCATACGATAGAAAACTCATCGCATGTGCAAAAGAATGAAAAAGCAGTAACTCTAACCGTTGACGGTCAACATCCCCATACGCATCCAAAAATACATCAAATAATTTTTCAGAAAAAATTGAAACAATTGATAAATCAATGCCCGGATCGCCAATAAAAATATCACCAAAATCAATTAAACCAGTTGGTGATAGATGTTCATTAACAATAACATGTCGACAATATAAATCACCGTGCAAAATTGATTGCTTCGTATTGTGTAATTTAAATTCGCTAATTTTTTCAATGATGTCAGTCAAACTGCTTACTAAAAATCCAGCGCTTAAAAAATATTTTTCATATTGTGTTAGATTTTCATAGCAGCGTTTTATGCGATGCGGAACATTGAATTGCCAGCGAAGCTCTGATGAATCGGTATTGTCCAACCCACTCACTGGGATATGGTGTAACTCTCGCAGCCATTTTGCCAGCGTTTTAGCGAATATTGGATTATCAACTAACGATACTGTTGCATCACATAATGGCTTACCCCGAATTAGTCGATACCCCAATGGCACTAAGCTAACTAATAATAAAATAAATCAACAGGTTAATTGAAAGACGCTTCCAATATGCGTATGTTTGTT
>MGXV01000011.1 GCA_001801485.1 Gammaproteobacteria bacterium RIFCSPHIGHO2_12_FULL_37_14
TATTCTCGCAGTGAAATGACAGCTGTTAAACTCGAGAGTTAATTGCAATGTGCCCTTTCCGCAGTCTTGCGGAAAGGGCATTGTTATTCATAAACAATCATCCGATGAAAACTTGAATTATGCGAATGTGAATACAATCCAAATGATTCTGCTGACCGCTCATTTTGTCTGTTTTCTCCAAGCCTCTCCCGGTAATAAAAAAATCAATTTTTCCTGCACCATCTCATGCGCCTCAGCAAGCGACCATTCTTGATCAGCAGAAAGTAAATTGGAAATGTCGGCTTTGAAATCCTGATTGCGAATTTTCTCAGACATACTTTTCTCAAAAAGCGCTCTAGTGACGATCAATCCTTCTTTTTCACAATGTGATAAATAAATCTTAACAACCTCTTGCGGATCAATTAGATCATTCTTAAGTACAACCCATAGATCAAATAAGTCCCGTCCTTTACGTCGCTGATAAAGCGCGCGCATTTTTGTACCTATTAGCTCGTTTAATTGATAGGTACGTAATTTAAAATTACCAGAATACCATGAATTGGAGACGGTAAAATCGAGATCAATAAGATCAGAAAAGTGATAATGTTCAGTGGTGTTAATCTCTACTTTCAATTTTCTTTTTGAATTGTCACATGCGGTATAGCGATATAATAATTTGGCGCTTCGCTCAGTCAGCTTCCTTCCTGGTTCACCTAACCAAGCTAAAGCGGAGCGAATTTCATCAAGTATTTTCCCTATAGGTTCAGAGACGATTTGTACGAGATCGATGTCTTCACTGTATCGAGCCGGAGGCTTAATATATAGTTTGTGTAAGGCTGTTCCGCCGCGAAATACTAGGCTATTTTTTATTTTTGGACGCTCATATAGACTAATCAGTGCGCGGCTAATTATCAAATCCTGTTCAACCTGATAATCTTCAACCCAAGGAACTTGTTGCCGCCATTCGGTTAAACAAAAATCTGGGATCATATATCACTCTCTATTTTAGTATTTTCTATTAATTTCCAAGTATTATTCTTTTTTGATTGCTTGGTAACTTTTCTTCCCGGTGTTAAAAGAATGTAATCCAAGCGTTTTTGCTTGGATAAATGTTTTTTTAACACCTCAGCCAGTTTGTTTGCTCCTACGATTTCAAGCAAATAACCTAGCCTTTGTTGCCAAGCAAAAGATGATGATTTTTCTGCAAGCGCTAGCAATTCCTCAGGGTTCATTGATTCGTGCAATTCGGCTAAAACTGTCGCAATATGGTTTAATCCAACACTTTGATGTGGGTAATTTAGCAAATCCATTGCGGTTCCTTCAGGTGTTGAAACGGTTAGCATGCTCATACGAGTCGTAATTATTTGTGTCGGTGTAAAAGTTAAATTTTTATTGCTAATGAATTTAACTTTTACTCGTCCACAAACAATGGGAGGTCTTCGTCCTTCGATCATCACTTGAAAGACCATGACAGCTTGATGAGAAGCACCATGATATTTGGCAGCTGTTAATAAACATGCATAATATTTATATTTCCAATATTCCATTAAATATGGAATAAAATATTCTGCGGGTAGACAACCTAGTATTTGATATTCAGGCGGAACAATAACATAAAAGCCTCTGGCAGGGCTGACAAGTTCCTTCCTTGCTACTAAATGCTCTGTTGATGAGAAAATGGCTTTTCTGCTTTTTTTAAGCCTTACTAATGCATCTTCAATACTGAAAGTGCATTTGCCATTCTTCATAACCTCTTGAATATATTCGTCAAATCCCATAAATTACGGTCTCATTCATGTTTATCCCCTAAATTAGGGGATATTTATGATTATAACCGTAAATGAGTAAATTACTAGTTTTGTAGCAAAGACTTATAACGAATATCAGAATTCTCGTAATATATCGTCTTTTATTATACTACGAGGGGGCGCGCAGTTTGATTTGTAACTCTTTGATTCTACATGGGCCCACTAGGACTTGAACCTAGGACCAAAGGATTATGAGGAGGGTATCAGAGTGTTCTGTGAATTTCTACTTTTATCTAACTACTTAATTTAAATGATATTTAATCATTTGTGATGTTCTCTTTTTATCTAGCTACTACCTCATTTTTCGATATTTTTCTTGGCATGATTACACAGGAATTACACACGCTTATTGGGTCAATACAGTTCTCAATCGTTAGCTGCATTTAATCACATTTATTTAGGTTTACGTTAACCCATCTCCAATTGCCTGGTTTCCCATTAAAGCCCTGAGCGTCACCTTTCTTAATGAAATATTCAATATCAGCTTTAATTTCTTCTAGATTTTTTTTCAGCATATCAACGTTATCTTGTGTTAATTTAAATTGATATTTACATGGTTTTAATTTACTTGGCGCAGGCGAGCGTATTAGAAACGATGCAGTGTATGACCCAGCTTGCCAATAAAAATTCGATCTCATGAATTTTATGTAGTCATCAACTTCTTTGCTACTTAAAAAATCGTCATGGTAGGTTGCACTTTTATTTTGCATAAATTGTTGCTGTTCCATCAGCTTATCTAATTCTGATTTATTACGTTGTATGAATGAAGAATCTTGAAATCGAAAAAATCGTTCTATTAGTGATAATGTGCTAAGCTTCACAGAAATCGGCACAATGTCACGCTGAATAATTTGATTGTCGCCAGCACTATTTTTAACTTCACTGAAAAATTCCGTCATCCCAGTCCATTCAAGAGTATGTTTGGTACCACTTTCATGCTGGATTTCTACTCCAATGAAATCAATTAGCGTATCTTTTTTGTCAACGTTGATTGAAAGGCGTAAATTAAAAATTGGCCCAAATAGTGTATAACCTATTGAAACTGTTCTATCGGGTGTAATTGTTAAAACAGGTTTAGTGGCAGCGTTATATACCCATGTAATAATTTGTGGAATCCATGCGGCTGCACCTAGACCAGCTATTACATCAGTAGCATTCAAGTTTATGCTCATAATTAGTCCTTTAAAAAATATTTTTACTACTCTTTGAAAATATCTACATATTGTCGATAAATAAAAGATCGGCCGTATGTTTTATGTTCATCCTTAAGTTGTAAAATATCTAAATTTACAAATCTATCAATAATTTTTTGAGCGCCTTGCCTCGTAAAGCCAGTCCATTGCTGAATGTTATTTACATTAACAATTGGGGATTTAAATAATAATGGTAATATTTTTACTGAACTTTCAGCTGCCGTTTTTCCAAGAGCGTGAATTTTTTTCATGTCCTGCTCACGTAAAGTATGTATTTTTTTTACTGAAGCAATCGCCTCATTTGATGTATCAATGACACCATCAAGAAAAAAATCAAGCCACGCATCTACTTCATCATTGTGGTAGCCATCGAGTTTGCTGTAATAGGTTTTCTGATGCTTCTTAAAATATGAGGATAAAAATAGCGTGGGTTGTTCTATTAATTTATTTACCCATAAATATAAAATTATTAGTAATCGTCCAGCACGACCATTTCCATCAAGAAAGGGATGAATCGTTTCAAACTGAGCGTGCATGAGTGCTGCTTTTACAATAGGCAATATGCCATCTCTGCTATGAATAAATTTTTCCAAATCATCTAATGCCTTATGCATTTCATGCACTGGCGGAGGAACAAACGATGCATTAGCTGGTGATGTTCCACCAATCCAATTTTGGGATTTGCGAAAATTGCCTGGATCAGAGAAGTGTGTCGATCTCGCATTATCCATTAATTCTTTATGTATTTCGCATATAAAGCGAAGGCAAAGTGGCAGTTCCTCTAGTTTCTTCAATCCATAATTGAGTGCTTGAATGTAGTGCAAAATATCGTCGACATCCGAGGGTAGATTCTCTGACGTTTTTGAGGTTGCCTCAATGGCATCTATCATTGTGGCTTTGGTGCCCTCTATTTGGCTGGATGATGTTGCATCTTTATACACATACATGTAGATGAAAAAATCTATGTCCGGAAGTAGCTGAGTAACGCCAGCAAGTTTACCAATCGCATTTGTTGCAAAACTTGCTTTATCAGCTAAAGCGGGGGATAGCGGGAAGCCTTCTTTAATTGGAAATGGTGCTGGAACGAAGGCCTTGAAGCCTTGTGGTTGTTTTACGAAATGGCCTATTTTCATTTTCTTTACCGTTTACATTACCATAAATATGTAAACAGTTTCTCATATATCGTTTACATTTGGAAGTGCCCTGCTCTTTTAAAGAAGGCGATCTTACACTCCGCCCCCTTTAAATGTAAACGAAATAATGAATTCCGTTTACATCTTTGTCTAGATGTAAACGGAATGGGTTCTGTTATTGTTATTTATAATATAATCAATTAGTTGTAACAGTATCGAAGTCATTTTCTATTTAAGACAATTCAAAATTCTGTGCCAAAACTCCGCCAATATATCGATTTTCGTTATATTACGAGAGTTCTGACACAGCCTGCTTGCTAACTCAGCGCATGTATCTTTATATAAGACCTCTTCTCAGTAGCCTTCCGTATTTTTGGCAGCACTTCAGGCGAACAAAAATACCATATTTCCTTGATATCAAACTGACTAGCATAAGCCTTGAATATTTTCTCGAGCCGTAGCTTACCTTTCATCGTCAACTCAACTTCAATCGCTATTTGTCTATCATCAGGAAACACCAGTAATCCATCAGCGATATGTCCCAAGCCACCTATTCCCTTGGCAAACCTGTCTCGCTTTAAACGGCGCTCGCTAATCCATTGTGCTTCTGGATAAAGCCGTATTAACCTGAAATAGGTATCTATAATGGCAAGCTGATGATCGTATATCGCTACTGGCACATTAGTTATAGCAGGTAAATCAAAATGGCTCGCACCCATTTTGCTAAGATAAAAAATCCCATTACGCCCATGGAACACTCTTTCGTGGATGACCAGTTTTTCCTTGCTTAATCGCTGCATAACTTGATAACTCCTTGGCCTATGTAAACCAAATTTTTTTTCGATTTGTATAATTTCACAAAAACCAAAATCATTAATGAAGCTAAGAATTTCAATATCACGTTCTGTTAATTTCATATTAAAACCTCTCTTCTTTATTTTTTAATTTTTAACTTGATGCTGCTGGTTCGTCGTGCTGTCGCCTGACCAACCAATAAGTCCCCAGACGCTTTTATTGGTTGGTCAGGCGATAGCACGACGATTGAACCTCGAGCTTTACTGGCTTAACAGGCTTTTGCTCCTATAACTTGGTTATGGGGGGTATTAGAGAGGCGAGTGCAATCCCATGCTGGTAGTTGCAAAGTTGCGGTGCTTAAGCACTGCAACTCTGCAACTACTTCCTTGATTATTGGATTCTGCCTTCCTGATGAGCACGGCTGATGTAGCGACTGACGCCAGATTTATCCAAGCTCATTTTTTCAGCGATCTCTTTTTGTTTAAGTCCTTTCTTTGCCAAGGTGACGACTTCCTCATACGCTGAGCCTGGCAGTGTGCTGGTATGCCACTCTTGGCGATTTCCATCCATCACCATCTTTGCTTCAAAACCTTCCGCGTCATCGCCCAAAAAGCCGCGTGCTTTTTCAAATTGAATTTGAAATACCGCACCATCTTTGGGGCTATAGTCATCCGGGCGCTTCAAGGCGATGACAGTATCCAAAATATCTTCACGCTTGCTGGTGCCGCGCTGATTGCCGCCTTTGCCAGCATGATGAATAAATAAAATGGATTTGCCAGCAGCACGCATCTTCAATGCCCATGTTTGCACAGGTATCCAAGAATCCGCTTCATTCTCCTTACTGTTTCGACAAAGGGTTGAGATATTATCGACAATAATGAGATCAATGCCTTTGAGATAAGGCTCAAGCATTTCTTGTCCCGCGTAAGTTGCAAGGTCAGGCATTAGCCCTTTTTGCAAGTCAGGGGTGAGTAATTGGAAAGGTGCTTTAGGTTTTGCGCTATCCTCACCCATGAGTAAGCGTAATCTTTCTTGCATTAAGGTTGCCGGCATCTCGCCATCCAAATACAATACGCCTCGTGGTTTAGGTGCGTGCCAAGTTAAAAAAGAGCTGCCATTTGCAACCGCATTCGCAATGCCAAGCGCGATGTGTGTTTTACCAATGCCACGCGGTGCGTAAATCATGGTGAGCCCCTGCACGGGCAGCCATGGCGAAAGAATATGTTCGCGTGGTGGCAGTTCAGTTTTAATAAAATCAGCAACGCTAATCACTTCAAGCGTAGGTTGTTTCGGAAGTATTCGATTAACCAAATCTCCGACATGTAAGGCGCTCATTATCTTCCTCCTACCTGGTTAAAGTTTGTGCGGTGGATGTGAGACGTCCTTCTGCATTCAACCAGTGGTCCAAATCTTCCTTGTAATAAAATACGCGACCGCGTTTGATAAATTTTGGACCACTACCGCTGCCACGCATCATGGCTAAGGTTTTTTCTTTTAAACCGAGATAAAGTGCTGCATTTTTGGTATCCAATCTACCATCAGGGAACATGATGATTTCGATGGATTCCACTTTTGTACTTCTTATTATCATGTGAACTTCCTTATATAGGATGAAATTGGGTGAAGGGTGCGGAGGATAGAATAAAATAATTGTAATGTAAATAATTACGATATAGAATTCGCAAAATTAGATAAATCTAGAATCAGAAAGAAAAAGAGACTGACATGGCAAGAAAAAAAGGTGGTGGCGGTAAGCTAAACCGCAGCGAAATTATACAAGCACGACTTGATCCGAAGTTGCACATGGCGGCTGAAATCATGGCGCGTTGCGAAAGGCGCACGTTATCCAGCTTGATTGAAACACTAATTGAAGAAGCGGTAGAAAAATACAAGGTTCCCGCTGTTCCTACACATAATGCCCAAATAAATATGCTTTTGGATAAATCACCAGAAAGAGAAGAAATCACGATTAAGTCAGCTGTGGATATGATCTGGTCACCCGAAGAAGCTGATCGCTTTGCAATGTTTGCTTTAGTTCTTCCTGATCTACTGACGGCTAATGAAAATGAATTATGGTTTCATCTAAGGACGATCACATATTATTGGGCGCATTTCCCAATAAACCTTGTTTCGATGTCAGGAAAAGTTTTAGATGAGCAACAAACTTGGCCTTTAATAAACCAGCAGGGCATAGTTAAAGAACGTCTTCGAGAGCACTGGCCATTTTTGAAAGATATTCTTGAAGGATATCGGACTTTCGAGGATCTAAGGATAATGTCTTATAGTTTGCCTGATGGTCCAATCATAGAGAAACCAGAAGATTATCCACTCGAAATCAAAAGGATAAATTATCTTGTCGATTAAGTTCACAAAAATTACACGCGCGAATCAACGTAACTTAAAACGCGGTGAGAAATTAGAAGAGCACGGCATCACATTTGAACGTTTAAAAAATGGTGATGGACGTTACAAAGTGAATGTTATGGTTGATGGTCAACGCATACATCGTGTTGTAGGAAAAGAATCAGAAGGAGTGACGCGTTTACAAGCGGAAGAATTAATCGCAAATCTTCGCACGGATGCGCGTCATGGTAGACTAAATTTACCGAAAGGACGAAAACTTCAATTCACATTTGCAGAAGCAGCAAGAAAGTATCTTGCGAAACTGGAAGAAGAGGGCGGTAAAGATATGACCGCCAAAACATACCGGCTTAATATGCATGTACTTCCATTTTTTAGCAGCATACAGCTAAATAAAATATGCACGTTTGACATTGAGCGATATAAAAAACATAGATTAGCTCAAGATGCCAAACCAGGTACGATTAATCGTGAACTGTCTGTGATTTCACATTTGATTAATAAAGCAATGGATTGGAAATTGTTGGACAATAAACCTTGCAATATTAAGCGCTTCAAAGAAGATAGCGGCAGAATTGTTTATCTGACTACTGAACAGATCGCAAACGTATTGACTGCAGCTAAGGCAGATCAGTGTTCGTACATTTATCCATTCATTGTGATTGGACTTGGTACTTCCATGCGTAGAATGGAAATCCTTTCCATCCAGATAAAAAATATTGATCTTAATCGGCGTGTCATTTTTATTCCGCAAGCGAAAGCAGGTGCTCGTGAGCAGCCCATACCGCAATACTTGGCTGATTTTCTGCGTGGTTATCTGGATGCAGCCAAATCAGATCAAATTTGGTTGTTTCCGTCTAGGCAATCGCAAGCCGGTCATGTGATGAATATTGAAAAACAATTTCGTCGTGTGATCGCTGCCGCTGGATTAAATCCGAAAGAAGTTGTGCGGCATACGTTGCGTCATACCGCTATTACCCACTTAGTACAGGCAGGCGTTGATTTGCCGACAGTACAGCGTATTTCTGGACATAAGACACTGCAGATGGTGGTGCGGTATAGTCATCAGAATGGTGAGCATATTAGAAGTGCTATGGATGCGTTGGAAAAAAGATATGATTTTGCTAAGAATTAATTGCCTGTCCTGTTAAACGAATAGTGCTTGATGAGGAATTCCAACAGATAATTTTAAATACTTAATATTTTATAAATTATCATCCAAACTTTCATCATCTGCCTTTTCCAAATTATCATTTATCGCTGTTAACGTTTCATGAATCACTTCAAGTTTAGAATCTATTGAGTCCAGAGTTTTAACTAAATTGGAATTGATTTGAAATAAAAAAGAATTATTTTCCGCACTACCAATAGTATAACTCTGAATTAATAATAATATTGAAAGTAAAATAGACACTTGAAATCCAAAAATATTATAACTCACTAGTATAATAATATACGCAAAGATAATATCCGCCCAAAGCATTGGCGTTTTTTTAAAATATAAACTATCTCTACGGCTAGGCGAAAATATTTTCATATTTATTTAAATCTCCCTGAAATTTAAAATTAAATCAAAAGCCAAAACTATAGACTTCGAGTTAGAGTACTGTGTTCGTAAATGGTGTGCCCCCTGAAATGGGAAAGATCCTGATTACACCAGAATTACACAGAGTGGATTGCTACTCAAAATTTCCCTTTCTTTTTGCTATCCTAACTTCATGATTCATTTCGAGTTATTCAATGGGCCCACTAGGACTTGAACCTAGGACCAAAGGATTATGAG
>MGXV01000012.1 GCA_001801485.1 Gammaproteobacteria bacterium RIFCSPHIGHO2_12_FULL_37_14
CGATCTAATTGTTCACACAGGGCTAGTATTTTCTTCTTGTAAACTCTGTAGTCGAAGGATAAACCATTTTCTTCAACGCTAATATGAAAAGTTGCGTGAACACAATAGTTATGACCATGTAAATGTTCGCGTTCAGTAGCAGAGAAGATGGTAAAATGTCCTGCTGAAAAAGAAAGTTCTTCTTTATGTATTTCTAAGGTTGCGAAACGTGACACTATATACTCCTGATAATGTTTAAAATTGTGGTTTTTGTGATATGTTCGCTACTTTATTGTATTCAGGTTGATAGCTTACTTCGTTTTCTTGACAGATTTCTTTTTTAGAATTAGCGTTTAGATCAAACAATGCAATTGGATTGGATGGTTGTTTCGAAATAATAAAATCTTTTTGTTGATAAGCGAAATTGGTTTGGTCTTGTTGAATCATTAAGCCAATTTGTTTTTGCATCTGTGATATAGAAGCTAGTGGATGACTAGGATAAAATATTTTCTCTCCTATTTTAATGTGTTCTGATTCTAATTCTCGTCGAAGTAAAAGATAATCGATTAAGTCACGTTGGATGGTATCAATGAACCAAACTTCGTCCATCTTTTTTAATTCCAAACGTAATTCATTTTGAATTTTTTCATCATGATTCAGATATTCTTCAATATTTAAAATACCAATTTTTTTTATACTAGCTGCTTTTGTCTCGAATCTTGCTGGGAGGGATGTCAAAAATTGATGTGTTTCATCTAGGGTTGGTCTGTTTTTTGAATTATCATCCGTCATTCGAGTAAGGAAATTACAAATTTCAGCACGTAATAATTTATTTGGTATTCGCTGAGGGATGCAATAAGTAATCTCTTTATCAAATATTCTATAAGATAATTCACTTCTTTTTTCCGGGTTATATATTCGATATCGTTGAGCGAATTCGAAAATACCCGTTCCTAATTTTCGGCTTGCAAAAATACAGCCAAACAATTCTCCAAATGTAATACCCAGAGCATTGATCTCGGTTTTTTCATTATATTCATAGCTACGTTCTGCAAGCATTAATTCTAAAGCCATGTATCCTGGTGTACCAAAAGAGGGACTTTTTTCCACTAAATAATGAGGGCCAGGTAAGCTAAATTGAAAGTCAAGTAATGCTATCTCATATGTGACAGGATTAATGAAGATATTTTCGGGTTTAAGATCGTTATGTAATAGTTTTTTTTGATAAAAATCATAGACTGCTTTGCTGATATTGGTTGCTATTTGTAGCCAGTGACTTTCGGGTAACCTAGGTTTGCTTTTTAAAAAAGAAGCTAAGTCTATTCCTCTTAGTAAATGCATAGCAAGTAGGTGAGGGATGTTATATTCCGCCGATCTTTCTATAGAGCCAATGGTTTGATTCAATTTATTCAATACATTCAGTTCAGGAGAATAAATTTTTTTTATTTGTGCGAAGGTTAAATTTTTTTGAATTTTTAATGCGTGCCATTCGCCAGTTTCTAAATCTTGAATTAATTTTACTTTGCCAAAGGTGCCTTTACCCAAATGTTTATGGTGTTTTTCACCTAAATAAATGGCATAAAAATGATTCTTATTGTCTTTTGAGTTGGTTAATTTGAGAATATTATAGAAATTTCCAAGGTCAGTGCATGTTTTTATTCTCTTTAAGCGAAAATTCCCGTCAAAGAACTGTAAGATATTGCTAATTTCATCCTCAGAAAATAATTTGCCATTATTATGTAAATGAAATAGAGAAATATTAGGATGTAAATAAGGGAATTGTTTTTCAATGATGCTGTTGTCAGCGTTAAGACTGGGTTGAAAGTAGCTCTGTTTACTAGGCATAAAATTAGTTCTCCGAAGAAAGTGTAAACAAACTACTACCTAAAAAATAAACAAATATAAAATTAAGCGTATTAATACTACAGAAAATTAATCTAATCAAGTGATATCAATCAACTCATAGTTCCTTTCTTTTATCTTGCAAATTAAATCCTGATAGATCAACACTCATATTTTTTCCCAATGCCATGATTTTTATCCGCTCTCCCATTTCAGTTGGGAAAGTGAGTAATTTAATTGCATGACGTAGATGAACTATTTCTATTGGAGAGAGCTGCTTTTCTGCTGTTGTCACAAATTCAGTCAATCCACAAGCTAAAAGAAAAGGCCCTTGATTGGTATAACCCAGTAATTGGCAATCATTATCGATAGCGGTTTCAATGACGCGCGTGAAGTCAACATGCGCAGTGATGTCTTGTTGGCCTGGTAAAATGAAGGGATTGGCATGATTGTGATGTTGATAAAAACAGGATAAGGTGCCAGAAGAACGTTCAGTACGATAATATTCTCGTTGTCCGTAACCATAATCTATCAATAATAGAATACCTTTTTCAATTGCCTGTGTTAGCGATTGTAAAAAAAACGTTAAATTTAGATTGATTTCTGATTCATAGCCGGGTGGTAAAGCATATTGATGATGTATTTGTTTAATTTTTTCAGATAATTCGTCCGTAGTTGGTTTACAAATTTTCCAAGCAAAGGCGTCGTTTTGCCAAGTGACACAACGTTCTGCAATTTCATGATCTTCAATTCGAAAACAATGCACTGGTAGGGCATCCAGTACTTCATTAGCAATGACAACACCAGAAAATTTAGCCGGTAGCGTATCAAGCCAAATCATACGAGGGAAAAAATGTGGACAGGTAGATTGCAAAAATGCTCGTTGCTGATTGCGTAAAGTCGAGCTTTTTTCAAAAATATAATATGCAGAAGGAAGACAACCCAATGTATCAAGATAAGACAAGAAGTCTTTAGCAAATTTACCTGTGCCAGCACCTATCTCAAGCACTTGGCCTTGACCTAAATGATCAAAAATTTCTCGACATTGATTGGCAACGCATTGGGCAAAAAGTGGGGAGATTTCTGGAGCAGTAGTAAAATCGCCTCGTTCTCCTATATTAAAGTGAGTTGAATTGTAATATCCCCACTGAGGATGATAGAGTGCCTGCTCCATAAATTCTGCAAATGAAATATAACCCTGTTGGTTTTCAATTTTTTGTCGGAGGATATGGACTAATGTATTAGAAGGTATGGCCATAAATGTCTATACTATACTCTTGAGCAATCACATCGCAAAGGGTTGCTAACACTGCTGTACTTATCCGAAGGAGTATCCATGTCCAAGCATTCATTAACATCGAAGGTTGCTATTATAACAGGAGCAGCAAGAAGAATTGGAGCTGAAATTGCTCGTACTCTACATGCAGCCGGAATGAATGTTGTTCTTCATTATAATATTTCTGAAGAAGAAGCGATTACATTATCTCAACAGTTCAATCAGAAACGCAATTCGTCTGCCATTGCTTTACGTGCCGATTTACAAGATTTTGAAAGTGGTAAGGCTTTTATTCAACAAGCAGCCAACACCTGGAAACGTTTGGATGTGCTGATTAATAACGCCTCTCGTTTTTATCGTACCGCATTTGGAAAAATTACCGAATATGCTTGGGATGATTTGATGAATAGTAATTTAAAGGCGCCGTTTTTTTTGTCTCAGGCTGCTGCGCAATTTCTTGCTGAAAATCAGGGTTCAATTATCAATATTACGGATGCTCATATTGAGTCGCCATCACGAGATTATTCTGTATATTCTATTTCAAAAAGTGGCTTGGTCATGTTAACCAAAGTATTAGCTAAAGAATTAGGTCCAGCGATTCGGGTGAATGCTATAGCACCGGGTGTAATTTTGTGGCCAGAAGGTGAAAATGCATTACCTGAAGCAGAAAAACAAACCATTATTGAAAAAACTTTATTGAAACGCATTGGCCAGCCCGAAGATATTGCTAAGGCAGTATTATTTTTTATCCAGGATGCAGATTATGTGACAGGACAAATGTTGAGTATTGACGGTGGCCGTATGTTATGTCGAGACTGAGAACGATTGAATGAATTTATTTCGCACTAAGCTTGCAAGTGTCAATCGAATCACATGGTATCCCAATTATTGGGATATTATCGCTTTGCTTTTTGTATTGGCAGGTATCTTTTTGTTTGCGTGGGTCGCAAAGGAAATGGCAACACCTTATCAACTTGGCCAGAGTACGCCTATTTCGTTAAATCCTGCAGTGTTACCTTTTTATGCAGGTAGAACAGTAGTGCGAATGCTAATCGCATTATTTTTTTCTTTATTATTTACGTTTGTTTTTGGTACTTGGGCGGCAAAAAGTCGTCACGCTGAACGCATCATCATTCCTGCTATTGATATATTACAAGCTGTTCCTATTCTTGGTTTTTTATCGGTAACCATTGCAAGTTTTATACGATTATTTCCTGGTAGTTTATTAGGGCCAGAATGTGCAGCAGTATTTGCCATTTTTACCTCTCAGGCATGGAATATGACATTTGTATTTTTTCAAACGGTTCGGTCTGTTCCGGCGGATCTTGCTGAAACTGGCCTAATGTTTCATCTTTCTGCCTGGCAACGTTTTTGGCGTATTGAAGTACCTTACGCTACGCCAGGACTCTTATGGAACACGATGGCTTCCATGTCTGCCGGATGGTTTTTTGTAGTAGCAGCCGAAGCAATTACAGTATCGAATCAAGATATTTTATTACCAGGAATAGGATCCTTTATTGCTGTTGCTATTAAAGCAGCAAATTTACATGCAATAGGGTATGCCGTACTAACAATGTTTATCGTTATTTTAATTTACGATCAACTCTTATTTCGACCCTTGGTTGCCTGGGCTGAGAAATTCAAACCAGAACAACAAGCAACTGAAAAAACCGCAGAATCATGGGTCATGAATATTTTTCGTCGTACCCGTTTAATGCGCAAATGGGGAGATAAATTAGCCCAATTGTTTGATGCTTTTGTCAATATTAAAATTTTCCGTCCTTCACCCGATATTATTTTTTCAAAGCCACTGTCCAAAAAAAATGGTAATAAATTAGTTGGTATGTTGTGGGAAGTTGGAATTCTACTGCTTGGTATAGCTGCGTTTATCTTCTTATGGTATTTTGTGGCTGCACATATTTCATTTGCAGAAATTCGTTGGGTATTCATCCTCGGATTAATTACAACCAGTCGGGTATTTATTCTTATTTTGCTTTGTTCGTTTATTTGGGTGCCACTTGGAATATGGATAGGATTGCGACCACAAGTGGCTCAGGTTGCACAAGCCATAGCGCAAATTCTTTCTGCTTTTCCTGCTAATTTACTGTATCCCTTTATTGTGATGATGATCGTTTATTACCATTTGAATCCAAATATTTGGTTATCACCGCTCATGATTTTAGGCGCGCAATGGTATATTTTATTTAATATTGTGGCAGGGGCATCGCTTATTCCTAAAGAATTATTACGAGTGGCAGATAATTTAGGAGTAACTGGTTGGACACGATGGCAACGATTATTATTACCCAGCGTTTTCCCATACTATGTGACAGGAACAATTGCAGCTGCTGGAGGCGCATGGAATGCAAGTATTGTGGCGGAAGTAGCTAGTTGGGGTAATGAAAAAATAGTGGCAACTGGGCTGGGGTCTTATATTACTCAATATACTACAGTAGGAAATTTTGCCCGTATTGCATTAGGTATTGGTATGATGTGTTTAATTGTGTTGATTATTAATCGCTTAATATGGCGCCCACTCTATGTTTATGCTGAGAATCGATTTGTTATCGGAGTAAGCGATGTCTGATCCAATTATTGAAGTAGTCGAGATGCAAAAATATTTTAAAACAGGCGATAGACAAGATCGTTTAGTGCTACATAACATTAATTTCAAAATGTTTGAAGGTGAGATTGTTGCTATCTTAGGTAAATCTGGTTCTGGAAAATCAACATTATTACGCATTATCTCGGGATTAACGGAACCTTCAGCTGGCGTGATTTATTATCGTGGTCGCTTAATCAGTGGACCAGTTCGTGGTATTAGCATGGTATTTCAAACCTTTGCTTTATTGCCATGGTTAACAGTTTTACAAAACGTTGAGCTGGGCTTGGAGGCGCAAGGATTGCCGCGTAAAGAAAGGCGTGAACAGGCATTAAAAGTAATCGACATGATCGGCCTGGATGGTTTTGAGACAGCTCTTCCCAAAGAATTATCTGGCGGTATGCGCCAACGAGTAGGTTTTGCTCGAGCCTTAGTTGTTAAACCCGATATTTTACTGATGGATGAACCATTTTCAGCTTTAGATGTACTCACTGCGGATACTTTGAAAAGCGATTTATTAGATTTATGGCAAACAAGAATGATAGGGATTAATGCTATTTTATTTGTGACGCATAGTATTGAAGAAGCAATTGCTTTCGCTGATCGCATTATATTGTTTGATAGTGATCCAGGGACTATTCGTTCTGATGTGAAAATTAGCTTACCTTTCCCTCGCAGTGATCTTGATCCACGTTTTCGCAATCAAGTTGATCGTATCTACACCTTAATGACAGCAGAGCCTCAGGAAGCAAGAATTCAAGATGGGATGATAGATATTGGTTATCGATTACCCGATGTAAATATTGAAGAAATAACGGGTCTTTTAGAAATATTAAATTCACCAGAACATAATGGTAAAATGGATTTACCCGTGCTCGCTGAAACATTGACGCATAATCTGGATGAATTATTTCCCTTAACCGATATCGTGCAAATTTTACGTTTTGCAAAAGTTTCAGAAGGTGATATAGCAATCACGCAAGAAGGAAAAACGTTTGTTGATGCAGATATTTTAGAGCGTAAAAAAATTTTTTCTATTCAGCTAACAAAATTTATCCCGCTTGCTCGTTATATCCATAATCAATTGACGCGACATCCAAGACATCGCGCACTCGAAGAGCATTTTTTATCTTTATTGGAAGATTATCTTTCCGAAAAAGAAGCCGAAGATGTACTACGTATTGTGATTGAATGGGGTCGATATGCTGAATTATTTGCTTATGATTATAATTCAGGTGTGTTGAATTTAGAAAGTGGTCATTAAAAATGATAGCTTTGTTTATCTAAGCAAAGCTATCATCATGAATAAGGCGCTTTTTAGACATTGGAAGATCAACTCCTTCTAATGAGCTGCGCAGCATCCACGCCGTTTTATCATGAGCTGTTTTACGTTTAATTAATAAATCAAGCGTCACCTCATCACCAGATTGATCAGCAATATCAAACAGTTTAAAGATTTTTTCAGCGATGTGCTCATGATCGGCTAATAATTTATTTAACATTTTTTCAGCATTCATCTGTTCTTCTATCTCTTTTAATGAAGAGAGTTTTAAAAAAGAACGGAGTGAAGCTTGTGCAAATGTTTTCAACGCACGTATACGTTCGGCAATTTCATCGATAGCACTCGCAAGTTCCTGATATTGTTCCTCAAACATTTTATGATAAGCAATAAAGTTAGGGCCTAATACATTCCAATGACAATGCTGTGTCACGACATATAAAACATAAGTATCAGCAAGTAGGTGATTTAATCCTTCGATTAATGGCTTATTATTTTCAGATTTTTTCATTATCTTGTCCTTGTTTGGAAAAATATAAAAAAATGTTTAGCGATAATGGGAGTGTTAAAAGTATATTTTAATCCTTTTTCATTTTTTAAAGAAGCCCCTACTGATCTAGGGTTCATTAGCATCGCAGCTTAAAGAATGGTAGCGTAACGTAAGAAAAACGTGTGTTTTGAGTAGATTGAAAGACGGCTGAAGAGTCTAGTGGTAAGAAAATAACTTTTCCAAAAATGGAAATCTTACCTGAAAGATAAATCTTTTATCAGCTATTCTCCCTGAGTATTGCGGGAAGAGTACAGCCTAATTAACTATAATTTAGTCTATTTAGCATAAATAGCATTATCAGGTAGCGTATTCTTTGCAAATAAATTGATAAATACAGATATTTACTTGCCGGGAGTAGGAAATCTGTAATAAAATAGCGGCCGTTACTGCGGGGTGGAGCAGTCTGGTAGCTCGTCGGGCTCATAACCCGAAGGTCGTAGGTTCAAATCCTGCCCCCGCTATGAAAATTTTAAATAATAGACCCCTTTTGGGGTTTTTTATTTTTGGATGTAAGTAGGTGATGTGTGAAAAAGGTTGATCCTGCATTACAGGAACGGTTAGTCTCCCTTATTGACTCAATGGGTTGCGAATTGGTTGGTTGTGAGTTAGTTCCACAAGCCGGGAGAGTCATTTTTCGTATCTATATCGATCATCCTCCTCGAGGGGTGACTGTCGAGGATTGTTCTCGGGTAAGCCATCAAGTCAGTGCTATGATGGACGTCGAAGATCCTATTCCAGGAGGATATGTTTTGGAAGTATCTTCCCCGGGAATAAATAGGCCATTATTTGGGCTTGAGCAGTATAGTAAGTATGTTGGCAGTAAAGTGAAGGTGCGTTTATATACCGCTTTTCAGAACCGCCGCCAATATAAAGGAGTGCTTAAACGCGTAGAGGGAGAGAATATCTGTCTTTTGGTAGACGATATTAACCAGGAAGTTTTGCTGCCTTTTTCGATGATTGAAAAGGCTCATGTGATTGGAGATAGTTAAGCTAGGCTCTGTTAATTTTTATGCTGCAGGATTAAAGGTATGAGGTCACGCTATGAACAAAGAGATCTTATTAGTAGTTGAAGCTGTATCCAATGAAAAGGGCGTGGATAGAGAAGTCATTTTCCAAGCTATTGAAGCTGCTTTGGAAACAGCAACAAAGAAAAAAGCTGCAGAAGAAATAGAGGTTAAAGTAGAAATTAATCGTAAAACTGGCGATTATGCTACTTTTCGTCGTTGGCTAGTCATCGATGATGCTGCAGTATTACCAGAGATTTCAGGGCAAGAAACAGAAGACATTATGACACTGCGACTGAGTGAAGCAAAAAAGCGCGATCCTCATATTAAGGTAGGTGAATATATATTAGAGCCTATGGATTCCATTGAATTTGGTCGTATTGCTGCACAAAAAGCTAAACAAGTTATTATTCAAAAAGTGTTAGAAGCTGAACGCGCACAAATGGTGAATGCCTACAAAGAAAAAATTGGGCAATTAGTGCATGGAACTGTCAAAAAAGTCATTCGAGATTTTATTGTTCTTGATCTTGGAAATAATGCCGAAGCTATTTTGCCGCGTTCCGAAATGATTCCTCATGAAGCGATTCGCCTCGGTGATAGAGTGCGAGCATATTTATATGATATTCAATCGGATAGTGGAAAAAATCCACAAATTTTAGTCAGCCGCACTCGTCCAGAAATGTTGATCGAATTATTTAAAATTGAAGTACCTGAAATTGGTGAAGAATTGATTGATATCAAAGCTGCAGCTCGAGATCCAGGCTCACGAGCAAAAATCGCAGTAAAAACCAATGATGGACGTATTGATCCTATTGGAGCATGCGTGGGAATGCGTGGTTCACGAGTGCAGGCAGTTTCCAGCGAGCTTGGTGGCGAGCGCATTGATATTATTTTATGGAATGATAATCCAGCTCAGTTGGTTATTAATGCGATGTCTCCTGCGGAAGTAGCTTCCATTATAGTAGATGAAGATACTCATACCATGGATATTGCAGTCAAAGCTGACCAATTATCACAAGCGATAGGACGCCATGGGCAGAATGTTAAATTGGCTAGTGAATTAACAGGTTGGGCATTAAACGTGATGACCGAAGAAGATGCGCAGGCAAAATCTTCAGCTGAAGGCGAGAAAATTTTGATGTTATTTCAAGATAAATTGGGCATCGATGTGAGCGTTGCGGAAGTATTGGTGAATGAAGGGTTTTCATCACTGGAAGAAATCGCTTATGTCCCTGTACAAGAATTAATGGAGATTATTGGCGAACAAACAATTGTAAATGCATTGCGCGAGCGTGCTAAAGCTGTTTTATTAACGCAAGCTATCGCACATGAACAAGCATTGGAGGTGGAACCAGCGAAGGATTTGCTTGAAATGGAAGGCATGGATAAACACATGGCATATGTATTAGCTAGTCATGGTGTGGTGACACGTGAAGATTTAGCAGAACAATCAGTAGATGATCTACTCGAAATTGGTGAGATAGACGAAGCAACGGCGGCTAAGTTGATTATGACTGCCCGTAAAATATGGTTTGATGATACATCCCCCTGATGTGGGAGGGAGTGCGCGTGGTAAAGAAAACAGAAAAAGCAGATGTGACAACAGTAAAACAATTTGCAGAAGAAATTGGCGTGACGCCTGCGCGGTTGCTTAGCCAGTTCAAAGAGGCGGCAATTAACATAGGTGATGAGGGTGATGTCATCAGCCAAGAGCAAAAGCAAAGATTGTTGCGCTATTTACAGCAACATCATGGCGCTAAGCAGGAAATGTCTCCTGAGAAAATTGTATTTCATCGTGCTAAAACGAGCCGAATGAGATTATCTCATGGAGAAGGAACAGTCAGTGTTCGGGTTCTAAAAAAACGAACATTAGTGAAACGAAATTTACCAGAAGAAGAAACTGCTGCAAAGGGAGTCATACCTACTGATCTTCCGCCAACATTAACGACAGAAACAAAAGTGACTGAACCTGAAGCTATTACCACAACATTAGCTACACCGGCAGTCGATACAGCGGTTGCTGAGCAAACTACCTATACAGAAGAAGTGCCTACTCCGTCAACAACAACTGAGCTTGCGGATGACAAAGCAAAAGCTACTGTTAAACGTAAAGATAAGCATCGCACAGACGCGGAACTTGAAGAACCAGAAGGCGAAAGACATAAGAAGCGGAAAAAAATTCGTGACACTTCCAGAAGTGGCGAGAGAAATTTGGAATCATTATTGTCGCGTGGTGCGGATTTAAGTCGTGTGCTCAAGCAAGAAGAAGATGAAATCGACCTTGCCATCCGAAAATCCGGAAAAAATCGTCTACATGCCCAAGGCAAGGTTAAAATACAAGCTTTTACTAAGCCTACAGAACCAATTATTCATGAAGTAGAAATTCCAGAAACAATCAATGTAGCTGAATTAGCGCAACAAATGTCGGTTAAGGTTGCTGAAGTGATTAAAATTTTAATGAAAATGGGCGTCATGGCGACAATTAATCAAGTCATCGATCAAGATACTGCTATTTTGGTTGTCGAGGAAATGGGACATAAAGCTAGGGCTGTGAGTTTTGACGCAATAGAAAATTCATTAATTCAATCATTAGATGTGATACAAGGCGAGGCTAAGCCACGGCCGCCTGTTGTTACTATTATGGGACATGTCGATCATGGAAAAACGACTTTACTCGATTATATTCGCACAACGAAAGTAGCAGCTCAAGAAGCTGGTGGCATTACCCAGCATATCGGGGCTTATCATGTGCAAACCGCTAAGGGTACAGTAACGTTTCTAGATACACCCGGACATGCTGCTTTTACTGCTATGCGTGCAAGAGGAGCTAAATTAACGGATATTGTTATTCTAGTAGTGGCTGCAGATGATGGCGTGATGCCGCAAACCGTCGAAGCAATTCAACATGCAAAAGCAGCAAATGTTCCTATTGTTGTGGCGATTAATAAAATGGATAAAGAAGGGGTTGATCCAGAACGTATCAAAACAGAATTATCCCGTTATGGATTAATTCCTGAAGAATGGAGTGGAGAAACCATGTTTGTTCCTATTTCAGCTAAAACTGGTATGGGAGTAGATGAGTTACTTGATTCGGTACTGGTACAAGCGGAAGTATTAGAACTGAAAGCAGTGATTGATTGTTCAGCGCGAGGTGTGGTGATTGAATCTAGAGTAGATCGTGGCCGTGGAGCAGTTACTAGCGTGCTCGTTCAACAAGGTACCTTAAATAAAGGTGACATTATATTAGCTGGATTAGAATACGGACGTATTCGTGCTTTGTTTGATGAAACTGGTAAAGCAGTGGAAAGTGCGACTCCTTCTATTCCAGTAGAAATTCTCGGTCTTTCGGGTGTTTTGCAAGCGGGCAGTGATTTTATTATCGTATTGGATGAAAGACGGGCTCGTGAAGTAGCAATATTCCGTCAAACTAAATATCGTGAAGCTAAATTAGCTAGGCAAACCACAAAATTAGAAGATTTGTTCCAGCGTATCGAAGATGAGAAATCTTCTATAAAAACTTTAAATATTGTGTTGAAGGCAGATGTACTTGGTTCGGTTGAAGCATTAAAGCAAGCATTAACTGAATTAATGACCCCAGAAGTTAAAGTTAATGTCATTTCTAGTGGTATTGGCGGCATAAATGAAAGTGATGTTAATTTAGCCATTGCATCAAAAGCTATTATTATTGCTTTTAATGTGCGCGCAAATGTTGATGCAAGAAAGTTAATGGAAACGAATAGTGTGGATGTTCACTATCATAATATTATTTATGATGTCATAGATCAGGTGAAAAAAGCCATTAGTGGTGCATTAGAACCAGAAATTCATGAGCGTATTGTTGGACTTGCTCAAGTGCGTGAGGTTTTCCGCTCGTCGAAGATTGGTGCAGTAGCTGGATGTATGGTGATCGAAGGATTTGTTAAACGTAATTTCCCCATTCGAGTATTACGCGATAATGTGGTCATTTTTCAAGGTTCATTAGAATCGTTGCGTCGTTTTAAAGAGGACGTTTCAGAAGTACGTAGTGGAATGGAATGTGGTATTGCAGTAAAAAGTTATAATGATATTAAGCCTGGCGATCAAATTGAAGTCTATGAAAAAGTGCAAGTAAAACGAGAGAAATAATCTATGCCACGAGGATTTGATCGTACTCAGCGGGTAGCAGATCTTATTCAAAAAGTACTTGCAACTATGTTGTTACAAGATACAAATGATGATCGCTTTCGTTTGATTACCATCACT
This sequence comes from Gammaproteobacteria bacterium RIFCSPHIGHO2_12_FULL_37_14, assembly GCA_001801485.1. The sequence continues at coordinate 12,775 of MGXV01000012.1, forward strand.
GGTGTGACGGTATCAAAAGATTTTTCTTATGCCAAAATATACGTGAGTGTATTAACTGAAGATGAAAGTAAAATTAAACAAATTGTTCGGGCGCTTAATCAAGAAGCAAAATCATTTCGACGCCACCTTGCTCGCGAAATTGATTTACGAGTTACTCCAGAATTAAAATTTATTTATGATGAGTCAACTGCGCGAGGTTTCCATCTATCAACTCTTATTGATTCTGCAATGAAAAAAACTGAAAAATAGACCCTATATTCAGCCCAAGTATATTTCTTCTGGAATGATGAGTAACAAAACAAATGGTAATCATAATTTATGCATAGACAAGTAAATGGTATTTTATTGCTGGATAAACCAGTCAATCTAACATCCAATGGGGCATTGCAAATTGTTAAACGATTATACAATGCAAAAAAAGCCGGACACACCGGTAGTTTAGATCCTATTGCCACTGGAATGTTGCCAATTTGTTTTGGTGAGGCAACTAAGTTTTCACAATTTTTATTAGAATCAGATAAATCTTATCATGTGATCGCTAAATTAGGCGAATGTACGACTACAGGCGATTGTGAAGGTGAGGTGATCATGACGCAATCCATTTCTGGTGTTAATACTTCTCAAATTGAAAATATCATGAATAATTTTTTGGGCGAGATTGAGCAAATTCCTCCGATGTTTTCCGCCATCAAATATCAAGGCAAACCACTTTATCAGCTTGCTCGCCAAGGAATAAAGGTTGATCGTAAACCACGTAAGATCACAATTTATGCGATGGAGTTAGTTAGTTTTAATGAGGAGCAATCAACAATTTGTTTTAATGTGCATTGTAGTAAGGGAACGTATATTCGCACCTTAGCAGAAGATATTGGTAAGGAATTGGGTTGCGGCGCTCATGTGATAGAGTTACGTCGTGTTGCAGTAACGCCTTACAATGCGAGCAACATGTTTAGCTTAACAACGCTTGAATATCTTGCTAAAGATAAAGGATATACCGGTTTATCAGAATGTTTGTTGCCAATTGAAACAGCAGTTGAAATTTTTCCCGCAGTTAAGCTTTCTGCTTCAGCTGCATTTTATATGCGAACTGGACAAGCTGTTCGTGCTAATTTTCAACTCGATAGTGCTCTTGTACGTTTACTATCAGAAGATGCGAAGTTTTTAGGTATGGGCGAAGTATTAGCCGATGGCCGTGTCAAGCCATTGAGATTATTGAGTACGAATCTCGGATAATATCGCCTGTCTTCCTGCAAAGCACTGCGTGGATCAATCAAATGCCGAATCGATTTATCTTGTTGAGTTTTTTTGAATATTTTTTATTTTTTGCCGTCAATAAAGGTTCTCGAGCTTTAAAAAATGATATTTGTTTTTTTAAAAGATTTTGATAAATTTTTTTATTTGAAGCAAGCTCTTGCTCAAGATTACTTATTTTGCTTGAAAGGACAAAAAATTCTTTTTCTTTACTTGTTATTTCAGGATCACTGACCAGGTTAATAGTTTTAGAAAATTCTGTAGGTTTATCTGTAGCAAGTAGTCTACGTGTCAATGTTTCTTTTTTTATCCTTACTTGAACGATTTCAGAATTCAAATCGCCTAATTTTCGATTGAATAGCTGATTGATATTTTTTTGCAACATCGCTTGTTCACTTTTCAAAGATGCTTTCATCATTTCCTTTTCTGCGCATTCATTTTCTAAATCCGGAATGCTGTTATCTGGCGAGAGCATGATTGGGCAGTCAAATTTTATTTTTTTTAATAATTCATCGAGTGCTGGACCGACAATATAAATGGTACCAGGAGTTAAATTAGTTGCGGTAACAAATTTTAATGCATCATTTCTTTTATTGGTATCTAAATTGAATCTCGTTCTGAATTTATTATTTTCATCTATCATTAAAATATAATGAGCATTTTTTTGAGATATTAGTCCTAATCCATGCTTTTTCGTTTTTCGAAGAAAGGCACAAAAACCAGCGGCATCACTGACGGTCAACTTATCGATGATAAGTTGAGTGCTTTTATTATTTCCAGTAGTTTCAGAGTTTTTTCCATTAACCAATACATTGCAGGCTGCGGTAAGTTTTTGCAAATAGAGATCATCAGAATTAGTGTAATTTGCGAACATTTGTATTCTCGTGATTGGGTGGTAATACGTTATCAATTTTAGTTTTAATGTTTCTTATTTTATTATCATAACTTGCTTGTTTAAATCTTAAAAGATCTAGCATGGTTGTTAATCGATGATCATAATCACACTCGAGTTGTCTAACATCTTTTTTCGATTCCTGAAAAAAACGGAGTTGATTATAATACAGTTGTTCATGCTGAGTGGAGGGACTGAGAGATTCGATAGGGCAACTTGGATGGATACTATTGATCATATCATAGCGTTTTTTTAGCGTGGCATTTTCAGCTGTTAATTGGCGTATTTCCTCATCTAATTCAGCAGCTTTGCGTTTCATTGAAGCTTGATGTTGTGTGCTAGATGTAGTAATGAATAAATTCTTTTGGTTAGTTTGATGAAGTTCTAGATTAATAGGTGTAGTAGATAATATTGAGAGAGATGGTGCTCGGCTTTCATTGATATATAAAGCGGATAATGATCTTCGCATAGCAATTACTTTTTCAAGTAAACTATTTGTCGTTAGAATGGAAAGTAGGCCTTTTGTTTGGCAGATTGATTCCACATTAGATAATAAATTGCGAATGGCTAATCCGTTGATATAAATTGTTCCTGCTGATAGCTCACTTAATTGCCTGAGAGTACCTGATTGCGTCGTTATCGGCATTAAATTTTTATTTGCTCCGACAATAAAAACATCAGATTTAAACTGAAAATCGATCAAGCTTTGACCATCTAAATGATCAATGTTAAATTCAAACAAAAATCTAATCAATCTTTCAGCGGATTTAATTTTATCCTCCATTGAATATGAATTACTTATAAGAGGAGGAGTGATACAGGGAATGATCAGGCTATTTTGAGAGAAAGGAATATGAGTTTGCAACGTTATGTTGTAATCAAGAATAGCTTGTTTCAAGTGGGTAAAATAAACTACTGGGCTATTTATTTCCTGATGAATGATTATTTGATGAGCAAACATGACTATTATCCATATCGTTTTATTTAGAACTATCATAGTTTGCCAAGCTTAAGAAAATATTATGCATAAAACCACCATTAGGGTTAAATGCATCAAAATTCTTGTGATATCAGTGAGATAGTTAGACTAGAGATATGTTTTCCCCATTTATCCTTAGTGACATGTGCTTCATGTACTCAGGACAAACGGAACGCAACAACGTGAAACAAATTCTCAGACCAGCGTTTGTTGTAAAAGTTTTTCCAAGATGCGCAATGGCGAACGAGATTCATCTTGCATCGCGTGAACGGGTAAATGGAAGGTTTGCTCAAGCGTATATTGACCTTGCATTGCTGCATGAGAGACTTGATCAGTTTGTGCAATCCATGTGCTGCCAGCTGGGAAACGAATTTCACATTGTGAAGCTTTTTTTTGATATTGCTCATCGCCTTTCATGCGATTATGCATATGCAACATATAATGGTCATATGCAGTTCGATAGCTTTTGGTTATTTTTAAGAAACGTAAAAAAGCTGATACACCTGGAAGAGGTTTATTAATTAGAGGGATAAATTGATGAGCTACTGTTTCAAATGATTCTCCTACCCGCCATACCCGATCTTCGCCATGAGGATTAATATTACAAAAAACACGTAGTATTCGTTTGCCTTGGTTGGGAGCAGATGGAAAGGCATCAACATGTAAACGTTTATCATCTTTGCGATAGGATGTCTTGCGTTGACTAATTTGTATTGGGCGGAAACTCGTTCGCCCAAGCATAAGATGAGTAGAATAATGAGGAAATAACTCGCGTATGAGATCTAATGCTTGAGTAGAAAAACGATCCATCATTAATTTAAGCTGCAAATGTTGTTCATCTGATAAATGCTGCACACCCCAAAGTTTATTTGTTTCAGGTTGATAACTAATGTTTTTTGAATGAGGATCAGCATATTCAGGCGAGAGCAGACTGGTTTCTTCTGCAAATAAGTCAAAAGCTAATTTCGGAAAATGCAATATTTGTCCACTCTCTAAATGATTGATAGCTTGCACTTGAGTAGAGTTTGGAAAGAGTTCATTCCATCGTTGGGTAGGGAAGGTTTGCAGCATAAGGCCTATGTTTAGAGTAAGAAGAAGACACATTTTAACATGAATATCTTCAGATTAGCATTACCTCATCGTCGCTTTATTTGTTGCTGGTAGCGGATGGGGCGTAATTTGGCGGCTCTGGTTAGCATGACTATCAAAAAGCCCCAAGGTAGCACGTTGCTGATGCCATTGAGATCTTTCTAGATAAATGGTTTCGCGAATAGTATCAATAGGAATAGGGTATCCTTGCATTCTTTGTATGAGAAGTGCATTACTGGTAGCGATTTGCTCATTGTTATAATAATATTTTTCATCTTTTAGATATATTTCATTTAGCGGTACCCAACGACCATCACTAAAATCATCGTGGGGGTGTAGTTGTCCACTGAGATCGGCGTCAAAATCAAGCCAATAAAAATAAATAGAATAATTAGTTGCAACTTTTGTGCTATTAAAATTATCTAGATATTGATAATGGTATAATTGACGAATAATGAGAGCGTGGTTGATACCGTTCTGGTGATAGTCAAGATCCAATCGATCGAGTGCTTCTAATAACGATATATCTAGTTTTAGTATTTCATTATTCTTATTTGTCCAGCCTTGCATATTTAATTGCGTTTCTTCTCGCAATTCTCTTAATAGGCCCATAAAAACCTTCTCATTTTCATTAATGAAACCACCAGGCGCGATCAGTGGGAAATGGATAGAAGATTTTTTACGACCAAGATAAATGCATTTTTTCTGTTTAATGAAACAGGTTATCATCCCCACCCCGACTTTTTGTTTACGTTGCCGATCGTCAACGCCAGGCGTGGTATAAAAATCATACCAGAATTTATTTTTTTCCATATCGGTTTTAGTGAGGGTATGAGTAGTCATAGCTTTCCAGACGGTGTTAGCTGTTGATAACACAGGTAATGGAAATATGGTAGCATCGATCTCATGAAATAAAATTTTAAGTTTGTTAATCGTGAAAGCTGGAATATGTAGATGTTTTTCAAGCTGATTAAATAGTGCCTGGTTTTGTTTTATATAGGTAGAAAAGTATTGCGTTGCTTCATTTAATGTGGGAGTGTCTTCTATAATCATTAAGAAATAGTTAGCAATGAGTAAGAAGAAGCGATGGGCCTTGGCCTCAGGCAAATGTTGGGTATGTTTTGAAATTTCTACGAGAGATTCGAGTACTTCTAGCTCAACAAAAAAAGCTTCTTGGAAAACAACAGCCGTATTGTTTAAAGTAGTCTTAAGCATTAATTCACAAAATGTCATGATTATATTGGCATTGCAATTTGTAAGGCTAAATTCCTCATGAAATGGTTCTATCAAAATAGGAATAGCCTCATGGAAACCACTTGCACTTAAAAGCAACGCGGCGTGATATAAATCATCCATTTCTCCTAGCAACGGCATAGGCTCATAGTCAGACATAGCACTTAATAGATTTCCTAGCGACGACCATTTATCATTTGCGCTAGCGTTTAAGCGATCATTGATTAAACGATGGATTGGACGAATGTTTGATTCAGGAAGAAAGGTTAGCAAATGAAACAAATCGTTTTGCTCACAGAGCGTCCACAAAAGATTTTTATGATTTGGCAATAAAGCTAATAATCGCTTTAATCCCTCTGGGTTGAATTGATTTTCGTCAATGTTTTGATTACGAATGAGATAATCATTAATATCGATGGCTATTTTTTCCCAATCATTTTCAAGTTGAGGAAGGTTTTTTATTGTTAATAACATTAACTCTTCATCAGTTGCTAAATCAATCAAGCAACTGTGTTCTTGATACAATTTTTTTAATATTTTTTTTAAAAACGAGGTTTTATTTTCAATACTCAAGAGAATGGGTAATTCTAATAAAGGATAAGTCGCTAATAATTCTTGACTCATATGTTCTAGCAGTAAATCAAACATTACCATAACATTAATGGATGCTAATTCTGTGATAAATAATGGTTGTTTCATTACCTGAGAGATTAAATTAGGCTGGTATTTAAAAAATAAGTTTACTAATTCAATGCTGTCTTTATCGATAGCAGTTATGAAAATATACTTAGCACTCGGATCAGCGCCATTTTTTAACAAAAATTTAACAAATTCTATATCTCCAGGAATATATCGTCCAATCGCTTTTTCTAACATCTTCGTGAGCAGGGGTTCTGTAGCAAATTGCAATACGTGAACAAGATTAGGCATAGAGAAAATATTAGGAATTAAATTTAATAATTCAAAACGAGGTAGAAGTAGACGTCCACAGTGAGGTAAAGTTGTAATAGGAAAACGATGAGTTAATATTTTTTCGTTGAGTTTAATATTTGGATAGGCGAGTAGCATTAAGTAAAGTGTATTCACGTGAAAAGTATCTAGTAAACATTCTGCAGTAGAATGTTGCAAAATCAAATTAATCATCGCTTCTGACTGTTTTTCGGCAATCGCACGCGCGAGCAAGGTACCGATGTATCGATACCCATTGAATTTGATTTCAACATCCTGATTTAAATCGAATCCGACATCAATGGCGCGTTTTAAAGAATGAATATCTTGCAATGCCGTTTGAATACGAGTTTCAGTAGCATGAATTTTGGTGGGCGGTGGAATAATTTTTGTATAGCGGTTATCAAGAGGAATCGCCAAAAAATATTTAAATTCGATTATGCCGGGATGAAGTAGTTCTGAAAAGCTATTAGAAAGCAGTTCACTATCATCAGGATGATCAATTATATTCTGATAAAATTTACCGCCAACATAGCGCGCGGTTAAAATAAAAAGCAAACTTAAAATATGCAATAGTCGTCTGCCCGAATAAAAACCTTGGGCAAAGGATTTTTTTTCCACATATTGCGTATCGTTATCAATGATATATTTAGTATAGCGATAATTATCTTCGTGAGAAATAAAGCTCCAAGAATCCGCATAATTAGTGGGATTGAAAAGTTGATTATCCGCAAATGCACGCCAATGAAACGATATATGCGCATGATCAAAGAAATCAGGATAAACAGCTAATAGTGCTTTTACATTGAATGAAATAGCTGCTCCTTTACGCAAAAAACCAGGGGCGGAAGCTTTTTTAGGAGCGATAGTGCCAAAAATTTGTGCGGATAAATCTTTATCGTCCGGAGGTGTACGTTGATGATTAACCGGAATTTTTTTTGCTTTTCTTGCTAAAGGAGCATAAATCATTCCACAAGCTTGTATTTTTTCAAGATCGGTTGGAGAATCTAATCCATGTCTAATTTCCCAATCGCAATTCATTAAAGTTCGATAAGCAAGTTTTTCTTGTGGAGTTAATATTTGCGGCTTGGTGACATTCATCAAGGTATAATAGCCTTTTTTTTCAATAAAAGGCTTACGTAAATTCTCTGGTAATAACGCCATATGCTGTAGTTCATCAATCAGTAGCTTATAATTCAATACTGATAATTCACGAAATGGTAAGTTGCTCAGTGCCGAGTGATCGTGTTTCTTTATCGTCGTTTGACAAAGCTTATAATTTAATGCTGTTAAAAATAATTTTTTCTTTGATTCGGATAACTGATTAGTTAATTTCTTTTTTCCGTTAGTAGTAAAATATTGATCGATTATTGTGATACGATTAGTTAAACTGCTTATATAGGTTAATTCATGCCTTTTTGTGCAATGAAAAAATAAATATAATTCAAACCATTCGCGATCATTGTTTCCTAATAGAAATAAATTTTGATAGGATGTCGATGTCCCCTGTAAAAAATCTTCTAACCATTGTACAGAATGTTCGCTTACTATTTTAGACTGAATAAAATCAAGTGTTAAAATATAATTACATAAATGTTCATGTCGGAGTTTAATGACATGAGCAAGAAAATTTAACCAAAAAGTGTCATCTTTTATAATCAATTGTTGGTTACACAAATAAGTAGCTTGTTGCTGAGTAGGCAAATAATTTGATTTCCATAATTTAATTACTTTTTCCAAATGTAAAATATGAAATTGTTCATGTAAATTAGTAATATCTAAGCTAGCGATTAGATCAACTAAATGTTTGAGCTGATCAGGTCGATAAACTGGTATTTCTTGAAATGTCATTGCCCATGCTTTTCTGTGCCATTCATAGAATTTCTCTTTAGAAGGAGTAGATCTATGCATCAGAGCATGTTCCAGTATGACTTTCTGTTCCATGACTGTTTTTAAGTAACCTTCAAAGATAAGATAGACAATAATAGTTGATAGTTCATTATCTGCTAATGGAAATAGTAGTAAATTAAATTTATTATTTCTAATATAGTTCACTGCTAAATGAGTAAATGCATCGAGTGATATAAGAGATAATTTTTCCGGTGGTTGTAATGAATAATGCGATGATGTATTTCCTAATATAGACTGTATGTTGATATAATTAGGTGATGTGAGCACTTTCCTTATCCAAGAAGGAATCTTGGCAAGCAGTTGCAGAATGCTGACTTGATGGTCAGTGAGGTCTCTCGGAGTGCTTTTGTTGTTTATGTGTGAAAAAAACAGGGATACTAACGATTCTATATCTTCTTGATAGAGAGCATCATTTTGCTGAGTATCAGGGCGTCGCATGATGGTCAGAATAAAAGCAAAATCTTGGTGAGCAATGGCGAGTTTAAGTAAGTTTTTTAGTGTCACCAGATTAGGTTTTGGCAAATTAAATTTAATGACGAGATTATAGAGTGCCAGTGTACTTTGGAAAAATGGCGTTAAAGCATAGTTAGATGCATTCTCTGGATCTTCAAAGAAAGAATACAGGCGTTGTGTTAAAGCACGGTGCGCACAATCTTGATAGAAACCCTTGTCGATTAGAAAAAGGATGATATGTGAATCATAAGTATAGCTCGCGAGCAGTAATAAATCATTGCTCAGTGAGCCACATTGAATAGCTTTATCAAATAGCAATTTAAAACATTCGAAGCTATAATCCGAACCCACGGTATAAGCTAAGGCATTATCGTATTTAACTTTAAAAGAATTATATTCTTCTAATGGGTTAGCATTATAATCAAGCAATAATTTTAAAATTTTTAAAGCTGGCTCGTTTGCAGATTCATTTTGAGGAGAGGTGGTGTTTTTGTCAGCAATTTTTTTGACAATGGCTTGATTAGCATGATCGATAGCATCTTTTAAAATGCTAGCTTGATTAGCATCCGCACCTTGTTTTAGTATTTGTTCAGCGTCTTTGACGGCTTGAGAAGCAACAGCATGGGCTAATCGTATCGATAATGTTCTTTTCAATGTTTTTTCACTTTCCGTCGCTTAGTTGCAGGCGCTGATTCTTTAACTGGCTTCTTAGTAGAACGGCGCTGTGGGGGTGGAAAGGTTAATTGTTGTTGTATGGCTACTGGAGCGATCGATGCCATGGTTGGATGAACTGGGTGGCGCATCGCCTTTAATTTTTCACTTAATTTAAAAGTAAGATCAGGCCATTGAAAGAGTGAATTATATTTATTTGCTCTATCAAGCACCGTTAACCCCTCATGATCTTTTATTGTATCTAGATCCGCACCAGCGGTTACCAACGTTCTTAAACAGTTATCAATAATTGAAAAATATAAGGCTGTTGCATTGGCTTCGCCTTCACGAGTAAGTTGTTCAATAATTTTATCACGTTGTTCAGCAAAATATTTAATGGCTCGATGCAAAGCTGTTTTACCAAAAATATCGCGGTCATTAATTTTTGAGGCAAATCCACATTCAGTTAACAAATAAATAGCTAACTGGTCTGCAGCGAGACTACGTACGGCTCGATGCAATAAATTATGCTTGAATTTATTCTCATCAAAGGGACTTTTATCAAGATATATTTCTTGTTTTTGCATTTGTTGTTGTAGGCGAGGAATTTGATTTAATAAATTAAAATGAGTAAATTTATTAGTATGCAAAAGATGAATAATATTTTTTGGATCGGTTCCATTATAACCTTCCGCTAAACTAATGGTTTGATTTGCATTTGTGAGAGGCCGCCAAATATAAAGAGAAATATTTTGTTGTTTGGCAAATAATATTGCTGTTCGATAGCCTAACCATAGAGTAGTGTCTTGTAGTTGCGTTAGATAATATTTAAATAGTTCAGGCCGTGCGCAATATTTGCGAGTATCTTCAAGTAAATCTGCTACTTCTTTATTTTTATTTTCAAGTTCAATTCCAGCGAGATAACCTGTCACTATGTCGCTTTCTTGTGGAGTTAATACTTTGTTTGGGTTAGTCAGCGCCTCATCTAATAAAGTGCTAGGGGTTTTGCTGTATAAAATGTTAGCTAAGGTTGAGGCATCTGCTCGATTTTCCTCAGGCGTTAAAATTGATGCGCAAACGGTTTTGGTTTGTTTGAGCAGATCATCTAAGTTGTGTTGCCCATTGCTATACTGACGAAGCAAGTCCGACAGCTCTGATTGTTCAGGGGGAATGGTTAGTTCGTTTGCAAAAAAGGCGGCTATTATTTCTTCAGCGAGATAGCTGCGCGCCTGATCATCACTGATAAGCAATATTAAGGCATGAGAGACAATTTCTCTGGTTGTTCCTAAAGCATGAAAACCACAATCGCCATCGCCTTTTACTTCTTTTTCTTCAAAAAAAATATCTCCTTCACGTAGTTTTCCCTGCCAACTCTTTTGCGAAGAAACAGTTTTATATTTATGGGTCCCGGCAGCAATGGCTTTTTTGAGATCCTCCAAGGCATGTTTTCTGTAAGCTGGCTGCGCTGCTTGTAATAAAGGAGAATTGCCATCTTTGTCTTGGTCGACACAATAGTTTAACCTAGTTGATCTCATCAGAAGCCTCGTTTGCCTGTATTTTTGTTTATTTTATGTTCTTAAAACGATGAATAATCAAATAATTGTTATTTTGTAGGAATATTATACTAATATATTTAGCTTTTCAAGCCAATGTTGACGGGCACATTGAATGCTGCTGAGGCAACTAAGTCACTGGTTCAGCAAGCTCCACTCCAAAAGCAACACCAAGTTTTACAAAATCTGTCATATGAGCAAGTGATAGAATATCCATCGTATCTTTTATCGTATGGATATAAGGATCTTCCTTACCAAATTCAGCTTCAACTGGCATGGAGGCGATAATCCCGGCTTTGTGCCAAGATGCGTGATCACTGCAGGCATAACCACATTTAGTATATTTGACTGGCTGTTTGATATACGTATCAATTAATAATGCTAAGTAGGCAGTTAAATCAGAATTAACGTAATCGCTAATCAACCAAAGAGTAGGATCATTTTTCGGAGCATAGCCAGCGAGATCCAACTGGATCACGGCTTCAATCGGTATATTTTTTTCTTTGAATTTAGCGACTACCTTTTTAGAACCAACTAACCCCATTTCTTCTGCGGCATACCAAATAAAATAGATAGGTTTTTTAAAATGCATACCACTACTGAGCAAAGTACGTGCAACCTCCATGACGGCTACGGAACCTGAACCATCATCATCAGCACCGGGACTTCTACCATAGGCTTGTTCAAGGATAGAATCCATATGACCGCCAATGACAATACCAGGTTCATCTGAATGTCCTAGTTTGGCAACAACAGAAGGTTGCCGATAGCGTCCGGTATCAATAAAGTAAACTTTTACATCCGTATGCCCAGTCTGTTGTGCAAGAGCTAACATTTTGTTCTTAATCCATTCCGCTGCATTTACGCCATTAGTGGAGAATGCAAAACGATCAGGAAAAGAAGTGAGAGTGGTTAAATTTTGCCACATATCTTGAGGATTAATTTGATTCAATAATGGATTAACTTGTTTTTGATATTTAATACTAAAGGTGACATTTTCTGATTTGGTATGAAGGGGCATGTCATATTGCATTAAAAATAATTTGGCTTGTTGAGGAGCAGATTTTTTTGAATTAACTGTTAGCCACTCATCGGTAACATCGATGAATCCACCGCAGAGTTGCTTTTGATGGATTTTAACGCGAATCAGTTGTCGAATGCCATTGCTATCGATTTCAATGAGCGACAGATTTTGATTTGATGCCAAGGTAGTATAGTGATGGGTTATTTGATTGATTAGGCACAGTGGCGTCACTACTATATGTTTTTCAATTTCAAATGTTGTTTTTGAAGCAAGAGCAAGGCTACTGAATAAAGATAAAAGAATTAAAATAAAATTAATCTTCCTTGACATAATATCTCCCTTTAAAAAGCTATTTACTAATGCTTACTGATACAATTTTTGTCAGTAGACACTCAGTACCACAATTTTACTTGCCTGCTTGATCAATCAAAGTTTGTATTTGTTTTTGATCCATTTGACCTGGCGTATAGCTGATTCCATTACTGCTAGTAGCATCTGATTTGCCAATAAAAAATGCGGGCGTACCGAATAATTTAAGATCTTGTGCGAGTTTCGTATTATTTTTAAGCTGAGTATCGATTGATTTATCATTAATATCTTTCTTTAATTGTTCAACATTCAAACCTTGTGTTTTTGCTATCGAGTAAATTGTTTCTTCACTTAAAGGTTGTTTAGTTGAAAGTAAAGCGTGGCTAAATTCGTAATACTTTCCTTGTTTATTTGCTGCAAGAGCTGCGCGAGCTGCAAATTCTGACACAGGGCCGCGAATAGGAAATTCTTTAAAAACTACTCGCACATTAGGATTAGATTTGATAATGGCATCCATTACCGGCGCCATATCGACACAATGCGGACATTGGTAATCAAAGAATTCAACAATAGTAACTTGACCATTTGGATTACCAGCTATGGGATCATTCATTTGACTGAATAAAGCTTTTACAAATTGTGGAGCAGTTTGTTGAGTTTTTTTGACGGTTTGTTGCGCTTCTTCATATTGTCGACGTTGTAATACTTGCATGGCTTCAACTAAAACTTCTGGCTTGCTAACCAGGTATTGATGGACAACTTCTTCTATTTTCGCTCGCTCAGCAGGACTGACATTATTATTTGTATTTGCTGCAGCATAACTTTGAATGGTATGGCTTACTAATGTGATAGCAAGTAAGACTTTAATCAATTGGTTCATGAGCGATCACTCCCTAATGTGTGAAAAGAAATCATAACAAATCATTGAGCCACTCAGCAATCTTTTTACTACGTTCTTCTTTAAGTTTAGTTGCTAACTGAAGATCATAAAATCCTTGGGCAATGAGTGTTTGCACATCAACTGATTTAGCGATTTGAGCACTCGTCATCAGCCAAGTTGAATCAAATGGAATGGCATGCGTTTGTGCAATAGCTTGGCATGCTATTAAAAATTGTTTAAAGCGTGTTTCTCGACGAAAAATATCTAAGCTACTTAATAATTTTAATAATTCATCAGCAGATAATGTTTGTGCATGCAAGGCTTTTTCATAATTTAATGCTGTTAATGATGCCAATTCTTTGTAATCATTGGGTATGCGATATGTTTTAGTGAAAGATAAAATCGATTTTTTTGCATCTGGTACAGCATGAAATAAGACAGCAAAGCGAATAACTGGATGATGCGTCATCTGTGTCACAACGACTAATGTTTTCATTCCTATACTATCAATAGCAAGATCAGGAAACAAAATAGTAAGTGCGCCACATTCTGCCAGCACCTCAAAAAATTTTTCAGGATTTTTCTCGCCTAATGCACGTTCTAATTCTTTCCAGACCCGTTCTGCGACAAGTGCATTCACTTCTCCTGATGTCACCATGTGTTGCATCAGGGTCATTGTTTCTGGAGCAATATGAAAGTTTAGATGAGCGTAACGCGCTAACAATCTCCCTACACGTAGAATACGAACAGGATCTTCAGCAAAAGCTGGGGATACATGCCGAAGAATTTTTCTCTCGAGATCTTGTTTACCATGATAAGGATCAATCAGTTCGCCCTCTGCAGTTTGCGCCATCGCATTGATGGTAAGATCACGGCGCAGTAAATCTTCAGTAAGCGTTACTTGTGGAGAAGTATCAAAAACAAAGCCTTGATAGCCCGGTTTCGTTTTTCGTTCCATGCGAGCAAGTGCATATTCTTCGCCCGTTTTAGGATGTAAAAAAACAGGGAATTCTTTGCCAACCTGTTTATAGCCGAGTTTCAGCATATCCTCTATCGTTCCACCCACCACCACCCAATCACGCTCTTTTACCGGGAGACCAAGCATTTGATCACGAATTGCCCCACCGACTAAGTAAATTTTCATGTAAGATAGACACCTTTGATCATTAAGAAATAAAGCATGCAGAAATTAAATGAAAAAAGCCATCCTCAAGATCAGATCGGATTAGTTATTTCCTCATTTGGCAGTAGTGTGGCAGTTGAAGCAGAAAATGGCCAAGTTTTTCAGTGCCATTTACACCGTAATCAAGATTTACCAATTGTTGGTGATACTGTTTGCTGGCATCTTGAGAATAATTCGGGGTTGATTACAGCCATTCAAGCTAGGCGATCTTTGTTGATTCGAGGAGATAGTCGAGGAAACAAAAAACCAATTGCTGCAAACATTGATGCAATTGTCATTGTCATGGCTCCACCACCTATTTTCTCAGAGCTTCTCGTTGATCGATATACCGTTGCCGCTGAATTACTGCAGATCACGCCTATCCTCATTCTTAATAAAATAGATCTATTGGATCAGAACGAGAAACAAGTCGTTATCGAGCGTTTAGCGCCTTATCATCAAATTGGTTATGGCACAGTACTATCCAGCGCTATTACCACGCATGGATTAGATGATGTCATCCTTTATTTACAGAACAAAAAAGTAGTATTAGTTGGACCATCTGGAGTAGGAAAATCATCAATTATTTCAGCAATTTGCCAAGAAAATATCCGCGTAAATGAAGTATCAGGAAAAGGAATTGGTAAACACACAACCACAACAACCCATTTATATCATTTACCAATGGGCGGTGAAATAATTGATTCGCCTGGCGTTCGTGACTATCACTTATGGTCAGTGAGCAAGCAGGAAATACTTCAAGGATTTAAAGAATTTCACGATTATTTAGGTAGCTGTCGGTTTCGTGATTGCCAACACCTTGCAGAACCTAATTGCACAATAAAAAAAGCGGTGGCAGAAGGTAAAATAAATATAAAACGTTATGCAAGCTATCAGGCGATGATGGAGAACTTATCATCATGAGATGTCTCACACCCTTTCGTCCACGTAGCTTTGAACGCCGTAATGGACGATTAACGACATCGCAAGCTCAGGCTTTGGTCGAACTTTGGCCGCAATTTGGCTTACGTCTCGAGAATGGCCAAATCAATTACCAGCATATTTTTGGTCGACAAGCCCCTTGTGTTCTTGAAATTGGTTTTGGTTCAGGCCAATCACTACTTACTTTGGCAGCGACTCATCAAAATAAAGATTTTATTGGTATAGAAACACATAAACCTGGTATTGGTGCCTTATTCTTAGGCATACGTTCATTAGGTCTAACAAATATTAGAGTGTATGAATGTGATGCTGTTGAGGTGTTAGCGCAATGTATTCCACATAATAGCTTGGCTGGAATACAATTATTTTTTCCCGATCCTTGGCCAAAACGACGACATCATGAGCGACGACTGATTCAATCGAGCTTTATCAGTCAAATAGTCGACCTACTGAAACCTCATGGGATCTTGCATTTAGCGACGGATTGGCATGACTATGCGTTGCACATGTTGCGTGTTTTGACACAAGAAAAAAGATTGCTTAATCTGGTTGGCGAGGGACAATTTGCTGGGCGTTCACCTCATCGGCCACTCATTACCAAGTTTGAAGCTCGAGCACTACGTGAAGGACGGCAGATAGCTGAATTGCAATTTGCCAAAATAGAACCACCTCGTTAAACTAAGCTCAGCATTATCTAAGCGTAGAATATTCTTACGCTTAAAACTATTTCCCGCTCTCTCAGTTAATTTAAAGGTAGTTTTTATGTTACGTATAAAAATGTTAATGTTCTCGCTTATTTTATTGATGCTTGCAGGATGCGGACCGATGTATAAAACCGAATTTTCTTACGTAGCGCCAAAAGCCAACATGGGTAAAGTATGCGCAACCCAATGCATTCAGAATCAAAGTATGTGTGAGCAAATGTGTCAAATGAAGAATCAAACTTGTCGTTTACAAGCGCATCAAGAAGCAATTTACCAATATGATAATTATCGACGTGAACAAGAAAGGTTAGGCAAAGGAATTAAACGAACAGTGAGCGATTTTGAATATACTGGAAATTGTAATGAAGAATGTCATTGCGTAGCAGTATTTAATGGTTGCTATTCAGCTTGTGGTGGACAAGTAATAGAACGTCAAGTCTGCGTAGCTTTTTGTGATATAGGGAAGAAATAATGACAAAAATAAGAATACTGTCTCCTCTTCTTGTGGTTGCAAGTTTGGGATTTTCATTGCCGACTTATGCAGTTGCTCCTGGTTTCTATGTGGGATTAGCAGCCGGGCCAGCAACGAATAGTGGTGGTACTGAACAATTACAACTTTCTAATCAAACAGCCACTACGCCAGGAAATCCAAGATCAAATCAATTTGGCGGCCGTGCTTTTGCAGGATATGACATCGGTCAGTATGCAGGTATAGAAGCAGGGATAGATTATATTTCGCCTATCCGTTATAAGACAGCATCGGGAACCGTTACTTGCTCAAGTGCCACCTTACGAGTAAGAGATTTTGATGTACTGGGTAAAGCTCAGGTGCCGATCAAAATGATTGATGTGTACGGTAAGGCAGGATTAGCCGTTATTTATTTCACGAAGTCCGGCGATATCGATACTAGCTTAGGCAATTGTTATACTACCAATACACTTTTATATAAACCCATGGTGAGCATCGGTGCGAGTTATGATTTATCCCAAAACTGGGTAGCCGATGCTTCTTGGTCTCGAATTATGGTGAGCAATATCGTTAGCTCTGTTGATTTTTATTCACTGGGCATTTCATATCATTTTGTGGATAAATATTGCGGCCAGTTTTTATGTGATTAGTGGTGCAATTTAAAACGCTAAATAATTTTTATTCATATGGTATCCTAAAATTATTTTTTAAGTAAAATCAGAAAAGATTTTTAGTGAGAATAAACCATGCATGGGCAATCAAGGTTTTTTTGGTAAAAACAGTTCTATTAAATCATTTAAAAATCTTTTCCCCAAAATGGTTGGGCAAATATGAGATGGTGTATCTAATAATAATCCGCGTTGTTTTGCTTGATTCAGCAGAGGCTGAATTTCTTGATTAGCTATACCGGTGCGTGCTGTAAATAATGTGAGTGGTATACCGTTGCTTAAACGCAAGGCATTTAACATAAACTCAAATATCAAATCATCTTTTTCAATCATTTTTTTATTTTGTAAGGAATGTTTTCTTGCATCCAAATAATCACGTGGATGTTTCACTTGAGAAAATCGCATGACTGTACCTGTTTTACTATCAGTGATTTTGCTGTGTGCTCCCGCACCTATCCCTAAATAATCACCAAATTCCCAATAGTTTAAATTATGCATGCATTGTTTTTTTGGTAAAGCATAAGCGGAGACTTCATACTGTTGTAATCCATGTTGCTCAATTACTGCTTGTCCTGCTAATTGCATTTCCCAAAGCAAATCATCAGATGGTAGAGTAGGTCGTTGATGATAAAATAAAGTATTGGGTTCGATCGTCAATTGATACCAGGATAAATGAGTCGGCTGGAATGTTAGCGCCGTGTTGAGATCGTGTAATGCATCCTCAACAGATTGCTGCGGTAATCCATACATCAGATCAAGATTAAAATTGTCAAAACCAGCTGTTTTAGCAATCGCAATTGCTTGCATGGCTTGCTTGCTATTATGAATGCGACCTAATGCTTGTAATTTTTCATCTTGTAAACTTTGAATACCGAGTGACAATCGATTAATACCAGCATGTCGATAATTGTGAAAATGCACTTGATCAATGGTACCTGGGTTAGCTTCAAGAGTAATTTCTATGGAGGATGATAACGTCAATTGTTGCTGGATGTTATCAAGAATTTGCGCAATCGCATGGGCGGAAAATAAACTGGGGGTACCACCACCAAAAAAAATGCTTACAATTGGCCGATTTCTTACTAATTCTAAATGAGATTCTAATTCGTGCGATAAGCTTTTTATATATAATGTTTCGGGTAAGTTATCTTTTGCTTCATGAGAATTGAAATCACAATACGGGCATTTTTGTTTGCACCAAGGGATATGGATATATAAGCCGAGCGGCGGGTAAAGAGTCAACATGATTGGCATACACTACTTTAATCGTTAGAATATCGCGTGAATTATACCATCAATAGGAGTTCAAAATGAAAAAACGAGTTCGAGTTGCGATTACTGGTGCAGCAGGTCAAATTGGTTATGCTCTAATTTTTCGCATTGCCTCCGGCCAAATGCTGGGACCCGATATCGAGGTTGAATTAAATTTGCTCGAATTGGAACCCGCTTTGCCTTCACTGAAAGGAGTGGCAATGGAATTAACTGATTGTGCTTTTCCATTATTAAAAAATGTTACGACGACATCAGATGTGAATGTGGCGATGAAAGATGTGAATTGGGCAATATTGGTAGGTGCGGTGCCTCGAAAAGAAGGAATGGAGCGATCAGATTTACTGAAAATCAATGGCAAGATTTTTACTGCTCAAGGCCGTGCGATTAATGAACATGCTGCACAAGATGTACGGGTATTAGTAGTAGGTAATCCATGTAATACGAATTGCTTAATTGCGATGCACAATGCTCCTGACGTTCCACGTCAGCGTTTTTATGCAATGACAATGTTAGATGAATTACGGGCTCGTAGCCAATTAGCAATCAAAGCCCAAGTTGATGTGACGGCTATTACTCAAATGACTATTTGGGGTAATCACTCATCAACACAGTATCCTGATTTTTATCATGCTAAAATTAATGGCAAACCAGCACCAGAAATAATTACCGATATGAATTGGTTACAAAATGATTTTATTTCTATTGTGCAAAAACGTGGTGCAGAAGTGATAAAAGTACGCGGAGCTTCTTCGGCTGCATCCGCTGCAAATGCAGCATT
Organism: Gammaproteobacteria bacterium RIFCSPHIGHO2_12_FULL_37_14; assembly: GCA_001801485.1. The sequence continues at coordinate 31,943 of MGXV01000012.1, forward strand.
AATGTCAGTTCATCATTTAACGCACGATACCATTCAAGGCGAAACATTTTCTGTCGCGCATTGTTCACAAGGAGAATATGGTGTGGATGAGGGACTTATTTTTTCAATGCCATGTCGAACAGAGGGCGGAAAATTAAAAGTGGTGACAGGTCTAACACATAATGCATTTGGTCAGCAAAAAATGGCACTTACCTTAGATGAATTACGTAAAGAACGTGATGCAGTGCAAGAGTTGGGATTACTAAATCAATAGTGCGATTGCTGCCATTGCTATTAATCCTAGCATCATGCATGCAAACTCAAGCAAGCTTTGAGCTTCTTCAAGGCGTTGATGAAAGCGAAGATGATGTAAGGTGGCAATATATAAAAAAGTTCCAGCTGCAAAGGCATCGAATAGTGCTTCTGCGAATTGGCCGTCAAATGACTGCGTATATAAGCTGATGATAGTGCCTAATCCAATTCCAATTGGTGTCATCAAAGAAAAAATAGCGATGATGATAACGATACTCATCAGCGGAAAATGGTAGCGCATGAGCAGCATGCATAATACAAAACTATCGGAGCTTTTATGAGCAATAATCGCGATAAAAACAATGAGTGCTTCTGTTCCCGTGCTACTGACGCCTAGTGCAGCACCTTCAGTTAATGAATGAATGATAAGAATCAGTGCCAAGGTATAAGGAATAACATTTTGTGAGCTAAAAAGTGAACGATCGAGCGATAATCTTTCTAAAAATAATAAAAGAGAAAATCCAATCATACACACTATTTCAGCAATAGGATAACTGGTGTGCGGGAATAGCTGATGAAAAGTTGTAATCGAACTAGGCAGCATGTGAAAGAAAGCAATACCTAAAAATATTCCGCTGGCTAAAGCTTCCCCTAACTCAAAAGATTCAGTATGATCAATTTCTCGATTGGTTTTTAATTTATTGAGGGGATAAATAGCTGTAGCAATGCTAACTAAAAAAATTAGCAAGGCAGCAATAGTTTTGTAGCCAAGAAACATCACGCAGAAATACCTTTAAGTTATTGCAACAATAGCATTATTGACCAAAAAAAAGGAATTGGCTATAGAACAACATAAAATGCTTTTGGAATCGATGAGCGCAAGAATTTTCAGTTAGCATGAAAATCTCAGGCAACAACTTATTATCAAGAAACGCTAAATATTATAAAAAAATATTCGTAAAATTTTCTGCCTCTTGTACATCACATCAAGATCATGGATACTTTCCAGTCTATGGACCTAAGTATTCCTCAAAAAATTGCAGTATGGGCGATTCCTGTACTCTTTGCTATTAGCTTGCATGAAGTTGCGCATGGCTGGGTTGCATCTTGGTTCGGCGATCAAACTGCTAAGCTTTCAGGTCGATTAAGCCTTAATCCTATCAAACACATTGATCCAATTGGTACGGTATTGCTTCCTTTGCTAATGCTAATGGTGAGTAATTTTATCTTCGGATGGGCTAAACCCGTTCCAGTTGATCCGCGTAATCTTCATCATCCTCGACGTGATATGGCTTTTGTCGCGTTGGCAGGTCCATTTTCTAATATTATCATGGCGTTTTTTTGGGGCCTGGTGGCAAAAATGGGCATGTTAGCTGAAGCAAGTGGCTATAGTGAAATTGGCATTCCGCTGACTTATATGGGCGGAGCTGGGATTATGATTAATGTTGTATTAGGGGTGCTTAATTTGATACCTATACCGCCATTAGATGGGGGTAAAGTGTTGATGAGTATTTTACCTCCACGTGCAGCTTACCGATTAGGTTTTCTTGAACCCTATGGTTTTTTGATTCTGGTTTTATTGCTTTTTACAGGCATTCTTTCTCAAGTCATTGCGCCTTTTGTTTATTTTACAATTAATCTTATTGGCAGTGTCTTTGGGTTAGCATAAAGCCGACTATTCTGACATGCATTTCGTTTTGGTTAGTACAGAATGGATGTCAGAATAATCAGATGAAACGCCGGCAAATAGTTTACATTAAAAAAATCCATGAATAGGTTCAAAAAATAACAATAATTATTTAGTTTATAACTTAAACTCGAAAGCTTGCTTGCGGCCGAGTTTTTATCAATGAGCTCGTAAAATAGATATTCCGAGTATATCATCCGAAGCAACATGCTGACTGACTTATAAGGAAAAAAATGTATTTCGATAATATTGATTCAACCATTCAATGGTTACAACAAGAAAATAGCGACGATACAACACTTAGTATTTTCTATGAACATATACGTGATGAGGGCGCGACAGCGTTGGCGAATGCATTGAAAATCAATACTTTTCTCACAACTCTTGATCTTGGTAATAACAAGATAGGTGATGAAGGTGCAATAGCATTAGCGAATGCACTGCAAATCAATACTTCTCTTGCAATGCTTTATCTTGGCAATAACAAGATAGGTGATGAAGGTGCAAAAGCACTAGCAAATGCATTGCAAACCAATGCTTCTCTCACAAGACTTGATCTCAATTTAAACAATATTGGTGCCGAGGGTGCAAAGGCATTAGCAAATGCATTGC
>MGXV01000013.1 GCA_001801485.1 Gammaproteobacteria bacterium RIFCSPHIGHO2_12_FULL_37_14
TGTTGCCAATTGATTTCATCAGATGAGCCGATAGATAAATTGACGCCATGTAAACTAATAGGATAATGTTGACGAATTTTTTCAAGCAAACCAATAAATTTACCCCCCTCGCCAAAATAATTTTCACTATGTATTTCTAACCAAGCAACGCCTGGTCTTGTTTCAAGAATCTCAGTAAGATGAGGAGTTCTCAGGCCAATTCCAGTTAATCGGAGTGATGATTTCACATGTGGCCTCGTGGGTGAAGAATGACTGAGGATAAATGTGAAATTTTTGCAGCAGATACATGATCAAACAGATTCCCGATCAAAACTATAAAAAGTGTCGCGGGAAGAATTCCTAAAATAGTTGCATGAATAAATACTTTAAGTGGAACATTTAATGCTCCAGCCGCAATATTACTAATCCAGCAGGGAAAAATGGGTATCAATCGTAACATCAATAAATAACGAAAAGCATTTTGTTGAAACCCATTCTCCATTTTTTTTATCCAACCAGTTGACTTTGTGGCAATATGTGCTCCTATCGAGGTACGTACAGCAAAAAATAAGATTAAACCCCCCATAGTCGTACTAAAAACAGAATAAATTATTGCAGAAAATCCAAATAAAAATCCACCTATAAAAGTTAATAGCATTCCGCCAGGAATGGCACAAGCAACCAGTAAAATGAAAATAGCAATATAAAGACTAACAGCAACTATGTAATGAGTAGCTGTCCATTTTTGCAATGTCAATTGATAATGTTCAAAGTTATTCAGTGTAAAATATTGGTTAAGATGAAAATAAAAAAATGACAATAATAAAAAAAGTAAAATAATAATCAATGACCATTTTTTAACAGTCGCCAGATAAGTACGTCGAGCTGATCGATCCATCATGCTATCGATTAACTTTTACTAACAGGCGGTTTAGTGGTTCCACCAACTATTCGATTACAAAGCCCGTTAGGCACAGAAATCCAAGCTTCCTTATCATTATCAATAGTTGATTCACCAGCACACATATGGCTGGCAGTACCACAATCATTTTGACCAACTTTTGCTATACCGTAACATCTTTCCATACCCTTGAGAGATTTCATCATATTTTGATCTGTTATTTGTTTGTTTTCTGTTGCTTGGGTTTCTGCCATTGCATGAGTGAAACCAGCTGTGGCGAGAACAGCGCAGATAGCTGATGTGAGCAATTTATTTGTCACTTTATCATTCTCCTTGTTTATTAAATTATGGTTTGTTGACATTTCGCTAGCAAAAACATATTTAGCGTATGACCAGTGTAATATATAATATGAATAGAATCTAATCATGATATTTCATGCTTAAATAAAACTTCGAAATACTAAGGGACGAAAATGTTATTATCACTAGGGAAAGTTTATAGAAACTGGCTACAATTTTATGCTTTGATCGTGTTTGTAGGGTTGATTGCGGGATTAGGGGCAATCCTTTTTAGAGAGCTCATTGCTATATTCCACAACATTTTTTTTTACGGACAATTCTCAATTTTTTATGATGTTTTAAAACATGCTGCTCCCAGCCCATGGGGACTCGGTATCATTATCATTCCTGTCATCGGCGCCGCCTTAGTCGCTTTTCTCGTCAAACATTTTGCGCCTGAAGCAAAAGGTCATGGTGTGCCCGAAGTAATGGATGCTATTTATTATCACAAAGGAATAGTACGTCCCGTTGTGGCGGTGATTAAGGCATTAGCTTCATCTATTTCAATTGGCTCAGGAGGTTCAGTGGGGCGTGAAGGCCCAATCATGCAAATTGGTTCGGCTTTTGGTTCGACAATAGGACAGTGGGTAAGAGTGGCTGATTGGGAGCGCATTACTTTAATTGCCTGTGGTGCAGGGGGAGGAATTGCTGCCACATTTAATACACCATTTGGCGGTATTTTATTCGCATTAGAAATCATGTTGCCAGAACTCAGTGCGCGCACCATCATTCCTGTTTGTATTGCAACTGCTATTGCAACGTATACTAGCTATTTATATTTTGGAAGTGCTCCTTTTATTCCCTTTGCCACCCATGCCGTACTGCAAATGCATCTTTTTCAAATTTGTAGTTATCTTATTCTCAGTTTAATATTAGGACTCGCTTCAGCTGTTTTTATTCAAGCAATTTATGTTGCAGAAGATATATTCGATATCATACCTGGAAATTATTATAGTCGACATATGCTCGGTATGTTGCTACTAGGTGTGAGTATGTATCTGATGATGCGCGAATTTGGCCATTATTATATTCAAGGTGTAGGTTATGCCACGATTATCGATGTACTAGCTGAAACATTAACACATCCAGGTTTTTTACTGTTTCTAGCAATCTTAAAATTAATTGATACTGCCATTACTCTAGGATCAGGCGGATCGGGAGGAGTATTTTCTCCGCTATTATTTATCGGTGCTACCTTGGGCGGAAGCTTTACAGGGATAGCAAATTATTTTTTCCCCGAAATGCAGATGAATTTACAACTTGGAGCGCTTGTTGGAATGGCAAGTATGGTCGGAGCAAGTACTGGCGCAGTATTAACAGCCATCATGATGACAGCTGAATTGATCAACGATTTTACGATTATTTTGCCATTAATGATAACCGTTGCAATTGCTTATGCAACTCGACGTGCCTTAATGAAAGATAGCGTTTATACATTAAAATTATCGCGTCGTGGTCACCCTATTCCAGATAGTTTGACCAGTCGTTTGCATGTGATGCATGGATAACTATACGAATGGATCATCATCATCAATAGGAGTATCAGATAATTCATGAATGACGATTCCTATATCTCCATGGTGAGGTTTATTCCATGGTGGGTCTTTTAAAGTTTTGGCAACATCGGCATAGCCTGTTTTCATATGATCCATGATGGATGACCAAGAAAAATCAAAATCCTTAGTAGATAAATCAGAGATTTTACCTTGATAATGAAAACGTGCCAGTTGAATAGAACCACATTTGCCAAGCGCAATGAGTTTTTGCAATCGGGGATCTTTTTTCTGATCAGTAGATAAGTGATCCCCTAAAATACGAATAGCATGTCTAAGGTTATGCAAACTTTGATAGGCTTTAATAAATAATTTATGATGACTCGAATAACTAATTTCTTTTTGCCGTTTTAATAAATCATCCATCGTTGCTGGTCTAGTACCTAATGAATTAAACAAATGCACCATAAAACATAAACTATTAATTGGTTGATCATCGGTACCAAGTAAATTAATTTGCGTATTAGAATGCACACCGCCATCCCAATACATTCCTCCGTCGACTGAGATAGCCGGCAATCCTGGTGGCAGTGCAGCGCTCGCCATAATATGTTCTGGAGTAATAATATGTTTAGTATTATCAAAGTAAACTAGCTTACCGGTGGCAACTCGCACCGAACCCATGCTGAGGCGAATCTTTTGTTCATTAATGCGATCAAAATCTATAAAACGCGTTAAAGTGTCTCGTAATTCACTGGTATCATAATAGCTTAACTTGTCCACTGAACTTTGTAGGCTAAACCATGGATTCCACCAGCGCGGTTTAAAAAAGCCTGGTTGTCCAATATTTTCGGTGATAAATGCACTTAAAAAATGCTGCCAACGTTCCATATAAATGTTGTTGATGGTATCGGGTGCTGGAGGTATTTTGGTAGCAATCGTTTGCCAAAATTCTTCGAGTTTATTAATACATTGATCGGGAGCATTACCCACAATAATAGCGCTATTAATCGACCCAATAGAAGTTGCAATAAACCAATTAGGGAAATAACCGTTTTCATGCAAACATTTGAAGACACCCACTTGGTAGGCGCCTAACGCACCTCCGCCCTGAAACAAATAAACAATACGATCAAATTCTGCCGTAGGCTTTTTCAACAAGTCCTTTACTCCTTGATCGATTTATTGCATAAACCAACCATGACTAACCACAAGAGATTGGCCTGATAAAGCAGTAGAATCGAAAGATGCAAAAAATAACGCTACTTCAGCCACATCCATCGTAGTAGTAAATTCACCATCAATAGTATCTTTTAACATGATTTTTTTGATGACATCTTCTTCACTGATACCTAATTCTTTTGCTTGTTGAGGAATTTGTTTATCTACTAATGGCGTTCGCACATACCCGGGGCAGATAACATTAGCACGAACATGATGTGCTGCGCCTTCTTTCGCCACTACTTTACATAAGCCAATTAAACCATGTTTTGCGGTCACATAAGGAGCTTTTAAAGGAGAGGCTTCTTTTGAATGTACTGAACCCATGTATATGACACAACCGCCACGCCCTCGAGCATACATATTGCGCAAACAAGCTCGCGTGGTGAGAAATGCACCATCGAGATGAATAGCAAGCAAACGTTTCCAATCAGCAAATGCAAGTTTATCGATAGGATCAATATGCTGAATGCCAGCATTACTGATTAAAATATCGACTCCACCAAATGTTTTAATCACTTGAGCAATGCCATTATCTACTTCAGTTTCATTAGTCACATCCATTTTAACAGCGAGTGCTTGCCCTCCTTGAGCAATAATCTCTTTCGCTGTTGCATCTGCCTGATCAGCATTTAAATCAGCGATGACAACCTTAGCACCTTCTTTTGAAAATATTTCGGCAATTTCTTTACCTATACCGCTGGCAGAACCAGTAATGACAGCGACTTTGTCCTGAAGGCGCATGATTATTCTCCTGAATTAAATTCACATCCTATAAAATTTCATTAGCAGGAACCGTATATTTTCATATTATAACTCAAAACTTCCATGTAAAACCTGCCTGGCTATAATCATACGCATAATTTCATTAGTCCCTTCAAGGATTTGATGAACACGTAAATCTCGTACATAGCGCTCAATCGGATACTCTCGCATATAACCATAACCACCATAGAGCTGTAATGCTTGATTGCAAATTTCAAAACACAAATCAGTCGCTAAACGTTTTGACATTGCGCAATACAGAATAGCTTGCGCATTATTTTGATCAAGTGCTGCGGCCGCACGATAGGTCATTAAGCGAGCAGATTCAAATTCAACTAACATATCCGCTAGTCTAAATTGCAAAGCCTCAAATTCAGCTAATTTTTTTTTAAATTGAGTTCGTTCTAACATGTATTGTCGCGCGAGTGTGATACATTGTTTAGCTCCTCCCAAAGAACATGCGGCAATATTAATTCGACCGCCATTTAATGCAGATAAAGCAATATTAAATCCCTGACCTTCTTGACCAATACGATTGCGAACTGGAACACGGCAATTTTCAAAAAATACCATCGTAGTGGGTTGACTATGCCAACCTAATTTTTTTTCTAGTTTACCAAAACTCATACCTGGTGTATTTTTTTCTACAAGCAAACAAGTAATACCTTTTGCTCCTTCCACACCTGTGCGAACCATACAGATGTATACATCACTAATTGATCCGCCCGAAATAAATGCTTTGGTACCATTTAGAATATAATCGTCACCGCCACGCACAGCTGTTGTTTTAAGTGATGCAGCATCTGATCCAGAACTCGGTTCTGTTAAACAATAACTACTCAATAATTCCATGCTGGCGAGTTTAGGCAACCATAGTTTTCGTAATTGATCATCACCATAATGATCAATTAACCACGAAACCATATTGTGAATAGAAAGGTAAGCAGCAGTTGAAGGACAGGCGGTTGCTAATTCTTCAAATATAAGTGCGCTATCCAAACGTGATAACTCCGAACCCCCGACATCACTGCGTACATAAATGGCCGCTAGGCCTAGAGAGGCAGCTTTACGTAATGTTTCTATCGGAAAAATATAATTTTCATCCCACTCGCTAGCAAAGGGTGCCATTTCATATTGTGCAAATTGATGAGCCATTTCGCGAATAGCGATTTGTTCTTGAGTAAAATTGAAATCCATTTTTATAATATATCCTCTGCGATAATGTTATGTTGTTGCTGTCCTAATCCAGTAATACCCAATTTAACAGTTTGACCATGTTTTAGAAAAATTGGATTCGGTTTTTGTGCTAAACCAATACCAGCAGGTGTACCGGTTGAAATAATATCTCCCGGAAATAAAGTAAAAAATTGACTGAGATAACTGATTAAAAAAGGTATCTTAAAAATCATTTGCTGAGTATTCCCATTTTGATAGCGCTTTCCATCAACTTCTAACCATAATGCTAAATTTTGGATATCAACAATTTCATCCGGCGTGACTAACCATGGACCAATAGGGCCAAAAGTATCACAACTTTTACCTTTAGCCCATTGAGTAGTATGATGGCGTTGATAATGACGTTCTGTAATGTCATTTACGATACAATAACCAGCAACATAATCTAATGCTTTCTCAATAGTAATGTACTTCGCAGCTTTACCAATAATCACACCCAATTCCACTTCCCAATCCGTATGAGTTGAATAACGCGGCATAACTGTTTGGTCATAAGGACCACATATCGTGCTATTTGCTTTCAAAAAAACGACTGGTTCTGTGGGAATGTCAGCATTTGTTTCTTTAGCATGGTCAGCATAGTTTAGACCGATACAAATAAATTTTCCAACTTGGTGAATACATGCGCCAATACGAGGGTTATTTTCGACAATCGGTAACGTTTCAATTTTTATTTTTTGTAACGCATGGAAGTTGGTAGAAGATAGTAGATCCCCAGATAGATCAGAAATGTACTGCGATAAATCACGAATTTTACCTGAATGGTCTAAGCAACCTGGTTTTTCATTACCTGGGTTGCCATATCTGAGCAATTTCATATTTTTCCTTAATTTTCTCATTTTAAAAAATGACAGGAATTTTTTATTAAGAGAGTATACTGAACAAACTACATGATTAGTACTGCAAACAAACAGATGTCTAGAGCATTTAAAAATTCAGATTAATTGAAAAAAATCCTCGAGGACCTCGGCCAGTTTGACCAACTGCTACTAATGAAGCAATCGTTTTTGTTAATGGTTTAGCCATATAAAGATTACCATTTACATTTTTCAAAATAGTAAAGCGAACACCATATCCAGCATCACTTGCACTAACTTTAGCTGCTTGATTAGTCGTATCAATATTCCACACCGCACCAATATCATAAAAAATATAAAATTGTGTGGATTTTAATAAAAACCATTCAGGATTCGCATCAACACGTAATTCAACCTTTCCAGCTAACCCTCTATCGCCTACAATTTCCGAGGGATCATACGCTCGCCCGTAATCCGGTCCGCCAAAACCAAATTGTTGGCCAGATAATAAGGGGACCAATGACGTTTGTCCTTGACCAGCCACTAGCACCGAAAGATGATTTACAATTCCTTGCAGACGCATAACATTGACATTAAACAAAGTATAATTCGCACGGCCATCTGGTCGAGATAAATCGCCACTTGTACTGGCATTTAAAATATCCAATCCTCGTTGTACACCTAATCCAAATAAATTAATTCCTCTCCAACTATCCGAACGTTCAAATTGTCCAGAAAGATTTAAATAACGTACTCTATCATTATAAAAAGGCGCCGCTAATATCGTTGATACAGTATTTGAATAATTAAATGTTCCTTGCAACGTCAAGTTTTTAGTACGACTACGAATGATAGGATAATTTGCACCAAGATAGACATATTTGCTTCGTCCAACAACATCTAATGATTCTAAAGAAGAGCCTGGTGCAGTTTGAGTGTAATACCCTCCTATATTCACTCTAGCACCTGAACTTCCTGCTGCTTGATCATGCGTGAATTGAAAATATTTCATTTCTCTGGTTTGAGTACTCGTAATTGCCCGTAGTAAATTGGTATCCCCAGAAAATAATAAAGAATTAATTTGTGCGCCTAGCGTTACCTCTCGCGGACCAAGATACCGACTGCTAAAGTTGTCATAAGCTAAATACCCTTGAAGAACTTTAAATTCAGTCACTAAATTTAAATCAGCCGCGCCTACTTTTGTTTTCGAAGGAACAAGCACCGATTTTACATCCGTTCCTGGCAAATCGTTCATGATTAACATGTAATGCTCTAAATCTGCCATTTTCAGGGGAATCACATTTTGTACGCGCTTTCCATATTTCAATACAATAGGATCCACCCATTGCGGCTGGCCAGTGACTTCGACTTTTGCAATATAACCTTCAATCACATTGACTTGAACCACGCCTTCTTTAATTTCCTGAGGCGGTAAATATGCTTTTGATAAAATATAGCCGTCATTACGGTATTTATTCGTCAGGTTATCTACTAAAACTAACAATTTAGCTAAAGTAATTTCCTGGTGATAATATGGCAAAAAAATAGCTTGTAACTCTGCAGAAGAATAAACCGTATTACCGCTAATGATAACTTTATTTAATGTAAGCTTAATTTTTTCGGCACCCTCTATGAGAGGCTGGGATTCTGATGGTGCTTGAATTGAAGGTGCTCTGGCAGAACGCGTAGGTTGTTGTGTGGGAGCAATAAATGATTCGCCAACCCGGCTAGGATTAACTGTGCCTTCAGCTGTCGCTTGTGCTGGTGATGTCACTGCCGCATACGCCGAAGAAAATGGATGGCTAAATCCATAGCCAGCTAAGCACAACAGCACAACATATTTTATTTTAGAATGGTAGGAAAATATCAAACAGGCAAAAATCCTTATCTAGATTAATCTCCAAACATGAATGCTAACTTTTTTACTAACAATCAGCAAGGTATTGAAAAAGTAATTCCCGTTAAGCATAATGCGCTGTAAACTTTTTTTGGTAGCTAACTGACTAGCAACGTTATCTAGTATATTTTTGACCTAATCGATGCAAAATAATATTAGATTATCAATTTGTTTAACTTGTATCTTTGTTAAGCTGCTTGAATATCAATAACAAGTTTTTTACCTAATACATGCAACGCATCATCGATTAAGTCCAGTCTTGAATGATGATCAAGATCAAGG
>MGXV01000014.1:0-1257 GCA_001801485.1 Gammaproteobacteria bacterium RIFCSPHIGHO2_12_FULL_37_14
GTTTTGAGGTGATGGATAATAGTGGATTTACTGCCGGTACCCAGTAACTCACGAATCGCATCAACAGTTGGATTTTTGCCCCGGCCTTGTAGTTGCAAAGCAGCTTTCTCTACATCCAGTAGTGTGACACCAGCTCTTCCCATTGAAAATGGCTCCTTGGATTTTACCGTACCAATTTACAGAGTATGTTAAACAATATTGCCTAGCATTGAAACTGAAATTTAATTTGTATACTCTAACTCATGATAAGGTGCCTTATCCGTGGTTAGACGCTAAAATACCTGTTATTCTTCCGTACTATTCGTACGTTACCTACTTTCATAGCGATTATTGGAAATAATCAAGGAGCACACAGAAATGGATAATTCAAAGACACTAATTCAGCTATTACGTAATGACTATGACGGCTTATTACCTGTCGATTTAAACAGTTCGTCGCAGTTGAGCACTTACATTCAAGCCGCCACCAGCCAAAACACACGGAAAGCTTATCGGCAAGATGTCCAACATTTTATTGCTTGGGGCGGTCTTTTGCTAGCTACACCCGAAATTATTGTCCGTTATTTACATGAACATGCTGAAATCTTAAATCCACGTACGCTCTCACGACGACTCACCGCATTAAAACATTGGCATGTCTATCAGGAGTTTTCTGATCCCACTCTTCATCCATTAGTGAGAAAAACATTAACCGGCATTCAGAATGTGCATGGTCGCCCAAAAGAAAAAGCGCCCGCTGTCACGACAGAACAATTAACACTGATGGTACGTTATCTTAAACAGCAAGATACACTACAAGCCTGGCGCAACAATGCTTTAATACAGGTTGGTTTCTTTGGTGCCTTCAGACGTTCTGAACTCGCTAATATTCAATGGGAGAATATTACCTTTGTTGCTGAAGGAATGGAAATTCTTATTCCTCGTTCTAAAGGAGACCAAGGAGGTGAAGGCCAAGTTTGTGCGCTTCCCTATGGCGATAAAGCATTGTGCCCTGTCACAGCATTAAAAACATGGTGTGAAAAATCCTATATTGAATCGGGTTTTATTTTTCGCGCCATCAATCGTCACGAGCAAATGAGCTATGCCCCACTCACACCTGATGGAGTGAGTCTCATCATTAAATCGATTGCAGTCGAGTGCCAACTGCCTCACGCAGAAAAGATGAGTGGACATAGCTTACGCCGAGGGTTTGCAACAGAGACGAGCAAAAAAGGTGCGCCATTCGTATCCATTATGCGGCATGGGCGATGGAAACAT
>MGXV01000014.1:1342-11881 GCA_001801485.1 Gammaproteobacteria bacterium RIFCSPHIGHO2_12_FULL_37_14
CTCATTATTTTTCATTGAATAAGCCTGAAAAAAAAGCATTAGACCAATTATCGTTTATCCATTCTAAAGTACATTTTATTTTACAGCTCGGATATTTCAAGGATAAAAAACGATTATCTTGTTTCAAGCTCCAAGATGTTCAACATGATGTCTCGTATATCATGCAAGTTTATTTTTCGTTATTTGATACTCCTAGAAAATTACCTACACGCAATGCTATTTCTAGAAATAACAAAAAAATTCTAGTGTTAATGGATTATCACGATCAGCCCAAAAAAGCTGCTGGGATCATGGCTGAAAGAGCCAAACAATTAATATGCAATCTAAATAAACCGATTGTGATCTTGAGGGAATTATTTCTTGTGCTTGAACAGCAGCGACTTATTTTTCCAGGATACAGCACGGTTCAGAGTATCATAGGTCGTATAATTACTGCTGAGGAAAAAAGACTATCTGAAATTATTAAAAGTAATGTACCAGAATTATTTGGCGAGTTACTTGATAGTTTATTAAAAACAAATGATCTTGCATATGAAATTACAACGTTGAAGAAATCGCCAAAAAGTTTTGCCTACCAACAAATTCAACACGAGATCGAAAAACACAAAAAATATTATCCGTTGTACAAATTAACGAAAAAGTTGCTGCCAGCACTTGGAATATCAAGACAAAATATTGCTTATTATGCTTCTCTTGTCGATCACTATAATGCCCAGGCATTAAATCGATTCCATAAAAATAAGAGTCGGTTGTATTTGCTGTGTTATCTCTACAATCGATTTCAGAAAATGAATGATCAGTTGATTGAAACATTCTTGCATTATGTGGATAAATATGCGAAAGAAGCAAAAGCACACGCTAAATCCTTGGTAGCTGAAGTTAATAAAGATGCCACTAAAAATCTCCCTAAAGCAAGCCAATTGCTCGACATGTTTATAACTAGCGAGCTTTCATCTACCGTTTTTGGTTCTCTTCAAACTAAAGCTACTGCTACAATCCTTTCAGAAAATGAGATTAAATCAGTCAGTCAATACATGAAAAATGGACATGTTGATCATGTGCAATATGAGTGGGAATATCATGCGAATAATTACCAATGTATTATCAAAAATCTTCGATATATTTTTATTGTGCTACCACTGGAAACACGCAAGAAAGATAAACGTCTATTAAAAAGTGCTACTTTCATGAAGTCGTTGTTTGAATCAGGCAAGTCGCTTAGTCACACAACAAGATCGTCATTTCCAATGGATGGAATACCATCACGCATTAAATCATACTTGTATGAAATGAAAGAAATTAAGCGCAAAAATAAAATAATAGAGGTTAAGTCAGTTAGTCCTTATAAATATGAATTTTATGTGTCTCAACGGATTGCCGCAAATATTTATGCGGAGAAAGTTTATGCAAATTATACGACAGCTTATTGAAGCTTTGAGGCTGATCTTGGCGTGAAGAATTTCAATAAAGATAAGAAAAAAATATTGGCGCAGATTGATTCACCAAAATTAAACATGCCCATAAAAGACACCCTTGATGAACTTGAGAATCAAATGGATGAATTAATTGTGCAAGTAAACAAACGCATTGAAAGTGGTGAAAACAAGCATATCAATCTTAAAAAAGCCGGAAATGAAATCATATGGACATTACCTTATCCAAAAAAAACCGATGAGTTTAACAATCCATTTTACGATCAGATTCCACCTATTCATATTAATGATTTATTAAATTTTATTGATCAACGTTGCCACTTTATGGATGCCTTTACTCACATCAAACCGCATCAGTCGAAAAATCAGGCTGACAAACTTTGTATCAAAGGTGTTCTCATTGCCAATGCAACCAATCTTGGCATTTATGGGATGTCAGAATCATGTGATTTGAAATATCAATCCATGCTGCAAATAGAAAAAAATTATATCCGCCTTGAAACACTAAGAGCAGTCAGTGATCGTATTAGCGATTCAATGGCCGCGTTGCCAATTTTTAAGCGTTATAATTTGGGAGACTTAGCACATGGTAGTGCAGATGCACAAAAATACCATACAAAACGAGAAACATTTAATTCGCGACATTCATTAAAATACTATGGAACCGACAAAGGGGTTGCGCCTTACACGTTAATCTTGAATCATGCACCCATTAACGTGAAAATGATCGGTTCGCATGAATATGAAGGCAATCATCTGTATGATATCTTATTCGGAAATAGTAATATCAACATAACTTTTGATCGTGTCTCAACCGATACTGCTGGCACCAATAATGTTAATTTTGTATTATTGGACTCACGATATGTTGATTATACGCCTTGTTATAAAACGATTCGAAGTAAGACAAAATTGATCTGCTCTTTAAAAGACATAAACAACTACAAACAGTTACTGATTAAGCCATCTAGAAAAGCAAACAGAAAATTAATTGAAGATGAATGGCCTAATTTACAGCCAATTTTTGCTGCACTTATGCTGAAAGAGACTTCTCAAAGCGCAATAGTCAAAAAATTAAGTTCTCATGACAGAAAAAGTAAAACAAAAGACGCATTATGGGAATACAATAATATTTTGATGAGCATCTATTTGTTACGCTACATTGATGATCCTGAGCTTAGACAGTATGTCCGCGCTGCCTTAAACCGCGGTGAAGCTTATCACCAATTGCGCCGGATAATAGCAGAAACCAACGGCAGTGAATTTCGTGGTGGATCTGATTTAGAAATTGAGATATGGAATGAGTGCGGCCGATTGCTCGCTAATGCCATTATTTTTTATAATGCCACTTTATTATCAGGACTTATGGCTCTGAAGGAACAGCAGTGTGATTTTGCAGCTGCCGAATTTATTCAAAAATTATCACCAGTGGCCATCCAACACATCAATCTTAAAGGCTTTTATGAGTTTGGAAAAAGTCAGAGAATGATTGACCTAAAGGAAATGATGGGCTTGCTAGATAAGATATTGCGTGTTCACTTAAAGCGTTAGAAAGCGACACAGTTAAACTGTGCACTATTGCGGCGTGCTTCTAGTACCCTAAGTAGGGGTGAGGCGGATCCCACCAATAAATGCACCTGCCTTTCAGCGTACAAAAATTCCCTTCTAATTTGAGGAGTTTTTAGGAGCCCTCTTCAAAGTTCCCGGCACAAAATAGCCCCAAGTTCCTTGAATAACTCAGTAAGAAACACAAACCGAATAATTCAGGTCAATTGCAAAATAGTAGTCTTTAGTTTTGTTTTTTTCTATTAAATCTTGTTTCCATGCCTCCAAAGCAATCGAATCAAATTCATCAGAATATTTTTTCGCTATTTCTAACACCATGTCAGCCATAAGAAATCCATATGTTCCATCAATAAACTCAGTTTCAACCAGTCGCCATGTTTCACATTTTGCATACTTTTGAAATACACTGCGATGTATTAACCCAGATATCTTTCTACCCATTTGACCATCTGAATATTTTTGCCATTCTTGCTGAGTATCTGAAAAATGATGCACAAGATTACGCGATAGATTTTTGTAAGTACTATTATAAATTGCTGAGTCAAAATCATGGTGAGAAAGAATGAAAGTACTCTTTTGATTGAGAAGCAGCTTAAAGCTATTGATAAAAGCAAGCTTGTCTTCAACGCATTCTAATACATTATGACAAATGATTTTATCAAATCTATGCTCTTTCAGCTCTATAGGATTTGATGAAATTTTAGGAATAACGATTCCTTGATTAATCGCGCTGGTAAAATTCTTTTGAATATTTGCAATCATATTTTGATCTGAATCAACAGCGAATATTGTTTTTGGTAGCGTTTTATGAAGCAATAGGTCAATAAAATCACCATTCCCGCAACCATAATCCAAGACATATGCGTTTTTGCAATCGCCTAAAATATTTATCAACTCTTGCTTATAATAGAGCACTGGTTTCATAGTAGATATTCTCATGCTGCTTTTTAGAATAGTGCCTTATCAGTTGATCAATGATATGTTCATTGTCATTTTTCAATAATCACTGTTTACACGAAAAATCATCATCACCTAAATTGCTCTATTATAAGATATTAATCAATAAATTGCTGCTTAAATTCAGCTATTTATTTAATATGGTATATCTTTTCTACTGATTCTTTAGTTCTTTATAACGAAAACAATCCGTTAGATGGTCATTCTCCGGACCTCATCTTTATTTAATTGCTTGCTTTAACCAAGAATCAACTTCACCAATACTTTCAAAAATGACATTAGCATCTGTTGGTACGTGATGTTGCTTTGGAAAGGCGATCATTTTGACTGGTTTATGTTGTCTTTCAAGCGCCGTATATAATTCACGAGATTGGCTCAATGGCACGCGCACATCGTTTTCACCATGCATGATAAGAAGAGGAGTTTGAATATTTTGAACATGCATAATTGGTGCGCGCTCTAAATACAATTTATTATTAATCCAAAATGGTGTACCTAGATATCGTTCATAATAAGTTGGTATATCACTTGTACCAGAGAAAGAAATAAAATCGGTGTTACCATCCCCTTCAACGGCGGCTTTAAATCGATTATTTTGACTAATTGCCCATGCAGTCATGTATCCGCCAAAACTCCATCCCCCAATAGCAAGATGTTTGGGATCAGCTATTCCTTTATTAATGAGATAATCAACTCCTGACATAATATCGTGATAATCACCACCGCCAAAATCTGCATAATTTGCTAATCTAAATGACAATCCATAACCTGAACTGCCACGTGGATTCGGTTGAAATACAACAAAACCGAGGCTTAATAAATTTTGCCAGCAAGTCGTTGGATCAATCATCGTTCCATATTCATCACACCCACCTAAATATCGTTTTCCCCAAGCACCTGCAGGACCGCCGTGTACTGCAACATATAAAGGATATTTTTTATTAGCATTATAATTTTTTGGTGTTAATAATAAACCTTCAATGTTCATTCCATCTGAAGATACCCATTGAATTACTTTTGTATTTCCAAGAGATGACCTTTGTTTTGTATCGTTCAGATGAGAAATTTTGGTTAGTTGAAATTTTTCTACGAGACTTGTAAATGCTTCTGGTGCGCTGACTACGGATTCATAACCGAATCCTAATGCAGTATGATTTTTATTAATTGAAATTGTTAAAGGCTCAATAAACCCATCAATATTTGATATTAATTTTATAGGCGTTGAAGCATTAATATTGAGTGCATAAATATAATATCCAGTCGATTTATATGCATCTAATACTAATACAGCGTCACTTTTAGAATTCCAGCCTAAAATAAATGGATTTTGGTTGAATGTATTTGATAAACAATGAGTTTCTAACGAAGAGGTATCTGTAATACAAACTTGATTATTTAAAATAATATCATCATTTAATGGTTGCGCAAATGTTGAAGGTGGAAGATTGCTTGCAAATGCAATCCATTTACCATCAGGAGAATAAGATGGATGTATGCCAGTATGTTTATCGGTAAAGGGTATATTTTTTATTATACTTTTTTCTAAGTTAATAATGTTGATTTTATTTTCATTTACATAGGCTGCCCCATCCCGCGGCTGATATGAAAATGCAAGTTTTTTGCTATCGGGAGACCAATCAAAGTCAGTCACACTTATTTTTGGGTTAGTAATAGGTTTTATCAAATCCGTTCTTGCAATTGGAAAAACATATAATTGAGAATTCTGATAATCAGTATCTACATTGACAGGCTTATTAATGGTCGGCGTTGGTTTTTCGCTACTAAAAATAAATGCAATATATTGGCCATTTGGGGATAATTTAAATGAACTAATGTCTTGCGTAAATTCATACAATTTATTTTTTTGTTTATTATTAATATCCACTGTCAAAATACTTTGAAATTTTTTTCCTGGGGCAAGGTAGATAATTTCAGTTCCATCAGGCGAGAAATTAATTGATTCGATATCATAACCACGAACAAGTAGTTTTGTCTGTTTCATTTTATTTTTAATATATAGAGAATAAATCCATTTTTTATCTTCCGATGAGGTATTAATGTTATATGTTATGTAAGCTACTTCTCTGTTGTCAGGAGACGGTAATACTTGTGCTATACGTACAAAGCTTAGCACATCTTTGGCAGAATAATTTTTAATATTTTGTTCAGCATTTACAATTTGCACGCACGATAATAAGGCTGAAGATAATACGGATATCAGTATATACATTCGCATATTATTTTTTCTCATTTGTTTGATCTGTGTTTTTTTGCGAGATGGATTTCATCATTTTTTTAGCTTCATTATCAATATCAGTATCATGTATCTGAGTTAGTCCTCCACCGATTGAAACACGATTGTTTACTTCATCTACTGAAATAAAAGGTGTAAAACGCCAAATTAATAATGATATCACAATGACAACGATGAAATGACAATTATTTTCAATGCAAGTTTGAAACTCTTCTAATGGCATTTCAGCATCTTTTGCATATTGTTTAGTAATTTTAAATTGTATTTATATGACCCATTAATGCGTAAACCTTCTTGTTTCATTAACAGTAAAACGGTGCTCTTGTATGTGCCTGAGCCCTTCTTGTAATCCCTGTAAAGCGTGAATATTTGAATGTCCATATGAATGAATTGGCAATGTGCTTGCAACATTATAGTCATGATCTCGAAGAATTCGATGAAATTCATGATTGGATTCTATACGTGATTTATCTTTCATATCCTTCTCTCCTTGATCAGAAATTGGAAGTTTAGTATCTTCGAGTTGACCAATTTGCATATAAATTGGTAGTGATTTAAGGGTCTGATCAGGAGAATCAGGGAGACCAACAGGTTGATTTTGATTAAGCGCCGGTGAAATTAGAATAATTCCACCAATATCTGCAGAATGCTTAGCTGCAACATCCAGGACTGGATATGCAGCAAGACTATGGCCTGCTAATATTATCTGCTCAGAATTCGTAACACCTAGTTTATAATGCGGAATTATTTCTTTGGAAAGCATTTCACTAAAATCATTCTTTCTAAAATAAAATTCATAAACTCTATCTGGTAATAGCAATTCATCTTTATCAGTGCATACACTATCAGGATAAGGTTTATGATTGAAATCTCCGTATTTATATCGATGCGTTTCCATTTTAGAATCAATAAAGACAATTGCTGTATTCGATAATGGATTACTCGAATCCTTACTCAATGCTGATAAGCCAGGACAAATAGACTCACAAAAATCTCTTCCATCTAACATAAAAATAACTTTTCCTGTTTCTGGATTAAAGTCATCTGATTTATAAGTGAATACACTTCTATCCTGAAACATCGGAAATCTTTCGGAGTGAAATGTTTCTTGTGTAAGTTTTATATCTGATGCTGATTGCACCTGTGCCGCCATAGGCAATACCGCTTTTGGCATTAGCATATACGATACGGATTCACTAACAACAGTTGACGAATCATTGTGCGTACTTAAATGTAACCTTTGTTTAGTGGTTTGATGTTTGCTATAGGAATCCGAAACATACCTTTCATTTGGTGGATCGCCTAATTGAATTGTATATTCTGCACTGGCGTCAGGAGGTAAAGCACTCACCTTTAGATAGTATATGTCAGTTCCAGGTATGTGTTTGAATAATTCGGTTTGACCATCCTTGCTATCTTTTATTAGTCTGTCATGCAAATCAGCAGATTTTAATCTGACATTTAATCCAGGTTCATTTGACTGGAATAAAAATATTGCTTGATACTTACCGTCGACTTGCATTATTAGGGGTGTCCCATGCTCACGCGCATGATTCCAAAGCACTTTAGTTAAAGGAGCTTTATATTCAGGCGTTGCAGCACTTTCTATTTGCTCAATATAATTTGGCCTCGTATTTGCCATTTATTGTTGCTCAAATTAAGGGTATTAATAAGTATAGTCAAATATAGATGATAAAGTTTTTATCAATAAAGTCAGTAAGTTAATGCCCTACCTCCATCAACGCTATCAAGATAGCCGATCGGGTTTTATCACCTATTAAGCTCGCAATTTTCGCAATTTGTTCATCTAAATTCATTTTATATATTAACCCAGTAAAATGTTTATCGGTGATACAACTTATCTTGAATAACCTTAAAGCCACGCCATCCCCAATAAACTCTATGATATTAGATTAAGCCATCCCCTTAAAGCTTTAGCTTTAAAAAAATTATTAGAGTTTAATTTTAAGATAATCCGCCATTTCTTCAACTATTTGATTAGACATTTCAGAATTTGTATTAGTAAAACTTAATTCACATTTAGTTTTTAATTGAGGATAATTATGTTCTGGTTGTTCTTCTTGTGGTGAAAATAATATTAGGGATGACCAATCTGATTGGTACGATGGAATGCTATTTTTTTCTAGTTCTAGCCTTAACACTTCTTGTGCTCGGGTGGTTTTTGATAACTTTAATTTTCTGCTTCCATTTTTTTTTACTTCACGTAACATTCGTTTGGGATTTTTACGTTTGATGAAGCTTGAAATCTTGAGGTTCAGTAAATTTAAGCTGATAAAAATTACTTGAAATAAAATCATAAAGTTCTGGATCAGTGGGTTCATCACCAAACACAGCACGCGCAACCGCATATCCTTTTTTGTCGGCGCGTTCAACTATCACAACCCATAAGGATTTTTCTAGCATAACAGTTGCTTTAACAACAGCCATGCCTCATCATGAGACAATTAAATGTATGGGGAGAGTTAATTTATGAATAATTTTAATCTATCTATCGCTGAAGATTATTACACTGCAATGGCAGCAAAGAATGTTTCCGCAATGGAAAAATATTTACATCCAGATGTTGAACTCATCGCACCTCTTGCTGATGCAATAGGGAAAAAAGCCCTTCTAGAATCAATTACTAAAGCGATTTCTATTTTTAACGCGCTTACTATACGAGCAAAATTCAGCTCGGGTGACCAAGCGATGTTAGCGTATGATGTGAATTTCCCAGCACCTATAGGAAATGTATCATCAGCAGTATTGATGACTTTTCATGACAAGTTAATCTTAAAAATTGAACTTTTTTATGATGCTCGTCAAGTAGAAAAGGTATGGAAAAATTAGCTAAACAGAGGAACTATGTTTCTGCTTAATTTGGATTAATTTGCAAGTTTGAGAGTTGTTTTTTAGACTAATAAAAATTTTAAAAAAATGTTGAGGCATTTATGATAAAACACAATAAAGAAAACTATTCCCTTCCTGTTGGTGAAAGCGACTTGGAGCGTATGACAATGCTAGGATCCATATATGATCCTTTTTGCTATGATTTCTTATTTGAAAATGGACTTAAATCGGGGCTGAAAATTGCAGATGTTGGTTGTGGCCCCGGAAATGCTACTTTGTGGTTAGCCGAACAAGTGGGCGTTACAGGAAAAGTTATTGGCATTGACAGAAGTGATGAGCAGTTAGCTATTCTTAACAGAAAGATTTTAGAAAAAGATGTTGCTAATATTTCATCTTACAAAGCAGATATTTATGAAATTAATCAAATTAAAGAGTCTTTTGATCTAGTTTTTTGCAGATTTCTATTTATTCATTTATCATATCCTTTGGCAGCCATAAAAAAATTAAAAAGCCTTTTAAAACCCGGGGGTAGCTTGATAATAGCCGAGCTTGATAATTCAACCTGGTTTTCTTATCCGGAACATGAAGCTTTGCGTAAAGATACAGAACTACTTTGTGCAACAGGAGGCAAAAAAGAAATGGATTTTTGTATTGGGCTAAAATTATATGGTTATTTACGGAAAGAAAACTTCAATTTTATAAACTTAAAAATTGCCCAACCAATACTATTTGGTAATAATCGCAATTACTTGCTTTTAAAAAGCAAAGCATGGGCAAAGAGTTACTTTGACTATGGTTTTGCATCAAAAACAGATTTAAATATTATGACTACACGCTTAAAAGAGTTAATACATAATGATGAGTATTTAATAGGTGGTGCAAAAATGTATCTTGCAAGTGGAAAAAATTAGACATTTGATACTTTTTTACCTGGATTCCAGCCGGACCTCTATGTTTGTTATATCGGATTGCTTAAAATAATTCCTCATGGAGGACAAGTAATGAAACTAAATGGCAAAATTGCTATCGTCACTGGCGGTTCAGGAGGAATTGGCGCCGCTATTGCGCGTGCATATGCAAAAGAAGGAGCAATAGTAATTATCGTCAATAAAAATCATCCCGAAAAAGGAATTGAAGTAGCCAACCAAATTAAACAGGCAGGTGGCTTAGCGCAAGCAATGGTGTGCGATATTACTAAGCCTGATGAGATTAAAAATCTTGTTCAGCAAATTATTCAAGAATATCATCGCATCGATATTCTGGTTAACAACGCTGGGACATTGATCTTTAAAGATTTTGAAGATCACACATTAGATGAGTGGGATTTTACAATGAATGTTAATCTCAAAAGTGCTTTCTTGCTTTCACAAGCAGTCGTTCCATACATGAAAAAACAACACTACGGAAAAATCATTTTTATTTCATCGCTTGCCGCTATACGTGGCGTTGGTGGTGCTGTTGCCTATTCAGCAAGTAAAG
>MGXV01000015.1 GCA_001801485.1 Gammaproteobacteria bacterium RIFCSPHIGHO2_12_FULL_37_14
TAACATTCAATGAAAATATTGGTCACCGGTGCAACTGGATTTTTAGGTTCGCATTTAGTTGAGGAATTAGCCAATAATGATCACCATGTCATTTGCCTCGTTAGAAATAAATCAGCAAAGCTACCATTTAATCTAATGAATAACATTGAATTAATTGAAGGATTATTGAGTGATTTTGATAGTCTTTGCCAAGCTGTATCTAACGTTGACGCTATCATCCATTGCGCAGGTCTCACAAAAGCAAAATCAGTTGATAGCTATTATCAGATCAATACCGAAGGAACGGTGGGTTTACTTGAAGCGGCTAAAAAATACGGATCAAAGCTGAGACGTTTTGTGTTTGTATCAAGCCTTGCTGCGAGAGGTCCCTCTAACGAATCGCAAATGACACCATTCATTGAGTGCCCAGTCAGCAGCTATGGTTTAAGTAAGCTTACTGCTGAACAGAAGGTCATGCAGTATAATCACTACTTTCCAGTCACCATTATTCGCCCGCCATTAATCTATGGACCGAGAGATAAAGAGCTTTTATGGTTTTTCAAATTAGCCAAGCATGGATTTATTTTGCTTCCCTTTGGCGGTCATTTAAAATTAAGCATAATATACGTGAAAGATGCAGTTTCCGCCTTAATGAAGGCGTTGGCTGATCCAAGTCAGGATGTAAATATTTATTGTCTAGACGATGGGACTATTAACACTTGGCATCATATGGCATTAGAAGCTACTATGTCTATTAATGGTCGTATACGCCTTAAAGTATCAGTCCCTTCATCAGTAATGACATTTGCAGCATATCTCTCGCAGCAGTATGGCCATTATACAGGGAAAGCACAAATGCTGACATTGGATAAACTAAAGGAACTAAAACAAACTGATTGGGTTTGCGACAGCACCTTAACAAGGCAGCAGTTGAATTGGCTGCCTCAAGTTAAATGGACTGAAGGCCTGCAGTTAACATACAAATGGTATAAACATACAGGATGGCTTTGATATGTTAGTCCAACAAATCCGGATAAATATTCTCGCATCACATCCTTTTTTTACTTTACTAACCCCAGATGATATCAGCAAACTAGCCAATTTAATGTATGAAATTTACGTTCCCAAAGGTGAGATTATTGTAAAAGAAGGAAATTTGATCGATAGTATTTTTTTGATCGAAGAAGGAACCGCTGAGGTAACCCGTACCTCGAATAAAGTTGATTCGAAAGAAGATATATTGCTGGCAAAGCTTAGCAAAGGTGAAGCGATTGGCTTAATGGAAACTGGCTTTTTTTCGCGAAATAAACTTCGCTCAGCAACGGTGACCGCACTAACCGAAGTGAAATTGCTTGGTATCGGCCTAAAAGATTTTAATAAATTTATGGAGCAATCTGGCAGCTTATATCCTAACTTTCGCCAGTCAGCGGATATCATTTTAAGAATCAATCTAATAAAAAGCATACACTCCTTTTCAAACCTAAATATAGAATCCATTAATCACATCATGAGTAACATTAAGGAGCTGAAGTTACCCTTGAATCACGTCTTATTTCGTGAAGGAGAACCAGGAGATATTTGCTACTTATTAGAAGAGGGTGAAATAGAAATTTTTCGCAAAAATGTAAGCACTCAACATGATGAATCAATCGCCAAATTAAAACCACCAGCCATTATTGGCGAAGCCGCGATTTTAACGAAATCACAGACAAGAAACGCCTCTGTCGTCACCAAAACAGAATGCAAATTATTGGCATTAGACCAAAATTTTTTGTTTGAGTTTTTTAAAAATGATACCCGCGCCGTGGATTCTACCGTTATTTTATTATTATCGCGTTATCATCCAAAACATGTAGCCCATATTAGCGTCGAGAAAAAGCAAGAAAACGGTAATGATATCATTTACACTCTCCGCAATAAAAAAACAAGCGCTACCATTTGTTTATCGCCCATTGAGATAGAAGTATGGAATAATTTAGATGGTAAGCATATACTGCAAGATGTAATCGACAAGTTCAGTACAAATGATGAAGTTAAGTCATCGATTATTAATCTGGTCCTTGAACTTTATCATGAGAAATTTATTGATTTTTCCGTTGACCTCGCACCGGAGATCAAGCTTGAAAAACGCTCTCGTCAAGGCTGGTTTAATTTTATTAAAAAATATTTTAAGTAAATTAATTCAAGGATGAATTAAACAATGAAAGGATTTAATCTAAAAGCCTCGCACTTTATCATCATAGTCTTCACCATTCTATCTTTTGTAGGTTGCAAACCCCATGAATCAAGATGGCAAGGTTATAACGAAGGAAAACTAACTTACATCTCAAGCAACAATTCAGCTATCATTCAACAACTGTTTGTCACAAAGGGAAAATATGTAAAAAAGAATACGCCGTTAGTCGTCCTTGAAGAGCAACCACAAAGTGATGAATATAACAAAGTAAAAGCAAATCTCACCGAAGCGCTTGCTGGAAAAAAACATAGCAAAGCTGCGCTTGAGCTGGCACAAACAAATTACCAACGCGATCTTGTATTAATCAATAAGCATGCTATTGATACCAGTGAATTTGACAAGAGTCACACAAATTATATTGAGGCCCAAGCCACCGATGAAAAAGCAGATGCAAATATAGTAGCAGCACAAGCAGCACTTGCGAAATCACAATGGCATGTCAATCAAAATACCTTGCTTGCGCCTAAAGATAGTTTGGTATTCGATACTTATTTTCTCGAAGGTGAACTGCCTCCTGCTGGCAAACCAATACTCTCGCTTCTCGCGCCAGACGATATAAAAGCTATTTTTTTTGTCTCAGAAAAGGAATTAGGCTCTCTTAAGTTAGGACAAAAAGTAACGATTGAATGTGATGGTTGCCAACAGCCTATTCCAGCGATACTCACTTATATATCATCAAACGTCGAATATACACCTCCTGTTATTTACAGCGATCAAACACGTACTGAACTGGTCTTTAGAGTGGAAGCAAAGCCATTACGAATCGACATGATCGAATTACATCCCGGCCAACCCGTTGTTGTATCAAGTAAATATAATGGAAATTAATCACCTACTTAGCAGATAAATGCAAGGAAAAGATATGACAGTCATTACTGTACCCGTTACAAATAAAAAACAATTTAATGATTTTATTAATTTGCCTTGGGATTTACACAAAAATAATCCAAATTGGGTTCCACCACTAAAATTAATGGTTAAACAAAATTTAGATGTGAAAAACAACCCTTTTTATAAACATGCTGATCTGCAATGCTGGATTGCTTATCGAGATAAAAAGCCAGTCGGACGGATAGCAGGTATCTTGAATAAGATGCACAACCAGTTTCATCATGAAAAACTTGCCTTTTGGGGATTTTTTGAAGTTGAAAATAATCTTGCGACAGCCAAACATTTATTTCACGCAGTGGAAGAATGGGCCAATGCCAAAGGGATGACCATACTACGCGGCCCTGCAAATCCATCTTTCAATCATGAATGCGGATTGCAAATTTCAAATTTTGACAGCAAGCCCTACTTCATGATGACGCAAAATCCCAAATACTATCAAGAAATAGTTGAACAATTGGGGCACCACAAAGCAAAGGACATGCAAGCCTGGCTGCTTGATACACAGGCACTTACATTTCATTCCCGATTGAAAAAGAAAGGTGATGCGTTACGTGATGCTGAAGGCATTGTTATCAGGCCGATTAATAGGCGGCAATATTCAAAAGAAGTCGAAACATTGTATGAAATATACACCGAAGCTTGGGAAAAAAATTGGGGATTTGTGCCTTCTAGCCGCGAAGAATTTTTTCATCTAGCGAAAGAAATGAAATCGCTACTCATTCCCCAATCAATTTGGATTGTTGAGGTAAAGGGTGAACCAGCTGCATTTGGCGTGTTTATTCCTGATCTTAATCAGGTATTAGTAAAAAATCGTAGTGGTAGATTATTTCCAACCGGCTTACTTAGATTGCTATGGGATACGACAATTAACAAGAAATCGATTAATCAAGGCCGCATACCACTTTTAGGCGTTAAATCTAAATTTCGACATTTACAATTAGGCGCGCTACTTTATAACAATTTCGCGGAAAAAATCCCACCATTAGGATATCGCTTTCATGAGTGCTCATGGATATTAGAAGACAATAAGCCCATGCAAACTGGCTTGCATTTAATGAATGCGAAGCACTATAAATCTTATCGTGTTTACGACAAACCACTAGGACAAAATCGCCATGATCATACTTGATATGTTCGTGTAATCTACATTTATATCGGATGATACCATGAGTACTATAGATTGGATTATCGATGTTAGGCATTTAAGTAAGTCATTTAAAAATCAACCCGCTGTGGTTGACTTGAGTTTACAAATTCGCCGTGGTGAAATTTTTGGTTTCTTAGGACCTAATGGAACAGGTAAAACTACGACCATACGTATGCTCTGTGGCTTGCTAACCCCTGATAGCGGTGAAGGCCACTGCATGGGATTTGATATCTTGCATGAAACTGAAAAAATTAAATCACAAATTGGTTATATGACGCAGCAATTCAGTTTATATAAAGAATTATCTATTGTAGAAAATCTTAATTTTCGAGCGCAACTTTATGGCTTAAAAGATAGAAAGAAATTAGTCACTAACATTATGGAAAAATTGGGTTTAACCCAGCGACAACATCAATTAGCACGTAATTTATCGGCTGGTTGGAAGCAACGTCTTGCGCTAGCAAGCGCCGTATTACATCAGCCTTTGTTATTGTTACTAGATGAACCTACAGCGGGTGTTGATCCAAATGCTAGGCGCGATTTTTGGGAGCTAATCCATACCATGGCTTCAGAAGGCACTAGCATCTTATTAAGTACCCATAATATGGATGAAATTGAACGATGCCAGCGCATTGCCTATATGGGCAAAGGAAAAATTATCACGCATGGCACAATCCCTGAATTAATTTCCCAAGTGAACTTAATCACTTGGGAAGTGACCGGTCCAAATCTACCTTTATTGACTAAACAATTAGAAGTATTACCCACCGTTGATTTAGTCACGACATTTTACAGCACACTGCATGTGAGTGGATCAGACGCTGAGAAATTAGAAAATAGTTTAAAACCTTTTATGGCGGTAGCAAGTTACCATTGGAAAAAAACAAAACCAAGCTTTGAAGATATTTTCATTTGGCTAACGAAAAAAGAGCTTAATCGCCAATAAGGGTTAGTTCGTCATTAATGTTGGTACGCCAATATAAGAAATCAATATAGCATACCAATCTATCTGATCCGCTATCAATGAACATGGTAAAGTGCTTGTTTGACCAGGATGGGGACGGACCTCAAATTGACAAACGTAACGCTTACCCACTAGTATGTGCATATTAAACACACAGGGCAGCATTACATGAATAATATAAATACCATATCATTCAAGCGATTAGCTATCAATCTGCTTGCAATCCTGACAGTGGCACTCGTGTTCTTGCCGGTCAGCCATGCCAAAAGCGCCCCTTATTCATCCATTGAAGACTTTCTACAAAAGCAAAGACTCATCCGCGTCTGTATCAGTAATGGCCCTGGATTCGGTGACCAGGCTAGCGCATTTAACGTCATGAGCCACCTGCGTCAGCTAGGATACCAAGGTAATTTTGAAGTGATCTATGATAAGTGGGTCATGAATGCGGTCAGCACGGTATTCAATTTACCCGCAACCATTCCTGAGGTTTATACGGATGAGATAAATCACATTAAATTTATTGAGAAAAATACGTATTCGAAACTTTTCGATAATCACCAAATCGAACGCGTTGATTTTGGCTTTAACCTAGGTAAGTCACAGCTCGCATGTGAGATTGAAGATGCAAACACAAATACATTTGCAGATTTTATGCCCTATTTTGGGAATACTAATGATGAGACACTCATTACAACCCTGACACAAGATCAAGAGAGACCAACTGAAATTTGGCAGGATGGCAGCGCGCGAAAGTATTTCATTATACCTGTTCCTAGCTATGAAGAAACAAAACAATTTTTACAAAATGATCCTAAAGGCAAAGCACTCAGTTTGCAAAAACCAGCTTTAAAAACGTTTCTTAATGGGATAGATAATCAACTTTATAATGTTATTTTCATTTATGGCTATACCGTTAAATTAGATACAGCAGGACACTATAATCTTCCTATTATGGCGAGTAATATATTGCAAACGATAGCAGGCGCACGATACGCCCAATTGATGGGTCCCGCCGATTTAAAAAAGCCTATCGTCATCGCTGTTTTTTATAATTATATCAATGATGCGAAGACGATACTGCAATTAATCCATAGTAAGCATTGGGGTGATCTTGAAATAGCAGGTGCAGTCGATGCGCGCGCAGCAATTCATCAGCTTAAACTGGAAGAATCCGTATCAATAGCGGATATCGAAGATCCCGCGACCATCACGACATTGCAAACCGTAAAACCCGGACAAATACTGTTGCTATCGATGGGTACTATGCCAAAAAATGTTTTCGATGGAATTTATAATTACACAGCAGATAATATTTTACCGCAAGTTCATGAAGGCGCTGGCACTTTTAGTACACTTATGCAAACGGGCAGACCGCATTTTGAATGTGCAGCAAGGAGTGGAGTCTTTGCAAATGATACTGAAAGATATGAATGGACGCCCGGTTTTGATTTGGTTAGCGATCCCTTGCTTAAGGTAACGTTGCAACAACTATATAATCAACAGGCTGGCTATTGCGGCTTGATTATTTCTGATGACGGCCAGCATGAGCAGTACGATTTTTCATTGCCCTGGAAGCAAAGGACTTATCAAACCCTAGGGCAGCTGATCATTGATACAAAAGATAAAAATTCAGCCTTTTCAAAATACTTTGTTGACTTGCAACGCGATGTTCAAAATCCAGAAAATGATCGGGTACGTTACGCATTGGAAGAGGTTGTGAAGCAACTTAATAAAATGCAATAAATTACGCTGAAGCGGTCATTGAGTGATTACCAAGATTACCGCTTCTTTTTCGCTTTAACTCAATCACATAATCATGAAATCCCTGTCTCACCGAAAACGCAGCTGTCAGTAAAGCCGAGCTAATACCACACAATAACGCGAACAAAATAATTTTGCCGTACATATTGGCATTAAACACATCGTGTGATACTTCAATCACGCTAATAAAATTACTTAAACCATTGGCGGATGAATCAACCAATCCGGCAATACAGGTAAAGCCATACAATAAAAATAATTCCTTTTTACTATACAACGTAATTTCTGCATTCTCTTTCACAAAATACTGGTATGCCGCAGGTACCGTTGTAATAAAACTAGTAATAATGCCGGCGATGGCGGCATAAAGTGCAATGAGTTGTATGGTAGCTGGTGAGAGTAAAAAATGGATGTAAGGTAAACTTAGCAGCGCATGCTTTGTTAAAAAGTAAGCGAGGAAAGGCGTGCTTATTAAGCTCGCCAACGAAACAAGCATCGTCTTTACGATATTTTTATCTTGCCAATTAATTCGTTTTTTATTTTCGATTTTATCGACGAGCTTGTGAAGGTTTTGTCTCGATTTATAAAAATTAAATGAATAATATGAAATAAAGGTTGAAACCGCAGTCAAACTTCCCGCAAGTTGCACCCAAAGCGTCGCTTGTTGCTGATGATTGCTCGCCGCAAAAAACATAGAAAGATAATTACTGAGTGTTATGGTGGCAAGATAAGCGCCGAGCGCTGAAAAAATGCCTGACGATATACTGGCGAAGATAAAAAAATACTTAATACTCGATATCATTTTGGTAGGACGACTGCTAGCAACTTCTGCCGTTGAATTCAATAATACGCTATCGATTTTTGGTTTTGGTCTTAATTGCCTTGATATGGCAGGTACACGGGTCACTAACATGACCCACAAGGAACATAAGGCAGCAATCCCGATGACGATGAGGCCTACTAAGGTGATTGGATTGTTCTTTACGATATAGGCGAGCGCGTGCTTCATGCCGAACAGGGTTTGTCCCGTCGCCGAAATGACCTTTCCAAGCGAGAAAACAATGATGGGGAAACTCAATTTTATTTTAGTCGGAAACCTAAAATTAAGCATATTTTACAACCAGTTATAATTTTTTTGGCTAGCGCCCTGAGTTAGCATGGTGATAGATTTGCTCGCCATGATCGAGAATAATAGCACAATTTAGGACGAAATGTGCAAAAGATAAGCCCGTTATTCCGTCCTCTTCGAAACCATCGGTGGAGGCAGCGCACGTTGCATGATGGCTGAGATAGTTTGTTGACATCCTCCCCGCCCTAAAGGACCGGGATTCCCATTTCTAGGCCGCTACTTTTTCGCAATTTCGCGGTGGCT
>MGXV01000016.1 GCA_001801485.1 Gammaproteobacteria bacterium RIFCSPHIGHO2_12_FULL_37_14
TCTTTTTTTGTGTTGAGATATTTGTATCCTATTTTCTTTGCCCTCTATCACATCATCCTCTTGTTGCTTGGAAAACATCATAGCCATTTTTTCAGTTTGAAATATTTATACGGTAGCCAAGCTGATATCAGCATCAGCATAATGGCAAACGGGTAGCCCCAATGCCATTTTAATTCAGGCATAAATTCAAAGTTCATGCCGTACACGCTCGCGACAAGCGTGGGCGGCAATAAAATGACCGCAGCAATCGAAAATATTTTAATAATATTGTTTTGTTCAATATTGACCATGCCAAGGGTTGCATCAAGTAAAAAATTGACTTTATTGGAGAGAAAGGTCACATGATCTTTTAATGATTTAGTGTCATCCGCTATCATAGTTAATTTTGATTGAATGCTCGAATCAAATTCGGATGAATATTTTTTTCCAAAGAATATCATCAAGCGATTAAAACTGATTAAACTTTCTTGTACTTTAGTATTCAAATCGCCACTGGCACCGATCCGTTGCAAAAGTGTTTTGTAATCCGTTTTTTTCGAATATTTTTCATTTAACTCAGAATGAAAAATAACATTGGAATAATTATCTAGTTGCGATGATACATTTTCCAGTATATCTGCTAATCGATCGATAGAAGCATCCAATAATTCAACCAGTAACGCATTAGCATTGTGACTCTGTAAAGGAAGCTTTGCCATATAAGAGGTGAATAACGAAAATGAATGTGGCTCAATATATCGAACCGTGATTAATTTGGTTTTGGTTAAGATCAGCGTTACCGCATCACTGGTGGGTTCTGGTGAGGTTGATTTAGCAACCATGGTGACAGTCATAAACAGTGCGCCATTTTCTTCATATAGCCGGCTCGATAATTCGATTTCCTGCATTTCCTCGCGCGTTGGAATGTCAAGACAAAGTGTGCTTTCGACCCAAACTTCTTCTTCCTTCGTCGGATTCAGCAAATCGACCCAAAGTGCTGAATTTAGCGCGGCTTGGTTATCCATGGTTATTGTTTCAGGCTTTAGTTTTTTCTCGCTCAAATACGTAATAATCATAAAACTGCTCCCACGATCAAATGACTTTCCCTAGAAAGAAATAGTATAACTAGTTAGATAATGTCAGCCAACAGTAATATTCCTAAGAAATAAAGCAAAATTCATGAGATGTGCAAAGGCCGTGGTAGCAATTGCCACTGCCACCGGAAAAAAATAGCGATGATAGGCATGAGTAATGTCCCGAGCCCAAAACATGAATAAAGCGTTAGCAATGAAGCTAAAAACGCACAGATGCAAATGATAAGCAGTGTCATAATAGGAATTTCACGCCAGAAATAATCAGCAAACCTGATCCCATCCTTCATTCATTAGCTTGTGCAATTTGAATAGTCTTGCCTAACCATGCATTGACAACATGCAGATCATCAAAACTGAGTGTACCAGCCGCTTTCTTTAGATTAAGTAAATTATTGATGTAATTATAGCGGTCCGCCGCATATTGAGTTTGCGCTTCTAATACTTTTTTGCGTTGATTCAGTACGTCTAAAAGAGTACTTGTCCCAGCTTTATAACTAGCTTCTATGCTTGCAAGTGAGCTCTGTGCTGATCTAACCGATTGTGCATCCGCTTTAATTTGTCTTATCCCTAAAAGAACACCATGATAACTTTGACGAGTGCTGTTAATGGTGTCACGCATACTTTGCTCTAATTTTTGTTGGCTGGTTTGGAAATTATAGAATGCCCGCCTGGTTTCTGCAGTGACGCTTCCACCTTCAAAGATAGGTACAGCAATTTTTAATCCAATCACCCGTTCTTTTTGTTGGCCAGGGCCTTCGCCTAAAGCAGAGTTTTGGTAGCGGTTGATCGTGTTGGTGTAATTACGAAAGTAGGTGGCCTCAAGCGTAGCAATAGGCATATGTCGAGCAAACTGCTTTTTAATGATTTGACGAGAAGCATCCATTGCATAACCTGATGCTTTAATAGACCAATTTTGCTGGATAGCTGTCTTTACCCAGGTATTAATGTTGTTAGGCTGCGGACTAATAAGCGGTATATTGCTATTTAATGCGGCTAAACTAGGGTAATAATGACCGGTGATAACGCGTAAATTTTCAATATCATTGTCTAACGTGTTTTCCGCCGCAAGATAATTCACAACTGCTGAATCATAGGCAGCTTGAGCTGCATCTAAGTCACTCACCTTTTTCTTGCCAACTTTATATTGTTGCTTGACCTGATAAAGATCTTGCAGAAATGCTGTTCGTGAAATTTTACTGTATTGCAAATCATCTGTATCTTTGAGAATGTTTAAATAAGCATGGGTGACACGAATAATGAGGTTTTGTATGGCCGAATTCAACTTTGCTTCTGCTTTTTTTGAGTAGGAAAACTGTTCTGCGACTCTAGTAAATTTAGCATAATCAAATACAACTTGACGGATAGTTAAGTCGTAGCCAAAGGATTTTTGGGTAATATGGGGTGGCAATTGCGCGGTAGCAAAAACGGGTGTGCCAACCTGGCTAAATAATGAGGATGTACTGCCAGATAAACCCGCACGTGAAATAGAGGGGCCCATTTTTAAAATAATATTCGGCAATAGCGCACCCGCACTAATGGGAACTCCTTGTATTTCTGAGTAGTATTCTGAAACAGCTTGTTGGAAAATGGGGTCGCTTTGTTGCGCTTCTTGATAGACCTCGAGTAAATTAGCCGCATTGACTTGCCCCTGCCAACTTGCTAAGACGAGTAACAAACCAACTATTTTCCGCATGATACTCATCTCTACATCCTTTTTTAGAGAGCTAGAAACGGCCGCTTTGGTTAAACTTCCTTGCCAGCAATTTGATTATATTATATCTTTGTTAAGGATATCCATCGTTACCTATTGAATAGAATAGTGTCCACTGAAGAGTTGCTTGCCATCCAGAACGTAGTGAGGGATTTCCATAAAACTGAGAGATCCCTCGTCACATTCTAGGTAACAAGCAGTCTGGAATGACAGGCAATACTTCAGTAAGAACGGCCGTAAGGAAACCTTTGTTGTTGTGCTGTGAGGGAGCTGTGATAGATGATTAATCGAATCATTTCCCTAGGGAATAGAAAAAGCAGATTTTCTTGGAATCGGATAATAGCGTTATTTATTAAAGAAATGTACCTCATTTCTAGAGATCCTATCATCTTTGTTAGTGTTATCCTTTTCCCACTCGTTGAAGTCATCTTGTTTGCGGCCCTGTTCAATGTCAACCCACGCCATCTGCATACATCCGTTCTGATTGGGGAGCATACGCCGCTCACACGGAGTTTGATAGAAAGCTTCAAAAACAGCCGATATTACGACATCGACAACTTTCCGAAGACAGAAAGTGAAGCTGATCAGTTGCTGCAATCAGGAAAAACGCAATTTATCCTTAAAATTCAGCCGGGCTTTACCAGAGAAGTCTTACGTGGTAATCACCCAAACATTTTATTAATGGCCGACGGTGCTAACCCTTTAGCTGTAACAGGTGCCTTATCCGCGGTGGATGGTATTATCGAGAGGGTGACCACCACTGAGATGCAAGGCGTTTTAGAGGCTGAGAAAAAACCACCGGCGTTTAATGTCATTATTCAGCAACGCTATAATCCATCGGTAATCGCAGAATATTATACTGTTCCGTGTCTCATGAGTATCGTCCTCGCTTTGACCATGATGATGCTAGGCGGCATGTCTCTAGCTAAAGAAAAGGGCGATGGTACAATGGAAGGGTTATTAACGACGCCGGCGAGACCATTTGAGGTGATCATCTCAAAGATGATCCCATACATTGTTTTTGGCTATTTACAATTAATTCTAGTACTAATCATTGCTCACGTTATATTCCATGTTCCATTTATCGGCAATCTATTCTTATTATTATTTACCGCTTTATTTTTTATAGGATCTTGTCTTGGAGTCGGCTTAGTCATTTCAGTCGCATCAAAAGATGTTTCCAATGCAATGGAGCTAACGAGTCAATTTTTTGCGGTCAATGTGTTATTTTCTGGCTTCTTGTTTCCATTTTATGGCATGCCGCAGTGGGCCCAGTGGGTTGGAAACCTTTTTCCCGTTACCCATTTCTTACGAATTAACCTGGCGCTCGCATTGAAAGGAAGTAATTTTATTGAAATATGGCCGGATTTATGGCCGATCATCCTATTTATGCTGCTGGTCGTTTCGATTGGCATTATACGTTACCGACAAACATTAGATTAAAAGTTGGAATTAGTTATATAGCATGGAGTGAGTTTGTAGAATGAGTAACTGGATAAGTTTGCCCGAAGTGCTGGCTAACCGCACGATTGAAGATCCCCATTTTATTGTTTACCATTTTTATACGAAATCTGGATTGCAACACCTGAGCTATTTTGAGTTAACCAAAAAAGCAAAGTCAATCGCAGCCCACTTGCAAAAAATGGATTGTCATGGCGAAAAAGTATTATTACTTTTACAACCGGGCCTTGATTATATTACAACATTTTTTGGTTGCTTATTCGCAGGCGTTGTCCCCATTCCAGCCTATCCGCCTCGTCGTAATCACCATAATCAACGATTATCCATGATAATCAATAACGCAAAAGCAAAATTCATTCTGACAAATAAAACGATTAGCGAAGACTGTCCGTCTGGGATGTCAATTATTCACGTTGATACCATCGAAGATGAAGCTAGCGATTATAAATCCATTAATATAAAACCGCATGATATTGCTTTTATTCAATATACATCGGGAACAACCGGCAACCCCAAGGGAATTATGATTTCACATGCCAATATCATGAGCAATGTGGAAATCATTTATAAAAATTTTTATATACCTCATCAGATCATTAGTACCTGGGTACCACCTTATCATGACATGGGCTTGATAGGCGGAATTATTTATCCCGCTTATGCACACTCAGCAATTTATTTAATGTCACCATTCACTTTTCTGCAGTCACCCGTTAGCTGGCTATCACTGATTTCTCGCGAAAAAGTCACGACGACATTTGCGCCCAATTTTTCGTTTGACTACTGTATTAAAAAAATAGCCCGAGAACAAATTAATACGTTAGATCTCAAGTCATGGCAGCATGCGCTCAATGGTTCGGAGCCTGTTCGTTATGAAACGATTAAACACTTCTGCGATACATTTGCACCCGCTGGCTTTTCACCAGAATCAATTTATCCCGTTTATGGATTGGCAGAGACCACGTTAATGGTGTCAGGTTCTGCCAAAGGAAAATGGGCAACACCGCTCACCGTTTCACATGAGGGCTTAAAAGAAAATAAGATAGTAACGCTGACGTCTTATGATAGACAAAATGCCGCTAAATTGGTTAGCTGTGGCCGCAGTGATTCTTCTTTCGATATAAAAATTATCGATAGCAGCACGTTAGCATTACTACCCGATGATTGTGTGGGTGAAATATGTATTACTGGACCAAGCGTTGCACTAGGATATTGTGATAATCCAGTATTAAGCAAAGCAACATTTCAAGTTAGTTTATCCAGTGCGCTAAAACAATTGTATTTGCGTACCGGTGATCTTGGCTGTATTCATGAGGGCGAACTTTATGTAACAGGAAGAATAAAAGATATCATCATCATTCGCGGGTTTAAATACTATCCGCAGGATATCGAATACACGGTCATGAATGCTTATTCCGGTTTGCCTGCCTATGCTACCGCTGTATTCACACACAAAAAACACGATGAAGAACAGCTTGTTGTTTTACAAGAAATCGCGCAGCATTCGGCAACTGATTTAGACGTGCAATCAATCTTCAGAGAGATTCGAGCGGCGGTATCCAAAGAACATGGACTCACCTTGCATAGCATTGTTTTATTAAAGCCTAGAAGCCTCCTAAGAACCTCGAGTGGCAAAATACAACGCTCTGCTTGTCGCGAGGCCTTTATTGACAAAAAACTGAGAACGGTTGCTTACTGGGATCAAGCAAATGTTAAAAATTTAAAAGTTATCTCAAACAATTCCAACAATGAAAATATATCGAGTAATTCCATTTATCTGTGGTTAAAAAAATGGTTAGAAGTTCAAACCCAATTTTCATTGAATGAAATCGAATTAAACAAATCTCCAACCGAGCTAGGATTAAATTCATTAACTGCGGTCGAACTAGCCGCTGATTTAAAAAATGAGTTTAACAAAGAAATAGATCCGGCCTTCATACTACAACTCTCTACCTTCTCTGAATTGCTTAGTATACTAAATGAGAACAAAGTAAATATCACCTCATCACAAACGATTGCCAGGGCGCCATTAGTAGCTGCAGAGAAACATCCTTTATCTGGAATAGCTAAGGAAATATATTTTCAGGAAGTGGAAGGTCTTGCAA
This sequence comes from Gammaproteobacteria bacterium RIFCSPHIGHO2_12_FULL_37_14, assembly GCA_001801485.1. The sequence continues at coordinate 6,351 of MGXV01000016.1, forward strand.
CAAACCTCATCTTAATAAACAAGCAGCAATATATTAATTACTCTAGCTATAATTACCTAGGCATGTCTGGCGATCCCTATGTCACTGAAGCCGCCATAAACGCAATCAAAACGTATGGGACATCAGTTTCAGCCAGCAGAATTGCCTCCGGACACAAGACATTGCATACTAAACTTGAAAGAGAACTGGCTAATTTAATTGGCACCGACGATTGCATTGTCTATTCCGCGGGCCATGCGACCAATATCTCCGTCATTACTCATCTCTTTGGCTCGCGCGATTTAATTATCTACGATACGCTTTGTCATAATAGCATCTTACAAGGCATTCGATTTTCAGGCGCGCAATTCATCGAATTTCCACACAACGATTATTTCACCTTGGAAAAATTACTAATCAAGAATCAAAACAAGTTTAGTAAAACCCTAATTGTCACCGAGGGCATTTTCAGCATGGATGGTGACATCCCTGAAGTTCCGCGTATTGTCGAATTAAAGAAACGTTATCATGCCTATTTAATGATAGATGAGGCGCACTCCATTGGCACACTTGGAAAATCAGGCTGTGGAATACGCGAATATTTTAATTTACATCCTAGCGACGTGGACATCTGGATGGGAACGCTTAGCAAATCATTCGCTAGTTGTGGTGGGTTTATTGCAGGCTCAAATGAGTTAATCGAAAACTTAAAATACCATGCCGCAGGATTTGTCTATTCAGCTGGCATTACACCGGCTAATACCGCCGCCGCTTTGGCCGCGGTTCAATTAATGAAGTTACAACCAGAACGATTGTCAACACTTAATCAACGCCAAAATCTGTTATTGTCGTTATTAAAAAATGCGGAAATCCCGATTGGTGAAAGCAATAATACACCCATCATACCGATTATGCTGGTGGATGATAAGCTCGCACTTGATGCGAGCCTTATTTTAAAACAGCATGGAATATATGCTCTTCCCATTCTTTATCCTGCCGTTGCAAAAGGAAAAGCGCGTATCCGGTTATTCATTAGCAGTTTGCATACCGAAGAACAGATCCAATACACGGCACAAATAATAAAAGAAAAAATACCTGTATCACTACAAAATGTGAGCTCAATATCGGAGAGTTGTTAAATGGACAACACGGCACAACAAATAACACAATCAATGAATTGGTCTTTTATTTTATCAAGGCGCTTGACCTTTATTTGTTTTTGTACTTCATCCTTTATTTTATTATTTTTATTGCTCTATATACTGCCTATATATTTTAATTACATCCAACATCGAAGTGGCGCCATGATTGATGATCCATTATTAAAGCTTATCTATTTAAATCAGCATGATCTTAGCGCTTTAATTAATATTTTAACTTATTCATCTATTCTGATTACTTTTATTTGGCTGTGTAATCATCCTGAGCGTCTATTAATAAGTATTATTGCATATATTCTAATAGTTTCTATGCGAATACTATGCATATATTTATTACCGCTTGAACCGCCAATAGGCGATATTGCGCTATATGATCCAATTGCATATGGAGGCAACATCATTACCAAAGATCTTTTTTTCTCTGGCCATATTGCAACACTTGCACTTTGTTTTTTGCTGTTGAAAAATAGCATATTACGCAATACCATTGCCATTTTTACCATTCTTATCTTAGTTAGCATTATTTTTCAAAGAAACCACTATATAATTGACATTGTAATAGCGCCATTTATTTCATATGCAAGCTATATATTTGCTTGTCGCTGCTGCTCCTGGTTAAAAACATACGAAAATAATGTGGATATTCGTAAGAGGTCAATCTAATTTTAATTGACTCTACATACCTCAAAATGCGAATTTGTCAGGCATAACAATTATGGCTAACATTCAATGAAAATATTGGTCACCGGTGCAACTGGATTTTTAGGTTCGCATTTAGT
>MGXV01000017.1:0-7812 GCA_001801485.1 Gammaproteobacteria bacterium RIFCSPHIGHO2_12_FULL_37_14
AAACAATCCAGCCAGTGGTAGCTATCTCACGAAAAATGTCGGTGATAATATCAATGTTGCCGTCTCAGGCCTGGCTATTAGTGGCGCTGATAGCGGTAATTATCAATTAAGTGCCACCACAAGCAATGCTGATATCGGCAGCATTACACCAGCCACCTTAATTGCCACAGGAATACTTGCTGAAAATAAAACATTTGATTCATCAACAACGGCAACATTAAATCTTACATCAGCGATTTTATCTACTGTATTGACTGGTGATGAAGTTAGCATTAATCCAAGTGGCTACATTGCAAATTTTGATACTCCTAATGTTGGAAATAGTATTCCAATAACTGTTAGAAATTTGAGTTTAGTTGGAACTTCAGCTGCAAACTATATGTTAACGCAACCAACTGGCATTAGTGCCAGCATTTTTGCTTTGCCAACCGTCGTGAGCACAGAAGCAAGTAGTGTTCCTATTAATATTCCTATCCAAGCTATACTTCCTGTTTCCACCATCGAAAACTCAGTGACTACGGTGAATGTCACGCCTATCATTGACAATAATGTAAATAATTTGCCAAGCAACAGCATACCAATATTTGCATCACAAGGAGCAAATGTGGAAGCTCCATTTGCTGAATCCACTCCTAGTATCCGTGCCCCAGGAGCAATTGGTCTCGCAGCAGGTACAACGCTTACTAATTTAACGTACAAATTGCTAACAACTCTATCTAAAAAAGCAGAAGGAGCAATGCTTCCTACTAAAGAGAATTATATTCGAACAATATTTGCATTTGCTTTCTTAGGTAGTATGATCAGTTTACTAAAACAAATTCGAACCGTACGAATGCCGAAAATTCCATCCATTGACGAAATTCAGCTATTAGATATGAATTATTTAAAAAAATTGAGTTTTGATTTTAAAACATATCTCAATAACATTAATGGATTTTCACAAATGCTTTATGCTGGAAAATTTGGTGAGCTGCCCGCCGAGCAAAAAATTTATGTTGAAAACATTATCCAAAGCGCTAACGATATCCATCAGTTAATTCAAGATATAGATAAATTATATTTACTGAAGACAAATGATACGCCAAGTTATGCTGAATATGGCAAATTATTTTACCGATTATCTTTTGAATTGCGAACCGCATTAAATAATACAATTGGTTATTCTGATCTATTAGTTAATAATAAAATAGGACATATTACTGCTGATCAAAGAATCTATCTAAACGAAATTACCAATAGCTCAACTCATATTTTAGAATTAACCAATATAACAATATGGCTATATACAGTTGAACAAGCCGTGCAGCCTATTGTCATGTAACTGCATTTGATTGAACCTTACTCATTACGACGACTAGCTTTTACCGTATTTATCCAATAGTTTTTCATTTCTTCTGTATCTTTAAAAAGAATACGTTCTAGGCACTCAGGCCCAGAATAATTATCCAGCCTACCATCAAATAGTTTTCCATTTAAGTGATCAGTTTCATGTTGAAATACTCTGGCTTCCCATCCTTCCATCATATGCTCTATTTTCTCTCCTTCCAGATTATAATAAGTAGCAGTAATTGCTTCATAACGATTAACAATGCCAGCTGTCAGTGGAATAGAAAAACAACCTTCATAAGCCGCGACCATTTTAGGTTCTGTTTCGTTAGGGCGCAGGTAAGGAACATATAATGGATTAATCATTACCTCTAATTTTTTTTCTTCCTCTGATCCTTGTGGCGTAAAAATAAATACTCTTCTTTTGATTCCCCATTGGTTTGCAGCCATACCAGCCGCACTTTCATGGACACCATTAGCATTCTTTAGTTGAGTCGGCAAAATTGAATAACACATATCTTTTATAGTTTCACGAAGTTCCAGATCGTTAAAATCCATCACAGGCGGTATTATTTCACGTAAAATCGGATGGGTTTTTTCAACAAAAAATAATAATTTTGGCATGGCACTTATCTCTATAGTGTTTTTAATTTGCTCTCATTTAAATTTAACGCTATGATTATATTTTTACTGCGAAATCTTCGCATGGAGCTTATCATGTTACGGAATGTTTTGGTAATGATTTTGCTACCTGGTTGTCAAACTGTCCAAGGATTAGGAAAAGACATATAATCTGTAGAATCAAATTTTATTACTGAGTGTTGAGTAGGGCAATGATAAACAAGTGGTAAATATGAAAATGAATTTAAGCGCTATTATTATATTAGGACCAGGCCAGCTTCCTGATGGAACCATGTTACCGTGGGGAAAATCAAGAATAGATGCAGCTTATCAAAGATTCCTTAATACTGAATACCCATCGTACATTATTTTAAGTGGCGGCAGAAAGTCGCACTTTACTTCAGAAGCAAGCGCTATGCGTGATTTTGTACAGAATCATTATCCAGATATGCTGAAAACACTTTTATTAGAAGAATTATCAATAGATACATTGCAGAATGCATTTTTTACTAAAGTCATTCATATTGATCCACTCGAAATAAAGCAACTAACCATTATTACTAATTTATTTCATATGCCAAGAGTAAGACAGATTTTTACAAATTTATTCAATGCTTCGTATCAGTTAAAATTTTTAGAAGCAGCCGATCCTGAAGCTGATGAAAAAACTATAGCAACCCAAAAAGTCATTGAAAAATCTGCGATCGAATTTAACGAACACACCTTATTTTGTAACGATATAAATATAAACCTAAAAACAGTTCATTCTTTGATCTTCAATATTAACCCTGATATATCACTCGCATACAAAAACATGATAACAAAGCTTCAACCGTTCTTCACACTCAATCCGCAGGCAGACTCTTAAAGTATAGGAGTGACACCTCGTCGGAGCGGCAATAAAATAAAATTAGCAGATCAAATCAGCACCCTCATTGATATATAGGAGAAAATGAAATGAAATCTTTATCATCCTTTTTCATATTAATATTTATTTTTTTATCATCATTTACAACTATATCGTTTGCTCAGAATGTTGCTATTACTATGGACAATCCTAATTCTGATTCTACGCCATTATTGAACCCTGAAATTCGGGATAAAAAAATACTGTCCGCCTTAATGAAAAATCATTTAAAAATTGTGCTTTTTGCTCAAGGTGCGCAAGTTGATAATCCGCAGGGACGCGCATTGTTAGCACGTTGGAATAACGCAGGTCATATAATAGGTAATCATACTTACTCACATTTAAGTATTAATGACGTCAGCGAAGAACACTATGAAGAAGATACATTGAAGAATGAGAAGCTATTACAGCCATATTCTAACTTTAAAAAAATATTTCGCTTTCCATTTTTAAAAGAAGGCGACATATCAGCTAAGCGTGATGGATTTAGAAAATTTCTTCGCGAACATGGATATGAAATGGGAAGCGTTACCATTGACGCTTCAGACTGGTACATTAGTAAACGTCTCGAAGAAAAATTAGCTCAAAAGCCAAATGCCGATATCACACCTTATAAAGAATATTATCTTCAACACATATGGAATCGCGCTCAGTATTATGACAACCTTGCTATAGAGGTACTTGGTAGAAGCCCGAATCATACGCTTCTTATTCATCATAATTTACTCAACGCTCTTTTCTTAGGTGATTTAATTCAAATGTTTAAAGATAAAGGATGGAAAGTGATTAATGCAGACGAAGCATTTCGAGACCCAATATTTAAATTAACGCCAAATACTTTACCGGCTGGCGAAAGTTTAATTTGGGCATTAGCAAAAGAAACTGGGCGCTATGATGATAAACTGCGATATCCAGCCGAAGATGAATCATATGAAAAAGAAGCGATGGATAATTTGGGTCTTTGATTGTTTGATTTTAATACGAGTAATAAACAACCGACTCGACAGACGCTATCTTTACTGCTTTTATCGTATTTAATTTTGCTTATAAGTTTATTTTTCAAGAAATTTTCATTTCCTGGTGGAACTATATTAAACGCACCTATTAACTTTAAAACTTCGCTGATCACATTAAACGAATGGAAAATAGCATCTTAGAACAGATAATTAATACGGGAAAATAATTTAGAAATTAAGTTGGCACAGAAAATAGAGCATATTTTTAGAATAAATATCATTTGCTTGAAGGAATCGATACTTCTATAGGACAAGATTTCTTTATAAATAGTCGTTATCTCCAATGTCCAATTCTTCACCTATCTCAGTTTTTTTCTGAAAACTAATATCACCCTACAACATATGGTCTGTGCCTCAAATTGAATAAATTAAATAAATCATAAGCTTAAATATATTTATTAAGATATTTAATTTCCTTTAATCCATATTCGTATAATAAAACTATAATTATTTATAAATACTAGAGTTAATTGGGTCCATATTTTATGAATAGTAAAGGTAGTTGGTCTGAGCAAGAAATCCAAGAAAAGAACGATGCATCAATAGTTGATAAGGTATTAACAGCATTCTGGAATAAACGGGTTTTATCTAACGAGATTGATCGTATCAGCTCTTTTAAAAGATTTATCAAATATGAAAAATCAGAAGAACAAATAAAAATAATTGATGAGATTATAGATGATAGTATTAAAAGAAATGATATTGAATCTTTCAAAATATTAATATCTACGTTTATTACCCCCTCAGAAGCTATCATGATTGATGTAGCGCAAGGATTAGGTGTTAAGCTCAAGGGCAATGAAGTACAAATTAATAAAATAACTTCTTATGACAGAGAACAACTAGAAAGATATATGCAAGATGAAGGAATATCTGCCTCTGTTTATATTGGTAATACAAATTGTGAATTAAAAGAAGGGGATGAAATATTGTCCTCAAATACACTCGCAGATGGATATTATACGATTCATTCTGTAACAAAAATATTTACAGGTATTTTGGTATTGCGATTTATTGAAGAAAAAATAATTAAAGAAAGTGATTTAGTAAAACCGATTTGTGATATCTTCCCTGAATTTGTAGATTCTCTACCAAATAAATTAAAAGAACATTTTACCCAGTATAAAATTACTTTGTATCAATTAATGGTACACGAAGGTGGCTTATCAGATTACTTACTTGATGATAAGAGTAAAAATCATTTAGGATATTTGACAGCTATTTCTACTTCACTAAAACAAAAATCTAAACTACCGGTAATAAATGATATTTGTGATTTCCTTCAATATGCTGGTCCAACTGAACCTGATATGATAAATAAGTCCCGCTATAGCAATGTGGGATTCAATATAATTGGAATGTTATTAGAATATTTATCACATCAGAATTTTGAAACTTTGTTAAATAAATATATTTTAAAAGAAGCAGGTATTTCAGCCGATGATTTTTCTAAAGTGATGCCAGCAAAAAATGCCATATTCAATACAATAGATGATAGGCCTCCATATATAATTGCTGGTCCAGCAGCAGGCCACTGGGCAAAATTAAAATCACTAGCACAATTCGCAAAATGGTTTTATGAAAAAAGTAATAATGATACTAATTTTAAATCCTTATTAAATAAGTGGGGGCAAGAATTTTATAAAAACGGAATAATAGAACATACAGGATATGTTGAATCTTCTGCTGCATTTCTATCTATCTCATTAAAAACAGGAAACATACTAGTCGTATTAACAAATCAAAAATCAGGTCAAGCTATTGAATTACCATTGATTATAAAAAAGCATATTCACAACCGTTTCTCTTCCTCAGAACAAGAAATAACTACCGCCTCTCAATTGGGGATTTTCAGCAATTCAAAAACAGATACGCAAAAAGAAAGCATTGATTTTAGCCAAAATAAGGGTTCTAAGAGGAGCTCACCGAAGTAATTCGGTGGGTCTACTCACAAGTACCCTGGGCACATACAATCCGGTAAACAGAATTACTAGATTTTTTTCCAAAAAGAGCCCCGTGGATTCAACCAATAACTGCAACCCACTATTTCAATGATTCCACAAGAGTATAGAAGTATTTCGCTTCCCTTGTCTTGTTTAATTGATACCAAGCTTCCAGAGTTTCTGGGTTCATTATATTTATCTTTTTGAATACTTCATATGAAAATTCTAATGGTGCAAGTCCTGTAGCTGTTATCAAGTTGCCATCAGTAACCGCTGGTTGATTTAAGTATAATTCCTCTCCTGAATATTCAGGGCAACTCATTTTTAAAAATTCTTTATCATTGCTGGTATGTTTTCTAGTATTAAGTATTCCATTTTTTGCTAAAGCAAGTGTCGCTCCGCAGATTGCCGCGATTGTCACGTTCTGATCTAGAAGCTCGGGGATAAGATTCATTATTTTTTTGTTACTATCTTCAAACCAAGTATCGGCTCCTGGTAAAATCAATATGTCACTCTTATTAAATACGATATTATTAATATTCTCATTTGGAGTAATTATAATTCCACCCATTGTTTTGATGGGCTTGGTAGTATCCCCAATTTTAATAAGATTAACCGGTGTTTTTGTTTTATTAAAAAACCTACCGCTGTTAAGTTCAGCGATTATATAGCCGATTTCCCAATCTGCTAATGTATCGAGTATATATAGAAATGCTTTCATTAACTCTTCCTAAATTAGTTTGTTTATAGAATGCTCTGCTTACATATTAATTACTCTGGCTCGCATTGAAAACTTCATTTGGTATTGCATAACCTAATGACTTTCTTGGTCTAGTATTCAGTTTATCCATAATAGCGATAAGATCATCATCTGTCACATTGTTAAAATCAGAACCTTTTTTTAAATATTGACGAAAGGGCAGTGATTTTAGTGAAGTAAAAGATGAATATCTGGATGTTATTTCAGAAAAATGAAATAATAGACCACGAAAAAGCTTAGGTTATAAAACACCTAATGAAATTTTTAATAAGGAAGCAATATTATGAGCGATAATATTTACACTGAAAAATTATTTTCTTATGGCACTCTTAGATATGAGTCTGTTCAACTCGCTACATTTGGACGAAAACTAAAAGGTAACCAAGATATTTTGTCGGCTTTTAATTTATCTATGGTGGAAATTAAAGATAAGAATGTAGTAGAAACGAGCGGAGAAGCCGTCCATCCAATTATTACCTTTACAGGAAGTCAAACAGATCAAATAGCGGGTTTTGTATTTAATATAAGTTCAGAAGAATTAAAACGGGCAGATGAGTACGAAGTTGAAGATTATAAACGTATTAGCGTACAACTTCAGTCAGGAATAAATGCCTGGGTATATGTTAATGCAGAAGAGAAAATTTAATGATTAAAATTAGGCATATGTCTAATGACGACATTAAAGATGTTTCTTTTGTGCATAGTGAAGCATTTAATAGACAACTTGCATCAAGGAAATGGATAACTTGTAATTTTAATGCTTACCCAAGAATTATGATGTTCGTTGCAGTGGATGAAATGAACAAAATTGTTGGTTATATCCAATGGCTACAAAAAAGTGGTTTTAGAAAGGAAACAGTTGTTGAGTTAGAACAAATAGCAGTATTACCGGCTTTTCAGGGTAAAAAAATCGGTACTGAGTTGATTAATTGTTCGCTGAAATTTATTAAAGAATATTTAGTAACCCAAAATTCAATTTTAAAATCAATAATGGTTACAACCAGAACAGATAATCTTGCTCAGAAATTGTATAAAAAAACTTTAGGCGTAGAAATCGTTGCTACAATTAAAAACCTTTATTCTGCAGATGAGGTTGTCATGGTTACAAAATATACCTAAAAAATGACGGTTGCATTTATTGGTTGAATCCACCATCATCTCATTCCATATAGTTTAGAATAGCTCAATCTTTAGATTACACTTGTGGTGCAGCTTGTTTTGATAGCATGTTTAAATATT
>MGXV01000017.1:7852-8243 GCA_001801485.1 Gammaproteobacteria bacterium RIFCSPHIGHO2_12_FULL_37_14
ACTTAAAACTTTTCACTTGGGATTCACGCCGCCGATTAATGTAGTGAAACTAGCGAGAAACTACGGATTTTCTTGTGAGATGATTGAGAATGTAGAGATCCTGGATTTCATTGAGCCTCTTTCTAAAAGCGAAGTTATCTTTATTACATGATAGAATGAAGATGCTGGTCATTATAGTTTAGTGAAACATCTCGAAAGAGATCGCATTATTCTGATAGATCCATGGCTTACGCGGATAGAATTAGCCAATCGATTGGCTAATAAAGCTTTCGTTCAAAATTGGGATCTTCGTGGAAGTAGAATGATTAGAGTTTTTTAAAGTAACAAACACAATATCTAAATCTTGCTTATCTAATCCTTTTTTTGATAAATCAGTACTAAATTTGAGAAC
>MGXV01000018.1 GCA_001801485.1 Gammaproteobacteria bacterium RIFCSPHIGHO2_12_FULL_37_14
ATGAAGCTCAGTCAGGCATTGTCTTTTTAAGATTCACTCAAGATATCGTTCCTCTCATAACTAGGCTAGAAGAAAACTTTACTAAATATGAGTTACAGCAGGTTTCACGCCTAACCAGTTCTTATGCTATTCGGCTCTACGAATTGCTGATTCAATGGCGATCAGCAGGAAAGACGCCTGTGTTTGATCTGTCTATCTTTAGACAGCAATTAGGCGTTGAATCTCACCAATACAAAACTATGAGCAATTTCAAAACCTATGTTTTAGATTTCGCACTCAATCAAATAAATGAGCTAACCGATATAACAGCTAAGTATGAACAACATAAGAAAGGACGTACCATTTCAGGATTTTCGTTCACTTTTAGACAGAAAAAAAATGCCTCGAAAAAAGAAATTAAGAATGAAAATCTCTCAGATTTTTTCTCAAAAATAACTGATCCTCAACGTCACCTATTTGCCAATAAGCTCTCTAGACTATCTGAAATGAGCATTTACTCTCAAGGTACAGAAACCTTCGAACAGTTTGCTGTCCGCATAGCAGAAATGCTTAAAGACGCTCAAAAATTCGAAGAATTATTCCCTTATCTTCAAAAAGTTGGCTTTGCATCTGCCTAAAATTTAAACTTGATCATTTGTCTATTAGACAGTCTAATAGACAGTCTATTTTTACAAGTTTAGGCATAGGTTTACAGGATGAAAACCCTTACAGTTCTTGAACTTTCCAAGCTCTACAACATCAATAGACAAACGATTTACAACAACATAAAGAAAGGAATTTTAAGTAAAAATTCTGAGAATAAGATTGATCTAGCGGAAGCAATCCGTGTTTTTGGGGAACCCGTCAAAAAACAGGATGTAAAAGAATCTGTAAAAGTAGACAGTCCAAATTCGGCAGAAGTTTTACTGCTTAGACAGCAGATAGACATGTTGAAAAATCAGCTTGATGATGCCAAAGATCGGGAATCTTTCTATCAAAACCAAATTGAAACGATGCAACGCCTATTAGAAGCCCCAAAACCTAATATGACTACGTTTACCGATCAAGAATTAGTGCAACCCAGCATAGTCAAACCAGATCCCGAACCTGACACAGCAGAAGCTAAACATGACGGATTGACTACTCTGGAGCAGAGGGAAAATAAGCGGATTCCCGTACCGGAGCACGTTGAACAGGAGCCGGAGAAAAGAGGCTTTTGGAGCCGTTTTTTTAGACCCTATGATTAACCACGATTGTTTAACTGATATGAACAAAGTTGTGGAACATTGATCAAATAATAGGCGTGGAACGTGAAAAATCATAAAAAAAGCCCACCAGAGGGTATGTGGGCTAAAATCATGTAACTACAGCATTGATTTCTAAAGATAATTATAACGCATTTCGTATAAGGTGTATTATGTTAATTTTAGGAAAACTTATAATCAGAATAATTAACAGCCACTGTTTTATTGGTAGCTATTAATTATTTAAAGGATTGTAATTTTTACCTATGAGTACTTTGATCTTTTGTTTTCCAAAGAGAGTATAGAATTCCTGTAAACAAGATGATGAACGTGATCGAAAGGGAGACTGGCGGTGGAATTTTTGCTATACCTAATCCATCAGCTATAAAAATTTTTGATCCAATAAAGACTAACAATACTGCTAATGCGTACTTCAAATAATGGAAGCGGTCGACCATTGCTGATAGGGCAAAATATAAAGCACGTAATCCCAAAATTGCGAAAATATTTGAAGTATAAACAATAAATGGATCTGTCGTAATCGCAAAAATCGCAGGAACACTATCTATTGCAAAGATCAGATCTACAAATTCAATCATGATCAAGGCTAGAAAAAGTGGTGTCATAAACCAGGTTAATTGGTTAGTTTTTGGATCAATCTTTTTCACCCAGAACTTCTCTGCATGAAGCTGCTCAGTGACACGAAATCTTTTTTTAATAAAGTTCAAAATAGGAGAATTTCCGACTTCATATTCTTTATCAACACTTAGCCACATTTTTATCCCTGTAAAAATAAGAAAGGCTGCAAATATATAAAGAACCCATGAAAATTGGCTGACCAGTGTTGCGCCCACGCCAATCATGATAGCTCTTAGAAAAATTACACCTATAATTCCCCAAAATAAGACTCTATGCTGATAAATTCTTGGTATCGAGAAATATGAAAAAATCATTGCAATGACAAAGATATTATCCATCGCTAATGATTTTTCAATTACAAAACCGGTTACATAGTTAATCCCTGCCGTGGGTCCGAGATACCACCACACCCATGCGCCGAAAAGTAAACCTAATGTAATATAAAATGCTGATAGTGCTAAGCTTTCTTTAACACCAATCTCTCTTACCTTACGATGAAATACTCCAAGATCTAGAATAAGCAGGACAAGTACAATAAGGATAAAGAAAATCCACATCCAAACAGGTTTATCTAAAAAATTCGAAAATAGAACGTCCATAGTTTTCCTCTGCTTATACTTGAACCGTACCGGGTTTGTCGGAGATTTTTTGATTAAAGAAAGAGTACAGTATTCCTATTTGAAGCTGCAATCTTTGACGCAATTTTGAGTTTAGTGAAGTTTGAATCAGACATTTTTTCTCAATACATGACGATCTCTAATCTTAACTTCAATTAAATGCTCAAATAAAAGAGTAATTATAAATGAGTCCTTGCGATTTAAGTTATTCATCGTCTTTGTGATGATCATTATCGAATAGCTTACAAGTAAAAATTATTGCTAATATGACTAGGCTAGAAGAAATACCAGCATATAAGTTGGCTAAAGTTCCACCAAAAACAACAAGATCTTCTAAAAACAAGATGACTATAACTATAATAGATACATGTAATATAATAAGTTTTAGATCATGAAACTTATTAATTGATAGTGTCTTAAGAAAAGAACTATTGTCAAAAATAGCTTGTTGAATAAATAATTTATAAAAACCTGCTGAAATTAAATGAAATGTAATAGCAATTAACGAGACATCGAGGATTTTTAAAAATTTAACAACAACTATTTTTACTTCAAAATTAGTTGCATATATATTTTTTATAATAAAAATTATTGCATCAATTAGAAGATATATAGTTGATAAATATAAAAAAATAGAAGATAGTATGCAATTTATAATAACTATAATAACTAAAAATCTACTCTTTTCAAAAAAATTTTGTAGCACTTGATAACATCCCTTAAAATAAGGCTTTGTTGCATAAATATGTAAGCATCTGATTTAAATAAATTTAATTTTGGATCAAAAAATAATCAAAACTTTTAAAATCATATAGTTATGATATCTTTGTGCAACAAAGCCGTCCAGTACTGGAAACTACATCATAACCTCTCTGATTAACTGAATCAGCTAATTGTCCTAAGGTCATCATAGCTACATAAAGTTCCCCAATTCTTCCTGTTAAATGCCTTAATTCTGCAATAGGCATTCCCCCATAAGAAAGCTCTCTAAAATATACTAATTCTTTATTTTTATAGCATAAAAATAAAGGCCGCAAATGCGACCTTTAATTAATATGAGTCCGAACGACGCCCGAAGTAATCTAAAAACTTAAATGGTTAACGCTCGAAAGAATTAACCAAATTCTTAGAAACTTAGTAATACTTAGTATTACACCTCGCTCTATACGCTTATATGACAACAGCGTGCTGACCAATTTTTCATCTGACCATCTAGGTTGTCAAGGTCGATGTAACGTCTTTCAGCAAAGACTCATCTATTAGGGTATCATTCCCCTGAGAAATGTCAAATTCTATCTTCTTTTCCCTTTTTTAAAAGTACTTTCTAATCATGCAACAACCTGTTTTACAAATAAAAGAAGATACAATAGAGCAGAATTTATTTTGGGAAATTAATGGTTCTATCGATCTAGCTATAATTCCTGGCAATACCATAAAAGGTATTCCTCATGATCTTCCAATTAGATTACAAAATGGCTATGCAAAAGGTAGAAATGGATTTGGCTATCTGCATATTTTAAGAAATCATGGTCAAGAATTTAATCGCTTAAGACCCCCCACTGATGTTTTCGGATTTTTGGTGAAAAAATTAGGCCAAGGAGGGAGTTTTCATCATCAAACAGATAAAAGAAAAGGGCTCTATTTAGCAATGCTTCCTTCTGGGGTTATTATTTTGGATTATGTTGCAAAGGGTAGAGATTCCTTTTTTACAATTATTACAGCTTATACAACCAATCGTTCTATTGATGGTAAAGAAATAGGTAGATATATCAGTACTTTCCAAGTTAAACCTAAGAAATAATAAAACTTTTTAGAAAAGCACCATCTATTTTTCATTTAACATAAAATCTCATCTACGAAATGCAGCAGCAGCACGTGCTAGGACCCAATTAAATCTTTAATTGGGCTCATATCAAATACTCTATTGATCACGATAAGCTCGAACTTTCTCAAAAATTGGATAAAAGTCCAGACCATCATCCTTCATATCTGAAATTATGACCGCAATTACTGCAATCGTAGTGGGCACTTTACCGTTCTTTTTATAGTTGGTAATGGAGTTCGCGTTCATATCTAAAAGCGCTGCAAATTCTTTAATAGAAAGGCCAGACTTACCTATAAGTCTTTGAAATTCTTCGTAAGGCATAGTTTTAAAAGCAGAATTGTTCTGATGGAAAAGTATAACACAGATCATTTATTTACATTTAAACACATAAATAATGTGATAAACACACTATTTATGTGTTTAAATGCTCCCATATCCTTCTTTCAGGACATATGAAGAAGGTACCTTTAATTATTTATCCTTAAAATGAGGCATTACTATGGGTAATTTAAACTTGATCAATCATCTATATCTTTCTGAAAACGGTAGAAAAATTGGAACTCAACTCATTAAAGATTTCTCAATTAATAGATCTTACAATCTGGGGTTATTTTTAAACGTCAATAAATGCTTTGATGATCGAGAAGCAACGCTGGTATGGACGCAGCATTATCTTGATCAACATATATATGATGATTACGAAGACGTTAAACGCGCTTTTTTAGCATTCTTTCCTGATGGAGCATTTATGCAATTTTGAGACTGTTAATTGAATAGCTAGACTCCCTGAATGGTCCTTTTAAAGGACCATTACACAATTTACAGTCCTACAGTCAGTTTACCTGACACAGATTTTTGTACGCTCTATCAAAATCCAAAACTAGGACCATCAAATCCTTTCGTTTTTTCTTGTGTCTGTTTCTGCTTTTCTTGCTCTAGTAACTTTTGCTTATTCAATTCTACCTCATAGTAGGGTTTGTACAGCTCATAACGATTTTCAGCTCTCAACCGATTAATTTCTACAATCATGTCCTGTTTTTGCTGATAGCGAACTGGATCACTTTCTTTGGCAAACCGCAGTGCCTTATTCATCATCGGCACATCTTGCAGATTAGTATCGTATTTTTTATTGTAATCCTCATTGGATAGACAACTCACCTCATTCGGAACCTCTACCTTTAGCCCTCTAATTTCAAGCACTTTGGTCGGTGCATAACGCTGTAAGCTGTCATTAATGAGTTCTTCAGTTTTTTGTCGGTACAACTGCAATTGTGCTTTGCCCATCCCTAATACATCGGCTGTTAATTTCTGAGCGCCCCCTTTCTCTGGCTGTTCAGGGTTATAACGCTTAAAAAACTGCTCAGGTGTTCGCTCTATTCCATCCACATGCCGTTCACTATAAATCAGATGCAAATGGGGTTGTTCTTGACCACCTAGACTACCAACATGATGATGGATAGCACAGCTATAAGGATATTGATAACGGTCAGCAAACTCTTGAATAAACTGCTCTGCCAATTCGATACGTTGTTCCGATGTAAGCTCTTTTGGTAATGCCACCACCAAACTTGAACAGACTCGACCATTTTTGCGTTCATACAGATCCGAGGCCTGCCAAAATTCTTCCGGATTCCCCTCGGCAAAGCTCGGCATATTACCTGAGCAAACAAACTCAAGTTGTTCATGAACATGATCTTTATGTTGTGCAAATTGTGCAGTTCGAGTGATGTAGTGAAAGCGCTCTTTGGCCGTTCTAGGCTTGTTATTTTTACCACCTTTTTGGGGCGGATTTTTACTGTTGTGTTCAAGATTACAGAAGAACATATTTGCGTCTAGCCCTCACGTTATTTTTGATGTTGTAACGACACTTTTTTTGCAGCAACACACATTTTTGATGTTGTAACGGTAGATCGCTATTGCAGAAACAAATGTCAAAAATGCAGCAACAGTACTCTGATAGATACAAATCAATAACTTACGTCTCTAATGGCCTGCGGAGCACGAGGAGAAGTGTTTCTAATTCGATATAATTGCGTTAGTAATTATATCGAATTAGAAACACGGAAACGAGCTAATAAATTAAATAAAATGTTCCCACATTTTATTTAATTTATTCATGCCGCCATATGCTACTCTACTGATATCTGATTCATGTGTTTTTTGGGGTGCTGATCATGGTGAAACGAGGTCGTCCTGCTAAAGTTTTATCAAATGAAGATCTGATTCAATTGCAGCAGTTTTTAGAAAAATTACCGTTCCTCACAGAAATTCAATCTCATGTTTTAAGTTCATTATTATCTACAGAAAAATTTGATGAAGAGATATTCAAAAAGTTTAAAACTGTAGATCGCTATAGAGTGCTATATCAACAACGCCAAATCTTACTTGAACAGATCAAACTCAAAGCACATAACCAACAAAAACTAATGGACAATGAAGTTGAAATTTTAAGTTTGGCCCAACAAGATCAGGATCGAGACACCTGGTTTAGACTAGAGCGAGCCTTAGAGTCTTATCAAAAAATCCATAAGGCGGTTCTCAATGACCGTATACGCCTCGAAAATGAGCATAAACGCGAAGTTCTAAACAAATCGAGGAAAACCCTTACCGAAGCACAAATCAAGCGTAATGAGGAAAACAGACGCAAATATGAATTAGGTGGTGCAGTATTAGCAGCCTTTAAAAAATTGAATATTGATATTAGTTCGGAAACACCAGATCAAATCACCAATAGAATTGTCAATAACACTCAATTCGCATATAGCGTAAGAACAAGTAAAATATTTAAAGAGATTACTGAACAGAACAACAATTTTTTTAAACGACAAAATTTATTTCTTGATGTTCTTGAAGGCCTATCAACTTGGGAAAGTAATCATAAGAAACTATCAACGATAGAAATTGAAAAACACCAACATAAACATGAATAGTCCTGATTATTTCAACTTAGAGTCCCCATAGTTGAGCGAGTGTCTACGAGCGGCTCAATCAAAATTCGCGCCTAGACTCTCTGAAAAACCGCTTTTTAGGCTGTGAAGCCTAAATAAGCGTAAATCACATACAGAAAATTGAGCCTAGACCGAGCGTAGCGAGTAAAAAAGCTCTATGAGCAAAGCGAATTCCGAGTTGTTTTTGCTTTTTGCTAATTCACGGAAACTTTAACCAAAAAATTGCCCCGACGAATCGAGCGAAAGCGAGATTCAATAGAGTTTGAGCGTAGCGAAAACCAAGGGCAATTTTTCATGATGTATGCTTTTAATTATTTTAAATGCTTTTAAATGCTTTTAACCAGCCTGAAAGCCTTGATACGAAATGGTTTCAGAGTCCATTAAACTAGGTTTATCGATCCATTAAACTAGGTTTATCGACCCATTAAACTAGGTTTATCGACCTTTAAAGCTAGGTTTATCGACCTTAAAGCTAGGTTTATCGACCTTAATAATTTAAATAGACACACTCATTTAAATAGTCTATTTTACAGACTAGTTTAATTAAAAATTTATTATTAGAAATGAGTGAATTAGTCGTTAAAGATAATGCCTTAATTCAGGCTAGCTATACGTTAGATACCGTTGAACAGCGATTAATTCTTCTAGCTATTGCTGAAGCCAGACAAACAGGCCATGGGATAACAGAAAATAGTTTATTGGAAGTACATGCCAGTAGTTATATAAATACGTTCAATGTTGAAAAGCATACTGCCTATACAGTCCTTAGAGATGCGTCAAAAAGCCTCTTTGATAGATATGTCACATACCATGACGTTAATCCTAAAACAGGTAAGGATCGTAGTTTCCATTGCCGTTGGGTTGATAAAATAGGTTATGAAGCTCAGTCAGGCATTGTCTTTTTAAGATTCACTCAAGATATCGTTCCTCTCATAACTAGGCTAGAAGAAAACTTTACT
>MGXV01000019.1 GCA_001801485.1 Gammaproteobacteria bacterium RIFCSPHIGHO2_12_FULL_37_14
ATACGTGAATACGCCTGCCGCTGTTTCATCTGAATGTGCTTTCTTATCGACTTTCGCATAATATTCGTCTGGGCAAAAACGAGTAGTTAACCGATCTAAGCGATCGGTAAAACATTGGATGTATTTAATTCGCAATTCATCTGCCAACTCAAGTTGAGTTGCTACTTCCCATAAAACAGCTTCAATTTCGTTTTGCTTTTCAATAATGGCTCGAATTTGATTTTTAATTTCTTCTTGATTTAAATTTGCAAACCATTCTTGGAAGAAACCACCATTTTCATCAATATCTATTTCCCTGATTAAACTCGGCTCTTCCTTACGTTCTTCTCCTAACGATCGAAAAATAAAATTAGCGCCTGCATCTATGCAATAAACTTCTCCTTGGGCATTAATTACAAAATTACCATCT
Organism: Gammaproteobacteria bacterium RIFCSPHIGHO2_12_FULL_37_14; assembly: GCA_001801485.1. Next base: position 410 of record MGXV01000019.1, read on the forward strand.
TTTGTAATATCAATATTTCCTAATAAAATATGCGCCATAAAAAATTGACTATTGTTGTGGGCAATAAGAGCACGGTGATTGTCATGATGATGCGGAACAATATACTCACTCACTTGAAATATACCCATGTGAGACGGCAATTCTAACTGACTTGCCAAAAGTGGCGGTAACTCTCGACATATTTGTACACGAGGTACTGGCACTCCTAAGGCTTGATAAAGAAAATTAGTCAGTATCTCTATTTTAATTGCATCTGCATGAGCACCATATTTCAATACGACACTATGACCAGTTTTTTCATTCGTCAACTGATAGGTGCTAGCCGTCCCACCGCCCAAGGAAGTCACGCTGGTGTAATCATTTAAATCTTTAGGAAATAGCGGGATAATTCTCATTTTTTAGATTCTTTTTTATATAAAATGATTATATTGGGTAATATTAGCACAATCTCGGTGAGAAAAAAATAAAAAATCATCCCTGTGAGTCGATATCAAATCTTATCTGCTATTTGCTCTTATTTACTAAGTCTGATATAAAGGGAAAAAATAAAAGACACCCTTAAGGTTCCCTTAATAATATGCAGGCAATAATTTAAACACAAAAAACGGGCTGGACGGTATGCAATCTTCTTTGAGTCTAGTTAGATATCAATGTCACTTTTACCACTACAACATAGGTATGTTGCAATCACAAATAAATTTTTTGAATGATCATTTTGAATTTAAAAACATTTTTATCTTAATCACCCAACCAATGGAATTTACATATGCAAGCAAATAATCGCGTGATGTCGTTTTCGATTTTAAGATCATTTTATCCTTGGATGATCGTCAGCTGTGGCATGTTATTTTACTGTTACAACTATTTTCTCCGCGTTTCTCCTGGTGTCATGCAACCTGAACTCTCTGAAGCCTTTCATATCACTGCAACACAATTTGGTACACTCGCCGCTTTTTATTACTACGCTTATACTCCCATGCAATTACCTGCTGGCATGATCTATGACAAGTTTGGTGTACGCTTTGTGCTTTGTGCTGCTTGTTTAATAGCAGTCATGGGCTTAAGTGTATTTATCACTGCTGATAACCTCATGATGGCTAAAACCGGCCGATTCATGATTGGTTTGGGAAGTGCATTTGCCTATATTGGTACCCTCAAATTAGCCTCCATTTGGCTACCGCCTCGTCGTTTTGGTATGGTAGCCGGTCTGGCTACTGCAGTAGGGATGACAGCTGGAACAGTATCTCAAAAATATCTCACGCATGCACTTGAGACAATTGGTTATCAAGCCGCTCTGCATACTGCATTAATTGCGGGAGTAGGATTGAGCATCCTCATCATCTTATTAGTAAGAAATCGACCAAAAAATTTAAATGGCTCAGCAACTGAAATACATGTTCCAATGAATATTAAGCAATTATGGGGCGCATTACGGATTATTTTTACTAATCCACAAATGTGGTTAATTGGAATTATTGGCTGTCTTTTGTATTTACCTTCCTCAGTCTTTTTAGATCTCTGGGGAGTTCCCTATTTAAGAGCTGTTTATCATCTCACACCTGAACAAGCTGTACTCATCTCTAGTTATACATTTTATGGTTGGATTATTTCCTGCCCTATTATTGGGGCTATTTCTGATAAAATTAAACGTCGTCGCTTGCCATTGACAGCAACAGGATTGGTTGCTGCAATATTACTTTGCGTCGTATTTTATTCATCTAGTATTAGTGTATCCGCCTTATATATAGTTTTCTTCCTCATTGGTTTTTGTTGTGGCGCGCATCCTTTATGTTTTGCATTAGGTAAAGAAAATAATCCTATTCAAATTTCAGGAACAGCTGTTGCCGTTACCAATATGCTTATTATGGCTGGTGGTGTTATTTTTCAGCCCGTTGTAGGTAAATTATTAGATTTTCATACAAGCCATCCTGCAGGCGTAGACAGTTTGCCCGTTTATTCAGGCGGCGATTATACTTTTGCAATGAGCGTCGTACCGATAGGTGTTGCGATAGGAATTTTTCTATCTTTCTTTCTCAAAGAAACTTATTGCGAATCACAAGCGAAAGCCGCAGATGAAAGAATTTTCCAAACTAATCGTTTGGAACCGATAGCTGAGCCAATAGCGAATTAGACCCATTCTCTCGCTATTAAAAATTCTTTTTGTAAATTAGCTTCAGGTGAGTCGAATGGAAATTGAACATCATAACTCCACTTTACTAATGGTGGTAATGACATCAAAATTGATTCTGTGCGGCCACCTGATTGCAAACCAAATAAGGTACCGCGATCATATAGTAAATTAAATTCCACATATCGACCGCGTCGATACAATTGAAAATGACGTTGAGCATCACCCGTTGGATGTTGTTTACGACGAGCAATAATCGGTTGATAAGCTTGAATATAACCATTACCAACTTGCTGCATGAATGCAAAACAACGTTCAAATCCCCAGTGATTTAAATCATCAAAAAAAATTCCGCCAATACCACGCGCTTCATTGCGATGTGGCAGAAAAAAATATTCATCGCACCATTTTTTATATTTAGAATAAACATCTTTGCCAAATGGATCACAAACTGCTTTTGCCTTGTGATGCCAATGCACACAATCCTCAACAAAACCATAATAGGGAGTCAGATCAAAACCACCGCCAAACCACCATGAAGAACGTTTTTTGGTATTAGTCGCAATAATAAAACGTACATTCATATGTGAAGTCGGAACATAGGGATTGGCAGGATGCACCACTACCGATACGCCTAATGCTTGAAATTCAGTGTCGATTAATTCAGGACGATTTTCGGTTGCTGCTTTTGGTAGTGCTTTACCATATACATGAGAAAAATTAACGCCAGCTTTTTCAATGACATTTCCTTCTGCTAAAACACGCGTCACACCACCGCCTCCTTGGCGATATTCCCACTGATCTTCTACAAATTTTGCGTGTGGTTCTTCTAGCTCAATTGCATGACAGATGCATTTTTGTAAATCTAGCAAATACGATTCAATCACCGCGACTGTTGTATCTGTATCAATATTTTCAACAGAATCAGAAGGCATCATGGGTATCGTGGCTATCTAATTCTATCCAAAGCGCATTAAACACTGCAAAGCTACAAGCAAATGCTGTACCTAATATCCAAGCAAAATACCACATGATAACCTCCCCAGAAATTCTAATGCAATGCTGTCACTTTTATTAATACAATCTATTTTCTTTATCTTCCAAAATATTACGCTCGCTCACTTTGCCCCGTAATGCGTAATAAACCCATGACGTGTATAAAAAAATAATAGGCAAAAAGACAATGACTGCAGCAAGCATTAATAACAAAGTAAATTGTCCTGATGAAGCATCCCAGACTAATAAGCTAGATTGTAAGTCAGTCGTTGAAGGTAGAATAAAGGGAAACATACTAACACCGACGGTACTAATGATGCCTATGATGCTCAAGCCACTACAAATAAATGCAAATCGACTATTTCCAAGATGTGCAGTAATAAAAGCACCCAAAGCACCAATAAATCCGAGTGTTGGTGCAGCAATGGTAAAAGGATAATGTGAATAGTTTTGCAGCCATCCTCCCAATAGGGTGGTGACTTCTTTATGCAAAGGATTGGAATAAGCCAATGGATCGGCATGGATGACAGCAAATCCCATGAGACGCGCAACCCATAAACCACCCACTGCAAAACAAATAATGAGGAACACAGCAGCACATCTGGACCAAAAAATGGCTCGCGGGCGTATTGGATTTTCTGTTTTAATGGCAAGATACAACCCGCCGTGCATCACCAACATCATTAAACTGGTTAAACCACACCACCAAGCAAATGGTTGAAATAAATCAGTGAATGAACCTGTATAGTAAATTCGCAAAGTATCATCGAAATGAAATGATACGCCTAGCAAAATATTTCCCACTAAAATACCAAATATAACAGCAGGGAAAATTCCACCGAAAAATACACCCCAATCCCAGAATCGTCGCCAAAATAAATGCGGTAATTTGCTACGATATTTAAAACTGACAGGACGTGAAATGCCTAATGTTAACAATAACAACATCATGATAAAGTAAAATCCTGAAAATGCTACGGCATAAACAAATGGCCAAGCAGCAAAAATTGCTCCTGCACCTAAGATGATCCAAACTTGATTCCCTTCCCAAAATGGACCAATCGTATTTAAAACAACACGCCTTTCAGTTTCATTTTTAGCAACGAGTGGTAAGAGAATAGCTGCTCCCAAATCAAAACCATCGGTCACAGCAAAACCTATGAATAGTACGCCAAGCAGCACCCACCAAATGATTCGTAAGGTTTCAATATCTAGCATTGAAATCTCCTAGTTGTTGAATGTCAGACAAAACACTTTAATTCAGCTTCATTTTCAATTTATCTGGGCCAAGACGAATATATTTCACCATTAAATAAATTTCGACGACTGCTAATGCGGTATAAAATAAAATAAAACCACTTAAAGAAATCCATAAATCAGTAGCTGTTAATGAAGATGCCGCCATGAAAGTTGGTAATAAACCATCCACTACCCAAGGCTGACGTCCATATTCAGCCACTACCCAACCCATTTCAGCAGCAAGCCAAGGTAACGGTAAACTAAATAAAGCTAGCCATAAAAACCACCGATTACTACTAACTCGACGACGAACTGCTAAATAATATGCAAGAGCAAATAATACTATAAAATAAAAACCCAAGCCTACCATCACTCGAAAAGTCCAAAATAAGGTAAATACATCTGGAACAGTATACCAAGCCGCATCTTTGATTTGATTCTCTGTTGCTCCAGTCACATCCTCTGTAAAATGCTTTAATAGAAATCCATAACCAATATTATTTTGATTTTCTTCTAGTATCGCTGCTGCCTTTTTATTATTTGGATTTTTAATTAATTGATCCAATGCTCCATAGGCACGCATACCACTTTTGATGCGGGTCTGTGCTTGGTCGACCAAATCGAAAATACCGTAGACAGGTTGATGAATGGAGCGCGTGGCAATTAATCCTAAAAGATAAGGAATTTTTAGCGTATACCGAGTAACGTGATCCTCTTGATCAGGAAAACCAATCACGGTGAGCCCAGCGGGAGCAGGCTCTGTTTCCCACATACCCTCAATAGCAGCTATTTTCATTTTTTGATTCTGACCGGCTAAATATCCGCTTTCATCACCCAGTACAACGACACATAGCGCTGAAGCCAACCCGAATGCAGCGGCGACCATCATCGATCGCTTAGCAAATGCGACATTGCGCCCTCGTAATAAAAAATAAGCGCTAACCGATAATACAAACATTGATCCGGTGACATATCCAGCACTAATGGTATGCACAAATTTAGCCTGAGCAACCTCATTAAATAAAACCGCATAAAAATCGTGCAATTCCATACGCATGGTATGGTAATCAAAGTGAGCACCCAGTGGATTTTGCATCCACCCATTGGCAACCAATATCCACAACGCTGAAAAACTCGCCCCAGCTGCCAGCATCCAGGTTACAAATAAATGCGCACCTCTCGATATTCTTTCCCAACCAAAGAAAAAAATGCCGATAAAGGTTGCTTCAAGAAAAAAAGCCATCAATCCTTCAATGGCAAGTGGTGTACCAAATACATCGCCAACGTAATGCGAATAATACGACCAATTGGTACCAAATTGAAATTCTAAGGTCACGCCGGTCGCTACACCCATCGCAACATTAATCCCAAATAACAATCCCCAATATTGAGTCATCGTGCGCCAAATTGGCCGATTGGAAATAAAATAAACCGTTTCCATAATGCCCAACAAAGTTGATAAGCCAAGTGTCAACGGTACAAATAGAAAATGGTAGAGAGCGGTCATCCCAAATTGCAGTCGTGACAACATCACAACTTCATTGGCAGGTAGCATAGCAAGTCCCCTTAGAATGGGTATAATGTAGATTCGGTAGTTGATTGCCAAATCTAGGATAATAATACGACATAATTCGGAGAACAGCTATGCCCTCGATAGATTCCTTCAAAACATCTTGCCAATTAACCGTCAATAATATTTCCTACGATTATTACAGTCTCCTCGTATTAGAAAAGAAAACTGGGATGAAGGGCATTTCTCGACTTCCATTTTCTTTGAAAATTTTGTTAGAAAATTTATTGCGGCATGAAGATGATATCACTGTCTCTGAGATGGATATTAAAGCAATTGTAGCTTGGCTACAGACGAAAAAATCTCATCGAGAAATTGCTTATCGACCAGCACGCGTACTCATGCAAGATTTTACTGGAGTTCCAGCAATAGTTGATTTAGGTGCCATGCGTGATGCCCTAAAAAAAATGGGCGGAGATCCTGAAAAAATCAATCCATTATCGCCTGTCGATTTGATTATTGATCATTCCATCCAAGTAGATGCATTTGCCAGCAAAGAAGCCATCTCTATTAATGCACACAAAGAAATGCAAAGAAACAATGAACGCTACGCTTTTTTGCGGTGGGGACAAACAGCATTCAATAATTTTCGGGTTGTTCCACCAGATACTGGAATCTGTCATCAAGTGAATCTCGAATTTCTTGCTAAAACAGTTTGGCATAGTAATGAAAATGGGCAGCAACTAGCTTACCCTGATACCTTAGTCGGTACAGATAGTCATACAACGATGATTAATGGCTTAGGTGTATTGGGATGGGGTGTGGGCGGCATTGAGGCAGAAGCCGCCATGTTAGGTCAACCCATTTCTATGCTGATTCCAGAGGTCGTTGGCGTACGATTAACAGGTAAGTTAAATGAAGGGGTAACAGCCACTGATTTGGTTTTAACCTTAACCCAACTCTTGCGTAAAAAAGGTGTCGTAGGAAAATTTGTCGAATATTACGGACCAGGATTGAGCGATTTACCTGTCGCTGACCGCGCGACAATCGCCAATATGGCGCCTGAATATGGCGCTACTTGTGGCTTTTTTCCAGTGGATCAAGCCACCATCAATTATTTACAATTAACGGGACGTGACCAACAAACCACTGATTTGGTTGAGAGCTATGCTAAAGCTCAAGGTTTATGGTATGAAAAAGCGAATCCCGAACCACTTTTTACTGACATACTCGAACTAGATTTATCTAGCGTTCAATCTAGTGTTGCTGGCCCTAAACGTCCGCAAGATCGTGTTGAATTAAGCCAATTAAAACAAGCATCCGAAAAACTTTTGCTAGATGTTAATCGTGCATCCGAACAAAATACGGCTTTCAAAACTCAAGATGGCCTCGATTTACATCATCATGATGTGGTCATCGCTGCGATTACCAGTTGTACCAACACATCGAATCCTAGCGTTTTAATGGCTGCTGGATTGGTAGCTAAAAAAGCAATTGAAAAAGGTTTGCAACGTAAACCCTGGGTCAAAACATCACTCGCACCAGGCTCACAAGTCGTCACACAATATTTGCAAACAGCAGGATTACAAACTTACCTTAATCAATTAGGATTTGACTTAGTAGGGTATGGTTGCACCACTTGTATTGGTAATTCAGGTCCACTCGCTGATCCGATTGCAGATACCATCTCAGAACACGATTTAATCGTTTCTGCTGTATTGTCCGGCAATCGTAATTTTGAAGGACGTATCCATCCCCAAGTGAAAGCCAATTGGTTAGCTTCCCCGCCTTTAGTTGTCATTTTTGCACTCGTTGGCACGACACTCATTGATTTAACGACAGAAGCTATCGGTCAAGATAAACAGGGAAAACCTATTTTTCTTAAAGATATTTGGCCATCGAATGCAGAAGTCGCTCAGGAAGTAGCTAAAGTTAGCCATCGAATGTTCCATGAACAATATGCCGATGTATTTACTGGTAACGAGGAATGGCGAGCATTAAAGGTACCAGCTGGTGAAACCTATCAATGGCAAAAAGATTCGACTTATATTCAACACCCACCTTTTTTCAATAAGATGGAAATCAAACCTCACAAAATACATGATATTAAACATGCACGCATTTTGGCCGTGCTGGGGGACAGTATTACGACTGATCATATCTCGCCTGCTGGTTCAATCAAGCCTGATAGCCCAGCGGGCAAATATTTACAATCGAAGGGAATTGCTATCCAAGATTTCAATTCATACGGCGCTAGACGAGGTAATCATGAGGTCATGATTCGTGGCACATTCGCCAATATTCGTATTAAAAATGAAATGGTACCTGGCATAGAAGGTGGCATGACTATGTATTATCCCAATAAAGAAGTCATGACGATTTATGATGCCGCTATGCGTTATCAAACTGAAGAAATTCCATTAATTATTGTCGCCGGAAAAGAATACGGCACTGGATCGTCACGTGATTGGGCTGCTAAAGGACCAAAATTGCAAGGCGTAGCAGCAGTCATTGCAGAAAGTTTTGAACGTATTCATCGGTCTAATTTAATTGGCATGGGAATTATTCCATTGCAATTTAAAGAAGGAGAAACACGTCAAACACTCAAACTATGTGGCGCTGAAAAAATACACATCATGGACTTAGATAACAACATGAAACCCTCTGCAGAAATTCAAGCCATTATTCACCGTGAAGATGGCTCGAAAACAACTGTCACTTTTCTAAGTCGCATTGAGACACAAAATGAAATTGAGTACTATCGAAATGGCGGTATTTTACAGTATGTATTGCGGAAAATGTTGTAGAGATGAATCATCCCCTCTACTAACTTCAGTGTGGGAGAGAGTCGTGAGAGTTAGACTGCATTACGGCGATCAGCTGATTCCTTAGAAATATTTTGTATCTGACACGTACGTAAAGCGAGATTAGCTATAAGCGCTGATTCATGTAAACATAAAACACTATATAATTCATTATTATTAGTGGATAAACAAATCAATGCCTCATCAAAAGATTTCGTTTTCATATGTTCTTTTAGTTGCAATAATGCTTGAATACAGATTTCTGTTATTGCTACGCGTGAAGCTGCAAAAAATGTAATTTTTTTACCCCGCTGTTGTCGTAAGCGCGCAATTTCAATATCAATACGCCGAATTATATCTTGCGGATCCGGATTGGTATGCTGAATCTGTTGAATCATCCTACCGGTTCTACCTTCCAAGAGAAGATAAAATTTATCTTTATGCTCTTTCCTAATTATATTTAGCGATTCATCCAATGTTTGATGCTTCATCAAATTGGTTTTTAATTCCGTTAATAACTGAATTTTACAATTTTTTGTAGATTGCAACCAGTTGGTTTTAAGTTCCATGTTTAATTGACCAATCCGATCTTCAATTAATTTTTGATGATGCTTATCAATAGAATTCAATTCTTTTGCTGCTACTGGTTGCATAGGATGAAGAAAATCTATTACCTTTTTTCCACGAACAGAGGGTAAAATTGCATCATCGATTTCTTGAATTTGTTCCAATAATTTTTGTTCTTTTTGCAGTAAGATTTGATTAAAACCAGAATGACTAGCATATAGTTTGTCTAGGGCATTTGTTTTTTTCGCATCAGCAACCGTGTATCCCGATTGTTTCAATAAAATTCTTAATGCTATTAGCGCTTGAATGTGTTCCTCATGCTGCACTTTTCGGCTAGCGGAAAAGAAATAATACTTTTCTGTACGTTTTTCTATTAATTGATTCAGTTTACCATCAATCTGTAATACAAGATCATCTTTAGTTGCGCCGCTGTTTTTGTATGGCTTCAGTGCTTGCCAAATTTTGCCTTGATACAAACGATACATCTGTAATCTATTATTTTTATCTTGGCCTAGTGTATCTAGCTTTTCATGAAGTTGATCACCATTTGCTTTTTTAAGTTCACCCAATAACTCATTGTTATTTCCTTCCATTGCTAAAAGCATCTTTTGTTTTAATATTTCTTTTTCTTTCTTATTAACTGCCACAGCTGCCATACTATTATTATTTATCTCTGTAGTTGCAGCAGTTATTTTAGACCGAATAAAATCACAAATAGCGTCAGGATGTTTTTCAGCAATCGCTTGATTATAAATCATTGTTCGCTGATTGATAATAGATTGGAAGTAAGGATACTGCTCATCGGGATTGAAATAATAATCAGATAGCTGGTCATAAAATAACTTAATGACTTTCTCTATAGATAACCCATTGGAAATCTCTAATTCTTTTAATTTTCCCTCTTTTAAACCAAGATCAACTTCAATATTATCTAAAAACACATAAATATCACGGAAGTATAAATTCAACAATTGCGCTAGTTTAAGTATTTCAATTCCGGCATTATTCCACAATGTGCTTTGAGCTTGCGGAAAACCACGAGATAGGTCCCAAACTTCTTTAAAATGATTTACCACAAATTCCATGGTTTTTAAATTACTAAGCGGATGAATTCTATCAGAACTTTCAGCTTGCCAAGCAGATAATAACTCCAAAAAATATCCAATTAGTTTATGAACACGTTGTTTGAGTGTGTCATCCTGTATATCTTGATTTAATACATTCACTAATTTTTTTAATTTATCTTTACTATCTTCGGCTGATTGGGCGAGATCTTTGCTATCAATCAAACTAATAAAAGCATCTTTTTCTTTTTCATTATTCATTTTCTCAGTGGCAGGTTTGATTGCATCTGAGAATACTTGTTTAAGAGCATCCGTTGAAAAAAAAGGTCGAATTGAATCGAACTGCCGCTTGAGTGATGTTTTAAGATGATTTGCTTGTTCGTAGGTGTCGCCTATCAGAATTCCAAGCTGGGTCGCATAGTCTTCAGGTGAAGTTGCTTTAATTTGTTGCAAATCAATTACGTCGCCTATTGCTTTAATTTGTTGTAGATTATTTACTTCACCTTGTGCTTGAATAGTTTTTAATTTCGCAGCCATCTTTTCTAAAGCAGATAGGCTATTAGCAATATGTAAAGTAACAGGACCTTTTGTCTCAGCATTCACTAGTCCATTAAAACATAGCTCATAAATTTTCGGGTCGAAATAATCTGTAAAAAAATTCTTAGAACTTTTTATAAAACTATCTAAACCTTCCAAAAATGTGTCGCCAGACTGGTTTTCACTTTCCTGATGGTCACTCTTCGTTAATTTGGCAATCAAATCATTGCCGCTTTTTATAATTACATCCATATTAAATGGAGGAATATCACTTGCAGCCCCAATACCAGGATAATCATGCGTTAATTCTTTAATGCGCTCATTCAAGCACTCTAATTGCAACGCATCACTAGCGACCAGCGGTTGATTTTGTTGTATTCCTGCCACTTTCTTATCTAATTCCATCTTCAAGAATTTTCTATTGTTTAATAATGCTCGATTAACCTCATTTTCATCCCACTGATAGCCAGCTGATTCCATACACTGGCTGTATATTCCATTAAAATTCTTATATAATTTTTCTAGCGATTGATTGCCAAATAATTGCAGCGAGAGGGATGCCAAATATCCTTCCTTTATAAATAATTGAATTTCAAATTTATCTAACGCTACAAATAATTGCTTCAATAAATCATTGATTGCCCGCATGCTCAGTAGCAGTAAATTTTTCTCAATCAGAGATAAGCCAGCAAATGTGTCAAGATTGGTATATTTTTTATTAAATTCCTCTAATTGACTTGTCAGTTTTGCAATCACCTCTTTTCCAATTTGATCCGACAAAAAATCTATGCATTTGGTTTGCAAGCTTTTTTTAGGTTGATTCTCTTGATTGTCTTGGCGTAGAAAAATATACTTCAAGCCAAGCATAGAAGTAAGCTTTCCAATGAACGGATCGCTTTTTAGTAATTGAATGGCTTGAACTAATTTAATTATTTCCACTATACCGGAATTTGTCATATCCATTGTTTTTCGAAAATTTTCTTCGGGCGTCGTTAATGCGCCAGGCGAAGATACAAATTGAGTTTGCAATGCTTTTAACACTCCTATTGCATTCCTAGAAGTATTAATACTGTTTTGCCAATTTGTGTGAACTTTTTTATCAAGAATTCGATTTAATTGTTGCTCGCAGTTGGTAATGATGCTTTCAAGCGAATCAAAATTAATACCAGGACGATAATTGCCATTCATATTAATTTTATTTTCACCAAAAATAATTTTAATTAGATCTTGAATAGACTTTGTAGTGGTCGACAATTTTAATAAGATATCATTAATGATAAGCTCTGCCTGCTGAACCACCTGATCATTCGGAGGAATTGGATTAATATTGTCATCTTGAGGATTAATTATATTTTGATCAGGAAGACGTCGTTTAAGAGTGTCAATACGCGCCGTCAAACCAATGCACATATTCTTTATTTTTAAATTTTTTTCATCATTTTCATGATAAAGAGCGTAAATTCCCTTAAATTTATTTTGTAACTCTCCTGGAGTGGTAACCATCAGGGTTGCGCTTACCAATTTAATAGCTGACTCAAAAGATAAAGCAGACTGTAATTTTTTCTTTAAATCATTCAGAATACGAAGCTTCTCATTTTCTTGATTTTTTTGTTTTTTGTCAGTCATTTTTAAAAGACCGTTTTGCACTTCAGTAATTTCTTCACTAAGAATTGCAATGCCTTTTTCATTTATGTCAGAAAAAAGAGACCGTTTTTTCTCTTCCAGTGATAGCATGCCTTGCATTTGTTGCAATATATCCTGCCTATTTTTTCTGGCTGATAAAACATAAGGATAGGCTTCGATATGACCTGTAGAATATCCCGCCAGTTGCATTAGCTGATTATAAATAAGATCAAATTTTTGATTAAAATCTCGTAAGGATTGCGATGAATCATTTTTTACGATGATAGGTTCATTTGAAAGCTCGCCAACTTTAATCGATAAATTAATTTCAACTTTATCTAAAAACAAATGCGCTTCTCTGAAAGCTCGATTGATTTGCCCAGCAACAATTAAAACTGCATCCTTTTCTACCTGCGTTAATTTCTTAAATGCCTCTGGATCCAAAACCAATGATTCAATTCGTCTATATTCTTCATAAAGATGTTTAGGAATTAATCTTTTTACACAATCCATAAAAAAATTATAAGCAGAGAGACGCATATTATCGATGCCTGGTGGAACAATTAAACCTAGAGTCAAATCTAGATCTAAGCGATCAAATGCGCGCATCAGATGAAGCAATTGACCTATCAAGTGGCTGGATAGTTTCGCAAGAGTAGGAATATGCTTTTGATTAGAAAATTCTGTACTTAATTGATTGATAATACTTACAGTTTTTTCTAGTTCTAGAAAAAATTTAGTCCAAGGATTTTCTAAATTATTCGAAGTAGCTGGTTCACCGAGCGTTGCATATTTTTTTTTGAGCTTGTCAATGAGGCTGGTTATTCTTGCATAGTACTCCGCCCACTTAGGTAGGATATTTTCAAATTCAACAGAAATTTCAGAAAAAAGCTGAGTAATTTCCTTATAACTAGTGTATACGCTTAACCAACCCTGTTTCTCGGCTTCATGTTCTGCTCCCTTTGAATTATTATTACCAAACATATACTTACACCCTTATGTCATTCTTAAGTAATGAATGAATTACTTTACAGGATGAGGCTTAAATTAGTATTAATCTAGCAAGGTTTTTATCTGAATCCTCGTCCTACGAGCGATTGGCTGTAGGATGAGGATAGAATGGGTGGGCAAAAAAACTATTGAGTATACACTGAAGCTGTTGATCTTGACTCGTCTAACTCTTCTTCTGTCAATGTTGGAGATGCATTAAGATCTGGCATGCTTTCGGAATGATTCAATTCGGATGAACTAGATTGCTGAAAGAGAGTCGACCAATTTTGTGAGGATGCACTTCCTGTAACCGGACCTGGCGGAAGTGGTTTATCTTGTATAGAAGATGTAGATGTAGATCTAGATGAAGGCGAATTTAAGAACTTTGTATTCTCTTCTTCTGGATCTAGAAGCGGTACCTCGTGATTGGGATCTAGAAGCGGTACCTCGTGATTGGGATCTAGAAGCGGTACCTCGTGATTGGGATCTAGCGGAGCTTTGTTATTTGTTAGCATATTTTTATTTGTTAGCATATCTAGAGCATCTTTAGCCTGTTCCCTTGCGTTCTGATGTTGGCGCTTTGCCCTCTCATTTGCATCCACATCGCCATCACTTGGTGGATGATAATCGGGGGAATTTTCAATTTGGCAACGCCACTTATTGCTAATCATGGAAACAAATTGATGTAGGGCATTAACGATAGTAGGTAAGCCAAACCCAACAACCATCGCCAATCCACGAATTGCCGCTGAGCTAGATTCACCTATCGAAACGTTACCTATCGCGGTCAAAACAGGTGTGATCGTTTTTGCGATTAAACTGGCTGTGTTCGTCATCATGACTGGTAAATGGGTCGCTAAAATAGGAAGAACTTTAGCAGCAATCACTTTTGCCGCCAACGGAAATAAAACTGTATATGCCCATATACTGAATAGAATACTGGCTCCAGCTAAAATAGGGCTAAGAAGCACTGCAGGACCAGGCCCAAACGTCTTACCAGTTTTCCAAGCAGTTTTAATATTTTCAAATGGTGAAGTAATTGTTCTGCCAAAGAAATAAGTTACTTGAGCGATTACTCCTAGAAAAACCAGAAACCCATTTAGTAAGCGCGCGCCGGGATTCCTTAATTTTTCAGTTCGCTTAGCAGCCAACTCTAATCCTTTAACAAGGAGTAAAGGCAAAAATTCAGTACCTAATTTAAGAATATTGATAGAAAATTTCAGAGGCATGCTAATTAAATTTAATAAGATAACAACAGGCATGAATAAAATATTAATAAATTTTTTAAAGTTGGAAACATTTCCCTGCCAACCAATGAAATTCTTTGCCAGATTTTTCGCAAGATTCTCCCACGATTGTTTTTTATTAACATCGAGCATGCGATCGAGCATGCGATTGGGTAACCCGATGAAGGTAGCAAATCGGGTAAGGGAATGAAGGTAATAGCCCACAACCCTTACCCACTCATCATCCTTCCGCCCCACTTTGCTGTCGTTTACGATGATGTTGCGGTAAAAATACCTTTCCCCGGGGTAATGGCGTTCCCTATTTACATAGATTCCATCAACCGGATAAACTTCTTCATACACCTCCCTCAAAATATTCTTACTTACTGCCATCTCACACCTCTTTCACGAATAGGATCAAACTTAATTTGTGGGAAATAATAATCTATCAACCTTGATAAAGCAAATTTCACTGTTTAAAAATTACTTGTTTTGATGCTTCCAAGTAGTCCCTTCGGCATTATCTTCGATAATAATATCCATGGTTGCTAATTCATGACGAATTCGGTCAGCTTCTACCCAATTTTTATTTTTACGCGCTACTTGGCGCGCAGCAATCAGTGCTTCTATTTTAGCAACATCTACCTTCGTGCCTGATCGAAAAAATAATTCTGGATCCGATTGCAAAATACCCAATACACCACCTAAATAACGTAATAAGGCTCCATATTCTGCCGCTTGATTGAGATTATTCTCACGTAAACGCTGTATTTCATGCGCAAGGTCAAATAATACCGAGAGTGCTATGGGTGTGTTAAAGTCATCCTCCATTGCTTGGATAAATTTTTTTTCAAATACGGTTTCCGTAGCATACGAAGAAGATGGTAAAAATCGTAATGCAGTATAAAAGCGTGTTAAGGCTTGACGCGATTGATTCAATATCTCATCCGTATACATTAATGGGCTACGATAATGACTAGCCAATAAAAGATAGCGTAAAGTTTCAGGTTCATGCTCACGTAGCACATCACGAATAGTAATAAAATTCCCTAACGATTTAGACATTTTTTCTTTATCAATTTGCAAAAAGCCGCCATGCACCCATATATTGACAAATTTTTTTCTAGTCGCCGCTTGTGACTGAGCAATTTCATTTTCATGATGAGGGAACATTAAATCGCGACCCCCTCCATGAATATCAAAATGTTCGCCCAATAAATGAATTGACATAGCAGAGCATTCTATATGCCAGCCTGGTCGGCCTTTTCCCCACGGCGAATCCCATTCTGGCTCGCCAGGTTTAGCGAGCTTCCATAAAACAAAATCTAAAGGATCGCGTTTCACATCAGAAATTTCTACTCGTGCCCCACTTTCTAATTGATCAACATTATGATGAGAAAGACAACCATATTCGTCAAAATGACGCACATTAAAATAAACATCACCATTGCTAGCGACATAAGCATGACCATTAGAAATAATTTTTTGAATGAGACTAATCATTTGTGGAATATATTCAGTGGCACGTGGTTCATGATCAGGTGGAATTAATTGTAATGCAGCAAAATCTTCATGCATAGCTTGAATAAAGCGATCAGTAACAGCATTCACCGCTTCCTGATGATCATTAGCACGCTTAATAATTTTGTCATCGATATCCGTAATATTGCGTACATAGGTAACATTGTAACCTCGAAAACGTAAATATCGAATGATCACATCAGCAGAAATATAGGTGCGCGCATGACCGATATGGCAGAAATCATAAACAGTGACGCCACAAATATATACACCAACCTTGTTAGGATGAAGCGGCTGAAAAACTTCTTTTTCACGTGTTAAAGTATTAAATATGGTTAGCATAAATTCATAGAACGATAAATGAAATGGATATTCTGACTAACATTCCATTTTCATAGAAAATAGAGTGTTAGTCAACCATGATTGCCATTGGCTAAACGTATCGCTTTACCTAAACGATGCTTCACTTTCTCAGGACCCAATAATTCAGCAATATTCGCCAACTCCGGTCCATGTATTTTTCCCGTCAACGCTACTCGTAGTGGCATAAATAGCTTTTTACCACTAATCGCTAAAGTCTGTTTCAGATCCGCCAAAATAGCAGGTAATTGTATACCATATTTGTCAACAGCCTGTTCCGCCTCAACAAAAAATTGTTCGCCTGCTTCACAGATGATTTGCTGCGCTTCTTCATTAATTAATACATTTTCATGAAAAAATATTTTAGCCCATTCCAACGCATCCTTAGGAAATTCCACATTTGATTTTACTGTCTCCACAAATAGTGAAATAACTTTCTCAGGGACTTGACATAAAACTTCTTGGCCTAACCAACGTCTTAATGAAGAATCATCCAATGCTTGGATCGCAATTTTTTGCCAATACATTAATTGCGACAAATCAAAACGTGCAGGAGACTTACTTAATTTATCTAAATTAAAATGCGGCGCGAGTTGATCAAAACTCAAAAGAGAGTGCGCATCACATGTATGTCCTAATCGTGCTAGATAATTAAGAATGGCGATTGATAAAAACCCACGCTCTCGTAAATCATGCAAACTAAAACTACCATGTCTTTTAGAGAGCGGAGAACCATCCTCACCAACAATCAATGATAAATGCGCATAATGAGGGATAGGTAATGCTAATGCCTTAAATAACAAAATTTGCCGTGGGGTATTCGCGACGTGGTCTTCTCCACGAATAACGTGCGACACGTTCATCATTGCATCATCAATAGCATTACAAAATAAAAAAGGTGCCGTTCCATCTGCTCGACGAATAATAAAATCACCTATATCACTGCTATTAAATTGTTGTAAACCTTTTACCAAATCATTAAATTCAATAATCGTATGTTCAGGTACAATAAAACGCCAAGCAGGTTTTTTCTCTTCTTGCATGCGTTTCGCAATCTCCAATGTCGTTAATCGACGACAAGTACCCAAATAACGTGGCGCTTGCCCACGAGATAATTGCAGTTTGCGCGCAAGCAATAATTCCTGGTCTGTACAAAAACAAGGATACACTAGATTTTTCTTTTCGAGCGCGTGAAAATAATCATCGTAAATTGATTGGCGTAGTGATTGCCGATAAGGACCGAATTCGCCATTCACACCTAAACCTTCTTGCCAATCTATATTTAGCCAGTGTAAATCATCTTGTAACATGTCGACATAACGCTCTTCTGAACGCGCAACATCGGTATCTTCTACTCGCAGAATAAAAACACCATTATTTTTTTTCGCATATAACCCGCTAAATAATGCTGCGCGTGCATTGCCTAAATGTATCATCCCGGTGGGGCTAGGTGAAAAACGTGTTCTTATCTGCATAAATTAATGATTCCTTGCCGCGTTCATGATCGCTTTCATTTCGACAACAGCTTGCTGTAAACCTATAAAAATTGATCTGGCAATAATTCCATGACCAATGTTTAATTCATTCACTTGTGGAATATGCGCAATCTCTTGGACGTTTTGATAATTTAATCCATGACCCGCATTGACTATTAAACCTGCTTCATGAGCAAATTGTACTGCTTGAATAATACGCTGTAATTCTTTTTCACGTTCTTGTGCTGTTTTTGCATCCGCATAAGCGCCGGTATGAATTTCAATTGTTGGCACATGACAACGCAGAGCCGCTTTTATTTGTTCAATAGCAGGATCGATAAAAAGTGATACTTCCATGCCAACTCGCTGTAAATGTTGCGCTGCCTCTCTTATTTTCGTTTCTTGAGCGAGCACATCCAATCCGCCTTCTGTCGTCAACTCTGCACGTTTTTCTGGTACAAAACAGCAGTGCTCCGGATGAATGGTTTCGGCATAATGAATCATAAAATCGGTCACTGCCATTTCGAGATTTAAACGCGTTTTCATGACAGCTTGTATGAATGTAATATCACGTTCTTGAATGTGTCGTCGATCTTCTCGTAGGTGAACAGTAATGCCATCACCACCAGCATTTTCTACAGCAAAAACAGCTTCCACAGGATCCGGATAGCGAGTACCTCTAGCCTGTCGTAGAGTCGCTATGTGATCAATATTAACCCCTAATAACAAAGAAGTGGCTTTCATATTTATCCATTAATTTGCTTTTATCTTTTAAGACAATAATTGTCGACTGTAAATTTGTCTCGCACCTAATAAGGATGCCAGCATGAGACGAGTTAAACGCTTGGCATCCCGTAAGACTGCTTCATCCTGCCAATGGTTATTAGCGATGGCTAGCAAATTTTTACCCGAAAATAGATTGGATTGATGATTCGAGGGACGTTCCACTGGTACCTCAGCACCAGACACATCCATGGTATTGCCCAAAACAAATCCTTGCTCAAAAATAAATCGATAATATTTTTCGGGTAAAAACGCTTTCTGTAAGGATATATCGGATTTTGGTAACACGCCATAGCCTAATTCCTCAAATAAACTTTTTTCAAACATGCGCAATATTTTCTCTTCTAATCCTTGTTGTAACATAGTAATCGTTTTTTCATAATTGATAAAAAGCTCGGTGTGGACATCCCATTTTTGCAACAAACACATCAGCAATTCATTTAGATACAAACCAGCAAACAAACTTTCCTTATTTAAGCGTCTCACTACACTTTTAGTTTCGATATAAGAAAGAGTCATTAATTCGCCTTTACCTGACCACGATACTAATAAGGGAGAAAAAGGTTGTATTAATCCGAATGTGGCTGAGTGCATCTTACGCACTCCACGCGCAATCAGCGTCAAACGACCGAATTCTTGCGTAAATAATTCCACCAAAAAGCTAGTTTCACGATAAGCACGACGATGTAATACAAATGCTGGCTGTAACAATACACGCTTGCTATTCATACCCCAAACTCTTTAACGCACGCTCATCATCTGTCCAACGTTCTTTCACTTTCACCCAAAGACGTAAAAATATTTTTTGCCCCAAAAGTTTTTCAATATCCCGTCTTGCTTGCGTACCGATTTTTTTCAGTTGCGCACCTTGTTTACCAATAATAATAATTTTCTGGCCTTGTCTTTCAACCCAAATAATTGCGCTAATTTCCGTCAATTTACTTTCTTGCTTGAATTGCTCAATTTCCACCGTGGTGACGTAAGGTAATTCTTCTTCCAATGCTTGAATGATTTTTTCGCGAATAATTTCAGCAATTTGGAATCGAACACTCTTATCCGTCAGTTGATCTTCAGGATAAAGCTGCGGTCCTGCTGGTAAGAGATGAATAATTTCATTTTCTAATGATGTTACTTTATCGGCTTTTAATGCTGAAATTGGTATAACATGAACAAATGGATATCGCTTTTGTAATTGATCAATCATTGGCAACAATTGTGTTTTATCTTTGAGTAAATCAATTTTATTAATCACCAAAATCACAGGCTTAGTAATATTTTTTAATTTTTTTAAAACGAGTTCATCTTCATCTTGCCAACCCATGGCATTAATCATAAAAATAATGATATCCGCATCCAGTAGAACAGAGCTAGCAATGCGATTCATATAGCGATTCATCGCATGTTTTTCTACTTCATGTAATCCCGGTGTGTCAATGTATATGATTTGCGCATGATGGAGTGTTTTGATACCTAGAATTTGCCAACGCGTGGTTTGCGGTTTTGCTGAAGTGATGCTTAATTTTTTACCCAAGAGGCAATTTAATAATGTTGATTTGCCCACATTTGGCCGTCCAAGAATTGCTACTATACCTGATCGTTCCACTTTCATTTTTTCAATACCTCTAACATCATTTGTGCAGCCTCTTGCTCTGCACGACGCCGACTAGTGCCCTTACCTAACGATTTTTTTTCAACACCTTCTACTTGACAACTCACTGTAAATAATTGCTGATGCGCTTCACCTTCTGTACCATCTACTTTATAAAGTGGTAATGGCAAACGACGGCTTTGTAAATATTCTTGCAATTGGCTTTTTGGATCTTTATGGCTAGCAGCAGAAGATAATGACTGTAGCAATGGCGCATACCATGATAAAATTTTTGCTCGAACCGCATCAAAACCACCATCTAAATATACCGCACCAATGACTGCCTCCATGGTACAGGACAAGATAGAATGCCGCGTATTGCCACCACTGCGTTGCTCGCCAGGCCCAAGATACAGATACCGCCCCAAATCAAATTCTTTAGCGAGATCACCTAAGGTATCTCGATTCACTAAAGTGGCACGCCATCGACTTAATTCACCTTCGGTTGCCGAAGAAAATTGCTGATATAGTATTTCAGCAATTACAAAATTAACGATAGCATCTCCCAAAAATTCTAACCGTTCATTATGCTCGCCCCCTTTGCTACGATGGGTTAAAGCAAGCTTAAGAATTTTCGGTTGTTTAAATTGATAATCTAGCTTTTTAAGTAATTCTGAAATCATAAAAAAACCGTTAACTAATTAGTTGTCCCAATCTTTTCCATCGTATGTTTGTTTTAGTATTGTCCCAGCTCATCCACACTACTATTGCTTTGCCAATAATATTTTCATCGGGTACAAACCCCCAATATCGACTGTCAGCGCTATAATCTCGATTATCGCCCATGACAAAATACATTCCTTCAGGAACAACAACATCAGAAAAATTGCCGCCTACTCTCTCAGGATCAATATAAATCTTGTGTTTTACACCTAATAAATTTTCTTCTTTCTCGGCAGCTTGATATACTTCATTATCTTCATCTTCTACGGTACTCGTTTGTAAAAAGTCTTGTGGGATTTTCTGATCATTCACATATAATTCTTTGTTGATATATTGAATATGATCACCAGGTAGTCCAATAACACGCTTAATAAAATCGACAGAAGGATTAGGGGGCCAACGAAAGACAATAATATCTCCTCGTTTTGGTTCACCTTTGCCAAATAGTTTGGTATGGATGACTGGCAATCGCACACCATATTCAAATTTATTAACTAGAATAAATTCATTGACTAATAAAGTTGGCTTAAGCGAACCAGAAGGAATACGAAATGGCTCAAATAAAAATGATCGCAACAAAAAAACAATTAATAATACCGGAAAAAATGAACGCGAATACTCGATTATAATTGGAATTTTTTTAGCTTTACTTTGGCGCTTTTTCGCCAAAAAAATAATATCGTACAAAGCAACGACACCGGTCAGTAAAGTAGCATAAAATAAAATTAATTCGAAATTAAAATTCATATTATTTCTTCTCATCAATTTTCAAAACAGCTAAAAATACTTCTTGCGGAATTTCTACGTTACCTATTTGTTTCATACGTTTTTTTCCTTCTTTTTGTTTGTCTAATAATTTCCGCTTCCGAGAAATATCACCGCCATAACATTTTGCTATAACATTTTTTCTCATCGCTTTAACCGTTTGACGTGAAATAATATTTCCGCCAATCGTAGCTTGGATGGCAACATCAAACATCTGTCGCGGAATAAGTTCTCGCATTTTTTCAGTAATCAAACGTCCGCGAGTCTGTGCTTGTTCTTGATGAATAATCGATGCTAATGCATCCACTTTGTCTCCATTAATCAGAATATCTAATTTCACTAAATTTGCCATTTGAAAATGGGAAAAACCATAGTCCAGGGAAGCATAGCCACGACTCACTGATTTAAGGCGATCAAAAAAATCTAATACAATTTCACTCATAGGCAATTCATAAACTAACGCTACTTGATTACCATGGTACAACATACTTTTTTGAGATCCACGACGCTCCATGCATAAGGTCATCACACTGCCTAAATGTTCTTGCGGCACCAAGATATTTGCTTTGGCGATAGGTTCACGTATGCTTTCTATTTGATTAACAGGCGGTAGTTTTGCTGGATTATCTACTCGCAATATATCGCCTTTTGTCGTGACGACTTCATAGACAACGGTTGGTGCAGTAGTAATCAATTCTAAATGATATTCTCGTTCCAGCCGTTCTTGCACAATTTCCATATGCAGCATACCTAAAAATCCACAACGAAAGCCAAAACCTAATGCTTCTGAGGATTCAGGCTCAAAAAACAATGCCGCATCATTTAAACGAAGCTTGCTTAATGCTTCTCGCAATGCAGGAAAATCATCTGAACGAATAGGAAATAGCCCAGCATATACCTGCGGTTTCACTTGCCGAAAACCGGGTAACATTTCAGCTGCTGGACGATGGGCATGGGTGAGGGTATCACCAACAGGCGCACCATTTATCTCTTTAATGCCGGCAATCACAAAGCCCACTTCTCCTGCGCGCAAAATATCAGTCACTAAACGCTTAGGAGTAAATACCCCTATTCCAGTGACCTCATAGGCTCGGCCAGTTGACATGACTTGTAATTTTTCACCTGTTTTCAATACACCATTTTTCACACGTACTAATGACACCACTCCAAAATAAGGATCAAACCAAGAATCAATAATTAATGCTTGCAAGGGTAATTCAAGATTGCCTACTGGAGGAGAAATATCGACAATTAATCGTTCCACTAATTCTTCAATCCCTGTCCCGCGTTTAGCACTAATTAAAATTGCATTTTTTGCTTCAAGACCAATAATTTCTTCTATTTCTTTGATCACGCGATCTGGATCAGCTTGAGGTAAATCAATTTTATTTAAAACAGGAATAACATCTAATCCTTGATCAAGAGCGGTGTAACAGACGGCAACTGTTTGTGCTTCTACTCCTTGCCCCGCATCAACCACTAATAATGCGCCTTCACAAGCAGCTAATGAGCGAGAAACTTCATAGGAAAAATCGACATGCCCAGGAGTATCAATAAAATTAAGCTGATAGGTTTCACTATTTTTGGCTTGATAATGTAGAGTAACGCTATGAGCTTTTATTGTGATGCCTCTTTCTCGCTCAAGATCCATGGAGTCTAATACTTGAGCTTGCATTTCGCGCTCGCTCAAGCCACCGCATAACTGAATCAAACGATCAGCCAGTGTTGATTTACCATGATCGATATGAGCGATAATGGAAAAATTCCTAATGTTTTGCATGGACATGTGACGAGAACCTGCAAGCGTCTAACCCTAAAAGGAAACGATAGTAACGTATTTCCAAACAATATACCATGCTGCCAATGAATTTCTAATGATTATTATGATAAATAAACATATGATTTATAATATAAGTTTTCACCAACTAACCCATTCGCAGCACGACTAAAAGTTTCCGATAAGCATCACGTGATAATGCATCAGGAAAGATCACACAACTTTTTTTCCAGAATTGTCCTGGTATGTTGAATCTTAATACGCTAACCCAGGGAGTCGCTGTGCTATCTCCACATAGTGTTGCTGAAAAAACATGTGCAGGAGTATGCAAAATCCAGTGATTTTCTCCCACGTGTTTGATACCAAGCAACGAATATCGACCCCGCAGTAAAATAAAATGCCAACTCACCCAGCCTCCATAAGCAAAGATGAAAAATATCATCATTAATTGTATTTTGATGGTCACGGGAATAAACATGACCATACCCGCGCTTATCAAGATAACAATCAACGCTAAGCTCAAAAATCGTTTAGATAATTTACATTCGAGATCGAGCATGCTGGTATATCTTTTTAACAATTTTTGCTAATTTATTATCCTTGGGTGTTTTGTGCCCGATTAACCAAGAAAATAATTCTTGATCCGAACATTGGAGTAATTGGATAAACAATAATTTATCTGGTAAGGATAATTGCAAATAAGCCTCTTTTAAAAAATTTCCCAATAAAACATCGAGTTCCAACATGCCACGACGACAGGCCCATTGCAAACGCGGTATATTCTCAATCCAGTTGCTATTAATATCCTGTTTCATTTAAGCTTCTCTTTAAGATTAGCTTGTTATACTAAAGAATAAATAGAGGATAGTCGAATGCCTGACACAAAGCTAAAAAAAGCAACGATTGCTTTAATATTGAGACTCCAATTTTTGCCAAATAAGGCACATGTATTAAATCAGCTGAAAAGAAATCATTTTCCACAAAATCCCATCGGTGCACAAAAGGCTTGTTTAACTATTGTAGAAGCTTTTTACGGCAATCCAAAAGCAAAAAATGATTCCAATAAAACACTTATAAACGAGTTTGCCGAAGAGACTATTAAGCCAATTTTAAATTTATCTTCTCCAA
Organism: Gammaproteobacteria bacterium RIFCSPHIGHO2_12_FULL_37_14; assembly: GCA_001801485.1. The sequence continues at coordinate 25,214 of MGXV01000019.1, forward strand.
CAAAACGCAGATCGTCTAAGAAATAACTCATGCCATTATATAAAATTAAACTCATTGATCGGCAAGCAATAGCCATTCAAACTATTAAATTTGTTTTTGAAAAACCATTAGGTTTCACCTTCAAGCCAGGACAATATGCAGGCGTAACCTTGATCAATCCCCCTGAAACAGATGCTGGAGGAATCACTCGACGTTTTTCAATACTAAGCTCGCCCGATGACACAGAACTAGCAATCGTCACACGCATACAATCTTCTGCTTTCAAACGGGTATTGAATCAGTTACCACTTGGTAGTGAGGTGAAATTTGCTGGCCCTACTGGCACATTTACCTTGCATGAAGATCAATCCATTCCAGCTGTATTAATTGCAGGAGGAATTGGCATTGCCCCTTTTTATAGTATGATACGTTATGCCACACAACATCGACAATCACAACCGCTTTATTTATTTTATGGTAATCAATCTATACAACATGCAGCTTTTTTAAATGAGTTATCTGATGCACAACAGAACCATTCCCTTTTCAAATTAATTGCTACCATGGATACACCTGATTCAGCATGGCAAGGTGAACATGGTTATATTACCTCTACTTTAATAAAAAAATATATTTCAGATCTAGCTCAACCCAATTATTATATTTGCGGTTCGCCAGTGATGGTGACCACCTTGCAAGAAACCCTTGTTGAAATGGGCATCGAGGAAGAAAAAATCCGCGTGGAAGATTTTCCAGGCTATTAAACAGCAACATTTGGAGAAATTCAGTGAAAAAAAACGATTTTCTAAATTCACTCACGCATGAATTGCAACAACTGAAAGAAACTGGATTATACAAACATGAACGCGTTATCACTTCTCCACAACAAGCTATCATTCGCTTGCAAAATGGGTCTGACGTTATTAATCTCTGTGCAAATAATTATTTAGGATTGGCTGATCACCCTACTTTAATTGAAGCAGCAAAAAAAGCCTTAGATCAATACGGCTATGGTATGTCATCAGTGCGTTTTATTTGTGGTACACAATCCATTCATAAACAGTTAGAAGAACGAATCAGTCAATTTCTTACGATGGAAGATACGATTCTGTATTCTTCTTGTTTTGATGCAAATGGCGGTTTATTTGAAACGATTCTGACTGAAAATGATGCCGTGATTAGTGATGCATTAAATCATGCCAGCATTATTGATGGTGTCCGTTTATGCAAAGCCAAACGTTGGCGCTACCAGAATAATGACATGAATGACTTAGAAGCCAAATTAAAAGAAGCTGAGCATTGCCGCATCAAGCTTATCGCTACCGATGGCGTGTTTTCGATGGATGGCATTCTCGCTAATCTCCCTGCCATTTGTGATCTTGCTGAAAAATATCATGCTTTAGTGATGGTAGACGATTCACATGCTGTTGGTTTTATGGGAGCGCATGGTCGCGGCACACCTGAATATCATCAAGTCATGGAACGCATTGATATTATCACTGGTACATTAGGCAAAGCATTAGGCGGTGCATCCGGCGGTTACACAAGTGGGCGAAAAGAAATTATCGCCTGGTTACGACAACGTTCACGTCCCTATCTTTTTTCCAATACTCTAGCACCGGTAATAGCAGCTACCTCCATTAAAGTACTGGAGATGTTAGAAGAAAATCAACAGCTCATGCAACGAGTACACGATAACAGTATGTATTTTCGCAAAGGCATGGAACAATTGGGTTTCAAATTGGTTCCTGGCTGTCATCCTATTATTCCTGTTATGTTAGGCGATGCCAAACTAGCAAGCGCCATGGCAGACAATATGCTACAAGAAGGTGTATATGTCATTAGTTTTTCCTATCCTGTTGTTCCACAAAATCAAGCGCGCATCCGTACACAAATGTCCGCGGGGCATGAGAAAAAACATTTAGATCACGCGATTGCTGCTTTTGCTAAGATAGGACGTCAATTAGCTGTGATTCAATCCTGATGAAACGATAAAATTTTATTAAAAAGAGTACTTATGAAAGCACTAGTAAAGACAAAAGCCGCTATCGGAATTGCATTACAAGAAGTTCCTATCCCAATGATTGGCCCAAATGATGTTCTGATTAAAATCAAAAAAACCGCTGTTTGTGGCACCGATATTCATATTTACAATTGGGATGATTGGGCGCAACAGCATATTCATGTACCGTTGGTCGTTGGTCATGAATTTGTTGGAGAAATTGTAGAAATAGGCAAAGAAGTGTCTAATTTTTTTAAAATTGGCAATCGAGTTTCTGGCGAGGGGCATATTGCGTGCGGACATTGCCGCAATTGTCGTGCTGGTCGTTCTCATCTTTGTCGTAGCAATATCAGTGTCGGTGTCACACGCGACGGTTGCTTTGCTGAATACCTGAGTCTTCCTGCAAGCAATGTGTATGCCATACCAACTTCTATTTCTGATCAACAAGCTGCTATTCTTGATCCGCTCGGCAATGCGACTCATACTGCGCTTTCCTTTAATTTAGTCGGTGAAGATGTATTAATTACTGGCGCAGGACCCGTTGGGCTAATGGCAGCCGCCGTTGCAAAACATGCTGGCGCGCGTTTTGTAGTCATCACTGATATCAATGAATATCGCTTAAAACTTGCCGAAAAAATGGGGGTAACCTTAGCGGTCGACACACGCAAAACATCACTGAAACAAGTCATGTTGCAATTAAATATGAAAGAAGGATTTGATGTGGGATTAGAAATGTCCGGCAACCCAAATGCATTTAACGACATGATCAAACATATGAATCATGCCGGAAAAATTGCTCTGCTTGGTTTCTTACCTCATCAAACTCAAATTGATTGGAGCCAAGTAATTATGAAAGGCCTGATCATCAAAGGTATTTATGGAAGAGAAATGTTTGATACCTGGTACAAAATGATTACCATGTTGCAAAGTGGTTTGAATATTGCGCCTGTTATCACACATGAGTTTTCAGCAAGCGATTATCAGCAAGCATTTGACATGATGCGATCAGGCGAGTCAGGCAAAGTGATTTTAGATTGGGAAAAATAATTCATTTAGCGTAACTCCCCACGGTTGTCCTGAGGAGCGTCCTGAGCGTTTTTTGCGAAGGATCAGCGACGAAGCGTAACTCTCTCCCCAGGGTTGTCATCCTGAGGAGCGTCCTGAGCGTTTTTTGCGAAGGATCAGCGACGAAGGATCTCTTTAAAAAAAACGAGATCCTTCGCACTAAAAAACAGTGCTCAGGATGACACGTATTAACGTTATTTAAGTTTTTTATGCGGATCCAATTTGGGATCCTCAAATAAATTATCAAGATCATTTTTAACATGACTTGCAAACAAACCATGATGATTTTTTGAAAACGATGGTGTATCACCTAATTCTGTTGATTTGCTAGTTGTGGATTCTAAATTTAAAATATTAGACATATCCAATTGATTAATGTTAGTTAAGCTTGATGAATCTGAGAGCAATTCAATAACATTATGAGTCAGTTCTATTTTATCTTTACACTGAGAGATTTGATCTAAAAAATCATTTTTTTGTATCTCGAGCTCAGTATGTTTATTTTTACACTCTTTTTGTAAGTCGATCTTTTTAATCCTTTCAGCTTTATTTTCATTAATTTTTTCTATAAAACCAAGGTTCATATCAGCAAAGATCTGCTTGATCTGTGCTTCGCATTTTTCATAACAACTTAGTTTTTTCACCCGATCCGTATAAGCAATGCTTTCATTTTCAGAAGTATATTTCTGAAAGAAATTTCTTAATTGACTATCAATCTGCTTTTTAATTTCGAAAATTTCGTCTTGATCAATGTGATTGATATCAAAACTGGATTGCAATGTAGCTTCTTGTCTAGCTTTCACGATTGGAACAACGTCGATGTTTATCGTATCTGAGACAGAATTCAATAAATGACTAGCTGGCAAATTTAATTCTGAAACAAAACCAGTGAGCTGAATAGGCAGTATAGGTTTGGCAAGAATAGAATCGTAGTGTTTCATGTATATATCTTTCATGTCCTTATCAATTCGTACAATTTCATTATCTAGATTGGTAATCTTTTCCCGATATTTTTGAATAAACTGATCTAGTTCATTTACTTTAATGCTTAATTGTTGAATTTTTTCTTGAAAAAATTGGGTTGCTTTTTCTAATTGCTTGACCAATTCGAAACGCTTGGCTTCAAATATGCGTTGCTCATGATAAAGTTGATGAATAAAATGTCGAGTGGTTTCATCTATTTTATACTTATGAGTCAGCTCGAAAGTAAGCATATCATTATTTTCATTTTTAATTTTATTTAAAAAATAGTGTATCGTGGAAATAATGATATGCTCATACAAAGCTATATTTGCTTGAATGATCAAGTTTTCAATTTCACGACGCTTCTTTCCCGTATTTGTTTCTAATCCTGGAAAAATACGGTCAAGCATTTCATCCTTTAAAATTTCTAGATAGGAATTTGTTACGTCTAATTCATTTACTTCAAATTCTATTTTATTGCGCTCATTCCCTCCCATAACCACTCCTCTTGAATGATAAGTGACGGTGAAGGTAGAATCCTTAACGCTTAATTAAAAACACGTGTAGCATTAATCACTTACATGAAAATGCGATGCGAATCTTTTTTTATTTATTATTTTTTAAGTATAGGTCAATAAAATCAATTTGTGAGAATAGTGATGAAAAATGAAAGTCCCTTAAAAAATAAAAAAATCAATGGCTTGGCTGTCACTCAGTTGAATTACTAGTTAGGGGGCGGGTTCGATAGAGTTGTTTAAAAAAATAATTTTTGTTATGATTGCCGACTTATTTCTAATTAAAATACATGATGAGGAAAACATGCAGCGATCAAATCCACAAATCTCTATTGAACAAATGATAAAAAACCTAAAGCTCAACGTGGTCATTTCAAATGAAGCAGAATTCAAGACTGCTAACGAAGCCTATCACCAAAAAAAAATCGAGAAATTGGATCATGAAATAGAAATTGAAACCCGGTATAACCCATATTTTGAAAAACTTCTCGAACTTCAGAATGAATACATTCAAATTCACGAAAAAATTAAAGAAATTCTAAATAAGATGAATGAATTTGATCAAAAATCCTATCAACAATTAGCGGTCGAAATAAACAATAAACTTAATAAATGTATGGCTATGACTAAAGAATCTCAGCCAGAACCTAATGCTATACATGCTTTATTAAATCAAACGATTCAAGGCGAAGCAAAGCAGTTTATGAGTATCTTTAATAGTAAAATTAGATCTGAACCAGATTTTCCCGCAATACAAGATTGGGAAAACAAACTAAATGCTTATGCAACAACAATTAAAAAAATTCCAAACTCTAAATCAAAATTTGAATCTTCTCTATTAACAAATTGTCTTGAATCTATTAAGGAATTAGAGGAAAGTCTTGCACGAGATACACAAGCAATTAATCTAGTGAATGAATTGCGAGAAGGCGCAGCTAAAATTCAAAAGATAATAGAAATTAATATGCGTACAACTGCCGGAATAATTAGAAACAAATTTCCTTTAGATGAAAGTAATTCGAATACAAACAAGGATGCACAACCAGTCAAGCAGCCCTATTCACCAACCAGCTTTCAACCTACGCCACCTAAAACTCCTAATGTTCCTGCGGAATCATTAACAAAACAAACATCAACAATGGCCGTGAATGGGACACGCACTAGCAGAAAATAATGGAGGAAAGGGTTAATAACAGTTAACTTGAAGTCTATCTAAAGCTGTGTAAAACTACTCATCATGAATAGATTAGTAACCATGGCAAAGCGGCTAAAATACTAGGTGTTTCCATTAGCACACTACGACGTTGGGAATTGGGCGATAAAATTCTTCCTGAATGAACAAATGGATTGCATCGTCGTTATGATTT
>MGXV01000020.1:0-56650 GCA_001801485.1 Gammaproteobacteria bacterium RIFCSPHIGHO2_12_FULL_37_14
GCAGTATCACCACCACCGGCACCCAAGCTTATGATGGCGCTGTCGCCTTGAATGCAGACACTACATTGACCACCACCAATAGCGCGGTCACTTTCGCTTCCACCTTAAATAGCAATTCAAGCACCGCTCGCGCCTTAACGGTCAGCACCGGTACCGGTGCCCAAACTTATACCGGCATCATCGGTGGTACCAATGCCCTCGGCGCCCTCACCTTCACTAATTCAGGCACCAGCACGTTAAGCGCTGCGCTCACTGCAGCTAGCTTAGATACCGGTACAGGCACCACTGCAATCAATGGCGGCAGTATCACCACCACCGGCACCCAAGCTTATGATGGCGCGGTCACCTTGAATGCAGACACCACCCTCACCAGCGGCAGTGATATTTCCGCCAGAAATGGCGTCAGTGGTGGCTACCATCTCACCCTCACCGGCTCCAGTGGTAGCAATGGTTTCACTCTTGGCGGCTCGCTTGTTCTAGGCAATGTGGCTATCAATGGCTATTCTTCCGGAACCAATACCTTCACTCTCGATACCGGCGGCTCGCAAACCTGGACTGTTAGCGCTAGCAATGGGGGTAGCCTCAGCAGTATCAGCAGCGTCACGGGGACTTTTACCTTCAGCAATATCGGCAGTCTCGTCGGTGGCAGCGGTAGCGATGCGTTCACCTTAAACGGCGGCACACTCACCGGCTCCATCAACGGCAGCTCCGGCACCAATACCTTAACAGCAGATAATGTCGCCAATAGCTGGTCTATCACCGGCGCCAATGCGGGTAATGTAACAGGCATCAGTAGCTTTAGTAACATGCAAAACCTAACCGGCGGTACCGCTAACAACACCTTCACCTTCGGTAGTGGCAGCAGTATCAGCGGCACCATCAGTGATGCTAATACCAGCGCAACCAATACTCTCGATTATTCTTCTTATGGCTCGTCCGTAAAATACATACTCTCTGGCAATTATGCCGGCAGTACTCAGAATAGCAGTGGTAGTACCATCAGCTCATTCTCTAATATTAATAACTTAACCAATAGTTCACAAAGCACATTACAATTACCTAGCGGCTCCAGCAATATTGTTTTGACTAGTGCAACGGCTGGGTATATCACCAACTCCACCAATTTTAATAACATCGCTACTTTCATTAGCACCAGCGGCAGCGATACCGTGAACTTGCAAACGAGTGGTACTGTCAACCCCGACACAGGGCAAGTCGTCATTGGTGGGACGACGCTCACCTTTACTGGCTTCGGTGTAAATAGCTATAGTGGCGACATCACGCCTACTTATAGCAGCAGCACATCCAGCAGTATCAATAGCAGTCTTGCTTCGGTCAGCGTCATGACAGGCTCATTAGCAACCTCAAATGCTAACAGCGCTCCGACACTCTCCACCAGTAGCTCTAGCAGCTCTTCGAGCTCGACCAGTAGCTCCTCCTCCGACTCTTCTAGCAGCTCATCGGATTCTTCTAGCAGCTCATCGGATTCTTCTAGCTCCTCTGACTCCTCGAGCTCCTCTGATTCTACCTCCGCAAGCTCAACATCAGCGCTCCCCTCGGCCACTGCATTGGTTAACAACGTCATACAAATGACGCAAGGGCAATCTCAACAAGACTCCGCTAGCTTTAGTAAGCTAAAACCAACAACCGGATGTAAATAGTATACAATTAAAAGATGGCGGTGCCCCCCTTCTTCGTCGAGCCTGCGAAGAAGGGGGGAGCCTAGCTATGAACAGTAGTTTCGTTAAGGACAACCGATGCGAAAATGGATTCCTATCTTAGCAGGCTTCTTCTTAGTCGCGCTTACTTTATGGTCAGCGCTATCCAACTCCACACATCACCTCCTCGATCGTCTAGACAACCTAGCCTATGACATACAGTTACAAGCACGTATTTTGACTCATCCCCACTTATTGAAAGAGAACTGGATTGCTATCGTTGATATCGACGATAAAAGTTTGCGAGCAGAAGGCCATTGGCCATGGCCACGCAATATTCTTGGCACCTTAGTTGGCACCCTACAAACACAAGGTGCCGTTGTTATTGCTTTCGACATCCTCTTTCCCGAAGCAGAACCTAATGCAGCAACCACAGTACTGCAAGGATTACAGCAGAAGAAACTAGCCACTCCCTCACTGGAATCGCTATTAGAAAAAACCAAACCTTACTTTGATACGGATAAGATTTTTGCAGAAGCGCTCACCAAAGCCAATGCTATTCTGGGTATAACTTTTGACTTTCGACCACAAACATCCGGCTTGCTTCCAGCGCCCTTATTAACACTCTCCCCCAGTGATTCACGTCAGCTGAATTTAATCAGTGCCAATGGCTACTTAAGTGATATTCCTGTCCTCATGCGAGCAGTTAAGAATGCCGGATTCTTAAATATCTTTCCTGATAATGATGGTATTATCCGTCGCGCACCCCTCATTCTCGAGTATCAAAATGGCATTTATCCTTCTCTTGCCCTAGAGACAGTACGCCTATTTTTAGGCCAAGACATTCGCCTTATTACCCCCGTCTACGGGAAAGAAAAAAAGATAGAGGGCGTCCAATTTGGACAAACCATTATTCCAACTGATGCCAAAGGACAAGTGCTAATACCCTTTTTGGGCAGAAGTTATACTTTTCCCTATTATTCAGCGACGGATGTCTTACATAACAAAATTCCTGCTGATGCATTAACCGGCAAAATCGTCTTCATTGGTTCATCGGCAACAGGATTAGGCGATATAAAAACGACTGCCATTCAAAACACTTACCCTGGAGTAGAAGTGCAAGCTTCGCTCGCCAATGGCATCATAGAGAATAAATTTTCTTATCAACCCGAATGGGCCATAGGTGCGAATATTCTATTAATTATCGTATTAGGCTCACTCGCGGCTGCCTTTCTTCCTTATTTTGGTCCGCGAACACTGTGTATACTGATTGTGTGTATACCGATTATATTGTTTTCTATTGCTAACTTCATCTGGGCTGCCACCGGATTCATTTTATCTCCGCTCCTTTTAACTTTTTTGTTAGTCGCTATTGCTATTTTAAACACTCTCTATGGCTATTTGTTCGAATCACGACGTCGCGAACATTTAAAGTCTATGTTCGGTCAATATGTCCCCGCAACGCATATCGATGAAATGTTAAAACACCCCAGCAGCGATAGTCTGCGCGGTGAGGACAAAGAAATGACTGTATTATTTGCCGATATTCGCAGCTTCACCACGCTATCTGAAGGCTTAATAGCAGCCGACTTAAAAGATATGTTAAATGCTTTTTTCACCCCCATGACAAAAATTATTTTTAAACATCAAGGAACCATAGATAAGTATGTAGGAGACATGATTATGGCTTTCTGGGGCGCTCCGTTAACCGATAAACAACACGCAAAACATGCCATTGCCGCCGCCTTAGAAATGCAGCAAAAAGTAAAAGAATTAGAGCCTATTTTTAAACAAAAAAACTGGCCCACCGTGCATATTGGCATTGGTTTAAATACCGGCACCATGAGCGTCGGCGACATGGGCTCACAATTCCGTCGTAATTATACGGTGTTAGGTGATGCCGTCAACCTAGGCTCTCGCGTTGAGGGACTCACCAAATATTACGGGGCGAATATTATCGTTACTGAAACTACGCGGAAAAATCAATCTCACACTGTTTTTCAACTCTTAGATTGTGTCCGTGTCAAAGGTAAAAAACTGGGTATTAAAATTTATGAACCACTGTGTAGTGAAACAATAGCAACCCCAGCATTAAAACAAGAGCTCTCATTACACGAAACAGCCATGCAAGAATATTTCAATCAACACTGGGATCAAGCACAACAAGCTTTTCAGCAATTGCTTACTATCAACCCTGAGCGAAAACTGTATCCACTGTATTTAGAGCGAATTGAGAACTTCAAACAAAATCCACCACCGAGTGACTGGAGTGGCATATACACACATCTAACCAAGTAATGAACGCTTCCCTCTTGTCATTGAATACAGAATGAATCGACAGGACCTTTAGGTGTTGTCGGTATCACTGACTTAGTCGGTGCAGGAGTACCAACAGCCGTTGGGGCACTCATAGCCGCTCCCGCTGACGGGGTACCAATACTCATTCCTGATGAAGTTCCGGTACTCGTCCCTGTGGTAGTACTCGTTGTCGTTCCTGTGCCACCCGTCGGAGCGGCTCCCGCACTGCCACCGCCAGTACCACCTTTATCGCCGCCCGCTGGCGCTCCCGCATCACCGCCAGTACCACCTTTATCGCTACTGCTCGCCGTAGTTCCTTCTCCCCCACCTGTGCTGCCATTATCGCTGCCCGCTGCCGTCTCATCACCTTTCTTACCTTTATCACCTTCAGCCGCCGCAGCCTCTTCTCCACCGCTTGTGCCGCCAGTCGCTGCCGCTCCCCCCACACCACCACTAGTGTCACCACCATTAGCACCGCCGCTTACTGGGGGCTGAGCTGAAGTATTATTCTCAGGCTGCTTCATCGTAGCGGAAACAGCAGGAACAACGGGAGTACCTGCTGAAATAGCAGGAATAATCGTTGGGTCACGTTGAAAGACCACCGGTGGCACAGACACCACTGTCGCAACCTGCGCTGCATTATTAACTTCCGCGTAAAATTGTTTAGTTTGGGCATTCAATTCTGTGACACCACCACCGTTAGTTATATCAATACTACCTACCTTTAATTGAACTTGTAATTTTCTATTGCTATTAGGATCATAAAATACAGAAAAGTCCGTCCCACGCACACCAATGGTTGCCACTGGCGTCTGAATCTTATAATTTTTAGGCTGGGTCTTACCTACCCATCCCGTGACTGTACGAAAACCCCCGGTTACTAAGTTCATTCCATACTTATTACTGGCATCGCTAGGTTTGGCAGAATTAAAATGATACTCTTTAATTTGAAAAGTGGTCTTTGGGTGAAATGCCATCAAACTATTATCGGTAAAAACAACCTGTGCTTGACTCTTATCCCCAGTAAATAGGGTATCATGCAAATAAATTACCGAATCACGCTGTAAATTACGTTGTTTTTTATCAGCAGTCTCCGCTTTGAAATCCCCTTTTACCCACACTACATGCCCGACTATCTGTTGCCCAGCAGCAACTGGCGGCGAGACTGTTGGCGAATCGGTCGCTGCATTCTCTACCTTGGCCGAGGTAGCCTGAGCTGGCGTTGATTGTACTATCGATGTAACCGGCGGGTTTTGAGCATAAGTTGGCATGGTGGCGAAGGTAAAAAAAGCCAACAGTATCAATGCGATAGAATTATTAACTACCATACCCGCCCCCAACTTGGAGCTACTGATGCCTAAAGTATAGCATTTATACAAAGTTGAACCGCTCTCCCTCCTGTAAAAAAGGGCGATAGCTCATAGCTGTTTTCCATATTTATACTCAGTGATTAGATTTCGATCTGTGACCACTTCAAATTGTCGGCCCAACCTAGCAAATACGGCTTGAATACTACTAAGAGTAACAATGGGTTCCTGCAAGTATCCAGCAATAACTGCATCACTATGCTGGGGAAACAATAGCTCGCTTGACGTGGATAATCTTGGATAGCCTGGAGATAGCCAGGGTTAATTCCAATTACATCAATATGCTGCACATCGGGGAAACTAGTCACAATCTTCAGCCAAGATCCAATCGATAGCCCGATCATCAACACACCTTGCGGATGTTCATGTAGGGCAGACATAATTAGAATACGATTGATGCCATTAGAATTAACAATAGGATTCAGATTAGTACGGCCATCATATACATTTCCACCTGTGACTACATCTGAGTCATCCCCATGATAGACCATCACAATACCATGCTGATTTTCAACAATCCGTTTAACTATACCTAGTGGATCAGCTACTTTCTCAATAAGTAAACTGCTACTTAATATTGAAAATACACCTAAGACTAGCAGCGTGCCAAATGTACTAAATACTAGAACTGGCATTCGCACAAGCGTGACTAAGCAATACACTGCCCAGATACTCAAGCAGATTCCCACTGAAAAAACCAAACAACGCGATGCCAAGCTCAATGAGAGTGTACAAAGCAAGAAGCCGCTTAGACCAAGTGTCCGCGAGATATCCACCACACAAACCACCGACACCTAGCCCAAACATAAATACTGAAACAATAATAGTAATGGATTCAAGGTCAGCACCAAATGCTGTAAATAACATTCGCTGCCAGATAACTTGGTAAATTAGTGCAGAACATCCTGAAACAAAAAATAGTATAAAAAGAATAACGTGGATAGTGAGGGGACGGAAAGAGACCTCCCTCAGCATAAATAATGCAGATAACTTTTCCATGAATAATCCGCGCTTACCATAATGAACCCTTTCGAGAGTAACACAGGCACATAGTCGTTTCATCATGCATCAGCAGTTCCCGCTGAATCTGTCATTATTTTATTGACAGCCATTTTATCCATGATATCATCAGAAAGTTTGTGTGCCGATTTTTTCCACCAACACCCAGAAAGGAGGAATCCCACTGTGCAAGATCTTTTTAGTTATAATCATATTATCCGACAGTTACGTTATTTCTTCCAAGAGAAAAAAGGCTTTATCGAGGTACCAGCTCAATCACGCCTCTCTATTCTTGCCGCTTGTGAAGATCCAGAGACCATCAGTCAATTTGTTTTTAGCGGGGTCAATTATCCTCTGCCACAAACTGGCCAAATGTGGCTAGAAGCAGAGATTCTTAAAAACCCCGGCATTCCCGGGGTTTTTTGTAGCACGACTAGCTACCGCAATGAACCATTCCCCATTCCAGGCCGACATGACAAAATCTTCCCCATGTTTGAATTCGAATCCATGGGCGGAATGGATAACTTAAAAAAACTTGAAGCTGAGCTATTAGAGTTTTTAGGCTTCCCAACGCCTGCTTCCTGCCCATATGAAGCTATGTGCCAACGCTACGAAACCCAAGAGCTCAAGTCAGAGCATGAGCTGATGTTGCAGCAAGATTTCGGCAACGTGATCAGCCTGGAACACTTTCCACAACGCACTCACCCCTTCTGGAATATGAAGCGCGGTGACAATGGCACTTACAACAAAGTAGATGTCATTCTTTATGGCATGGAAACTATCGGCTCTGCTGAGCGGTCATCCAACGTGGAAGAAATGCGTCATAACTTCTACACCATCTCTAATGGTCAATATGCTAAGTTATTATTCAACGCCTTTGGTGAAGCGCGGGTGAAGAAAGAGCTAGATGAATATCTCGAACTCTCTATGTTCCCACGCTTTGGCGGTGGCATCGGCATAACACGCATGGCACGTGCCATGAAATTAGCCGGGCTCATTCCAGCGCACGATATGGAAGAAAAACAAGAAACAATGGCGTAGTTATTAACATTTTCACCCCTCCGTCGAAATGACGGCAATGACACGGAGGGGTGGAAAACTTTACTTACCTTTTAAAGAGCACCCCCATGCAATCGACAGAATCTCAGGTGATTTCCACTCTTTATAAAATTGGCTCCGTACGTTTCGGCCAATTCACTTTAAAGAGCGGGCAGATTTCACCGATCTATCTTGATCTCAGAAAAATTATCTCCTACCCAGATTTATTGCAAAATATCGCCGACCTCATGTGGGGAAAAGCGCGTAACTGCCAATTTGATCTCATTTGCGGCGTGCCCTACACAGCATTACCTATGGCTACCGCATTATCACTGAAACGTGACATCCCCATGATAATGCGTCGCAAAGAACAAAAATCTTACGGCACCAAACAAAAGATTGAAGGTGTATTCCAACCTGGGCAATCTTGCTTAATTATTGAAGACGTCATTACCACCGGCAGCAGTATTTTAGAAACCATTGAAGACTTAACGGCAGCCCACTTAACTATTCGTGACATCATTGTCTTTATCGATCGCGAACAAGGCGGCAAATCAACATTAGAAAACCAACACTACCGCCTACAGCCTATTTTCACCCTAACTGAGATTCTTCATCATCTATTGGAAGCGGAAATTTTACCCCCCGATGAATCTACCACTGTCCAACAACTCATTGTCGAGAAAAGCACATGACACGCCCATTCTTAGGCTATGCAGAGCGCGCCCAACACTGTCAAAATACCGTAGCAAAACGTCTACTGACATTAATGGATGAAAAGCAAACCAATCTCGCACTCTCTGCCGATGTCACCTCTGCCGATGCTTTGCTCGATTTCGCTGATACCATCGGGCCGGAAATTTGCATCCTAAAAACGCACATTGATATCATCGATGATTTCACGCCCGCGCTCACCACAGCATTAACTAAGCTCGCGCGAAAACATCAATTTCTGTTATTTGAAGATAGAAAGTTTGCTGATATTGGCAATACAGTAAAACATCAATACGAAGGCGGACTCTATCGCATTGCGACTTGGGCAGATATCACCAACGCCCACGCCTTACCCGGCCCCGGCATCATCAAAGGCCTGGCTGAAGTGGGCACCAGCAAAGGACGAGCTTTATTATTGCTAGCAGAAATGAGCTCAACACAACATTTAATGGATGCGCATTATATTCAACAAACACTGCAATTGGCTGAGCAATGTCCTGAATTTGTTATTGGGTTTATTGCTCAACGTAAACTCTCTACTCAGCCGCACTGGATTTACCTGACTCCAGGTGTAAAACTTGAGGCAGGCGGTGATAAGTTGGGCCAACAATATACCACGCCAGAGCAAGCTATTATTGAAAATGGCAGCGATATTATTATTGTCGGTCGTGGCATTTTGCAGGCGGATAATCCGCTAGCGGAGGCTAAACGGTATCGACAGCGAGGATGGGAAGCCTATTGCGGCGGTAGATTCCCCCACTAGCATAAACGCCCCCAATCAAGTACAGTGTCTACCCATAAAATACCCAGTTCAAATAGCTTGCGAAGGAGATCTACTAAATGATATCTATCAACGATATGGCCACTTCCAAGAACCAGGTTCATACCGATTTATCTACTAAAGAATTAGTAGAAATTGCACTCGCCCGCGGTGAAGGCGTATTAGCCTCGAACCAAGCACTTACTGTACACACGGGAGCTAGAACTGGACGTTCACCGAAAGACCGCTTCATTGTTAAAGACCCTATCACAGAACACACCGTAGACTGGAATACCATCAACCAGCCTTTTTCTCCTGAAAAGTTTGATGCATTATGGCAGAAGGCCAACCGTTACCTAGAGAGCAGAGACACGCACTTTGTATCACATCTTCGTGTCGGTGCTGATGATACTCATGGTATCTCCGTCAAAGTCGTCACAGAATTAGCATGGCAAAACTTATTTGCCCGCGTTTTATTTATTCGCCCCGAGCAGTCCCAATATAATGCAGCCAATCAATGGACCATCTTAAGTGTGCCTGGTTACAAAGCCTCTCCGGAGCAAGATGGGACAAATAGTGATGCTGCTGTTATTTTAAATTTTAACAAACGCCAAGTATTACTCTGTGGAACGTATTATGCAGGTGAAATGAAAAAAGCGATGTTCTCCGTGCTTAATTTCCTATGCCCGCAACATGATGTGCTACCCATGCATTGCGCTGCCAATAAAGGCATTGATGATAATACTGCATTATTTTTCGGATTGTCTGGCACAGGAAAAACCACTTTGTCCGCCGATCCTGAACGATTTCTCATTGGTGACGATGAACATGGCTGGAGCTCTGCAGGTGTATTTAATTTTGAAGGTGGATGTTATGCAAAATGCATCGATCTTTCTGCTGAACGAGAACCACTGATCTGGAATGCCATTCAATATGGCGCCATCATGGAAAATGTGGTCTTGGATCCCCGCACTCATAAGCCCGACTACTCTGATACGAGTCTCACCCAAAATACGCGCGCGGCGTATCCGCGAGAATACATAGTGCAACGAGTAGAGTCGAATCGTGGCGGACAACCTAACGCTGTTATATTTCTTACTTGTGATTTGTACGGCGTGCTGCCTCCCGTTGCGCGCCTTAGCCGTGAACAAGCGGCTTATTATTTTTTAAGTGGCTATACCGCACTCGTTGGCAGCACCGAGGTAGGTCAAGGCAGCGGAATTACTTCTACTTTTAGCACTTGCTTTGGCGCTCCCTTCTTTTCTCTCCCACCACAAGTGTATGCCAATTTATTGATGAAACGTCTCGACGAAACGGGCGCCCAAGTATATTTAGTCAACACCGGCTGGACTGGTGGCGCACATGGCCAAGGTGGCCAACGATTTTCAATTCCAACTACTCGCGCTGTTGTCAGTGCTATCGTGAATAACGACTTAAAAAATGTGGTCTACCAAACATTACCCTTGTTTAATTTTGATATTCCCCTCGAACTCCCTGGCGTTGACAGTCAATTGCTTGACCCTCGAAAAACTTGTAAAGATCAGCGCGTTTATGCAAATAATGCGGCAGCATTAATTGAAAAATTTGTAGAAAACTTCCATAAGTTTAAAGTCAGCGACAGCATTCGTAATGCAGGACCTGCCTTAAAATAACTTAATAACATCCAGAAAAGCTATCGTTATTCCTGTGCAAAGGAATAAACACCGTGACCAATATCAACATTGCGACAAACTTAGCCGCCGTCAATCGTCGCATGCGTGAATATGAAAAAAAATATGGAAGAACACCTAACTCCGTACGCTTGCTCGCCGTTAGTAAAGGACAGTCAGCAGAAAAAATCAAACTCGCCTATGCTGCTGGGCAACGCTGTTTTGGTGAAAATTACTTGCAAGAAGCGTTAGAGAAAATAGACGATATTTCCCGTCATTGCGACGAAACCATCGAATGGCACTTCATCGGCCACCTACAAAGTAACAAGACCCGCAAGATTGCCGAACACTTCGCCTGGGCGCATAGTGTGTGCGATAAAAATATTGCCAAGCGCCTCAATGATCAGCGCCCTGCACATTTACCCCCTCTCTCTATTTGCATCCAAGTTAACATCAGCCACGAAGCAAGCAAATCAGGAACTGGTTCTGATCAAGTCTTAGCATTAGCCGAATACTGCACCTCTTTACCTAACTTGCGCCTGCGTGGTTTAATGGCCATTCCAGCCATAAAAAATCATTTAGCTGAACAACGCGCAGAATATAATAAACTGCGCTCAATCTACGAATGGCTACAACAGCGTGGGCTTGAGCTAGATACTTTGTCGATGGGCATGTCAAATGATATGGAAGCAGCGATAGCAGAAAAATCAAATTTGATCAGAATTGGAGCAGCTATCTTTGGTGAACGCATCCCATAATATAGTTCAAACAATAATTTCCCGCCTCCTATCCCCTTTTTTCCTTTCTGCACTACACTGAAAGTAAATAACAACAAAGAAGAGGTAGTGTTAGCCATGAGTCGCCCACTTAAAATAGTAATTGCCTTTATCGGCGCCCTTCTGCTCGCCAATAGCGGATTTGCCGCAGGATTAGTAAAAGGAATTTACATCACTCAAGGGACCCTAGAAGACACCTCGTATCTCAATTACCTGATTAAACAAGCGAAAGAGGTTGGGATTGATACGTTTGTCATTGACTTTGAACTACCCTCTAAGCGCTATCAAAATAATATCGCTATCGTCAAAGCCAATCACATTAACTATGTCGCCAGAATTATTGTATTTCCGAAAGGCGGCACGCCTGAACAAGTCGCTTCTGAAGCTTACCGGGAAAAAAAGTATGCATTGATAAAACAAGCCGTGAATATGGGCGCAGATGAAATTCAACTCGATTATATTCGTTATAATACCCAACAAAAACCTTCTGCAGAAAATGCGAGAAATATCTTAAAAGTAATTCAATGGTATAAAAATAAATTATCCGCACAAAATATTCCTCTACAAGTCGATGTATTTGGTATTACCAGCTTTGGAGAATCTTTTTATATTGGGCAAAATCTGCAATTATTCTCTCAAACTCTTGATGCTATTTGCCCCATGGTATATCCCTCACATTATTTCCCTTATCGTGAGCACGCAGAAAAACCTTATGAAACCATTTCTGATTCCTTGCGAAGAATCAAATCACAGTTTGATGGCAAACCCCCTTTCAAAATTTACCCCTACATCGAAGTATATAATTTCCGCTATCCATCTATGTCACATAACAAGTTACTAAGCTATATTCGCGAAGAAATTCGTGCAGTACAAGATGCTGGCGTCAATGGATTTTATGTCTGGAGTCCGCATAATAAATACGATAATCTCTTTACCGTGTTAAAAACGATGAATACCGATACGAATACAGCAAAGGAACCAACTTCGCTGGCAGCAGAATAACGAGCAGTGATATAGTAATCAAATTCATTCCGACAACTGAGTAATTAAAATGACCACACCGACCATTGCCATCATTGGCACAGGCAACATGGGCCAATGTATTATAGGTGGTTTAATTGCAAACAGTCATCCTAGTGAAAAACTCTGGGCCAGTGATCCTAGCACCGAAAAACTCGCACAAGTCCAACAAAAATTTCATATTGAAACCACTGCTGATAACAATGAAGCCATCCATCATGCTGATATCGTGGTCTTTGCCACTAAACCCCAAGTTCTAGCCGAAGCGATTAAAGCATCGGCCGACACTATTAAAAAATCGCACCCACTTATTATTTCCATTGCTGCAGGAGTGAAAGAAACTAATATTCAACAATGGGTGGGTAGTCATATCGCCATCGTACGCGGCATGCCAAATGTGGCTGGATTAATTGCCTGCGGGGCTACAGGACTATACGCCAATCCATATGTCACAACAGAACAGCGAAGCCTGGCTGAGTCTATCATGCGAGCGCTGGGGATTGTGGTGTGGCTAAAAGAAGAATCGCACCTGGATATTGTCACCGCACTTTCTGGCAGTGGCCCTGCCTACTTTTTCCTGATCATGGAAACTTTACAAGCGGCAGCGGAGAAGCTTGGTTTAGACCCAGACACAGCAAAGTTATTAACTCTACAAACCGCTCTCGGCGCTGCACGTATGGCACTTGAAAGCGGTGAGTCGTTACATACGCTGCGCCAACAAGTCACCTCACCAGGCGGCACTACCGAGCAAGGATTGCGCGTCCTCGAAGAAGCCAATATCAGCCAGCTATTTCTACAGGTATTGCAAGCAGCCAAAAACCGCGCGGAAGAATTGGCTAAATAAAATATTCCTGTATACTGCCACTAACACTCGTCATTGCCCTGAGGAACCAGCATGCCAAGCGCACTAAATAATTCACTACTATTTCTCATTAATACGCTATTCGACCTCTACGTTTTTATCTTGATGGTGCGGTTAATTTTAGTATGGATACGCGCAGACTATTATCATCCTGCCACTCAATTTATCATCAAAGTAACCCAAAATCTAATTACTCCTTTACGGCGCATTTTTCCTAATATACAAAAAATGGAAACGGCAACGGTTGCACTCATTCTTTTGCTAGAAATAGCAAAATTCTTTTTGATCATGAGCTTAAGCATTGGTGTACCTAATATTCTCGGCGTAGCCATCCTCGCTGCCGCTGACATGATCAAGATATTGGTAAATACATTTTTCTATGCCATATTGATACAAGCGTTACTAAGCTGGGTGCAGCCCTACTCACCAATGGCTGAATTGCTCTATCGATTTACCTCACCTTTGATGCGACCCATTCAACGAATAATACCGCCTATTGCCAATTTTGACATTTCACCAATCCCGGTGATGATAGGGCTACAGTTATTGTTGATGTTAGTGGTGAGTCCATTAATGAGCCTCGGTTTCAGCATAGCTGCCTAACTCCTATGAGCATTGATTTCGTTTTCGCCAGCAATAACCGCGGTAAAATTCGCGAGCTGCAAGCAGCAATAGAGGAATTAAATTTTTCCATTATCCCGCAAGCTGAATTAGGGGTGCAGGAAATTCCTGAAGATAAATTGACATTTGTAGAAAATGCACTGATTAAAGCTCGCCACGCCTGTTGGCATACAGGCTTTCCTGCCATTGCTGATGACTCTGGACTAGTCGTTGCGGTGCTCAATGGCAAGCCAGGCATTCACTCCGCCCGCTATGCAGGACCAGAGGCCAATGCCAAAGAGAATATCAACAAACTATTAGTAGAATTAGCGACTGTTCCTGAAGCAAACCGTCAAGCTTATTTTTTTTGCACTCTGGTATGGATGGCACACGCCGAAGACCCTGCTCCCCTCATCTGTCAAGGCACATGGCATGGTTATATCTTAAATGAACCGCTAGGAAATGATGGCTTCGGTTATGATCCTGTGTTTTATGTACCCAGTGAAGGTAAAAGTGCGGCTGAGCTTACCCTTGAGCAAAAAAATCTGCTTAGCCACCGTGGCAAAGCGGTGCGTCAATTACTCGAACACTTGATGCATAGATAATTTTATTTTGTCCTACACGGAGTTCGTTATTTACAAAAAATAATTATCTCTTTATCTTATGCCTAAAGGACAATCATCTTTATTATCAGTTAAAGGATTTCACCCTATGTTAAAACATGCTATTGCGCTTATTGTATTAACCCTACTTGCCATCATTGGTATGAGTTATACGCAACAAGCCTTAGAAATACTTATTTCTGCACACAACTGGATATCAGAAACACTAATGCAAGTATTCTCTGTTGGTGAAGCGGGGAGTTTAGCCAAGAACTTCATTGCGCTACTGTGCATGCCAGTAGTGATTGGTCTCATTCCCTCTGTTATTTATTGGCTAATTAAGCGCAGCTGGTTCCCTTATTTTATTGAAATTGTTTGGGTCGTATGGTTAGTTCAGATTGGTGCATTAGCTATTATGTATAAACCAGTAGTGTAGTTCCCTAGATTTTTCTAAAAAAATAGACTATCGTACTAGCGCTAAATTTGAGTATAGAATGCTGGATGTTATAAATTTACGATAATTAGAGACAATTAGCAGACTTGGAGTAGTAACGTGAAGGACACGCACACAGGATGGTATCTAGTTCGAACTAAACCCCGCCAGGAGACAGTGGCAAGAATAAACTTGCAACAACAAGGGTTCCACATATACCTACCCTTGTCACAACAGCACAAACGTCGACGTAATCTCTACCAAATTGTTACTGAACCGCTCTTTCCAAGTTATTTATTTATCTGGCTTAGTTTAGGGGTAGATGACTGGAGTAAAATACGTTCCACACGTGGCTGCGTATCGTTAGTACGATTTGGTGCCTTGCCTGCTCAGGTTCCTGATAAGTTAATTGAACAACTCAAACATGATGAATCTAGGCAGTTAAAACAACCAGAAACCAGAGTGCCCGACTTTAAAATAGGTGACCCTATTCGAGTAATAGATGGCGTTTTAGCTGACTATGAAGGCATCATTGAAGCAAAAACTAGTCAAGAGCGCGTGACCATACTCTTAACTATAGTCGATGGCCATACACGTAGTGTTAGTCTATCAGCCCATCAGGTAAAAATGGCAAATTAACCTTTATTTAATAAGGGATAAGAATGGAATCGCTAGAAGTCAACATGGTAAAGGAAAGTGAAGCTATATGCGGCAGGCAAATCAACGCAGCAAATTATTACAAAAAACTAATAGCTATACTACAGCAAATGAACCTCAGCCCGATTGATGATGCTGTTAATTTAATTCGCAAAGCATGGCAAGAAAAAAAACAAATTATTTGCTTTGGTAATGGTGGTAGCGCTCTTACTGCTCAACACTTTATTAATGACTGGAATAAAAGTATTTTTTTATCTTCAGGAAGATCTTTCCGCGGCCGCTGTTTAACTGAAAACGTCGGTCTTATTACGGCCTATGCGAATGACCTTAGCTATCAAGATATTTTTGTTGAGCAATTAAAAAATATACTTGAGCCAGGTGATCTAGTCATAGGTATTTCTGGCAGTGGTAATTCAGAAAATGTGTTACGCGCTATTACCTATGCAAATGAACAAAGTAATGTCACTATTGGATTATGCGGATTCAATGGTGGAAGAGTAAAACAAATTGCACAACACGTAGTTTGGGCACCCATTGATGATATGCAAGTCACAGAAGATATTCACTTCACGTTTGGCCACTTAGTCATGCAAGCACTATGCCAAACAACAGCGACAACTTGATAGCCACCGTCGGCCCCGCTGCTTATACGCAGGATCCAGTGGTAAAGTACATAACATAAATCAAATTAAAGAATGAAATGATATAGGAGGGGAGTTCCCCTCCTACTCGATCGAGGTAGATTAGTTCAATTAAAGGAACTTGTACACTAAGCCTACGCTAGTTACCGTAGCTGAGGCATTACCAATCCCTGAAACATTACCATACCCAGCATAAACCCACTCACCACGAATATCCCAGTTTTGAGCTAATGCTGTTTCACCACCCAAACCTATATGCCAAGCAGTTTTATTCACATTCTGGTCATTAAAGTGAGTACTGGTTGCACCAACTCGGAGATACATCAATACATAATCGGTGATCATGTATCCCGGTAGAATGCTAGCACCATAACCCCAGTTAGACTTCGCACCGATAGTTGCGCCAGTTGAAGAGGTATTAGTTAAGTCTTTGACATTAGCAGTGCCGATGCCGAAGATTTCACCTGCGAGATAAAACGCTGGAGCCACCATAGCACTATAGCCCAAAGCAAGATTTCCATCGACACCACCGAAAAGCGTTGGGGAGCCAGTGAAATTTAGTCTTGATCCAACACTTAATCCAACATAAGGCCCTGTTGGAAAAACATAAGTAGGACATGGAGCTGGCATTTCACCCTTATAATCTTTCTCACCTTTATAAGAATGACCTGCAAATGCTATGCCCGAACTAGCAGCTAAAATTGTACTTGCAACTATTAATTTCTTAAACATACTGTTACTCCCTAAATCGTTATGTTTAATGGTTACTACTTTATTACACAATAAGCATGAAAAGCTAATTTTATACAGTTAGCTAACACTATGCAATCTCCTTAGTATCTTATGAATTTGGCCTTATCTGCTTGTCCGGATAAGCCATAGAGATACTGGCACTGGCCTCTTTTTGCGTGACACTTATTTGTAGACACGCAACTACATCAGATACTAAGAATCGTTGCTATGATAGCTGATTTAAAATACTTTTTCAAAATAATTATTAGGTTATATCCTGTGGAAATATCACACAAAAACAATTTCAGGATATTAATAACTCAGTATTGTTGATTTTGACTAACTATGCGCCAATATCATTGGCAAATGATTTTTATTATTACACTAGATTTGAAAAAGCTTTGTGCATCACGACGCTGACATGAGCCTATGAAGCCAGGAGATGGCTCTCACTCGACCTCATGCTAAATAATTTATCCGCCAAGATGCCGCCCAAACAAAATATTAAGAAGTTTGAATAAATAAAATATCGCTCAGAAGCAATAACAAATAGCACAACAAAAAAAACATTCATTAAGATAATGAGAGAAAAGGATCCCACCGTTATCTGGAAATAATCTGGGTCGTAGTTTCTATCTATTACTATACGCAATAAATACATGGCGCCAACAAGTATAAAGCCGATAAACAGTGGAAATCCTCCAAAAATCGAAATACCCTTCCATATATAGAATCTGATATTTTCCTTAAATTGCACCAAATAAAGTTTTTTACTAATATTCTCCGTAATTGTATTCAATTGATAGGATGACATATCCTTTAAATTTTCATAATAAACAAAATGAAAAAGCTCGGGGAATATAAGCCTATAATACATAACCTCTGTGTCGAGACTTCTTGCCTTGAGAGTTTCACTCGTATCTCGCGTAAGATGTCTATCCTCCAGTAATTTCATTATCTTTTGAAAGAAAACTTTTTCCTCAGGGTTGGTAATATATTGTTCTGCACTTGAGCTTGATAAATATAAAGGAGCTGCAATAATTTGTGGGCCAACTATAGAAGCATCCGAAAAATGCCCATTAAAATAGTAGTGGTAGCTGTGATTTACAATCATGGCGCCAACAAGCGTAGATGCCATGATAACAGCGACATAATAGAGAGAAGATTTTGGAATATTCTTTATAAAATACCACGTGGCCAATAAAGGGAAAAGCATATACATGTAGTAAAATTGCGCCCTCGTTAGCACTAACAGATTAATAACTAAAATAAAAAACATCGCCCTTTTAAAACTTACCTTTTTAAAACAATCAACAAGTGAAGTAACACAGAGAATAAACAGAGGAACCGCTAGCCCTTCCGATAGTATAGATGCTACGACTTCGAAACGTACCACAATATTCCACGTGGTAATCATGACAATTAGCCAAGCTAGCCATGGTGACATGCTGAGCCTGGAACATAACCAATGCCAAGTATAAAACAAAGTCGCCGCCATAATCGTAAACTGCGCCCATTTCACGGCAATAAATTGATACTCACCAAATAGGCTAAATATCCAAAGAAAAATTGGATACAGAGGCGGCCTTATAGGGCTGAATTGAATATACTCCATCGAATCGACAGCAATGGAGGGCTCCCCATAAGCCGAAAATACTAGGAGCCCTAATAACAAGGCAGCTTTAGCAAAATAAAATCGTCCCACATTGTTTTTTTTCATTTTATCTTCCTTGAGTGCACTACACATCTTGCGGTCTTGCTACAACAACAGCCTGAACAAATAAGTCTTTAGCATTAAATGTATAGTTAACCAATTCAAACGATGCTTCAGATAAAATGGACTGAGCAGATCTTTTTCCACCAAGCAAAGAAGGCTCCGCAGGATGCAATCTAATATTCTTCTTAAAAATATGGTTTAAAATATAATGCGCAATCTTTAAAACAAATACGCTCCACGCGTAACGATGAGGCCAAAAAATGACAATCTTGCCACCAGGCTTGAGCAGGCTTCTAAACTGCCCCAGTATGTTTTTTATTTCATAGTGAGAAAAGTGCTCAAAAACACCTAGATTATATATGCCATCAAATGAATGGCGCTCCAACTCCAAGTTTAAAATATCCGCCTGCTCAATACGATTTACATTAGGATTGTTCTTAGAGTACAGTTCTATTGCTTCACTCGATAGATCAACGGCTGTAATGGCATAATTCTCATGCAAGCTTACATCAACTTGTCCAGACCCGCATCCGGCATGAAGCAACTTAGACCCAGCATTAAAATTCATCTTTATATGGCGTTGTAAATGCGGTTTTATAAATAATCGCCGGTATACAGAAGCCGCTATACCATAAAAAAATGAGCTCGCATTTTTTTTTCGCTGCCAGTAACTATTCCACTCCTCATTTTCGAGAAAAGAAAATTTTCCAGAATTAGCCACTTTCCCTATTCGGAACCTGGCAGGGTTAACTATCTTCTGCAAAGCTAATTTTATTAAAAATAATCCGCTCCGCATGGCTTCCTTAAAATTTAATTTTGAGTGTCCATAGGTTCGCGCGGACAACGTAATGGGAATTTCACCCAATGAATAGCCATTCATTTTCAGCAGAAACAAACTCTCAAAGAAAAATGAGTAACTTTTTGAATTAATCTGTGCAAACACTGCCAAAGCAACACGTCTTAAGTTGTAGGCGCGAAAAGCACCACTAGCATCCTGCTTGATACCCAACAAATAGCGCGTCAGAAAGTGTCCAAAATAAGTGATTACCAAACGAAAAACGCTCCACCCAGGTAAACTGTTTTTTTCCATATACCTTGACCCAACGACAACCTCATTATTTTTAACAGCAGCTAATAATTTGGGGATGTCCACTGGATTATGGGTAAAATCAGAGTCCATGGTAACCAGTAAATCGTATCCATGCTCGTAGGCATAAGTTATTCCGCAAATATGTGCGCTACCGATTCCTTCTTTCCCAGCACGATGTTGAACGATAATATTTTTATATTTCTTGGTTAATCCCTCTAAAACCGCCCCAGTTCCATCAGGTGAGTTATCATCAACAAACAACACATGACAATTTATCCCAAGCAGGTCGATTTCTTTGCAGATCTTTTCTACATTTTCACGCTCATTATATGTCGGGATAAAAATCAGTATTTCTTTTTCCATTAAATCTCTCCATTTATCATATTAACTATCATTTGATTAAATGACACAGAGGGGATCCACCCTGTTTTATTCCTTAATTTACTAAAATCACCCACCAGTTTTCCACGCCGTCTTTGAATAATATTATCATTCTCTCTTATACACTCTGCCCAATCTAATCCCAAAACAGAAAATACATTAGTAACAAAATCACGCACAGTATGACTTGTGCCCGTGGCAATAATAAAATCTTCTGCTTGGTCCAATTGTAAAATAAGATACATAGCTTCCACAAAATCTGGCGCATACCCCCAATCAATCTCAGCAGAAAGACTTCCTAGGTCGAGATGCTTGGTTTCTCCTCTCTTAATGCTTAATGCACCTTGAATAATTTTTTGCGACACAAACTTTTTTGCTCTCAGCGCAGATTCATGATTATATAATATGCCAGAAGCTACAAATAATGAGTGCTGCGCCCTGTAATAGTGGCACGCTTGCATTCCCGCCACCTTGGTAATGGCATATATTTCATCGGGAGCATAGGGTGTCTCTTCCGTTTGCGGGGTGGTAATGGTATTTCCATACACTAAACAAGATGAAGCATAAAATACTTTAGCTATAAGATGATATAGACGAACTGTTTCTAATACATTAATTAACCCTGACACATTAATAGCTAAACTACTTGACCACAAACCCTCAGGAGACAACAACTCCTTGTTTTGTGAAGGATGATGAAATGCAGCCAAGTAATAAATTTCATCGGGCAAAAACCGCTGTATTAACTCACGGACAGATTGAAAATTTAAAATATCTGTTGGTTGCCAGTATGAGCCATCGGTACAGTCAACGGTCGTTCGGCTCACCCCCAAAACAACGTAATTTTTTTTAACTAGCAAAGAAGTTAAAAGCTGACCATCCTGCCCCTTCGCACCAAAAAGCAATGCTCTTCTCATGCAGCCACTATCTCAAGCTGCGGCAAAGAAAAAATAAACTTCCCGCCATTTGCAAGAAACTTTTTCTCGCGCTCAAGAATGCTATTCTTAAAATGCCACGGCAAAACAAGCAAATAATCAGGCTGCATCGCATGAACTTCCTGCTCAGACAAAATAGGAATCTGCGTTCCTGGGGTATAAGAGCCAAATTTATCCGAATTAACTTCAGCTATACATGAAAGCAAGGTGTCATCTATTCCACAGTGCTGCAATATCACATTGCCTTTAGTGGAGGCCCCATATCCACAGACCTTTTCTTTCTGCTGCTTAAGCTGATGCAGTAAATTAACAAGCGTATCTCTTTGATTTTTAATTACCAATTCAAATGACTTAAATATTTCCAACCCACTATCATCCAAGCCCATACTAAGCTCATCTGCTAGCATGGCATTGATATCTGCCAAGCACTCACTATAATGAGATTCGCTTTTGGCAACTGTAATAGCAAAGCTCCCTCCATTGATATCATTTTTTTCTAAAGCGATTATTTTTAATCCAACGCGATCAGTCATCCACTTTATTTGTTTTAGAGCATAATACTCAAGATGTTCATGACAAATCGTATCGTATGCATTCGTATTTAACATGGAGGGAAGGTAACTTTGCTCAAGATGCCATATTCCATCGTCAGCTAGAATTGAATGCACTTGTTTAACAAATTCGAGGGGACTTTCAAGGTCATAGAACATTGAGATAGAAGTAATAATTTTAGCTTTTTTACCGGGGAACTTTTTCTGGAATGCAGAACTAGAAAAAAAATCTACCACAAGATCTATATCAGCCCTGTAAAACTTTTTAAATTTTTCTGCAGCAGGGTCGAAGCCTACTAACGCTACCTCTTTCTCTGGGTAAAAAGCCAACATACTGCCATCATTACTGCCAATATCTACAACAACATCGTCTTTTCTAAGTCTAACAAATTTCTGAAGAAAGCCCGCCTTGTTGCTTAGATGCTGTAGCATGGAGTTATTCAGACCGGAGCGGTAGCCATAATTCGACCCGTATAATTGGCCAGGATCATAGGAATGCTTTAATTGCACCAGACCACAATCTAGACATTTAACTAGCGCCAACGGCCCTACTGGAATTTTCTCGGCCCTCGACCTTGGGAATATACCGGTTAATGCCTGTGCGCCTAAGTCTAAAATAAGGGGAAGGTTAGCAGAATTACAAATACGACAATGAACAATTTCTCTAATCACCTTTATCTCTCCATTCCCTGGTATTTATTATTGCCACCGCAACAGGTCCGCCCTCCCCAATAAAAATTTGGGTGGATACGAGCAGAACGGAACACATTTTATATGCATTTTTCAAAAGCGTAATCGTATCATACGAATTTGCACATAACAATTTGAAAATAGCTATCTCTCAGCAAATACACCGCCTTTTTTAGTATTTTTTTTCTTCCACCAAAAAAACACTCTCCTTGCATAAGTAGAGATACTTTTCGAATAGCGCCACGCTTTATACTCCTGCCACTTAGGCTGTAGCCACAGGTAAATTTTTAACAAACCCGAAATAAGCTTGCCACTCTTATTCAATGGATAAATTAGTACCCCAGGATAAGCAACAATACGTCCTCCCAATTTCTTCTTAAAAGCAGCAACACCATCATTTTGCTTCAAGGTTATCCCTTCTAAGTCATATTTTTTACACTGCAGACTCAGGGCCCACTCTATAATTTCCCACTGTATTGCTTCACCTATGCTCAAATGTGAGAATCTACGATCGACAGCAGCCCACATATAATGGACATTTTCACCACAGCGGACTACAAACGCCCCACCACAAAACTTTTCATCATGCCAAGCACAGAAAACATAGGACTCCACTTGGTCGTTTTCACTATACTCCAGTAAACGAGTCATCAAAGATAATGAAGCGCTAAAATGAAACCCTTTATGGCGGCTCAAAGATTTACATAAGATATAAAATAAACCCACATCCCCTTTGGCTTTAGATTTTTTTACAATAACACCAAGTTTTGTGGCACGCCTAACATCATAGCGAAACTGCTTGTGAAGATTCTTCCATAACCTCTCCTTTCCGAGAGTCAAATCAAGCCATATGGTATAGAAAGTTGAATTTTTCGTGTGCCCCTGATCAACTTCCCATGGATTGGTTGTACAAAGAAAATAGCCTTTCTTTTTCAAACGGCGTAAAAATTCATTGTGCACTATTGATTCATCATCTCGCTTTATAGATACAGGTCCTTTAGGAGCCCAGGCTATTTTGACTATCCCCAAGATGCGCCGCTCCTCAAATCTAATGAGATATACAGGTATTCCATCTTTAAATGCCACCCAACGATGGTCAACCATGCCATCACTCAACTTTCTTCCATCACCCCACTTGGCTGACTGCAAGACATGTCCTCGCATAGAAGATAAAATAGCGTCCCACTCTTGAGAATTTAACCCCTCTCGCCACTCAAACATCACTTCCATAAAATATGTCCTATTCCCTCGGCGGTTGTTTATCAACTGGAACTTGCTATCCGCGTACTTCAATTTCAACATCGCTTTCAATCGACTGGATTCTAAACCATTTTTTCAAAAACCTATACTTTTAGTCATGGTATTTGGTTGAGGAGTTACAGCCAAGCCAACTTTTGATGCAAAAATGGCGAATTTTTTGCTGAAGTATTCAGGTTATTATGTTATCCTTCAACACGTTTCCACAGTAGGATCTGGACCAAAATTATTGTACTAGGAATGTTTATGCGAAAAATTGGTTGGGGGTTTTTCTTATTTTTCATAAGCCAGATTCCTTCTGCTTATGCATATATTGATCCAGGTACGGGAAGCATGTTGCTTCAAGGACTCATTGCTGGAATTGCTGCAGGGCTAGGATTGTTTTTTACATACTTTAAAAAAATAAAAAAATTTTTAGCAAGCATTGTTTTAATTATAATAAAAAAACAAATAGTAGGCGTTAATTCTAGTGATTCTGTCCAGGGGAAAAAATAAAAATGAAACAGAACCTCATTCAAAATGCAGGTTCTTTTAGAGATCCAATGGGGCATATTTATGAAAGCCACCAATGCATATATCGCTTTATATCAGAGGCAGGCCGTAAGCAATATGAATCTATTTTTTCCTCCATCGATGACGCTGTTCAACAAGGTTACTTAATCCCTAGCCAAGAACTAGAAAAAGATCGTTGGCCAACAAAAAATTTAAATAATGTTGCCTATGTTTTAGAACACCAACCTGTTCCATATATTTCTTATCCTTATGAATGGTCTTTTCGCTACTTAAAAGATGCGGCACTTCACCATCTTAATTTTCAATTGTTTTTGTTACAAAAAAACATCGCCTTAAAAGATGCAAGTGCTTATAATATACAGTTCATTGGCAGTAAGCCTGTATTCATCGACCTTCTATCATTAGCGCCTTACAATCCAGGTGATTATTGGTTTGGGCATCGCCAATTTTGTGAGCAGTTTATTAATCCATTACTATTACGCTCAATTCTCGGCATTTCTTACAATCATTGGTATCGTGGAAGCCTAGAAGGAATAGTTACTTCAGATATTAATCGTATTATCCCATTCCACAAAAAATTCGATTGGAATGTTTTTGTTCATATCGTATTGCAAAATCGATTAGATAATTTTGCAAGGGAAAATCAGGAGAAAGCCATTTACAGGGCTAAAAGTCGAAAAGTATTTTCAAAATTAGCTTATGAAGCATTTTTGAAACAAATAAAAAAATGGATCCAAGGACTTGAACCTAAGAATATAGGCAAAACATCATGGGGAGAATATATACATGCTCATACTTACGATAACGATGAGCTTCTAAAGAAAAAAGCATTTATTGCTGATTTTTCGAATAAAGTAAAGCCGAAAATTTTAATTGATCTAGGTTGCAACACAGGTGATTATTCCTTGTTATCTCTTGAAAATGGCGCTGAATACGTTATTGGCTTTGACTTCGATCAGGCAGCGCTCGATTTGGCTTACCTTCATGCTAAAGACGCTTCTAAATCTTTTCTTCCCTTGTATCTGGATGTTTCCAATCCAAGCCCTGATCAAGGTTGGCTTCAAGCAGAGCGATACGGCTTTTCAAAACGTACGAAACCACAAGCGCTTATTGCTTTGGCATTTATTCACCATTTAGCAATTGCCAAAAATGTGCCTTTATTCCAGCTTATTCGTTGGCTAATTGATAGTGCTCCTCAAGGTATCATCGAGTTTATACCTAAAGAAGATCCCACTATTTTAAAAATGCTTTCCCTCAGAAAAGATATATTTGTCGACTATCATCAGGATGTGTTTGAGTCTTTATTGATGAATTATGCAAAAATTGTAAAAAAAGAAAAAATTTCTAAATCTGGTAGAATGCTTTATTGGTATGATAGAAATAATGGTTAGAAAATATTCTTTTTTTAAAGAACACGCAATCACTTTTTTAACCACGTTACTTGTTTTTTTCTTCATACCTTTATATTTGATTAGATTGGATCCGTCTGGCTATGTTTTTTCTAATAAATTTGCTTTTCTCAATACGGGCATTATATTCGCTATTCTTTATTTTATCCTTACTGTGAGTATTTACTGGATTTTTCATGCTATAAAGGCTAAAAAAATAGCGCGTTACCTAGTGTTATTTTCATTTTTTTGGGTTTTATTTGCAGGCTATCTTTTTCCTATTGTAGATAAGAGTGGGATGGTCGATCCCATTATGATACCAACAAGTAAATGGAATTTTTTTTTGGTGTTGTTTTTTTCCCTTCTAATGACTAAGTTGCTAGACACTCGTTTTTCCACACATGTTATCATTTTTACATCTGTTTTCTTAATTTTAGCTGTTGCTCCTGAATTCTATAATGGCTACCGGGTACTTGGTAAAGAAAATAAAAATAAACTCGAACGATTTCTAAAACTTTCCAAAGATAATAATATTATAGTTGTGAGCCTCGATGGATTATCAGGAAATGTAGCTTCACATATACTTTCTACGGATAAAAAATTAAGTGAAATCTTTAAAGATTTCAACTTCTTTCAAAATACTATCGCAACTTCCCCTGCAACGTTTGCGTCTATTATGGGTGAATTATTTGGTAATTTATATTTTAAAACTCTCTCTCAAACTCAAGAAGGATTGCTTCAAGTATTAGATAAAAAGAAATTATTTATTAATCAAACTGACTTTGAAACATATACCTATGGAACTTATAATGATTTTAATTTATTCCCTGAAAAACAAATTTATACGGGTGAATTATCAGAAACGGATTTTTTATTTGATTACATAGGTAATTCTGTAGATTTTTATGAATATGTAGTAGTTCGTATTGGCTCTAAGCATTTATTAAAATTTCTTCATTATAGTAATAAAAAGATTTTTGATTCGATTAACTTGGTCGTCGACTTATTCCCAGAGTCGTACATTGCTACTCGTATTTCCCGAATCGGTTCTTTGGAATTCTCAAGCCTTCTTGGTTACATTGACGCAAGAATGTTTGGTGGAATCAATGCGACTACTATGCTATTTCCAAAATTATCAGGAAAAAATAAACTTATTGCGTATTTACGCAATCACAAAGGCCCTGCCTGGACTAAATCAAACATTGCAACTATTTTAGATTTTGAAGGTATGACTAAATCTATCTCAGTAGGGAATTCTGGAAAAAGAGCTCGTTTTATGCATTTTACTTTCACCCACGCCCCAATTGATTTTGATGAGTATTGCAATTACAAAAGTGATGATAAAATTTGGTACGGTAGCAATCAAAATGAGAATGGAGTTATTAATGAAACGAAATGTGCATTAAATAAATTAGCCATGTTCATCACCAAACTCAAAAAATTAGGTATTTATGATCGTTCTTTGATTATTTTGAAAAGTGATCATGGTCAACCCTCTATTTATTATTCTACTACTCCAGGAAATTATAAAATTAATAATCATGCGCTATGGGGATATGATCGATATAGACCTGTATTATTGATAAAAAACTATAATCAAAAGCATGATAAGCTCAGATATAAAAAAGAATTTGTTCTACTCGACGATCTTGCTAATACAGTATCTCATAGTTCAGGCCTATACAAAAATGGTGATATTCCTCCTGGCGTAAATTTATTAGATGATCATTTACCAACAAATAGAATTTTTCATATTTATGTCGCAGAAAATCAAAATTCATCATTTTTATTTGATTCACATAAGGAAGTAACCCTTAAAGCAGGTGAAGATTTAATTCAAATGATGAGAGATGCGTACATTAACGTCAATTAATGACATATAATTATACGGTGGTTGAGCTGGAAAAACTCCAGAGTTGGCATGTTTAAATTCTCTCGAGCTCTCTCAGGAGAACTAATATGTCATAAATATACTAAGAGGATAATTAATGGGTGGCTGTTCTTTAGGTAGAGCAATAATATTTTGCCCTAATCCAGAATCTATATCATAAAGCACGTAATCCTTCTTTAAGAAGCAATTTACCATATTTCTTAAAGGCCCCTCTGTTGTTTCACAGAGAATAACTGGACGAATGGTTCGTAAAATGTTCGTGGCCCCAAAAAGCACTCTATCTTCTGAACACTCCACATCGATTTTCAAAATATCTGGAGGGGGTAGATAATTCAGCAACCAATCTAATGTTAATGTTAGTACCGAATGGACTTCACGAATACCTCCTGAATCAGTTGTTCCATTTGTACCGGATAAAAAATTGGTCGCTCTTCCTCTCTTAGCAATATAAAAATCTGACATTCCAATTGTGTCTGAAATGGCTATAGGTAGAATGTCAATTTTCGCTCTTTTACTATACCCAGCAACCAAAGAGCGTTTAAGCAAATCGATACAAAACATGTCCGGCTCAATTGAGATAACCCTTCCTGCAGAGCCAGACAAATAAGCTGATGCAAATGTAAAAAGCCCAATATTTGCACCAATATCCCAAACAACAAATCCTGGCTTTACCATTTCCTGACAAATGCGAAAAAGGAGCGGATCATATTTTTCAACATGATAGGACCAATATCGTAAAGCAGAATCCGGAGAGACATAAATAGGATCTCCACCAAATTGTTTTGGTAAATGACGTTTTAAAACAATTTTTCTACTAATTAACTCCAACAACTTTCGCATTTATCTTCCATTTAATATGGCATGTTTATCGTGTATGTTCATAACACCGCTATGTTAATTGGAACGCACCCGTACGAATACATCGCATCGTACAATATATCATTACTAAAAAATATAAAATGCTATTGATTGCAAATCCAATAGAAGTGCCTAAAAGCCCATAATAATGCACAAAAATCATAGTTATAAAGATATAAGTAATATTAAAAAAAATCTCAGTTGCTACTAATATTTTGATCACTGCCTTTGCTGCCATCACACTAGCTAATAACCAGGTTCCAATTCTGGCGATATCACCTATTAATTGATATTTGAATAAAATAAGCATTGGTAAAAACTCCACACTATACAAGATCGTGACAATATATTTTTTAAAACAAAACATAAAAATTGAGCCGATAATTGCCAACGGCAAAATTAAACGATAGCAGCTAAAAACTTCATATTTGAATTCTCTAAAACTTTTGATACCTGATAATTTTGGTAAGAAATAAACACTGATCATTAATTCCATCACAATAAGATAGCCATCTGATAACTTCATGATGCCTTGCCAATAACCGGCATCTTGCCAAGAAAGCTGGTTAGCAATATATCTTCTTGAAATGATCAACGATATTGGCACAATCAAAATTGGCACAAACGAAATAACTGCATATTTTGCTAGCTTCTTTATACTTAATAGATCGAGGCCTTGAAGATAAGAACTCATCTTAAACCAGTTACATTTAACCACTAGATGCACAGTTAAAAATAAAGCGATCGATTGGTTTAACACAAAACCGATTAGCCCACCCTGAATTCCATAATAAATGACAAGATACACTGTGACAAAAAAAACAAAAATCGTATTAGTTATATTACAAGTAACATACTTTTGAATTTCAAACTCGCCATTTAAAATAGAAAGCAATAAGTTATTTAAAGTGTATAAAATAATACTGATGGCTAAAAGTCTAATAGTATTGACATAGGCAATTGAATGGAAAAGTTTATCAGAAATTATGGAACTAGATGCAAATAAGAAAATTGTTACCGCAATAGACATAAAACAATATGCAACAAAAGCACTGCTTATTATGTGCGATTTCTTTATGTCATCATTTTTATACTCTGCCACATATTTAATGATGCCTTGATTGAGACTACACGAAAACGAACGGCAAATTTGAATAAAATTCTGGAATTGTTCCATAACAGCAATTCCAGCAGGTCCAGTATAAACGGCAATAACTTTCCACAAAACATAAGTCGAAATAACTTTAAGCAATGTAGAAAGACCCGTCCAAAGCGTTGTTTTAAATAGTGTCATATAGGTGTCTTTGTACTTGTCATTAGTAGCTGTTGCTTACCTATTAATGAAATTGATTTAGATATTAAAAATGCCGAAAGACAATAAAATAAAAATTGGGAGTAACAAAAATAGATTGGAAGATCCACATTAAATAGAGCGATAATAGTCGCATTAAGCAAAGTAATTAAAGCACTTAATCCTACGAAAATGGCTGATAAGGGTAAAACCCTAAGTCTCCCATTTATAATTTTATACATTAAGAAAAGTAATATTAACCAATAAAATAAGAATAAATTTATGCCGCCGGTGCATTGTATAATTTTCCAAATTAAAAATATTAAATTATTTTTAATATCGTGCACTAAAAGCACCTTATTAATTTCCATGGCCATTGAATTTTGTACAAACCTATCACCATATTTATCACTTAGTATTTTTTCAATGCTACTTAGCATAGCCTGATAATTACGCGAATATGATTGGTAAGCTAGCTTAAGCGAGCCCGGTTTGAATGAAGCTACCAAATTAGCATTCTCATTTAATTTTTGTTTTTCCCGTTGCTCAAGCAACGCTTTTAATGTATCTTTTAGTTCGGATTTTTGGAAGTAGTTAGCAGCCTGGTTATTGGCCAAATATAAGGTTTGTGTTAATAGCAGTTCTCCACTATAAGGCGCTTCTCCAAAAAAGCCATGTTTAAAATAATGGTAGGAATAATTGGTCATGAATGTGAGTAACATTGAACTAAACAATATTAAAAATGTGTTAAATAATACTTTAGTTGATAACCCTTGCCAAAAATACCAAAGACACAATATGAAAAAAATTCCATAGAAAAAATAAAATTGCAATCTGGTTAAAACCAGAATGCTTACTAAAGCAGATAAAAAAATAATTTTTTTATAATTTACTTTTTGAAAGCATTCAATAAGTAAAAAGAAAGTCAAAATGAATAATGGAAAAGTTAAGCCTTCAGATTGAATATAGATTACTTGATAATGAAATGAAATGGTGATCAATACCATTAGAAAAACAAGAAAAATGGCTGAATCCGATACTTGTAAATAACGTCGCAGCCAAAATCGCGCATGCAGTAAAACTGTGCATAAAAGAACACATTGTACCCACATTATCAATGAAAACTGATAATGAAATAGCCAGAGAAAAGCTGGGTAAAGTAACGGACGGGTGACATCAAAATTTATATAACTCGGAGTATCATAGTCTACATTAGGCGCATGGGTGGCTATAAAAGAAACAATCAAAAGTGCTAGGAGAAGAAAAGGCAATTCTCGTAGCAGTTTTTTCTTCAACATTCGTTAATCCCTTGAGTATGATCCATGAGCTAGATGCGAAGGTTAACATACGCACGGCCCCTACTCTATATTTTTTATTGGTGCTGTAGCAGAAAATTAGAAATGTCCTCTTTTTGGGTTCATTTGAGAAGGCAGGGACGCTCTAAGTGGCATCTAGCGAAAATAGCCACACGCTTAATTTTTTTCAAAAAACTTTACTATGGTGTGGAATTAGCTTCAATTTATCATTGTTAACTTTTTTCAGATATTCTAAACTTTATTATAGAAAATATTAATGCTGCATTTTATTTGAATTTAACACCTATTAATATATGAAGACAAATACTTATTATATCCATCTTATTATATTATTTATATTAATAATAATTTTATTAGTGTTAACTGCCTTATTTAATTATTTTTACGATGGTGGAAATGAATTTTTTCAATCGCGGAATTTAGAAAAAAAAATTTCCACAGCATTAATAAACAATAAAAAAATACTAGTATGTTCTAATTATAATGATCGTAGTGTGCAAAAAGAGTTGATAAAACATATAAAACATTCTCCACAGGTTTTAACGTTAGGTTCTAGCCGCACCCTTCCCGTCACCAAAGAATTATTCCATGGGATGACTTTTTATAATGCAAGTGTGACGGGAGGCACGCTTCAGGATGACATTTCATTATATTACGTCTTTCAAAGAAATGGCTTGCAACCAAAAGTTATTGTTATTTCAATAGATCCATGGTTATTGGATAGAAATAGTGGAGAAATAAAATGGCGTACTTCATTTTTTAATGAATTTAGAAAAGGGGAAAAATTAATTAAGCATGATAAAACATGGAGCTATCAAGATAAATTCTTGGGAATTTTTGAAAAATATTCACAACTTGTGTCTTCAGGCTATTTTATTGCTTCATTAAAAAATTTCAGCTTAGTTCGAAAACTTTCATTAACTAATCTTCCCCCGAATAAAATAATTATTGGTCCTGAAATGGACATAAAAAACTATCCTAATTGCTC
The DNA here is from genome assembly GCA_001801485.1 of Gammaproteobacteria bacterium RIFCSPHIGHO2_12_FULL_37_14. Next base: position 31,673 of record MGXV01000020.1, read on the forward strand.
GCTTTTATTGCCAGAAGGTGGACGACTTAATTCAATAGCAGAAGAATCAGTTACCGCCGCTACTGCAGACTACTTAGGAAAAAAGAAGATCATTGAAACCAGTCACGACATGACGATAAATGCAAATGATGCTGATTTGTTTGAGACCTTTATTACATTTTTAAAAGCACGCCATATTAATATTATTTTTTATTTTCCTCCTTATGAACCCGCCGCCTACCATACTATTTTAAAGGACGAAAATTATCGTACCGTATATCATATTGAAAATCATTTTCTCAATCTTGCCAAAAAATACAATATTAAAGTAATAGGGAACTATAATCCAAATAAATTAAGTTTACACTCAAATGATTTTATTGATTACATTCATATAAAAAAACGGGCTTTAGACAAAATATTTTTGTTGGGTCTTTCCGATTACCCATATACCCAAACTTAGTCCTATTCATCTACAAGCGTGTCGCTATTTTCTCGAATACCATTCTTCACGACTATTTGCCTGTATTTTCTTAGCTCATTTCTATGCCCCTTTAAAAATTGGGCCAACCAAGGGCCAAAGAGGACGTTCCTAATTTACCGGGACATATTTTTTATTAGCGCTTGAATATTTTGTTTATGCCTTTTTGTTTCAAATGAACCTCATCAATAAAATCATTTGAGTGTAAATTTAATGCAACAGGATTATACGAACCAATGATTTTAATATGATATTTAGCGGCACTGGCTCGAAAATAATCTTCTGTCATTTGGATCATTTTATAATTAGGATTACTTTGAATTACACTATAAGCAGTGGGTTCGTAAGGGGGCAAATAAAAAATAATTTTAATACCTTGCCTCAATAAATAGGCTATGAATTTTTCAAAGATTTGCATTTTATCCTTAATTGGGAGGAGTGAAGCAGAAGAAAAATGATGCATTTCCACAGCGCCAGCATAATCCGCCCGCTCTGATGAATTGCTTTCATCCTCTTTCGAAGTTAAACGTGTCCCATCTGGAAGATGAAGGTGACAACCAGGATAATCATTTGGTTGGTTTTGTGTAGACTTAATGATTTTAAAGGATAAGTCTCCTTTATGTATAAAGTTTTGTATAGAACTGCGTAAATAAGAAGATGATAATAGTGGTATGATATTTTCGAACCATGCACTTAATTTTGCATAAGGTTGGAATAAATTCTCCTTGTTACCAAAAAACTGACGGCTTGCTTTACCATAGTCATATAAAAAAGTTGCTTTCCAAAGTGAGGACCCATTACTTTTATTTAATATCCAAGGATCTAAACCAATTAACACTGTTTTTGGCTTCCAACCTCGCCGTTCAAAAAGATAATATAATGCAATGTCATCCTCCATATTAGCCGATGTAACACTGCCATTAAAAAAGTTTAGGTTAGAAAATAAACTACTAGTAAGCGACATAGTGCGGCTTGATCCTAGCACTAACATAGCAGGAGAGGTCTTGAGTTTATTTAACAAGATTTTTTTTATATTTCTATCGTTATAATTGACGCAAACGAATACTGAATTATTTTTCAATAAACTATCTGCAAGCTTATTCTCAAAATTGTCAGCCTGAAAAAATCTGTTGCCGCCATCGCCATAGTAATTAAGAAAAATAATAAACGACAGTAATGCGAATGCAATAAGAACAAAAACAATTAAACTTTTATAATAAATCGTTTTCACAATAATCTCGGACTAAAATTGAAAATACAAAAAAGTGCTAGACGTTTGAATAAAAATGACCCCAAATACTAACAATACTGCAATAATAAAATTCCAGATCAAGTTTGGTGCCCAGGATACTAACTTTTTTAAATGAGCATTTTTATTCATCACTAAGGCCGGATTAAATCGTGAAAATACTTGGTAGGTATTAGGAAATACCCAACAGATAATAAAGGAAATTAAAATAAAAAATGAAATCTTTCCCATAGAAAAAAATTTAATCTGGCAAGGAGTGTGCCAAGCGGATGGCAAATTTAAAATATTTGGAAACATCGCGTGTATAATTTTAAGTGCTGTTGAAAAATCAGAAGCTCTGAAAAAAACCCATGCAATAACAACAGCTATAAATGTTATTATTTTTGAAAGTTGCGAAATAAACAGGTTTTTTGTCGTTATACCCAATAATGCTTTTAAAGCAATCCACCCATGATTAATACAAAGATATACCCCATGAAGGAGCCCCCAAATAACAAACGTCCAGTGTGCTCCGTGCCATAACCCCCCCAGTAACATGGTTATCATAAGATTAATATACCTTCGAGTAACACCTTTTTGATTTCCTCCAAGCGGAATATAAAGATAGTTACGTAAAAAACGGGATAAAGTCATATTCCATCTACGCCAAAACTCAATGATATTGGTGGCCTTATAGGGAGAATAAAAGTTGACAGGTAATTTAATTCCGAATAACAAAGATAACCCAATAGCCATGTCACAATACCCCGAAAAATCAAAATATAATTCAAATGTATAAGCTAATGCACCTACCCAGGCATCAAGAGTTGAAATATACGTGCCATGAATATCAAAAACAGGGATAACCAAATTCGCTAAATAATCAGCTAGCACGACTTTTTTAAATAATCCAATGGAAAATATTGCCAAACCGATAAGAATATTTTTGCTGTTCAGTTTGTAAATACTGGCTTTTTCAAATTGTGGCATCACTTCGGCGTGATGAATAATGGGACCAGCAATAAGGTGTGGGAAATACGTTACAAATAATGCGTAATTTAAAAAAGGATATTTTTTTATAAGCCCACGATAACTATCTATTAAAAAAGCAATTTGCGTAAAAGTAAAAAAGGAAATTCCAAGTGGCAAAGCAATATAGAGTAATTGAAGGTTCGAATGAACCAACCAATTTAAATTTTGAATAAAGAAATCTACGTATTTAAAATAACTCAATAATCCTAAATTAAAAGTGATTCCTGCAGCTAAAAATAACTTTCGATAGCTTAATGTCGTTGAATCAACTATATGTTTAGAAATAAAAAAATTTACGATGATTGAGCTGATTAGAATTAATCCATAATGATAATTCAGCCAACTATAAAATATGAGCGAAGCCACGAACAAGCCACATAAAGCAAATTTTCGATTGAATTTAGCTGTGAAAAAAAACACAAAAAATGTCAAGGGTAAAAATAGAAATAGAAAAAAGTAACTATTAAACAGCATTCAAATTGTAACTCCTTGCAATAATTCAGGTGTAAGTTTATTCGTTGCTGGACGAGCAGCATAAAATGTAATAGGCTGATTCGCAAAATCATAGACTGGCCATCGGTCTCGTGCAAAATAAACGGCAGAATGGACTTTATTATTAATAGGCGGTGCAGTGATAAATTTCATAAAATAATACCCATCCCAGAAAAATTCTTTAGTGCGAATTCCGCGCCATAGACGACGTAAAATAAAGGCAGGATTAGTTAATACAGCACGACGATATGCATAACTTGCAAACTCTTGTACTTTTTCAAAAGTTAAATTAGCATGAGAAAACAAAGGTTGTTCTGAATAAATAAAATAATCGTCCCAGTTATAAGAACGGATCATGCCTTTTTGCCGGTATTCTTTAAACATTGGCGTTCCAGGAAAAGCGATGGCTATACCAAATTTCATCATGTCCAGGGACAATGAGCGCGCGTATTCTATAGTGTCCCGCATGGATTCTTCTGTATCAGGTGAGAGCCCCAACATAAAATAACCCGTCGTATCAATTCCTGCGGCACGTGCCATATGCACTGCTTCACGTCCTTTTTCTATAGAGGCTTTGCCACCTTTACCGAACATCTTTAGAACTTTATCGTTACCGCTTTCAAAACCAAATGCAACCCTATAACACCCTGCTTTGCGCATTGTTTGAAATAATTCATTATCCGCAGATTCTACACGGATGCCATTGGTACAAGTCCAGGCCATATCAATACCAGTATTAATAATGGCTCTGCTCACTGATTTAGCCCAGGTAGGATCGGAAGTAAAAATATCATCGGCAAGAGCAAATTCACGATAACCATAATGATGCATGAGACGCACTTCTTCAGCGCAACGCTCAGGCGATTTTTTGCGATAACCAAGTGCCATGGTATTTTTGCTCGCACAAAAATCACATTTAAATACACAGCCACGCGAAAATTCTGCCATAGCAAGCGGTGGACGCTTGGCAAGTAGACGACTTATCTTATATTTATAGTCTTGACTATCATAAAGATGCCACGCAGGCATGGGTAAATCGTCTAAATTCTGAATAAACGGACGCGGTGGGGTAGACAATATAGCCTCACCCTTACGATAATAAATTCCAAAAATCGTTTCAGGTGAACGACCATCTACGATATCAGCAAACGTAATATCAGCCTCTCCTACTGCTGCTATGTCCAGCATAGATTCTTTCATACTCTCAGTGGGCATAGCTGAAATATGTGATCCGCCACCGACTACCAGTATATCTTGCGAAATCGATTTGACGAGCACACTGATATCTCGCATTTGATTTACCAGCGGAGTGGTTGCAGTAATACCTATGATATCTGGTTTATAAGTCAATATTTTATCCCGCACAATGCGATAGTCGTATTGCATATAACTCATATCTAATATTTCAACTGCATGACCCCGCTGTTCTGCCATCGCAGCAATGGTAAGCAAACTTAGCGTAGGAAAGACGGGATCAATCATGGCTGCTTTTGCAGATCCGTAACTATCTCGATAGGAAGGATTGATCAAAAGAACCTTTGACATAGTGAGCATCTCTTTGAAATGAAATATTAACCAATAAAGCCGCGAGACAATAAAACATAAATTGTGAATAACAAAAATAAACTGGCAAATCCGGATTGCACATGGCAATAATTGCGGCATTAAAAAATGTAATGATAGTGACCACACCTACAAACACTGCAGCCACATCAGGATAGCGAATTTTATTTTTAATTATTTTAAAAGGCAGCATGAACAAGAAAATAGAAAAAAATAAAAATAGTGGAATACCACCCATGCACTTCACAAATTTCCAGATTAAAAAGGTTAAATTCTTCTTTATTGCATGTGAAATTAATACCTTATCAATACTCAAAGCTGTCGCATTCGCCTCAGAGATGGGGACATTGCCGAAAGTATTTTCTACACTAGTTTTTAATGTCTCATCAATAATTCGTTGCAAAGCCAAATAATTTCGTGAATAGGCCTGATAGGCATATTCAAAATAAGAAGGCTTGAGTGTATTGATCAATGCCGCATCTTGATTTAATCCCTGTGCATTGCGCTGGATTATCATATTTTTCACATAATCTTTTTCAGTTTGATTATTTAAATAATCGGCCGCGTTATCGTCAGCTAAATATAGCGCTTGGACTAAAATCATTAACCCAGCATAAGACCCGCTAAAATAAATTCCATGCTTAAAATAATGATAGGTATGATCGGTAATTGTAGTCAGAGACATCGAGCCAAATAAAATAAGCGCTGTTGCAACAAGGGATTTGACAGGTGTGCGTTGCCAAACATACCAAGCTAACAATATAGCAAAAATCCCGTAGAAATAATAAAACTGTAACCGAGTTAACACTAGTAAGCTGACCATCCCCGCGAGATAGCAAAGTTTTTTTAGATTGTAAGCTTGAAAACATTCAATTAACAAAAACAATGTGAATATAAAGAAAGGAAATGCGAGTCCTTCTGACTGGATATGCCAAATTTGAAAATGAAATGAGATAGTGACTAAAACAATTGCAGAGATAAGAAAAATTAAAAACTCAGTAAGTTGCAGGTTTTTTTTCAACCAAAAACGAGCGTACATTAAAGCTGTAAATAATAATGCTCCCTGTAGCCACATGATAATATAAAACTGATAAGGACCTGCCCAATGAAATAACCATATAAATAAAGGATACAAAGGTGGGCGAGCTTGACCAAACATAATGTAAGAAGGATCAATGTCATACTCTAGATTAGGAGCATGCTGTGCTAGGAAAAAAATCAATAGCATCCCCAACATAAAATGGGGCAAATCATACAACCATTTTCTTCCTGACATAAAGCTATCCTAAATGTTTAAAGGATTGAACTGCACGCCTAAATGATGGAGAGCAGAAAAATCATTATCAGTGCTTGCATATTGAATCCCTAAAAGACTATCGCTTCTTAAGCCTATTTTTATTTTAAAAAGCTCTAGCGCTTTCAATAAAAAATAAATTCCAAAAAATGGAATAGGAATCAATAATACGCTTTTCTTTCTTTGTTTTGCTAGATATTTCACAAGTTGCTTAAATGTAATGGATTGTTCAGTAGCAGCAAGAATGGGCTGCGAAATTTTCGGTTGTTTCAGAGACAACGTGCCAATCAATTGGCCTAAGTCTGTCAGAAAACAGGGGTGAATTAATTGCTTGCCTTTGCCAATAAGAGGAACTATGGGAAATTTTCTTACAAAATTATCCATCGTAGCTGTGATGCCTTGTAAAGGATCATGGAATATGAGTCCAGGACGAATGACAGCGATATTGGCAGCATTTTTTATTAATAATTGTTCTAATTGATATTTAATTCGGCCGTATAATGAAGAAGCTTTCGCATGAGCAGAAAGTGTAGAAATAAATATACTATAGGGCACCTGGTCTTGCTGTGCTTGCGCGAATAATTGCTGAGTTCCGACTACATTAATGGTTTCATAGTCTTTATCAGTGGTATCAAAAAAATATGCGGTGTGAATTAATACATCGATATTTTTTAAAGAAGGTAATTGTTTTGGCTGAGCCAAATCAAAGAACTGTGAGTATTGCTTGTTTTGGGCTTTGCCTGGACTGCGTACCAGTTCGTAAACGATATGGCCTGAGTTTCGTAAAGAATTCACTAGAAATGAACCTATTTGTCCATTTGCCCCTGTGATTGCAAAACGTAGCGGCATCATAACGGTCCTTCTTTACCAATTCGATAAGCATTCGCCATGATCGTCAATGTAATGGGCCCAGCTGGAATTGACGGCAGAATACTGCCATCCACGAAATGTATGCGCTTAAAATGACATGGCCTGCCCCAAATATCAACTTCATCTTGGTATGGATTATCTGACATGGGGAGAGACCCCCCGATATGGTTTGATTGGCCCGTTAGGCTTTTCGATAATAAAAATCGTAGAGGTTTTATTCCTAAATAAGCACCTTGTTGTTTTAGATAGTTTATCGCAGCATTTATCGTTGAGGCGCTTGATGTAACTTTATGAGTTTTAATTAAATATTCTCCATCTTCTTGGTTTTTAAAGATTAGAGAATTGGATTCTTTAGAGTCGAGATACCCTTGTATGATTACCAGCCGTTCCATCCAGGATTTTATTAAAGGTTGAACCAAAGGATAGAGATATTTAAATTTCGATTGGACTTCTCGCTGGTAGAGATCCATATAAGTATAAATTTGCATATATATAGAATAAGGCGAAATCGTTACTTTCGATAAAGACAGGTTTAATTGGCATAATGTATGGAGTTCTTCTTTAGTTACATCTTTAACAGGTATATCCAACAAACAAGGCAAAATAAAATGCTGCGAATCTTTCAATGTCAGTTGTTTGTCAGATTGGCCTAGAGAGCGCAAATAAAGCATGGAGGAAAGTCCCGCACCGCAAGCAACAAATAAACGATCGGCAAATAATCGTTCTATGCCCCGTTCATATTTGACAAGTAGCTCAACTTGCTGGCCTTTTTCAGAAAAATTCTCTAAAACAGCCCCTTTAACATAAGTAAAGTTAGGGTCTTGTTTTAATAAGTTTAAATGAATTGAGCTATGATAAATGACTCCATATGGACAACCATATTGGCAAGAACCACAGAAGCAACACTGTTTAAAATCGCAAGCCAGTTTTGTAGTTTGCAAAGAAAAGCCTTTTTTTCCCAATTCAAATTTGTTTTCTTCCCAGCGATTTTTTAAATAACGCGCTTGTTGACTTAATAGATCGGATGTATCTGGCGTGTAATATGGACCTAGCCAAGCTAAAATCCGCGCATAGTAAGAAGATAAATCCTGGCAAGCTCTAGGCCAATCATTCAATTCATGTTGTGAATATTCACGAAGAACACTGCCCCACACATTACTTAATCCGCCTTTGGCAAATGAAGGTTGAAAATAGCAATTTTTAATCTTCCAACGAAAATGGTTTTTCACTCCAGCGTAAACAAAATTTGAACCATAAGGCAGTTTGGGCTTTTTTTTATTATTGGAGGGAGAACGAAGAGATGGGTGCATGATCGCCACATTATTTAACCGGATTTGCTGCAATAAATTTTGCTTGTCAGATTCAAGTACATTACCTGCATCTAATAAAGTTACTTTGCAACCACGTTCTAACAAACCTTTGGCGACGGAAACCCCAGCGGGCCCAGATCCCACCACAACGATATTCACACTTGTTCTTCCTTAAGCCTAAGGGGTTTATGATAGGCGCGAGAAGACTCGTTGCTGTCCTGTGAAACTTGCTTATCAATAATTTGCTTTAATGAATCCGCCAGGAATCCCACGCATAGAATGACGAGACTTAACAAAGCAGAGCCAATGCCAAATGAAAAAAGTGTTTTCCAGGAAGTAAAAATTCCACCAACAAAAAAACAAAAAGACAAAGTAAGGCAAAATCCTGTAAATAATATAAATAGTTTTAATGGATTATAATAATTAATAGCCTGCAAGATATATTGCAAAGTTCTTAAAGAATCTTTAAATAACTTAACTTTAGATTTTCCTTTGCGATGGTAATAAGGGATCTCAATGTATTTCACAAATTTGCCAGTCATCATAAACGCTAATGTCATCGATGTAGTAAAACTAAAGGTGTTGCATAACGTTGAAAACATCGGAAGTAATTTGGACTTACTAAAGACTCGCAATCCAGAATTGATGTCAGGAATTTTTCTTTCCGCACTAAATTCAACGATGAAACGTAATATACGCCGCAGCGGGGCTTTTAATACTGATTCGCGATAGTGGTTGCCGGTCCTAGCACCCACTACCATATCAAAACCTTTTTTATATTCCTCAAGCAACAGAGGTACTTTATCAAATGGATAAGTACGATCCGCATCCGTAATCACTATGACGTCAAAAGCTGCAGCGTTGATGCCATCTTTCAAGGACCTTCCGTACCCCACATTATGCGGATGATGAATGACAGTCACACCGGTGTCTTGCAATTTAAGCGCCGTTTGATCGGTGGAACCGTCATTGACTACGACAATTTCATAAACATGGATATTGTTATTTTGACACACTTGTTTAATTTCTTTGATGGTGTCAAGAATACCGTCTTCTTCATTGTAAGCCGGAATGACAATAGAAATAGGCAAATTCAAACCAATACTCCCCTATAAATAACTTTGACACCACAACCCTAAACACAATAAATTAAACAGCCGATGGCCGTTATCATACAAGCTATTGCGGTGTTCATACCACATCTTTTCAATGGCGCTTTTATTAAACCAAGTTGTAAGCTGCTGGCTAGTAGTCACTTCATAAGCCAGCTCAAATAGTTCATTTGATAACCAATAAGAAATAGGGCTATTAAATCCTTTTTTAGGTTGGCGCAATACTGCGGGAGGCAAATATCTGGCATGACTGGCTCTTAAAATGCATTTACTCTGACGATTATGAATCTTATATGAGATTGGCATTCGCGCTGCAAACTGAACTAAACGATGGTCTAAAAATGGCGTACGTACTTCCAAAGAATGTGCCATGGAGACACGATCTACTTTCACCAAAATATCATCCACCAGCCAGGTTTTCATATCTACATACATGGCCTGATCCAGATAATGACAATCAGCAACATCATTAAACCAATCTTTTGAATTATGTTCGACCCACTCAGGCCATAATAATTTTTTCTGGTCAGGGTTGAAGATTTCCCGCCAACTCGTATGCGCACTCTTAAAATCCAAGAGGCTTCCACGCAAAAATTGTTTAATTTTGTAATCCCAACTGATTTTATTAAAAGAAGTCGGCAAATAATGACTCAATTTGAGTAGCATTTTTCGGGTGGCAATAGGAAGATGCTGCATAAACTGATGATAGCGATCAGCCTGATAAGTGATGTAGCCGCCAAATAATTCATCGCCACCATCACCTGACAAACTGACTGTGACATGCTTTTTAGCGAAATCACATAACAGATAGGTAGGAATTAATGACGTATCAGCAAATGGCTCATCAAATGATGAAATTAATTTCGGCAATAAATGGGAAATAGGCGGAAAAACAATTTTAGCTTGATGATTGACACCTAAATGCTGAGCAGTTTTTTGACTGAGTGGCAGTTCGTTATAGGTTTTTTCTTTAAATCCTATGCTATAAGTATTAACTTGCTTAAGATTATTTCTTCTCATATGACTGACAACCGCCGCTGAATCAATACCTCCTGATAAAAAAGCACCGAGAGGAACATCGGCAAGCACCTGGCCATTCACTGATTCAGCCAATAAATAATTCAGTTCGGCTGTTGCATCATCAAAACTAATGGCTAATTTATCGTGAAATGATTCAGCTAATGACCAATATTCCTTTACACAGTATTGATGGGTGTTGAGATTATAATGCAGATAGGCAGCGGGAGGTAATTTATGAATGCCTTCAAAAATAGCATCATCGGTAGAAGTGTAGTTGAAACTAAGATAATGGCTCAATGCCGTCATGGACAATGATTTTTTGACAAAAGGATATTTAATTAATCCTTTTAACTCAGAAGCAAAGACTAAACCATTTGTAAAATTTTGTTTAATAGAAGAAAAATAAAGCGGTTTCTCGCCCATTCGATCGCGGACTAAATATAACTGCTTATCTTTTCTGTCCCAAACTGCAAATGCAAACATTCCCACGAGACGATTGATTGATGCTATACCCCACTCTGCCCAGGCTTCAATTAAAACTTCACTGTCAGATTGCGTTCGAAATTGATGGCCTAATTGCCGAAGCTCTTTTTTTAATGATTGGAAATTATAAATTTCACCATTAAAGCTTAAACAAAACCGTTGCGAATAATCCCACATCGGTTGTTTAGCGCGTTCATTTAGATCAATAATAGAAAGACGATTATGGCCAAAACAACCATGATTTTCTAAAATTTCAATATCAGTACTATCAGGACCACGATGAGTCATTGCTGCTAAGATGGAAGCGAGATGCACTTTTTGTTGAAACTCTGCAAGCTGGCCAATTATTCCTGCTATGGCACACACAAACTTTCTACCCCATAATATTCTTTGTACCAATCTACAAATTTTTCAACACCGACTTCGATTGGGGTATGTGGCAAATCACCAATTAAATTTTCCAAATCACTGACATCAGCGTAAGTATTCTGCATGTCGCCGTTTTGCATAGGCAACATTTCCAGATGAGCTTTTTTCTTTAAACAACTTTCAAGTACCTTAATATAATGCATTAGTTTAACAGGTTTACTATTGCCGACATTATAAATTCTATAATGAGCAGATTGGCTAAGCGCTGGATTGTTTATATTGGATTTTTGCGGGACCATATCCATAATTTTGACTATGCTTGTAACAATGTCATCTATATAGGTGAAATCTCGCAGCATATTGCCCTGGTTGAAAACCTGAATGGGTTTATCTTGCAAAATATTCCGCGTAAAGCTCAACAACGCCATATCTGGACGACTCCAAGGCCCATATACTGTAAAAAATCGCAACCCTGTACAAGGCAGATGATAATGAGCATAACTATGCGCCATTAATTCATTGGCTCTTTTGGTTGCCGCATACAGTGAAAGCGGATGGTCAACCGCATCCTGTTCTGAAAAAGGCAGCTTTGAATTAGCACCATACACTGAGCTTGAGGAAGCAAAAACAAAATGCTTAATATAATTCTGACGACACGCTTCTAAAACATTAGCAAAACCTACTAAATTAGAATCGATATAAACCGCTGGATTTTGCAAAGAATATCGAACGCCTGCTTGTGCTGCTAACTGAATCACAACATCAAACCCATACTGTGAAAAAAGCTGTGTTGTTGTTACACGATCAACAATATCTATACGATGAAAAATGAAGTTTGGATGAGAGGAAAATCGGGCTAAACGATTTTTTTTAAGCTCTACATCATAGTAATCATTTAGATTGTCAATGCCAACAACCGTCCTTCCTTGGGCTAATAATTCTAATGCTACTGCAGAGCCGATAAATCCTGCGACACCAGTGATCAAGACAGGCAAGATGTATCTCCTTTACCAACCAGATTAATTCCATCTAATGTTCTATGCTATTTAAATAATCATTGAACCGGATTATGAAATAATAGCCACCCCAGGTCAATCATAAAAAATGAGCAAATGACCCTAGGTTTATGGTGCAAATTTGGGCTAGTCTTAAAAATCATGAAAAACTCTAGGGTCTGTTGACAATTCGCAGAGGCTGTCATCCTGAGCGCAGTGAAGGATCTGCTTAAATTCTCCAGAGGCTGTCATCCTGAGCATAGCGAAGGATCTGCTTAAATTCTCTACTCTAATGGCAAATTTCTCAGCCTGATTGTCATTATCAGGGCTCTTCCTCAGTAATACGTTGATTCAAAAGAGCAAACTCATAGAATTGCGGTTCCTCAACCACCAATAAAACGAGTTTGCAATAACCTCGCGAAGATCAATATTCAGTATTAATTCAAATTAACAATAATGGGAGTACCAATGAAAAGTTTTTATGTCTACATTTTATCTAATGCAGGAAGAACACTGTATATTGGAGTTACCAATAATTTAGAGCGTAGAATGTATGAACACAAGAACAAGCTTATCAATGGTTTTACAAAAAAATATAATTTAACAAAGCTCGTTCATTATGAAACGACATGGGATATAAGAGAGGCGATTTATAGAGAAAAACAGCTAAAAGGATGGTTGCGTAGCAAAAAAATTGCGTTAATTGAAGAAGGCAATCCAGGCTGGGATGATTTATCATTATCGTGGAGAATTTAAGCAGATCCTTCGCTACGCTCAGAATGACAGCCTCTGCGAATTGTCAACAGACCCTATTTCTTTAACAAATTTTCTTTTTTTGCTAAACTCATGTAGAAAGTGCAAAATACTTATAACTATTATCTAATGTAAAGATATCACATCGCAAAATAGGGAGTAAAATGAGAGGTATTTTAGGGAATAAATCATTCACCTGGTGGCAGATAACACTTCTCAGTATGATGATTTTTTCTCCTCTTTTCTCGATGTCGCTTAATTCAGACTTGGGGGCCGATTCTACTGGTTATATTGATCGTCAACTATGTCGTCCACCCCTTTACCCCATCTTTATTTGGGCATTTCACATTTTTGGAAATCAGCAACTTATAGTAGCTCGGTGGGCTCAGACTATTTTTACTTTTGTCTCCCTATTGTATGCTGGCCGTTGGATACAAGTTAATTTAGAAATGCCAAGATTATTAAGTTTTTTAATACTTTTATCAGTAACAATGGTAATCTCATTATATACTCATACACTGGAATTGATATTTTCAGAAGGCATTGCTTTCCCAATTTTTATATATACTTTTCTACTTTTCGTTGAAACTTGCAATAAACTTGAAACAAAAAAATTAGCTGGGGTAACGTTAGGAATCAGCTTGCTGATTCTGACTCGACATCAGTTTTATTATCTTTATCCAGTGGCAATTACCTGTTTAGCTTGGCATTTATGGAAAAAAGAATCCCGAAAAAAAATTCTCGCTAATTTGATGATCATTATTTTATTTACATTCACAACAGCAGTGCTAACACAAGTATACTATCATGCAATCGGTAAGGAACGTGGCCCAAGCTCAAACGCTTCAGACTGGCAATATACTGGATGGAAAGTACTTGTTCAACCTATATATCTAGCAGATCTAACTGCAACAAAGTATTTTACAAATCCAGCGGAAAAAACCCTGTTTTTAGCCATATTGCAGCATTTAGAAAAAGATCAATACACTCGAAATTCAGCTTCTTCTTTGCGAGATATAAATAACCTACGCGCTGCAGAGTATCATTACATATCAAACCTAGGAAGACTCCAGGATTCGTTACGCCGCGCTATTGAGCAAAATACACCGTCCGGAAAATCTGTTAACGAAGTTGATAGCCTATTATCTCATATGAGTAAAATTTTATTTATGCATTCATTTAAAGAAAATATATCATTCTATATATTAAGAGTGACGCATTACTCGGGAGGCTTGTGGATTTTCTTATCTTCATTACTTGTATTATTTTTAATATTTTATAGGATTGTAACCGATAGAGACTGGAGGCCAACTATAGAACAACTTTTTATTATGATTTCGATTTTATTTATCTTTGTAAATGCTGCGGTTGTTGCTGTTGTAGAATCCGATACACCTCGATTTTTTTACTATTCAATTTTCTTATATTTTTGTTTATTTGGATTATTAGCTAAAAAATTCTATAAGAATCCAGCACTTTATCCTGCTCCGTAAACAAATGTCTTGAATTTTTATATCATATTCAGTATTGTTCTAAGCGGATTCAGGTTGTGAGGCTCAAATTTAAAAGGAAGTTGCTTTATGAAGCAAGGTTTGGTTATCACTTCAATTTCACCACCTAATAAAGTATTAAAAAAGTACGTTGATGATTGTCGTACTCACAATATTGATTTTTTTTTAATAGGCGACACTAAATCACCCGCGGATTTTTTACTACCAGGATGCAACTTTTGGAGTGTGGACGATCAGGAAGCATTACCGTATACCTTAAGCAAGATTCTCCCTAAAAAAAATTACGCTAGAAAAAATATTGGCTACCTGCTTGCCATGCATAGCAGATGTGATCTCATTATTGAAACAGACGATGACAATTACCCCAAGCCAAGTTTTTACGAAAGAAAATCCTTAATTCAAGAAGCTTTCGCCCTAAAAAACACTGGGTGGACTAATGTATATAGATATTTTTCTAATGAAAATATTTGGCCGCGTGGATTTCCTTTACGCCACATTAAAAATAACATGATTCCACTACATCATTATGAAAAAATACAGGTAAAATGTCCTATTCAGCAAGGATTGGCGGATGAAAACCCTGATGTAGATGCAATTTATCGATTAATAAATCCTTTGCCTCATGTCTTCGTGGGCGATGCTCAGCTTGCACTGGCTAATAATTCCTGGTGTCCCTTTAATTCACAAAATACTGTTTTTTTCAAGCCCGCTTTTCCTTTAATGTATCTGCCATCAACGTGTAATTTTCGACAAACTGATATTTGGAGAAGTTTTATTGCGCAACGTATCGCATGGGAAAATAATTGGCATATTCTATTCACCCCTCCTACCGTATACCAAGATAGGAATGAACATGATCTTATGGCAGATTTTGCTGATGAAATCGAGGGTTATTTATTCAATGAGAAAATTTGTCAAGTATTGGGTGATCTTGACCTGCAATCCGGAGAAGATCATATTCAATCGAATATGATCTTGTGTTATCAGAAATTAATTGGCTTAAATATTATAAAAAGAGAAGAATTGGATTTATTAACCGCTTGGTTTAATGATCTGTCTTTCATATCGATCCATAAAAATAAGGACGCCCATGTTTTACTATAAAAAGTGGG
The DNA here is from genome assembly GCA_001801485.1 of Gammaproteobacteria bacterium RIFCSPHIGHO2_12_FULL_37_14. The sequence continues at coordinate 47,277 of MGXV01000020.1, forward strand.
CAATAGTCGTACCAATGGCTAATGAGGAAACTGATTTCAAGCCGTTTATTGAAATGACCAATTTTGTAATCAATGAACTAAATCCAGGTAACATCTATTTTGTCGTCGACAAGGTATCAAAAGATAAAACGCTAGAACTATGTCAGCAAGTCGCTATTAAAGATCCTCGTTACATTACAATATGGGCACCTGAGAACCGTAATCTGGTCGATGCGTATATAAAAGGATTGCGAGTCGCTTATGAAGCGGGACATGAGATCATTATTGAGATGGACGCCGGACTTTCTCAGGACCCCCGTGCAATACCCATGTTTTTACGTGTATTGAACGAAGGCAATGAATGTGCCTTTGGTAGTCGGTTTATTAACGGCGGATCCATGCGTAACTCTCCTTTCAAGCGCAGGTTTCTCTCTAAAACCGGCACCATTTTAGCCAAGGTATTATTAGGCGCTAAACTACACGATATGACATCCGGTTATCAAGGATTTCATCGTGATATAGTTGAAAAAATTATCAATTATAATTTCAAATCAAAAGCACATTTTTATCAAACTGAACTACGCTATTTATTACGCAAACGTAGAATATGTGAAGTCCCCATTCATTACCAAGCACCCTCCCCTCGCGTTTCTAAAAATGCGATTCGCAATGCTTATCAGACTTTGCTTTATTATTTTTTTCTACGCCTCTGTGGAAAAGCAAAGGAATTATAATTAAATGAAAAGAATTGTACTAACTGGAGCGTCCGGTCATATTGGTTATCACGTTGCCAAGCAATTACTAGAGCGAGGTAATAGCGTAATTTTACTAATAAGAAATGAAAATGATCATATCGCTCGGCTTAAACTGAGAGGAGCGACCACCTTTATAGTCGATTTACATGATGAAAAATCCTACCAAGCCATCATAAAAGATGCCGACGTATTATTTCACCTTGCCTCAGAAAATACGGTAGATACATCAGATGAAAAAAGAATAGTGAAGAATACATTTGAATTGACAAAAAAAATGATTGATTGTGCTACTGCGAACAAAGTTAAGACCATTATATACACAAGTTCAGTAGTTGTACTAGGAAGGTCACCTCGTAGCGACAGGTTAATACAGGAAAATGATAAAGCATCATGTTTAGAAAGCCCTTATGTAAAGGGAAAGTTTTTAGCAGAAGAGTACTGCAACAAAGTCATCCGGGAAAAACCCGTTGATATTAGAAGACTTTACCCTTCCTGGGTCATGGGGGACGATGATTTAAAGCTAACTCCTCCCCATAAAATAGTAAGTAAATATTTAGCTAAGGGGAACTTATTTTATTTTAGCGGGGGGATATCTATTGCCGCCGTAGAAGAGGTTGCAAGAGCTCACATTAACGCCTGGTTATTAGGCAAACCTAATGAAAGATACATTGTAGCAGGACATAATATTTCATTTAAAAAATTTTATTCCACGCTAGCAAAATATTCTAGAAATAAAGCGCCGTTCTTATATATCCCGAAATGGATTATTTACGCTTGTTCAGTAGTGTCTAAAATACTGTTAGGTAAAAAAAACCCAATAGACCCACGCTATGTCAGATCAGTTATCGGAAATTACAGTTGGTATAACTCAGAAAAGGCCATAAAAGAACTCAATTACACTATTCCACCACTAGATTCTATATTACAAGCGGCAATGAACGGGGTAAGAAAAAAGTTATGGGGCATCCATCCCTTTGATAAAAAAAATAACATAGATATACAGAGAATTGAGTATGATCAGAATGACGTGCTTTTGATAACTGGATTTCCTGGATGGTTAAGCAATAGAATGTTGGATATATTGTTAAATGGCAACAAATTCGGCAATTATGCTGTTAACAGAAAAATTCGCTTGCTAGTAGAGCCCAAATTCAAAGGACTTCTTTCAACGCCAGAAAATATCGAAATTTTTTATAGTGATATAACAGATAAGGATACTTTAAAGCTCGCCTTGAAAAACGTAAAGGCAGTTTATCATTTAGCGGGAGTCATTTATCCCAAGAAAATAAATGCCTACCATAAAATAAATTATATTGGCACCAAAACTTTGGTCGATCAATGCATAGAATGCGGAGTAAGAAGAATCATTTTTATGGGGACTGATAGCATATGTGGGTATGGAAAATTGAAGAAAATCTTTGATGAGACAACACCACCTAACCCTTATAAAAATTATGGCAGGTCTAAATATTTGGCCGAAAAATACATTCTTGATAAAACAGCCGAAGGCTTGATAGAGGGCACTTCTCTACGAGGATTTTGGTTTTTTGGCCCATTTATGCCAGCAAGAAATATGAATTTTTTAAAAATGTTTTACTGGAAACGACAAATTGTCTTTGGTAATGGAAAAAATTTGAGGAGCATTTCTCATATTGATAATATTACTCAAGCCTTTATTAAGGCAGAAAAGAACAACAAATCTATTGGCAAATGGTATTGGATAGGTAATAAGCATTACGATTATACCGTAGATCAAATTTACCAGAACATCGCAAATGGACTCGGTGTGGATTATAAGCCATTTTATATTCCAAATTGGGCATGTGAATTATTTGGCCTACTTGATTCAATACTAGGATTATTTGGAAAAGTAAACGCAACAATCCATGCCGCAGGAAAATTTCATAAAAATATAGCCGGCGACATCAAAGATGCTCAAAATGATTTTGGCTATAATCCCGACGTAGGATTTGAAGAGATTAAATTGGAATTAAAGGATATTGTTTCAAAAAACTATGCCTGATCTATCTAGGGCTGTTTATACTAAAATTTTGCGCTTTCATTCACTGTGGGCACTTCATTAATAGGTATAAAGCGCTTTCTGTCCAACCATGTCCATTTTGACTTGTGAAATTTTATTTGTTTACGGGCATATAAAAGTATGGGTTTTTCGATATATGAGTATATAAAACAGCACACTGATATTGCTAAAATCATTATTAGTGTAACTGCTATAAAATTATTAAAATAATTAGTCAATTTAGCAAACAAAATGAGTTTAAATACAAACCCGATCAGAGAATAGTGAAATAAATAAATAGAGTATGAGGCATCGCCTAAATAATTTAATAATTTCCAATATTTCGATTTGAAATTAATAGCTCCATAGACAATAAGTGCCGATGGGATTCCAAAAAACACATACCGATAGGGTAAACTTCGTGGTGCGAAATAATTTGCTATTGCGGCTAGCATAAATAGTACTATGCCTAAGCTTAATATACGGCCAGCGTATTTGGGGGTAATTCGTAAAAAAATAATAGCTATCACGCACCCATATAGAAACTCAGTAACGTCAGGGTCAAGTATCCCTCTAATGTGAAGAGGAATATCAAGATCCAACATAAAATTATTCAAATAGCAAAATACAACCCAAACCATCATCACGACGAGAAACAATCTGGAACTAATGAAGAATAGCAACCCAAATACCGTATAAAATAATATTTCGAAATGTAGAGTCCAGGATACGGCTAAAATTGGACATGCAGCAGGGATTAGAAATAAGGACTTCAAAACATTGCTGAAACTAGTTTCAAGAGGGTTGCAATAATAAATATTCCCGGAGTTGTTATGCAAAATAACTTTCTCCAGGGTAAATAATGCTAGTGTAACTATAGCTGCAACCCAGTAGATAGGAAATATTCTGGTAAGTCGACTGAGTATAAAATCTATTATGTTCAACCTTTCTCGTTTTATGTAGCTTGTGTAATAAATAATAAATCCGCTAATAACAAAAAATATATCAACCCCTGCATAGCCAAATTTAAAAAAATCATGTGCGTATTGATATTCAATAATCACTTGAGATAACACTGCCCCATGATAAAATAGCACTACTATCGCTGCTATAGCGCGCAAGGCCTGCAAAGATTCAATATTATCCGTTTTTTCCATAAAAATGTGATTCGCGCTTTTTTGCATTAATTGTAAAAGTATAGAATTGACATGACAGTTACCCGGTTTTTGGGCTGCTACCAGTTACAGTCAGTTCAAGTTAAAACTGTCAGCTTTTTCCTGCCATATTTTTTTACCATCAAGTAAAGTTTGCATTGCTGTTCTACATTTGTCAATGTGGCTACAATTCATTTGGATAAAGACATTTTTTGGCTATTAATCCGCCTAAACAATAAATTAAAAAGTAAGAGTAATAGGAATAGCTTGGCAGCATTGGCTCAAAAATAGAGACAAATGCTGTGTTTATTAAAATTGTTAGCAGTGATACTAAAATAAAAATCTGATTAATGCTAGGATCACGTTTTTTGTCTGCAACAATACGAAAAAATGCAGCAACAGTTACCATTAGAAACACTATAAAAGCCGGTATTTCTCCAAAAAAAGAACTAATCTTCCAAAGATAAAAGATTACATTTTGTTTAATTGAATGTAGGTAAAGAACTTTACTCATGCTAAGACTGGTCACATCTTTTTGGTAATCTGTCATAGCACTCAGTGCCCTGTCATTGTCTTTTTGAATCGAATGATAAATAGTAGCGTAGTAATTGTAGGCCGAATGAATACCTAGAGGTTGCAAAACAGGCGCTGCGGATTCCTTTGTCAGTTGATGTTTTTCAAGTTGTGCAAGCATATTGGTGAAAAGAATTTTTTCTTCAGGATTTTTGAAATACTGTGCATCACTGATATTAGATAGATAAAGCGGTTGAATGATTAGCTGTCGTCCCACAAGTGGAACTTCGCCAAAATAACCGTGCATAAAAAAATGATATCCTCTATTCAGCATTAACGTTATTAGAATAGAAATTGTCATAATCATAATACCAAGAAAAACGTTTTTTATTGTGATTTTTTTCCATATATACCATGCGATTAATATAGCAAATAAAATATAAAAATAATAAAATTGGGCTCGAATTAAAATAAGTATATTAGAACATACAACAAGTAAAATTAATTTCTTTATATTGAAGGAGTCAAAACATTCAACAAGCAGTAGAAAGGTGATAATAAACAGGGGAAATGCTAACCCCTCTGAGCATACTATACGTATCATTTTATAATAAAAAAAAATGAGTAATGTTGTAAATAATAGCATAGTAAATATTAGTATATTCGGTAATTTCAGGTTCTTATGAAACCAGTTACTTGCATAAAATAGAGATGAAAATGCAATAACAGCCTGAACCCACATTGCTACCGAAAATTGGTATAGTCCAAATTTATGAAATAGCCAAAGAAAGATAGGGTAAACAGGCGGTCTTATTTGTTTAAATATGATGTATGATGCTGAGTCCGGGTCATTTTCTGGTGATGTCAGAACCATATAAATGGCCATTAGTAAACCTAGTACAAATATGTGGCCTCTAGAATAGAGAATACGGTTAACCATTCTAATCATAATTATTGTATTCCCTTAAGCTCTTGCTTAACTGGATATCTATAATTAACGTCAGTTTTTATCACTAGAACAAGATTGCTGACAAAACCAAAAGTCCTAATTTTTCTGATTACGTAGTTTTGAATACCTAAGTCCATACAAATTTTAGAAATTGTCATATAATCAAGAAGATTTAGGTTGTCCTCTAATGAGTAAAGTTGTAGCCCAAGTCTTCTCAGTATCGCTCTGTGATAACGCTTTGGAAGCCAGTGAATGAATGGAATTGATGTATGGGTTTCGATCGGATACCAACGATTTGGCGTCGTTAAGTATATCCCTTTTCTTGCTACTCTTAAACATTCAGATATCATACCTCGTTGATTATTTAGCGTTCCTACGTGCTCGAGAACTGCGGAGGAAAATACGACATCTATACTTTTATCATCGAAAGGCAGTTTTCTGGCATCACCAAATTTAAATTTTAATCCGGGATAACTTGCTTCAAGAAAAGAAGCATCTTGATCGGATACAGCAATAATTTTATCTTTACCCTGCAAATTTTCCTCAAAAAAGTTAGCTGATATTGACTTCTGATCTGCTGTAGCTCCTACATCCACTACGCTGTTAAATGAATCCTCAGGAAACTCTTCTAAAAATAGTTGAAACATTTCTAAGCGTTTTTTTAGGACTAATTTATCAATGAATCCACCCGATTTTTGTAAAGCGTAATTTTGTACAGACATAATAATCTATTGCTCCATGAAAATTACCGCAAGTTCACGCTGGCTACAAATTAACTTTTATATAGAAAATAATAATCCTATTTTTAAAAATATGCGGTAATTAACATTCTGTTTATATAAATATGTATGCTCACCCTTGCTACACTATTATTATTTATTCATGATAATCAAACACAGGAAATCCACTTTGTTTAACAAGCTGGTCACGTCTAGCAACTTTCAAATCTGCATGCACCATTTCAGCAACCAACTCTTCAAAGGAAATTTTGGGTGACCATCCCAGCTTGTTTTTAGCCTTGCTCGGATCTCCCAACAATGATTCAACTTCCGTTGGTCGAAAATAACGTGGATCAACAGCAATGATGCAACGCCCAGTTGATGCATCATATCCTTTTTCCTCAAGCCCAACTCCTTCCCAAATAATTGGGATTTCTAGACAAAAGGAAACTCTATTAACAAAGTCACGTACACTATATTGCTCACCCGTCGCTATAACAAAATCTTCAGGGGTCTCTTGTTGTAACATTAACCATTGCATTTCAATATAATCACGAGCATGCCCCCAATCACGCATTGCATCAAGATTGCCCAGATATAAGCAATCCTGTAAGTTAAGCTTAATACGAGTTAATCCACGCGTAATTTTGCGACTTACAAATGTTTCACCGCGCACAGGAGACTCGTGATTAAATAAAATACCATTGCAAGCATAAATACCATAAGCCTCACGATAATTCACTGTGATCCAATAAGCATAAAGCTTGGCAACGGCATAAGGTGACCGAGGGTAAAAAGGGGTCGTTTCCTTTTGAGGAACTTCTTGTACTAGTCCATACAATTCTGATGTTGAAGCTTGATAAAATCGCGTTTTCTGTTCCAATCCTAGAATTCTGATGGCCTCTAAAATTCGCAATGTGCCCAGAGCATCTGCATTTGCGGTATACTCGGGCTCTTCAAATGAAACGCTGACGTGACTTTGTGCTGCAAGATTATAAATCTCATCTGGCTGTACCTGTTGTATAATACGCAACAGGCTGGTAGAGTCTGTCATATCACCATAGTGCAATATAAAACGTCGGTTTTTTGTGTGAGGATCTTGGTATAAGTGATCAATACGATCAGTATTGAATAAAGAGGAGCGGCGTTTAATACCATGTACTATATAGCCCTTTTCTAATAAAAACTCGGCTAAATACGCTCCATCTTGCCCAGTAATCCCTGTAATAAGTGCAATTTTATTCATTATTTATTACTGTCCTCAGCTAAAACCAAATATCACATTAGAAGCTACTGAATTTCCTCACTCAAAACACGGCCATAAGAATCTTCAAAGCGAACAATATCATCTTCACCCAAATAATCACCTAACTGTATTTCAATAATATCCAGACTCTTATCCGTCGGATTGACCAAACGATGCTTAGTCCCTTTAGGAATATAAGTTGATTCGTTTTCTGCAACAATAAATGTTTTGTCTCCACACCTCACCTCGGCCGTCCCACCAACAACAATCCAATGTTCAGAACGGTGATAATGCATTTGCAATGACAGACTTGCACCCGGCTTAATAGTAATGCGTTTAACCTGAAAACACCCATCTTGATGCAAGGCCTCATAATATCCCCATGGACGATACACTCTCTTGTGTAATTCGGTTTCAGGCCGTTGGTTTTGTTTAAGGCGAGATACCATATTTTTGATTTCTTGACTTTTATCTTTATGGGCAACTAATACCGCATCAGGTGTTTCAACAATGATATGATTATTTACACCAACAACAGCAAGCATACGACTTTCTGCACGAAGATAAGAGTTGCTAACTTCTTCCGTGACTACATCGCCTTGTAAAATATTTCCATCCTGATCTGACTCCTGCATTTCACATAATGCTAACCACGATCCCACATCACTCCATGCTGTTGACAATGGAACTAAAACAGCATTTTTTGTCTTCTCCATAACAGCATAGTCAATTGAATCACTAGGACTCTCAGAAAAATAGCTCTCGTTCAATCGAAAAAAATCCATGTCTTTTCTACTATGTGATAGTGTTTGTTTACACACATGCAAAATAGATGATGCATGCTGTTCAAGCTCAGCCAAATATTGTGATGCTCTAAACATAAACATACCACTATTCCAATAGTATTTTCCCGAATCGCAATAAACTTTTGCCTGTAAAAGCGGCGGTTTCTCAATAAACTGGTCTACACAATAACCCTTTCCTTCGACTAGCTGATCTGAAACTTTAATGTATCCATATCCTGTTTCTGGCTTGGTGGGAGTAACACCAAAAGTAACTAATTTCCCCGACTGTGCATAAAACAAAGCATCCTTAACCGCCGCAGAAAACCACTTAACATCCTTGATAATATGATCCGCAGGTAAAATTAATAATATTGGATCTTTATCCAAATGATACAAGGCGGCGATAGCTGCAGCGGGTGCTGTATTTTTACCTACAGGTTCGAGAATAATGGTTGCATCGTGAATACCAACAGCTTGTATTTGCTCTGCTACTAAAAAGCGATGCTCTTGGTTACAAATAACAACGGGGGGTAAAACTCCCACGATATTTTGTGTGCGCAGTATTGTGTCTTGCAGCATGGTTCTGCTACCTACCAACGATAGAAGTTGCTTAGGGTAAGCACTGCGTGAAATTGGCCATAAGCGACTACCTGAACCGCCCGCTAAAATAACAGGTACAATCATGATATCTTCACCGAATTCTCCCTAACTCAAGGCCTTACTTTTAGTCGATCATCGAATAGAATGACACGATTAATTTGTGATAGTAGTTAAGTACCATTGATAGGTACGTCGCAAACCCTCTCGCAAACTAACCTGAGCCTCCCAACCGAGCTGTGCCAATCGAGTAACATCAACAAGTTTACGAGGTGTACCATCTGGTTTACTACCATCAAAAACAAGATCGCCGTTAAATCCAACAACCTCACACATTAATTCGGCAACCTCTCTAATACTAATCTCCTTACCCGTACCAATGTTTACCATTTGTTTACACCCGACTCTATTCATTACAAAAATACATGCATTAGCCATATCATCAACGTACAAGAATTCTCGTTTTGGGGAGCCAGATCCCCAAATAGTGACATGAGGTTGTTTCCTTATTTTGGCTTCATGTATCTTCCGCATCAAGGCAGGTAAAACATGTGATGTCTCCAAGTCGAACTTATCATTCATACCATATAAGTTAGTAGGCATCACTGCAACAAAATCGGTATTATATTGCATATTATATGATTCACAAAGTTTAAT
>MGXV01000020.1:56688-158019 GCA_001801485.1 Gammaproteobacteria bacterium RIFCSPHIGHO2_12_FULL_37_14
AATACAGGAACTACCCAGAAAAATTAGTCTTTTAACGCCATACCGATATGCACTTTCAATAATGTTAGTCTGAATCGCAAGATTTTGAAAAATAAAATCACCACGGAAAGTATTATTCGCATGGATCCCGCCAACCTTAGCTGCTGCCAAAAATACATAGCGTGGTTTTTCAGCAGAAAAAAAATCTGCGACATGTGCCTGATTAGTAAGATCAAGTTCTGCACGTGTACGATAGATCAGGTTTGTATAACCTGCTGATTGTAACGTCCGAAAAATAGCAGAACCAACCAATCCTTTATGCCCAGCGATATAAATCTTTTCTGTTTTCTCCATAGTCCAATCCTCTCTAGCACATTATAGCGCTAGTATCCCACCCAATATGCGAGCCGTTGAACTCGGCTTTTTTCTGGCCATCGCCTATCTGATACTCAGGAACAAGCTCCTGCAATACACAAATGAAATTTTCATAACTTGTATCAGGTATTTTGCATAATTCTTCAAGTTGATAACAAATGTTTCTGACTTCACAAAAATCTCGGCCATGCGACTGAGCCTTTAAAATCTTTGTGTGTATTGTAGGCTGTAGAAACTCATCTGAATAAAAACATTCCTCATATAGCTTTTCACCTGGCCGCAAACCGGTATAAATTATTTTAATATCTTGATCAACAACTTTCCCAGCCAACTTGATCATCTGTTCAGCTAGATAACGAATTTTAACAGGCTCGCCCATATCAAGGACAAAAATTTCGCCACCACAACCTAAAAAAGTAGCTTGCAAAATTAACTGTGATGCTTCTGTTATGGTCATAAAAAAGCGTGTAATCTCTGGGTGCGTAACAGTAACACAACTATCAGATTCGATTTGCCTTCTGAAAAGAGGTACCACACTGCCTGCAGAATCCAGCACATTACCAAACCGCACCGTGATAAATTGTGTCTTGGTAGCATAAGCACTGAAATTTTGACAAAAATACTCGGCCCCGCGCTTAGTAGCCCCCATAATATTTGTTGGATTCACTGCCTTATCGCTTGAAATGAGAATAAATTTCTCCACTCCCTCTCTAGCAGCTTCTTCAGCAAGAATTAGAGTTCCTACAATATTATTGTGAATCGCTATACGCGGCTGATGTTCCAGTAATGGCACGTGTTTATAAGCCGCAGCATGAAGCACCAAGTGAGGGCGATATTCGCGCAATAATGCCTGCACTCCAACACGATCGGCAACACTCAGCAAAACCGAGTGAAATGCATAAGATGGAAATCGTTGCCGCAATTCAGTTTCAATGGCATACAAATTGTACTCATTGCTATCCATCACAACTAGCCGGGTGGTATTACTCAGAGAAGCAATTTGTCGGCACAGCTCCGACCCGATAGACCCACCCCCGCCTGTAACCAAAATAGTTTTATCACGCAAGCTATCTTCTATTAAATCCCACTGGCATGTGGCGGGATAACGCCCTAACAAATCTTCCAAAGAAATTCGCCGTAATACATTGATGCTCACTCGACCGTTAGCTAAATCTTTGATCCCAGGCAGGGTAAAACAAGGCACGTTTGACTTCTCGCAAACTTCAACCACTGAGCGCATGTTAGCAGAAGAAGCGGATGGAATAGCGATAAAAACCAAATCAATCTTATACTTTTCTATTAGTAGAGGTAACCTAACTGTGGGACCGAGCACCCTTACCCCATGAATTTCTCGGCCCTGCTTGCATAAATCATCATCAATAAATGCAACTGGCTTGTAAAAGTGACTACGATCTCGTAATAAATCCCTCACTAAACTTTCCCCGGCATTCCCAGCGCCTACAATGATAACCCGCTGAAAATCACTATAAAGTTTCTTGTAATCTTTAGCTAAGCGAACAGAAAATCGTCCGAATGATAAAAATATTACAAGAAACGTGCAATAAACCAGGGTAATAATAAACACAGCCATCGTATGCGAGCTAGAGATAGCCAAGATATGAGAATTAAAAATCGGAGATATTCTAAGTATGGTACCCGTTATTAAACTACCAACGATAGAAACATGGACAATTTTCTTCAAATCCTGAATTGAAGAAAATCGCCAAAAACCACGATATAACCCAAAATATCTAAATAACGATAGTTGCAATAATGAAACCCAAAATAAGTTATAAATGACCTCCTTCCAATATTGCTTAACAATTAAGTATTTTTCTGCATCCTGTATATTATTAGCCATTATCATCATGTTAAGAGTGGCATCGCTAAATACCCAGAAAGCCAATGACCAAGCGATTATTACCGCGCAAAAATCATAGCTTGAGGCAACAGCACGTCCATAATGCCTAATCTTTGTCGCTAACATTGACTGTGAAAAATAATATAAAAACGCAGATGGCCATTTTTTAACAGCTAGAGATCCATTAATAAACGACGCTATCTTCTCCCAATGAATTCTCATGCCATATCCCTATGTTCTTTCACCTACAACAACTTCCTAGTTAGTATTACCTAATGCACAACATACTAGTATTGTATGTGTTAACTTTAGGTCGTGGCAGCAGTATACGCATAACGATAATAAGAATTCGCCCCGTAAGTTAGCAAAGATCTTCTGTGGTTGAGAACAAAGCCACTAATCTGAATTCCATGAGAGCGCGCTTTTTTGACAGCTTGCCTTACATCTGATATTAAATCTTTGCCTGCACTGACAACAAAAAGTTTTATATCGCAGTGTTTCGCAATAACAATGGAATCAGCCACGGATAAAATAGGCGGTGTGTCAATAATGACTTGATCAAACTCCTGCCTAACCTTAGCAATCAAATCTTGGAAACGTTGACTTTCAAATAACCCAATAGGATGTTGCGTGCATGAACCGCAAGGAATGTAGAAAAAACCATGGTCAATCGAACGAACAAGATTCTCATAGCTACACTTGCCTTCTAAATATTCGCTTAATCCGTTAGATTTAGATTGGAGAAGTGCATGATGTAATCTTCCTTTTCGAACATCGGCATCGATTAATAGAGTACGTTTACCTGTATCAGCTATCACTTGGGCTAAGTTAAGTGAGACAAAACTCTTGCCAATATTACTCAAACTTCCCAGCGTAGCGATAATACGGTGACTAGATCCTGCTGCCATCATCTGCAAACTCATACGTAAGCTTCGCAAACTTTCGATAGAAATATCATCAACAGATTGTTTAGCCAAAATTAAGGGCGCTGTTAAGGCAGTACCAAAAGTATTCAAACTTTTTTGACGGGCTTTCTCCATTTGTTTTTGTTTTCTACTGTGTGGAATAACCGCTTGCACTGGAAGTTGCAACTCCTCTTCCAGTTGCTCAGCGCTCTCTACTGTTTTCGTGAGAATGCTCTTGATTAGTACCAGCATTATTGAAAAAAGCGCTCCGATAAAAAAACCAACCAGTGACTTAAAGACCTTATGAGTTGGTAACATGGCAGCAGGAGTTGCATCTGTTAATGCAATTATGTCTGGAATAAAACCTGCTTTGGCAATTTCTAATTGCTGTGAACGATTTAGCAAAGATACATAAGTTACATACTTTAATCTAATATTACGTTTTAAATTAACTTCCTCTTGGTTTTCAAAAGGAAATTTCTTAATTTTTTCATGCACAACTGCTAGTTTTTGTTGCAACTCAGCCTCTTTTGTCGCAGCAGCAATAACAACCGGATGGAGAGGAGTATATATCTGCAACAGCGTTTGTTTTTCAATTTTTAGTCTTTCCAAAGTCCGCTCTAAAGTGGTTAATTGGGCCATCAAATAATATTGAACTGCTCCCATATTTAAAATACCATGGCGCGAATGATACTGATTAACAGCATCTTCAGCTTGCGCAACCGCTGACTCCAATTGGGGTACTCTCCGATTTAAAAAGAACAATGTTTTTTGTGTTTCATGTGTTTTCTTTGAAACGCTTTTTTCAACAGAATAGCTCATAATGGAATTTAAAACACTGACAACGCTGTCAGGATCAGAACCTGTCAGCTGTAATTGAACAATCCCCGTACTTTGAGAAGAGTTAATACCCAGAACATTACTAATTTGCAACCTATTTGCTAATTGTGTAGAAACACCAATAGGGGATTGGTAGCTAATAACAAATTCAGTGCCAGGGCGGGCCTTTAAAACCAATTCAAGCTCAATCCCATCTCTAGCAGCCATTTCTCCTGTCTTTCCAGAGAGCGCCAACTCTCCTGGAGCCGAGTAAAGCTGATAAGTATTTTCTTCGCCCACTATAAGTTGAAAAGAGTGTCCAACCATTGTCTTTGGAACAACAAAGCGCCTGATTTGAGCCTCTTCCCCACCCCATGCATAGGATTTTAATCTCAAAAACGGTTTTGCTAACCCTTTTCCCTGATAATTCCTTGCCATCCATTTTCCAAATACTGGGAAATAGCGCGGGGTAGCTGTGATATTCAGATGATTTTGAAGAACCACTGGTTGTAAGATGTAGCGAGTCTTCATAAGCGCTGATTGAGTATCTATTGATGAAGAGCCCACGTTTGTCTTGTACCCCAAGCTACTTAACATACTGTCATTCGTCGTTTGCGCATTCACCTGCATTAAGCCAGTACTTTGATACGTCGGGGTCGTATGCAAAAAAGTATAAATAGAAGAAATAAAAAGCGCACCAATTGCAGAAGCAAGAATCACCCATTTACTCTGATAAATTTGACCAAAAACTTTTTGGAAATCAATCTTATCCTCTGGAGAAAATGAGCCAGATGCATTGGTAAATTGACGAGTTTGTTGGCTATTATTCATGAAGCAAGTCCCTTGATAGTGAAATAGGTAGAAAAGCTAGGTAGCACTGTACCAATGAATTGATTCCAAGCATTTAGGGTTGCCGCAGAGACATAAACAATATCATTCTCTTGCAAAGGAAACTTTTCTGCAATAAGCAAAGCTTGTGGCGTTTGTGCATTCAGTGAAAATATGTCTAGCCGCTGATATGCTCCGCGCACCACATAAATATGCGTAGGATCTGCACTGCCTGGGTTAATTCCACCAGCACTGCTAATAGCTTCCATTAATGTGAGTGGCTTATCTGTTAGCTGCTGCAATCCAGGACTCTTAACCTCGCCCAATACATATATATTTCTATTTCTAAATTTAGCAACTTGAACGGTTACCTGAGGGTTACGTATATAGGCTGAAAGACGTTGAGCAATGCTTTTCTGAGCTTCTTGTGTCGTCAGCCCCGCCACCTTAAGGTGCCCTACATAAGGAAAAAAAATGGTTCCATCAGACTGAACTAAAACCGCCGGATTTGTTACCCCTCCCAAAGCAGCTTGTATATTATTATTACTAGTAGTAGCGGCAAATGCTGGCGATGTTGCTATAGTGCTAAGATCAGGATGCCCCCATACTATAACATTTAAATTGTCATAAGGCCCAATTTGGTAAGGTTGGGGACGCATAGCCGGCTCAAGCAGAGCGCGGCCCTCTGAGGTACCCAGGGTAGTTACATTAATAGGAATAACCCTCGGACTTACCCAGTGGCCATTTATTTTTTGTGGTGTGTGTACGGTTCTAGGTGACAAATAATTATCCGGCAAAAAGGGGGCGCACCCACTCAGTAACACCATAAAATAAACAGCGCTTATTATTTTACTTAGATTTGACATAGTACAATCCTTTTTCCCCAATTTTGCCAAGCAAGCTGGATTTGCTGATACACTTCGTTGAATGCACTTTTAGATTGCATAAATGGATCTGGGATCTCCTCATCGCTCCAATGCATCAATAAAAATGTTTTACCTTTGGCTACTGGAAATTGCTTTGTTAACACACTAAGATGGGATCTTGTCATTACTAGAATAAGATCTTTTCTTCGGATCAGATCTTCAGTAGCCTGGTGTGCACGATGACCTGATATATCAATCCCATGCTGCGCCATAACATCCCGAGCATGAGGGTCCGCCGGACAATCTATAACCGCGCCAATGCCTGCCGATGTGATGCTTATTGGAGAATGGATTTTATTTAGCTGGTAGGTAAAAAACCCTTCTGCCATAGGGCTACGGCAAATATTCCCTTGACATACCATTAAGATAGATTTTACTTCCAACACACTATTCCTTAGTTATTGCACAACCATCGCTTATGAGGTTTTTGAAAAGAGGATTTTACGAATTAAACTCTACTATAGCAAGAACAAAAAACAACTGGTGCTGTACCAAAATCGAAATGTCCAAATTCTATAGACACGGTCATAAAATCGAGGCAAGATCAGGGCTTTCTCACTATGCCTATTACTGGCCGTATTTAACTATAGTTTCATAGGAAAAAGTCATGGGACAACGTAAAAAAGGATTCGTCTATATTGTAAAATCCATATTGTTCTTAATAAACCCTTCTGAGTGGCGTAAAATTTTGCCACTTTTTTGTTTTATGTTGCTTTCTGCCATTTTGAATGCCGTAGGCATTGCCATGGTAGTCCCATTCATTGCTGTAGCATCTACTCCTAGCCTAATTCGCTCTACCTCCAGCTTGCAGTGGGTGTATTATACTCTACATTTTAACAGTGATTATCATTTTTTATTTTTTCTTGGCGTGGTTGCTTTGCTGCTTTTACTTGTCGGCAATGTACTAAATATTCTAGTGGGGTGGCTATCAGCAAAAGTAACTTACAGCTTAAAATATCGCTGGGCAAATAACTTTCTAGCCAGCTATTTGGCGCAACCCTATTTGTTTTTCTTAAATACCCGGACTTCGGAATTAAGCAGAAATTTGCTACGAGAAATTAGTCAATTATCTGGCATAGTACTAACTATTTTTGATCTGTTCTCCAAGTGCTTATCAACAACAATGATTCTTTTAATGCTAGTACTGGTTAATCCACTGCCCGCTATTTCTATCATGATTTCAGTCGGAATCATCTATGCCATTATCTTTCTGTGCGTGAAAAACTTACTGAAGAAAACGAGCTATTACTCCCATCAAGCAGGGCAGCAAACTTTTAAAATAACCGAAGAAATTTTTAGCATGATTAAGGAAGTGAAACTTTACCACAAAGAGTTAGCATTCCTTGAATCTTTTGAATTGCCTACGCGGCTAGACAATCACTACTCTGCCTTGTACTGTGGAATTATTCCAACACCTCGCTATCTGATAGAAATTTTTGCATTTGGCGGCGTCATCCTACTCGTTCTGTATTTACTGCTTTCGCAACAAAATTTATCATTTTTCTTACCCATGCTAGGCTTTTTCGTTGTATCTCTTTATCGCATAATGCCGCTGACCCAGTCAATTTTTGGAGAAATTTCTTCAATCTTATCTGGAACCCACTGCGTAGAAGCTGTCTTAAACGATTATAAACGGCTTAATATCGAAGGAGCAGAAAACAAGCAACTCTTAAAAAAATTTGTATCAAAAAAGCTAGTTGATCGTTTTTCACTGCTTGAACTTAAAAAGGTATGCTTTCAATATCCCAACACATTTAATCCTGCCATTTCACAGCTTGATCTTACTTTACCTGCAGGAAAAGTCATTGCTTTTGTTGGCCCGTCTGGCGCAGGGAAAACAACTATTGTCGATATTTTACTGGGGTTTTTACAACCCCAATTAGGGCAAATTATAGTTAACGGTATACTTTTGGATAGTGAGGAAAAAATACGTTCTTGGCAACCCCTAGTAAGCTACGTCCCACAAGCAATCGCTCTAAGTAATAGTAGCATCAAACAAAATATAGCCTTTGGTGAGGCACCCGATGTCATAGATATGACTAAGGTGAAGCATGCTGTGGAAACTGCGCAATTACGTGAGTTTGTTGAGTCACTTCCTGATAAATACGAGACGGAGGTCGGAGATCGCGGCATCCGTCTTAGTGGCGGTCAACGGCAACGTATTGGGATTGCAAGAGCGTTATATCGAGATCCGCAGGTCTTGATTTTAGACGAAGCAACTAATGCATTAGATGGATTAACTGAAATGGAAATTATGCAAAATATTCATGCATTAGCGAGAGAAAAAACCATCATTATTATTGCGCACCGATTGCAAACTGTCATGGCCTGCGATCATTTACATTATATTGATTCTGGTCACTTAGTTGCCACAGGTACCTACGAAGAACTTGCAACAACCCACGCGGGATTCAAAGATATGATAGAAGCAGCTGCAGGAGGTTACTCAGTACCACGCCTAGTAAGTGAATCCCAGTAGCTAACAGAGCTCCATTTTAGTTACGTGACTTAAGAGGAATATCACTCGATGTCGCTAAAAATACTCGTTGTGACAGAAGCAAATAGTTGGGTTGACTCACATATATCAGCTAGTTTAGAGGATATGGGACATACTGTATTTCGATTCTATTACGGTGATTTTATAGGTGAGTTCTACGGAAAATCAAGATACGCTGAGCAAATAGAAAAAAATAAGCAATTAGTACTTACTGCAAATCAATTGTTACAAAACAACCATCTTAATTTGATTTTTTGTTATGTTCAGGATGATTTTCTTATTCCCGAATATGCGCATCAATTAGCAAAACTGGATCTCCCATTTGTTGTCTATAATGTAGATATGGCTTGCCAATGGTACAGGCTTACTCGCACCGCGAAATATTTTTCACGCATATTATGTGCGCAACCAGACAATATGAGTAACATTTCACGGTACAATCCCAACGTATTGTATTTCCCCATGGCAGCTAGAAAGTCTTTATTGGCAAATAATAATCAAAATACATTTGAGCCCCATGCGTCAGTAACCTTTCTTGGAACTCCAACACTGTATCGTCTACAGATATTATCGTTGTTGATACAAGCAAATACACCCTTGGCTATTTACGGAAAATATTGGAAAACAAAACAAATAGCTACCCCATCAAGAAATATAGAAAAAACGATACAGGACATATGGCATTATGGTGCGGCTAGATTACGCGGCGAAGGGATCCTGCCATTATATAAAGCACTAAAACGACGGCTTGTTAATAATAAAAATACACTATCAGCTAATACTGTGCCCTCTCACATCATTCATGAGTTCTTACCCGATGATGCGATTGGGCCCTTATTTCAACTTTCTAAAATCAATCTAGGCTTTACTCGAACTAGCGAAAACCACCCCCACCAACGAGGTAGCTACCAAATGCGCTTAAGAGATTTTGAGGTGCCTTATACCGGTGGATTTTATTTAGTTGAAAAAGCGCCTGGTTATGAAACTTTTTATTCTGAGGGTCGTGAAGTGGTTACCTGGAGCACACCCGAGGACCTGATAGACAAAATTTCTTATTATTTAAGTCATGAAAAAGAAAGAGAGGCTATTGCAAAAGCAGGCCAACAGCGTGCACTTGCCGAACATACTTGGGAACACAGGTTCAATATGCTGTTCCAGGAGCTAGGGATTAAATACTGAAGCTATCGATCTGGGGTCGCCCAACCGGGAAGGAGACAAGGAAGTGCAAAGCACCAACTGACGCCCCCCTGCCGGTTTAAATAGGTTCTTTTTCATATACATGATTCTCTTCTGGCGCCTTATGCCACACTGTACTGTTAATATAATCAACATAACTTAGAATAATTCGCGGCACTTTTCTTGATACATCATCAACATTGTAATCTGGAACCATCGCAAAATTTCGCCGCCCCCTCACATGCTGACTCGTCGCCATATCAATCGCCTGCATAACTCGCTCGGCTTTCAACCCACTCATGAGTATGGTGGCAACATCCATTCCCTCTGGCCGCTCATGAGCTTGGCGAATCGTAATGGCAGGAAAATCTAAAATACTAGAATCTTCGGTAAGACTGCCACTATCCGAGAGCACACAAAAAGACTCTGATTGCAATTTTGCATAATCTAAAAATCCAAAGGGTTTTAAAAATTGAATACCCTCATTTATTTCCAATAAAGGGTTAGATGCATGCAATGATTTTAAGCGCATCCGCGTACGCGGATGCGTAGAAACAATGACCCTTTTATCATAATTTTTAGTAATTGCATTTAAAGCAGTCAATAAATCCACTAAATTTCCTTGTGAATCCACGTTTTCCTCACGGTGAGCACTCACAATAAAATAACCGCCTGATGATAAATTTAATTCTTCTAAAATAGTTGATGCCTGAATTCCCGGTTTATAGTAATTAAACACTTCCCGCATTGACGAACCTACTTTAAAAGTAGTCTCTGGATGCAATCCTTCATCAAGCAAGTAACGCCTAGCATGTTCAGATAAAGTTAGGTTAACGTCACTAATATGATCTAATATTTTCCGGTTAATTTCTTCCGGAACACGCTGATCAAAACAACGATTCCCTGCTTCCATGTGAAAAATAGGAATCTTTCGACGTTTAGCCGCAATAACAGCAAGGCAGCTATTGGTATCACCATAGACTAGAATGGCATCTGGCTTTTCGATTTCTAATACTTCATCTGTCTTTATAATCACCTGGCCAATAGTTTTCGCTGCATTCTCATCGGCTGCTTGCAGAAAATAATCTGGCTTTCGCAGTTCTAAATCACGAAAAAAAATTTCATTTAATTCATAATCAAAGTTTTGTCCTGTATGCACCAATATATGATGGGTATACTTTTCAAGCTCAGCGATCACACGACTGAGCTTGATGATTTCAGGACGAGTGCCAACAATGGTCATAACTTTTAAACGCTGCATCCTATATTACCCCCTCGACAATTCTCGATCCATACCGTAGCTGGATCTGTTGAGATAGTTCATTTAACATCACCTCCCAACTAGGTGATTGATACCCTGTCGCTTTACGAAAAGCCTCTCCATTCAAACTACGATCACAAACAAAACTGTCATCAGGCTGAATTTGAATATCTTCACGGCCCAGTTTTTTCGAAAGTATCGCAAGTAGTTCATGCTTATTTATATAATCTGCTGATATATGCCACACGCCCGAAAGGTCTGAGTATTTTGTTAATATGAGGTTAACAACACGACTCATTTCTTGGGTAGTTAATCCACTATATATTGCTCGGCGAAACCCTTTAATAGTGCCCCTCTGCGCAAGATACCATTCAATTAGACTTGCCTTACGCGTTAACTCTAAGCCGATGACCGATGACCGCAAGGTAATACAATGCTTTTCCTTAACCTCCCCCAGATACTTACTTTTCCCATAAAAATCTTTTGCATCAGAGTAATCTGCCTCCGTGTAATTTCCTTTCATGCCAGAAAAAATACAATCCGTACTAAAGTGGATCATTCTCGCCGAGATTGCCTTGCACATCTCAGCCAAGCGGTGGGGGAAAAGGGCATTGATTTCTATATTAGGAATAGCCTCATTGGCTATTTGACGTTGTTTGATCACCCCAACTGCGTTAATAACAACGTCGGGTTTAAAACTTGATAAAACTTTTGCTAAATTATCGCCATGACGAATATCCACATCAAAATAGCTATTTTCTGTATTAAATAAGGGATATCGGCAATAGGCACTAGATGCTTGGCGTAGAGTGACGCATACTTCATGCTTTTTTTGCAAATGCAGTAATAGTTGATGGCCCACCATCCCATCGCCACCTAGTACTAAAATCCTCATGTCACTTTCTCTCCTTTAACTCTAGCATCCAGTGCTCTAATTTTCCCAATAACATATCACGTTGAAAATGCTCATCAAAATATTTTTTTCCATTTAACCCCATTTGCATACGAACATCTGGTTTAAGGCTATGCAAATCCATTGCTATTTGTGCTAACGATGCTGGATCGCTACTTTGAGTAACAACGCCTGCCTTTGATTCTTCAATGATACTTCTCCCTTCCCCATCTAAGGCACCCACAATAGGTTTTGCACAAGCTAGATAAGATTGAATCTTGGCAGGAACTGTGCAAGAAAAAGCAGGATCTTTTTTTACTGTGACTAATAACGCATCAGCACAAGCAAAAAACCGTGGCATACTTTCTACTGGATGGTGCCCTAACCAATACACTGTGTCAGTGAGGGCATTACGTATAATTGCGTCCTGCAACCAACTTCGCTTTGAGCCATCCCCCAAAAATATCCATTTAATTTCTTTATGCTGTTTCAATAAAATGGCCGACTGTATAATAGTTTCAATATCTTGCGAAACCCCTATGTTTCCCGAAAACAAAATGCGAAATCCTTGAGGCATTAATTTTCCCTCTGCCTCACAAAGTGCAGGATCCATAGGCTGATATAATAACTCTGCCGTTTGAGGGAAATAGCGAAGTTTATCTTCAGAGACATTAAATCTTTTTATAGGATCAAAAAACGATCTGGACGTCGTCAAAATAGTATCGCAATGTGAGTAAATAAAGCGCACTAACTTCTCTAAGCACTTTAAGATTTTTTTCGAACGAATTCCATTAACCGCTATCACACTTTCTGGCCATAAATCCTGAACCCAAAAAATAATAGGGACCTTTTTTATTTTCTTAAAAAATATAGCGGGCAATCCAACTGTAATAGGTGATGGCTCATAGACGAAAATTACATCAGGACGTTTACACTTTAATACACCGACCATACTAGCAAAAAAAGCAAAAGAGAGATAATTCATCGCTAACCCTAGGTTGCTATTTTTTCCCCTGGGAACAAGCGGGGCACGAACAATATTCATTGACCGATAAGTATCATGGTTCTTTTTTAAAAAACCATACCCTTTATAATACTCTCCGCCCGGATAGTTTGGCTTACCCGTAAGAACAGTCACCTGATGGCCTCGCTCAGCAAGCCCCTCAGCTAAGTCATTAATTCGAAAAGATTCAGGCCAAAAATACTGTGAGATAATTAAAATATTCATGCGTGCATCATACAACAACCGTACTCACTTCACTTTCAGCCCATTGAAAGTATTCTTTTAACCCATTTTGCAAATCAATGGATGGGCAATAACCAAACGCTTTTTGCGCTGCGCTAATATTTGCCAGACTATCCCTCACATCGCCAGGCCTCGGTGGTTTCAATTCTATGGCGGGTTTAATACCAGAAACTGTGGCTAGCTTAGCAATGAGCCGATTAATTGTAATATGTGTTCCACTGGCAATATTAAAGACCCCACTCAAGCCAGTAGCATAAGCGGATTTTATATTTGCTTGAATTACATCATGTACATTCACAAAGTCACGTGTTTGATCGCCGTCGCCATACACATGCAACGGCTCTCCTCGCAACATTCTAAACATAAAAATGGGAATGACATTCCCATAAGCATCAAAACTCTGACGAGGTCCATATACGTTAAAATAACGCAAGCAAACAGCTTCAATATCATAGAGATCCGCATATGCCAGAGCTATTTTTTCAGCATATAGCTTTGAACATGCATAAGGTGTTCGTGGTTCAACTGCATGATCTTCGTCAATAGGTAATGTCTTTAATTCACCAAATATGCCTGCAGAAGAAGAAATAATAATTTTTCTGACATGATACTTACGGGCCGCCTCGAGAATATTTAATGTTCCCATCACATTGATATCTGCATCTGCAAAAGGATCCTCAATTGAACGCTTGCTCCCAACAGAAGCAGCAAGGTGGTAGATTACATCTACCCCCTGTACCGCCTTTTCTACCGAAGCAGAATCACGTATATCACCTTGAACAAAATTAACATCAGACATGGGTGGAAGGTTGTTTTTAAACCCGGAGGAGAAATTATCGATAATGCTAACCTCTTCACCATTCGCTAATAGCGTTTTAACTAAATTTGATCCGATAAAACCAGCCCCGCCCGTAACAAGCACCTTCATTTTAGCTCTTCCTTAACCATCAAATGGTTCGTAGCTTAAGTGATAAGAGAGTGCAATGTAAATAGCTGTCTTTGTGACCCCAAGCGCAAAGAGAAAGAAGCAAGCCGATTTTTTCAGCGCCAAATAAATCAAGCTACCTAACCAAGTAGCAGCATAGTATACTGGGCTTCAGAAAATTGATTGGGATATCTATGCTGCAAAACAACTTATGGGGCACGGTATTAATTTTTTTTGGCGCTACTTTTTTAACTAGCATAGTACGGCGCTATGTAATGTTAAATAACATGCTAGATATTCCTAATGAGCGCAGCTCTCATCAGGCACCTACCCCTCGGGGAGGAGGCCTATCCATTGTTATAATATTTACTTTAACATCTGCTTATCTGGCCTTTCAAAACCTTATCCCATTAAATCTTTTTTATGCGCTATGTGGTGGAATGATTATTGCTGCTATTGGTTGGATAGATGATGTTACGCCGACTCATCCGCTCTGGCGCGCCATAGTACATACTATCGCTGCACTATGGGCGATATATTGGCTAAATGGCTTCCCTTATTTAAAGTGGGAGCCATTTAGCTATTTTGTTGGTGTACTGACTGTCGTTTGGTGTGTCAATTTATATAACTTTATGGATGGCATTGATGGATTAGCAGGGGCTCAAGGATTGTTTATTAGCTTAGGGGCAGCATTTGCTTTGAAATGGATAGGCACGCCAGAATTAAGTATTCTGTGTTTTTTCTTAGCTACCACTATTGCAGGATTTTTAACTTGGAATTGGCCGCCCGCTAAAATTTTCATGGGGGATATTGGTAGCGGATATCTTGGATTTGTATTTGCAGTACTAGCAATATCTACAGCCAATATGGGGCTACTGCCCCTGTCATTTTGGTGCGTCATTTCAGCGGTATTTTTATGCGATGCTACATTTACGGTCCTATATCGTGCTTACTGCAATAAACCTTGGTATAAGGCACATCGTGAACACGCATATCAACGACTCATACAAGGAGGAGCTAGCCACCAAGCAGTAACCCTGAGTATTTTATTCGTAAATATATTTATTTTATTTCCCACAGCGTATGCCATACTCTCGTACCCTCAATGGAGAATAGAGATCGTGAGCATTGGATTTTTCGGAATTTTTGCCTTATGGACTGCGATTGTAAAAATGAACGCATGCAAACAATGATTCAGACAGCCACATCACGATCTAATACTATTTTCTCACGATTATTAGAGAAACCGAGCAAAAGATTCCTCCACTCCTTTAGCCAACCAGGCGATGTTCTCGCAAAGCTTTCACAATATGATTTACGAGCAGACTGAACCGGCTCGCTATACCACCAGGCCCATGGGTCATCAACGATCTTATTAAGCATTTTCGCCGCGGGTTTTGGAGAGTCATAGAAAATACCCACTTGGCGCAGCACATTGAAGCATGGCTCTGCCATTTTTGGAACTTTCCACAATATTTTATTCCAAAAAAGTATTGTAGGAATATTAAATGCCATGGCATATGTAAATGTCGTATTTGCATTATCACCTATAAATATTCTGGCAGAACATAACTGATCAAAAAAAGAAGAATGATGGTTTGGCAAAGAGACATTTAGGCCAGGAAAATTCTTTTTGTAGTAGTAATAATGAGGCGAACCAGGATAAAGCCGCATCTCAATCTGCTGCAAAAAACCAGCCCTTAATGCCTCATAAAATTGAATCTGGCCGTCAGCATACACTTGCTGTGCATGCCCAGTAAAGCATTCTCGATAAGAGGAATAAGTTGAAAAGCGAGTTGTCACCCATAGAATTTTATTTTTTTCTGTTTTTTGTAACTTTCTTTTTAATTTCATTTCAGATGAACTAATTCTCGTCGATGAAGCAGGTACCACATTTCCTTCGTACTTCCACCCCCAAGAAATATGTTTGTCAGATAGCTTAGAATCTAATCCATCCAAGCAAAATTTATCAAAATCAGTTCCCCCGCCATGTTGAACTGTAACTAATAAGGCTCCATTTTCCACCTCATTTGCCGCCCAAAATTGCAATAAGTCATCTCCTAACCAAGCCGCCACAACAATCACTCCAGGGTGATACGGAAAGCGTTTCTCACAATTTTTCACTTCCGCGTGATAAGTCTCGATCATATTGACTGGCATGTTAATTTTTAGCGTCTCTAAAACCAACCTCGAGAAATTATCTTCGGCGGGAAGTTTAGCAATCTGCTCACGAGCAGACAAATCAAACTCCATTTTTATCCATGGCGCAACTAAAGCATTAACTGGAGGAATAACGGGCAAAATCCTAAATTTAGACCAAAGAAACAATAAATAGGTATTACTTTGGATAAAGCCGTGGTGATAATTAAATATATCAACAATACTTCTTCCACGCCAACGCACATACCATTGAATAATTTTCTGCTTTATTGTTTTTTTGGGGAAGCTATTTTTTGAAAAAATCTCTTTTTGACGCCGTACATCAATATCTCCCATATGACTCTTATATGATATAGGTTCTTTAAAGTATATGGATGATAACTGTGTAAATAACTGAAGATTCCAGTGATCGCTCTCAGCAGCAAAATACTCAAACTCTGCCGTATTTCGCGGTGTCACATAGGAAGTTAACGCCAAGCCAATAGTGCTAATGTCTGGATATAATGCATAGGCTTTTTTTAAATAACAAAATCTATTGTACACGATGATAACGTAATGAAGGAGAAATGGCTCCAATACTATCCGCCAATATCTTAGCGTGTGGTTTGTTCCATGAATCTGATTTAACCAAATGGCTATATTGGATAGCAATTTCTCGGAAACACAGGCAATGTAGTCATAGGCTGCATCTTTGTCACCATCAGAGAAAGGGCTACGTAAAACTTCTGTGTCCAAATTTTCAATGGTAGCTTTTTTGGCATGCGATACACACCAGTCTCCCAGAAACAACATGGGCTGCGAAATATCCCAAAATTCTTCGAGTGCTGTTACAGCTAGAAATGTCCTGGTTTTTTCGGTGACACTCATATGGAATATCCCTATTGATTTCCAGCTCCTATAAAAAAGAAAGCAGGCTATCCTCACATAATGAAGTCTGCAATTCAAGCCCTGTTTGATGGCCCAACCAATCCCTAGGTGACTAAAATTAGGTTTATTTTTCTAGTTTTATTGGTAGAATGGCATGGCTTTACTTGTTATTCGAAAATGCTTCTTTAAATTGAAAACGCATGAAATTTATTTAGAGGAAGAGGCGCATGTCAAGGCCCTTGTATGAAGGAATTTTAAAATACTGTATTAGATGTTGCATGCCAGAAACAGTAGAGGGTATTTGCTTTGATGAGCGCGGTATTTGTAATGGCTGCAATAGCTCAGAAGAAAAAATGTATATTGATTGGGAGCTAAGGGAGCAAGCATTATCCAAAAAACTAGCCTATTACAAAGATAAATTCAAACACAGAGCGTATGATTGCATACTACCTGTTTCTGGAGGAAAAGATAGTTTTTTCCAGGCCTACATTTTGACGAAAAAGTATAAAATGCGCCCCCTTGCGGTTACATTTAGCCATAATTGGTTTACCGAAACCGGAAAAAGAAACCTGCAACGATTATTAGAAACATTTTATGTTGATCATATTATGTTCACCCCTAATAGAGGGTTAGTAAATAGAATTGCCGCTAGATCTATTGAAGTTATTGGTGATTCTTGTTGGCATTGTCACGCAGGAGTTGGTTCATTTGTGCTGCAGATTGCATTGAAATTTGAAATACCTTTTATTGTGTGGGGAGAATCCATCGCAGAAGATGGCTGCCGGTGGAGTTATTTTGAATCCACTAAGAAGGATATTTTTGATGAAGCATATTTTGTTAATGTTTCAGCAAAAAGCAAGGTTGATGATTTTGCTAATGACAAAATATCTAAGGAAGAGTTAGAGATGTTCCGCCATCCCACCTCTAACCAGTACCAGAACGCTGGCATTGCTGGCTTGCACCTAGGAGATTATTTTTTCTGGGACGAGGAAAGGCAAGTAGAGTTCATAAAAAAAGAATTTGGATGGGAAGAGGATGTTATTGACGGAACATATAAAAAATACAAAAGCGTTGAATGCCTCATGCCTGGATTACATGATTATACAAAATTCATTAAACGCGGCTTTGGCCGAGCAACAGACCATGCTACAAAAGATGTGCGCGCAGGATTGCTAACCCGTCAAGAGGGATTTGATCTTATCAACGAATATGATAAAGAAAGACCTAAAATAATGGATTATTTTCTGCAGGAAACCGGAATGGACGAAACGGACCTAATAGAAAAAGTGAAAGCATTAAGAGAGGGCAAGGCAAAAGATTTGCCTTAAGGAATAATGTAATGAATGAAAATACATTATATCAACTCACAGGAGTAGATATAATTCAGTTGATCAAGAACCGAAGTGTTACCACTGTCGATATAGCGCGGAGCTTTATAGCACGCACGCAAGCTCTCAATCCCATCATTCACGCCTGGAAGTCCGTACATGAAGGCTATGTCATACAACAAGCCCATCATTTAAATAAATTATGTAAGACAAATATGGCAGGGTTACTACTTGGAGTACCTATAGGTATAAAGGATATTTTTAACACTGAGTTTTACCCGACACAAAAAGGAACTCCGATCTGGGAAAATTATAAGGCTGGAAACGATGCGAGATGCGTGGCTTACTTGCGCAGAGAGAATGCCATCATATTTGGAAAAACGGATACCGCAGAATTAGCCGTACATGCAAATGGCAAGAGCCTTAATCCACATAATTTAGCGCACGTAACAGGCAGCTCTTCTGGGGGCTCTGCAGCTGCAGTTGCTACAGCAATGGTACCTGTTGCCTTAGGTAGTCAGACAGGCGGCTCTATAATCAGACCTGCTTCATGGTGTGGTGTTTATGCAATGAAGCCATCATTCGGATTGATCCCGAGAACAGGCATCTTAAAAACAACGGATACGCTTGATACAGTAGGATTTTTTACGCGGTGCGCCGCTGACATGTCTTTATTACTAGAAACGATGAGAGTCCGTGGTGATAACTTTCCTATACAGGAACAAAAAATAAAAAGTTATCGTGACTCAATAAACAAAAAAAAATGGCGCGTGGCTTTTTGCAACCATCCTATCATTAAGGAAGCTCACTCTTATGTTCATGATGAACTAGAAAAATTTAAAAATGGCCTGTCAAAGCTGGATAGAATTGAAGTATTCACTCTTGATTTGCCGGAGTCTACGACACACTGGAATGCGTTACACAGAAGAATATACCACCCCTGTTTGGCTTATTATTTAAAAACCGAATCTAGTAAAGAGCCCGATAAGATAAGTAGTATATTAAGAGCGATTTTTGATGATGCTAAAACAATCCCCCCTGAAGATTATGAAAAAGCGTTAAACGAACAGGAAAAACTGGCTAGCGATTTGGAAGATTTTTTCTCCACAAACAAAATAGATGTGATTTTAACTAACTCTTCCAATGGTTCTGCCCCATATATGTATGAGCCCGAATTTCACAAAGATCTAAATGCTTTATGGACTATGGCTTGGCTTCCTGTGATCAATGTACCCAAGTTCAGCTGCCAGCAAGGATTACCCTTTGGCTTACACCTGGTTGGCCCAAGATATTCTGATTACAAGCTATTAGCATTTTTAGAGTACTTGTGCGAACGAGAAGCCGCACCCTACAAATCTAAAATTGTAACTTTACCAGGCATTAGCAAAGCCGGTTTTGGTCAGCTAGAGAGTATTGATCAAAAGTAATATTCAGCCTTTTCGTTAGATTAACACATGTTATACACAGCCTTATGCTCACCTAGGATATATCTGCAATAAAATCAAGTGACTTAAAATTCCGCTTCTTTTCTTAACAACCCAAACTCGATAATATCAAGATACTGCCCGCTTTTATATGCAGCTTGCCTGCGAATACCTTCTTGTTTCATCCCCAAAGATAAAGCTAATTTTATCATGCCTGTATTGTTTTCGTAGGTTGCACAGGTGATTCGATTAAGATTAAGCTTTATAAATCCATGCACCAAGAGCAACCTGCCCGCTTCCAAGCCATAGCCCTTTCTCCATTGACTCTTATCTCCCAATAAAATAGCGAGATCTGCTGTCCTATACACCCAATTAATTTGTTGAAGAGCAATATTGCCTATGTGAAGATGTTTCTCCTGTAAAACTATGGCCAAGATAAGTGCTCTACTTGTATGATTTGCTTGTTGTACATAATCAAGCGCATCTCTTCTCGTATAGGGATAAGTATGATGTGAAGTTCCTTGGCAAACTTCTTCATCATTCAACCAAGTAGGATAAGGCCCATCCACATCGGCTTCTATGAGGGGTCGTAGATAAATCCGATTTCCAGAAATGAACCGGATATTAAGGATATCGTTTTTTCTTACATCGTCAATACAAGTGGTATCATGCATAATTAAACCCTATCTAACTAGTAGATTGTTTCAACTGTTTTATATTCGCCCAAACTTTTTTAAAAGCATGGATAATCATATCAATCTCTTCATCTACAAGATCATGCATACACATTGCAAATCCCAGAAAAGTCTTTTCATGCAGTTCTTCTGCGACAGGGCATATTCCCTTATCATAGGAAACTTCTCTGTGGCAAATATCAGAAGTCCAAGGAAACCCAGATGAACCATAAGCTATTTTCTTTTGATACATAGGTAGTAAATGCAGATTTTGGTAGCCTAAAATCAGGCCTGAAACACCTTCTGCCTTTAACGCTCGGTAAATTTTATCCCTACTCACTTTTAATGCATCCGAATCAAGTACAATTGGATAAATATAATAAACATGTGTGCACTGCCCTCTGACTACCGGTGTTTGAAGGCCTTTCAAACCTTGCAACCCTTGAGTCAATCTCTCGGCTGCTTTTTGCTTAGCAGTAGTAAAACGATCCAGTTTTTTTAACTGCTCTATTCCCATTGCACACTCAATCTCGCCCAAACGAAAATTATACCCAATCATATTAACTAAATCATCGCATCCCTTTGCTCCAACCACCGCTTCCGCATGATTACGAATAAGCCTCATTCGCTCGGCTATTTTATCATCATTAGTAACTAACACCCCACCCTCACCCGTGTGAATATGTTTATGGTAGTTAAGACTGTAGCCACCCACATGCGCGAGCGTCCCTGCATAGACATGCCTATATTTTGCACCTGGCGCCTGAGCTGTATCTGAAATAACGTGCAAATGATATTTCTCAGCAAGCTTCATTATTTCTTCTATATTAGCTGATTGTCCAAAAATATCGACTGCTAATATGGCCTTTGTCTTCGATGTAATATTGGCCTCAATTGATAATGGATCTAAACAAAATGTCTCTGCTTCAATATCTGCAAAAATAGGGATAGCATTCCAGTGTATAATTGCTGTCGCACTAGCACACATTGTCCAAGGGCTGACAATCACTTCATCGCCAGGTTCAATTCCAATAGCACCAACAGCAACAATTAGACCAGATGTCCAGGAATTCACCGTAATGGCATGCTTCACGCCAAAGTAATGTTTACACACCTGCTCAAACTCAAGAACCTTAGGTCCCCCGTAAAAATCCTCATGCCATGCACCTAGAAATTGCGATAACACACCACTTTCAATAACACTTTTTGCTGCCGCAACTTCTTCTTCACCTATTGGATTATAACGTTTAAAAGGGCGCTGAATAGCCGCTGGGCCACCAAGTAAAGCCAATTTTTCTGGCAATACATCAACTACGCTTTCCATTGCTTGCACTTTAATCACCTATAAATTTGAGGTTAATATGTTGGAATATATAATTTACTATTCGTCTTGCTGCTTGCGATTCTAAAGTTAATGCAGCTGTTTTTTCGCGCAACATACAGCGTGCTGCATCGTCAAATAGAAATTTTTCAAGAGTTCGTGTGATTTCATCTTCGCGATAAACGCCCATGCTTACTCCAGGCTCATTCGTTGGCAAGGTATCTGTCTTACATAACCCGGGCTGTAAACTCACCACAATACAGCCAAGATAACATGCCTCTACTAGCAAAACGCTGGTCATTCCAACGACTAAATCAGACGCCATCACACAATCTCTGCCCTCGTGCACAGATGAGGTAATAATGGTTATTTGGGAGGAGTGATAGGCAACAAAGTCATTTTCTGCTTCACGTGGGTGAGGCCGTATAAGCAATGTAATGTTTTTATGGTTTTTTTTGCTTATTGCCTCAAGCGAATAAATGACATTTTTCAAGACCGTGGCTTCATCATACCCAAGATAACTCACATCCCCAGGCACACCATAAACTTTTCTCAGTGGCTGCGATACGAATACTACCAATAAGTCATTACCCTGTATTTTCATGGACGCTCTAATCGCGTGCTGTTTCATAACAGGAAATGGCTTGCGATATTCAGCAAGTGCGTCGAAAGCTGGTTGTCCTGTAACCATAATGCGCTCAGCAAAAATGCCAGCAGCAATCATTTCTCTTTGGGCGCGATCATCCATTACCGCAATCTTATCTGGCATATAGAGTAGATTCCCTTCGGCATCACTAAAACGCACAGCATAATTAGACCAAAAATCTAATACAGCAAGCGAATGAATACCTAGCTTTCGTGCTTCATGTATAAAAAATTTTTCCCAATTTAAATTATTGTGTGAAGTAGCTGTCAACAATACTAAAACTCTATCTTCTTGAAACAGTCGGCAAACTTCTTGCACCTCCACTTTACTAGGTAATGGGCGATTAACAATACCATGATAAGTTAATACATCCGCACCTTGACGATAAGCATAATTAATAGCTTTTGTTCGCTCGTCTGCCTCTATGATTTTGATCACCGGTGCAATAGCTTCTGCACCGCCAGGATCACCACAAACCGTCATTATGATAGGGCGATGCATAATTTCACCTAAACAGCAACAGCGGCACTCTCTTCATAGATGGGGCTATCAGCAACTAGATTGTTAAGCTTTTTAATTTCATTAATAGTCAAAAAATGAGGGTTTGTGCCAGAATGATATTCAAATTCATCATCAGTCGAAATTCCCACCTCGCCTAACCTATTACAATAATAATTTACCTCTTGGTTGCATTTAATAGCAGGCCTTAAGACATAATGATCCTCAAACTGAATCGCCAATCTTGCATCATCTCGTGGGCACATGATTTCATGTAACTTCTCCCCAGGACGGATACCCACAATATGCTGTGAATGATGAGGAGCCAGCGCCTTTGCTAAATCAGTAATTCTTACCGAAGGGATTTTAGGTACAAAAATTTCCCCCCCGTGCATCCGCACAAAACTTTTAAATACGAATCGAACGCCTTGATCAAGCGTTAGCCAAAAGCGCGTCATTCTAGGGTCTGTAATGGGTAGGCTTTTCACGCCATCATCCAGAAGTTTCTGAAAATAAGGCAAAACAGACCCTCTGGATCCTACAACATTGCCATAACGCACAACAGAAAAAACAGTTCTATGACCTCCTGCAATATTATTAGCAGCAATAAATAATTTATCTGATGCTAGCTTTGAAGCTCCATATAAATTAATTGGATTAACTGCCTTATCCGTAGACAAAGCAATAACCTTTTCAACCTCATTCTGCAGCGCCGCTTGAATAACATTTTGTGCGCCATTAACATTAGTTTTAATACATTCCATAGGATTATATTCGGCCGCTGGCACCTGCTTTAAAGCAGCCGCATGAATCACATAATCGATTCCGCGCATTGCTTGCTTCAAGCGATCTGAATCTCTAACATCGCCAAGGAAATATCGCATTTCTACCGAATCGAATTTCTGGCTCATTTCAAACTGTTTTAATTCATCACGAGAAAAAACGACGACTTTTCTAGGCTGATAATTTTCCAACAACATTTGGACACATTTCTGCCCAAAAGAACCCGTTCCCCCTGTAATTAAAACAGCTTTATCATTAAACATAGTCATTTTTCCTTAATATTGTGAAGTCTGCCCTTCCTACCCGAAATCTAGGCTACCAAATGCTATGCGTTATTGTTGAAATATAATGTACGCTACCGCGCGGCGCCGCATCTCTACCCGCATAATCAAAAGCAGCCTATGAAAGCATATAATAACAATTTAATCAATTTTCCAAGTCCAGAAAAACAGAGTTGTCCCAAGTTTTGGCCTATCATTGCCAACGTCTATGTGGATAGGAAGCTCACTACAGAAATATATTTTATATTTTAATCCTTCATATTATTATGTTGCAGCCATGGTAACCCTATAATAAATTCTAACCCATGATAATTCAGCGACAAGACGGGCAAATAATGGCCAGATTTCTTAAAATTGCTATTACAGGTGCGAGCGGTATGCTTGGCTCAGCAATTTTAGATTGTCTTGATGATGGCCATAGTATTTTTGCTACCAGCAGAACGACAGGCTATCGCAGGCCAGGAGTACAATGGCGACAATTTGATTTATTAGATAAAGAAAAATTAACTCGATGGCTGATAGAAATTAAACCTGATGTTGTTATTCACTGCGCAGCTATAATCAATGTTGATAGTTGTGAGAGGGAATCTATTTTAGCGGAAGCATTGCATGTCGGATCCACCGCCGTCATTAACGATACCATTGCCGATTGGAACGGGCGTCTAATTTATATATCAACTGATTCCATATTCGATGGAAAACAGGAAACTCCCTATCAAGAGGAAGACCCACCCAATCCGCTCAATGTCTACGGCCGCACAAAACACAGGGGTGAACTTGCCGTACTCAAAAATCCGGATAGCCTCGTTCTACGAACCAATATTTTTGGTTGGAGTCAAGCGGAACGCATTTCGTTTGCCGAATGGATACTAAAGGGATTGGTAGAAAAATTACACCTCACCATGTTTGCCGACGTTAGTTTCACGCCCATCCATGTTTCCCATGTCGCCGAAGTAATTTGTAAAATACTTTCAAGCAATATCACTGGGCTATTTCACCTAACAGGAAATTCGATACTTTCAAAATATGATTTCACGCTAAAAATGGCTAGTATTTTCGGCCTAAGTGCAGAAAACGTAACCTCAAGTAGCATTAATGACGTGCATTTAATAGCTCCACGTCCTAAAAATATGGCTTTAGCAAATCATAAATTGTGCACAGCACTTGACTATCAACTACCAACAATTGATGATGGAATCAAAAAACTAAAAGCACAATATGACAATGGATGGCTTGCAAAAATCAAGCATAGAGCCGTAAAACCCGGCTATGTTTTTTGGGAGAGAAAATGAAAACTATAAGTATTTCTGGAGTAAGCATTGGATTAGAAAAACCCACTTTTTTTATCGCAGATATTTCCGCGAATCACGATGGCGACCTGCAGCGTGCTAAGGATCTTATATATCTAAGCGCCCAAGCGGGTGCAAATGCAGCTAAGTTCCAGCATTTCTCTGCCAAAACAATTATCAGTGATTATGGATTCAAGTCTCTAGGTTCCCAAAAATCCCACCAATCTAGATGGAAGAAAAGTGTTTTTGAAGTCTACCAAGATGCGTCTATTAATAATGATTGGACGCCAGTTTTAAAAGAAACCTGCGACAAAGCCGGCATCGCTTTTTTGACTTCACCCTACTCTAAAGAACTGACTGATGCTGTTGACCCCTATGTTTCTGCTTACAAAATAGGTTCGGGTGACATCACATGGCTTGAAATTATTGACTACATTGCCGCAAAAAATAAACCGTTAATATTAGCGACTGGTGCCTCTGGCTTTGAAGAGGTGTGCATGGCAATGAATACTGCATTAATGCGTACCAAAGAGATTGTTTTGATGCAATGTAATACGAATTACACAGCTTCATTAGAAAATTTCAAATATATTAATCTAAATGTGCTTAGATGTTATCAGCATATGTACCCCGATGTCATCCTTGGCTTGTCTGATCACACACCAGGACATGCCACTGTGCTTGGCGCGGTTGCACTCGGTGCAAGAGTAGTAGAAAAGCATTTTACAGATGATACGCAACGCATAGGACCTGATCATGCTTTTTCTATGGACTTAAAGACCTGGCGTGAAATGGTTGATCGCACACGCGAGCTAGAAATCGCATTAGGCACAGCAATTAAAAAAGTCGAAGATAATGAGAAAGAAACCGTTATTCTCCAGCGAAGATCCATTAGAGTAAGATCTAATTTGCCTGTAGGCACCGAAATCACTCTCGAGCATTTAGAGGTCCTGAGACCTAGCCCAACAGGTGCCTTAGTACCCTATCTAATAGATAAAGTAGTTGGACGTAAAACAACAAGAGATGTTAAAGCAGGAGAACACCTTTGCTGGAGCGATCTGAACTAGCAGTTATTATACCCGCCTTTAATGAGTCGGCAACCATCACGCAAGTTGTTACATCAATACTTACCTATGGCCAAGCTATTGTGGTGGATGATTGTTCAACTGACAACACAGCTACATTAGCTAAAGCTGCAGGGGCCATTGTTGTCAACCATTCCAAGAACTTAGGCTATGACACAGCGTTAAATAGTGGGTTTGCAAAAGCTAGCCATTGTGGATATTCCTATGCTGTTACCTTTGATGCAGACGGGCAACATAATCACACTCTTGTTAAACAATATTTGTCTTATTTGCAAAAAGATCACGACTTAGTTCTTGGAATACGCCCACACTATGCTCGCATTGCTGAGCTTCTCTTTGCTGTCTACACAAGAAAACGCTTTGGGTGGCATGATCCACTTTGTGGAATGAAAGGCTACCGAATGAGCTTATATAAAGAACGTGGTTGGTTTGACTCATACAAGTCAATTGGTACCGAGCTGGCTTTTTATGGCATTTTAAAAAATAAAAAATTTATTCAAATTCCCATCTCCATTGTCGAACGCAAGGGAATACCGAAGTTTGGGCAGCGTTGGATAGCTAATTATAAAATTTTTCGTGCAATGCTGTTATCTTTCATAAAAAGATCGAACTGAAGTTAGGAGAACCAAATGAAAATAGCAGTTATCACTGCACGCGGAGGAAGTAAGCGCATACCTAGAAAAAACATTCGTCACTTTTGCGGCAAACCAATTATAGCTTATTCCATACAGGCCGCTCTTGAAGCCAACTGTTTTGATGAAGTGATGGTATCAACGGACGATCCCGAAATAGCAGAAATTGCAAAAAAATGGGGAGCCTATGTCCCGTTTACACGCTCTGCTAAGACAGCCTCGGATTATGCCACAACAGCAGAAGTTGTATTAGAAGTGCTACAACAATATCAATTACGACAAGTTAACCCTGAATTAGTATGCTGTATATACCCAACGGCTCCCTTTATAACAGCAAAGAGCCTCACAACAGCACTTGACGTCATGACTCATAACCCACAAATACATTGCATTAATCCCATTGTGCGTTTTTCATACCCCATTCAACGCGCAGTACGACTCAATAACAATATGATTTCTATGTTTCAACCGGAACATTTACTAACACGTTCACAAGACCTAGAGTCCGCCTATCATGATGCCGGCCAATTTTATTGGCTACGCGTAAAAGAATTTCTAGAAAACCCTACGCTTATCAGCCCCCATACCGCTGGCATCTTATTACCCGAATGGCAGATTCAAGATATTGATAATGAAGATGATTGGATAATGGCCGAAATGAAATACCGCCTGCTGCAAGAAATTAGCCAGGCGAAACAAACACAACATGTCGTGAGTGAGGCATCATGACCTATCGAGCTGCTTTGATTGGCTGCGGGAATATCGGCAGTCTTTACGCTGAAGATTCGCTCATTCAAGGAATTTACACTCATGCTGGAGCCTATAGCGCTTGCTCTGACA
The DNA here is from genome assembly GCA_001801485.1 of Gammaproteobacteria bacterium RIFCSPHIGHO2_12_FULL_37_14. The sequence continues at coordinate 84,207 of MGXV01000020.1, forward strand.
CAACGCTTGTGGCGGTGTGTGACATTAATGCGGAAAAGGCAAAAAAATGTGCGGAAAAATGGGGCGTTCCCGCTGCCTGTACAAACCTGTCTGCGCTTTTAACAGAACATAGTCCAGAAATAGTGAGTGTTTGCACGCCTGACCATACTCATGCAGCTATAATAGAGCAAATATTAAATACACCCAGCGTCGTCGCTATATTAGCTGAAAAGCCATTAACGCTAGACGAAAAACAAGCGCGATACTTACTACATCTCGCAAAAGAAAAAAATATATTGATTGCTGTGAATTATAGTCGACGCTACTCTGACGGGCACAAACAAATTAAAAATTTAATTCAAACACGGACAATTGGGGAAATTCAAAGCGTCTCAGGGTTTTATACAAAAGGAATATTTCATAACGGCACTCACTGGATTGATTTAGCTCGATGGTTAGTTGGAGAAATCACCCATATTCGAGGATTTGATCCGCTACATGGGTCAGAGGTAGACCCTAATCTGAGCGCTCGGCTAAAATTTGAGAACGGTGCAGAAGGTTTCCTGCATAATTTAGCTGCAGGCGCATTTAGTCTCTTTGAGATGGATATCGTAGGGATGGAAGGCCGAATTCGAATTATTGACTCAGGCCATCGCATCGAGTTTTACTGTGTTACTGAAAGTCCTTATTACAGTGGTTATAAAACACTACGTAAAATTGATAAACAAGAAGAGAAAGTGAATAATAGCCTCTTAAATGCAGTAACTAATTTAGTATTCTGTTTAAAAAATAACGAACGCCCGTCCTGCTCTGGCGATGATGCTATGGCTGCATTACATGTTGCAGCTGCATTGAAAAGGTCCGCACAAAATAACGGGGAGGAAATAATAACACATGGCATCACCATAGAGAACGCAGTGCTATAAAGCCGCGGTTTTCATACTCTAACACTCTGCCTTCGTAGCAACTCCGAGAAGAAGGTTAAGGCGTTTTTTTATCACGTCTAAGGCTAATGGCTGGTTATTAATAGCGAGGACTAACTCTACTGGAGCATCTGCCTGTACCTTCTTAATGACAGCTCTTAGCTCATCCGCATTTTCTACTAAGTGCACTTTACCAGCCGAATATAGCGTGTTAGCAAAGACAACTTGATGATTGTTAACATGCTCACCAAATTCAGCGCGTCTTGGCATTACGATGGGGTGCTTACCTTTTTGCAATGCATGATGAATACTGCCCGCACCCGAATGGAAAATCAGTACCTCTGCATTATCAATGTATCGTGTAAAACTATCCATATTAACAAAATCCATACCATGGCATTCTTCAGAAAAAAAAGGAGTATGCCCATGCTGGACAAGTATAGGCTTAGGAAGAAATTCTGCCTGCATTTTAACTGCATCAAGTAAGCGAGTAAAAGCTTGCTTACAATTGCCCACTGAAACAAATGTCTTATAGCAACGCTCCAATATATTCTCCTTTGGGAAAGAACTGTTTAAGCCCTGGCCACTGATAGTAGAAAAAATCAGCTAAATAATACATGATCTTACCAGTTAATGACGGCCTATCTACATAAGCTATCGTTTCAATATAGATTGTTTTGATCCCAAAGAAAAAGCGGGCTATTAATGAAAAAGGCACAATCAAGCCAGCCCCAGTGCTCATGAGAACGGTCGGACGTTCTTTTCTAATAATTTTAAACGCTTCCCACATATTGATAAATATTTTCCAGTTTCTTTCAGCATGCGTAATAAAATATGTCTTATTTTGCATATCGCTCGCCAATAATGCCTTATCATTTAGAACATAAAAATAGTCGTAGGTAGAGTATACGGGTAGCAATACTCTGACCTCGCTTAAATGACCACCGCAAGATGAAATAACGCAAATCTTATTTTTTTTCATGCGACCTACCTTGTCTTGTCACTACTTACTAACTGCTGCATTACACGAATAATGCTACCCGCCGCCTTATCCCAACAAAACTCCCGCGATCTTTCAAGACTGTTCTTGGATGCCTGTACATATAAAGCATCGCTATTAATAAATTGAAGAATCTTATCTACTAACTGTCTCTCATTTTCAGGAGCAAACACCTCTGCCGCATTACCAGCTATTTCACGATTACTTTCTGTATCTGCAACAATCAAGGGTAACCCCGATGCTAGCGCCTCGACTAGCGTAAACCCAAATGACTCGCATAATGAAAGAAAAACAAAGATATGTAAGGATTCATATAACTGCTTTAGTTTATCAGCATCCGACACTTCGCCGTGATTTTCTATACAATCTTCAATACCAAGTAAACGAATCTGCCGTAGAACAGATCCGTATTCAGGAGAATTCTCATTCAAAGTTAAAACGAGTTTTACTGAAATCCCTGCCTCTTTTAATAACCTAACCCCCCTAAAAGCTGTGTCAAAATCTTTTTGAACCCCAAATTTTGTAATATAGCCCACTCTCCACGTGGTGTTAAGAGGATAATCTCTCGCTTTCTTCATTGGCAGTTGTAATAGTCCAGGGCCATGGGGAACCACAACCACTTTTTCCTCTGGAACCCCTACTTGAGTTATAATTTTCTTGGCTAAAGCCTCTGTCTGTACTGTGACAGCATTAGCACATCGGATAGACTTAAGCATCCATCTGCGTTTTTTTTCCCAAAGAAATTTACTTTTACGATTGTTGTTCCACTGGAGATGTAGTTCCTTAAATTTTTCTGAAAAATATCCTGCATGCTGGACAAGCAGTAGAGATGGACACGTTAGCTTGCGCCTTGAAATAAAATTAGTTTGTGAAAAACAAAGATCCGCGTTCACTAGATGCGCCAACTTAGGCAATATTGCTTCGTACCAATATAGAAGGTGAAATGGAGACCGACTAGGCCATACGTAAGGTAGACCAATTACTGCTTTTGATCTTGTCGTAATTTGAGCTAACGTATTGGGATTTGCTGTAACATACCATTTTATGCTTGGTTCATTCTGCTCCATAGACGCTAATAAATGCTTTAATACAACTAAACCACCACCCTCCACAATGGAGATAGCATTAACCAGCACATTCACCCTAGAGCCCTCTTATCCGATGGAGTATTCCTAGATAATCCCATTTACCACTCACTATATTTTTAAAGTCTTCAAAAGAATAATTTTTAGCAATATTAATCCGGGGCAAGACAAACAAATCAGATTCTGCAGCTATCTGCGCATGTCGTCCACCCACCGCATATTTGTATCCTGCTGACTCTACTGCTTTCCTCACCTTCGTCGAATGCCTCCCCCAGGGGTATGAAAAATGCAAACAGGCTGTATTTAGCTGGACTTGAATATCCTGTTTAGATTGCATCAATTCCTGATGCGTAACACTATCTTCAATAAGAGGGAAATTATAATGATTAACACCGTGGGATCCGATCTCCCATCCTCCCTGATGTAATTCTTTCACTTCATCCCAGGTTAAAAAATATTCATCAGGATAGTGACCTAACTTTTCCACAGATTGCTTGCGGCTCTTATTATCTTCGCCCATCCATCCGGTATTAATATACACTGTTGCATTCACTTTTTTTTCTTCCAATCGCAGCCACACGCGATCATATAGATTGCTATAGCCATCATCGAATGTCAGAGCAACTTGTAATTCTTCACTAGGTTTAGCATGGATAAGATCTGTCAATGATAAAACACGGCAATAATCACTAAGCCAGTTCAGTTGTTCGCAGAAATTATACTCTGGCATCCCCCATAAACTATTACCTACTGAGTGATATAGTAATATAATTTTTCTGCCATAGGATGTGCGTGGCCAGATCGTGCCTATTTTACGTTTTAATTGAAGATGTGGCATAGATCCTCATCTATTCTTTGAATTAACCATGTAACAACTCTGTAGAAAGGTCTTGAGAAAAACGCGGCAGGGAGCGTAAGCTTGATTGCCCATTATTTCCCATGGCAATCTCCAAGCCTCTGATGATTCCCACGAGAACCCAAAAGTAAACGGTTTCTGGTCCAGCAGGCGCCCCCCACCAAGCCTCAAAGAAAGAAGTAAAAATCAAGCCAACAAACATACCTGATATTATTCCCAGCAACACTCTATGCTCCTCGTCATGCGCTACCACATACATCTTGAACAATTTTAATCCTACTGTGCCTAACAATAAGACATATAATATTAATCCAATCCACCCTGTTTCTTCAATAATAGCAAGCTGGGAGTTGCCCTTCTCTCTTCCATAAGCAGCTGATGTTAACCCATGATCAAAATTAAAATCAGTGAATCCCCAGCTAACACCATATCCTAACCCAAACAACCCGCCCTCTTTTGCCGCCTCATAAGACTGCTGCCACACAAGTTGTCGACTCATGAAAACATCCGCGTCATCAATGGCAGTTTTGTAAATATAGAATTTCGATGTATTTGCAATATCTGATACTATTGAAGGGTGCACAAGCAAAGTAACCAAAGCTATTTGAGTGCCGACGATAACAAATAAAACTTTTTTAGTCAGGTTAAAGCTGATAGCAAATCCTCCTAAAATTACAATGACATCAGCTATAGCTGACCTTGAGAAAGCAAGTATGAGAAAATAAGTACAGATCAACAATGCGCATCCCCACAAAATACGTGCTTTCTTATTCGACCATTTCTTATATAACTCCCAAAGAAGAACGGGGAAAATTGCTGCCATCATAAAACCTAGCATATTAGCCCCGCGAATTAACGATGTATAAACTTCTACACTTGTACCTGCAGCAAGACTATACGATGTCACTGAACTGTCTCTTGTCATGCCAAACAAGACCGTCGGGATAAACACGTATACTGATAGCTTTAGGTAATTGAAAGCCCCTCCCCAGGAATACGTTTTTATCCACTCAATCCCAGCAGAAGTCATCGTGATGATAACAAAGCAAAGCACGATACTCTTTGAAAAAGACAATAGAGGAACATCTGACCAAAACGAGCTAAAAAAACACCATGCAGAGTATGAAGCGAATGCCAATACGAGTGGCAAATCCCAATAACTAATTAGTTTTTTTTTCAATGTTAAATATAATAGTAAAATCCCAAAATACAACCACCTGGTATTGTTATTTAATACCGAATGTAAAAATATAATACTAACCCCCAGAAAACCTAATAAACAAACGGGCAAAAAAACGCCCAGGGGCAATGGTATTTTTATACGCATATTAAACTACTCCAGGCCTGACATATTTTTTCAGCCTCATTTTCTAATGTCCATTTTTCAATTATTTTAACGGCTTGACTTGACATACTTGCTCGCGTCTCAGAAGCTATCGCCAACTCTTCTATCGCACTCTGCAAGTCAGCAATACATCCCGCCTTTACAATAAGCCCTGTTTTTTGGTGTATGACTAAATCGTCTGTACAGCCAACTCTATCAGATACAATAACCGGCAAACCGAGCGTCATCGCCTCATTCACCACTAACCCCCAAGGCTCAGCATGGGACGGCAATACCATCACATCAACAGCATGATATATCTTAATTAGATCGTTACCTGAGACTCGCCCAGCATAGCGTACATGATTATTTAATTTAACACTCTCCTCTACCTGCTGGCGCATAGGACCATCCCCCGCTAACAGTAGCTTCACATTCGTATGGTGAATCCGGTTGAACACAGTAAGCAAGTCAGCTATCCCTTTGTGCTCAACCAATCGACCAATAAATAGAAAAACAATATCTTTGTCAGTAAGAGAGTAACGCTCTCGCGTTTTTTGTCGATCTTCTGGTGCCAGTGTGACAGCATACTTTCTTATGCTAGTAACGTCTACCGTCATCTGGACAGGAATAACACGCTCTGGGCTGACACCATAATACTCAATGTATTGAGCCTGACGCGCCCCGCCCGGCAAGAACAAACTAACTAGGCCAAATAGCCGAGGATATAGCAAGCGTTTAATTACACGCTTCCAAAGTTTGGTACCATGTGGCATGGGTGTATCTGATTCAATAACAATGGGTATAGAAAAGAAACGGGCGAAAAAGATCAACAGCAAAGATATAGGCTCCCCCCAGCCAGCAAGATGTATCATGTCATACCTGTTATCTAGCAAGAGTCGCATAATAAAACGCGCACTCTTTAGTTTGCCCTTGGGGGAGATCATCCATTGCTTATCGAGACTAATATTCCAATTTTGAGAGAGGTTTTCCTCAAGAAATACTACGTCAATTCGGCCATTAAAAAGTAGAATAATATTTTCAATTAACCCCACAATGTATGGAGTTGGCTCTATATAAATCATTAATATTTTTCGCATTACACCAGCTCTTCGTAAATTTTTATTAGGTTAGTAGCATGACTATGCCAAGTGAAATTCTGGTGTACATGATTCTTACCCGACTCTGCAATGAACCCACTCTTTTCTGGATACTGGAATATAACCCTGAGAATATCAACAAGACTATCAATGTTCTTTGGTTGAGCCAAGAATCCAGTTTTCCCATGTTCAATAAATGCTTGGGATCCTTGCCCCTCAATCCCCACTGTCAATAACCCGCAAGACATGGCTTCAAGATAAGCAATGCCAAATGCTTCAAGATAAGATGGGAGAATAAAAACATCTGCTTTTGTAAGCTGTTTATAGACTTCATCCTGATCACAAGCCCCCAGAAAATCGACCTGTTGGCTTAAATTTAATTCTTTTATAAGCAATCCAAGCCTATTTTTTTCTCTGCCATCACCAATAATTTTATATTCCCAATCAACTATCCCCATACTATTTAATTTCGCTAGTGCACGCAGATTAATATCAATACCCTTACTTTCCTGAAGATTAGATACGCTAATAAATCGCAACTGCTTTGTTGGCCAATGCTTTTTATTATTTACAGCATTATGTGCACAAGTACGAAATCCATTTGAAACAATCCTGAAATGATCCGAATTACTCACGAATTGTTTTGCAAAGTTAAGCAAAGGATTACCAACTAAAACGACTCTACTTGTCTTTGCCATTGCATATTCAAACAAAATTTTTCTCGTATTACCCACATACAATTTTGGCTCAGTACTAATTCCATGCAAGGTGAGGACTGACGGCACGCCCAATTTCTGTCCCACATCCACCGCAGAGACACCAGCAAGCTCGGTATGAGCATGGATAAGCTGACACCCATGTCGCCGAATAAGTTTTTCTAAGAGGGGATTGACGAATTTCCTATACTGCCAGTGAGTAAATGAATAGAAATAACTCCTAGGAATAGATAAATAGCTGCAGGCATGTAGATTTAACTTCTCAGAAAACTGTTCGACATGAATTTTTTTTTTCACCCAATCTTTACTAAGTACCCCAGCAGCCTTTGGCCTCCATGGAGTGGTCACCAAGACAGTCACCTCATGCCCAAGATCAGCTAATGCCTCAACAGAGGCAAAAATAAAATTGCCGTTTTGATCTTGTCTGTGGCTAGGGAACCAAGGAGTCAAACAAAGTACTTTCATGAGAGATATCTCGCCCCCACCTTATGAGCATACTTCAGTGTAATCCGTTTCGGCCCTTACAAGATTATCGTGGTGCCCAATATCAAGCCAATACTCTCTAATAGGAAAAGTACTTACATGCAATCCTTGCCTCACAAGATGCGTTAGATAGTTTGGCATATCGCAATAAGAGTTAAATGACAAATGCTGCAAAGTATCGGGCTCTAGAATATAAATGCCAGCATTAATAAAATAGTTTTTGACGGGCTTTTCTTCAATATCCACTAACCTATGATCTTTTTCATCAAGATGGACAACACCAAATGGAATGGTATTTTGGTATTGCCTTACACATAAAGTAGCTTTAGGATTGCCTGTTTGTTCTTGATGAAAATCTAACACATGCCCAAAGTTAATATTAGTTAGGATATCTGCATTAATAACAAAAAATGGTTTATCAGGAGGAGTTGGCAATAAGCTTAAACTTCCTGCTGTACCTAATGCATCATCCTCTTCAATGTAGTGAATTTGCACGCCCCAGCGTGCACCTGAGCCATAATATTCACGAATCATGTCTGCTTTATAATTAACAGAAAAATAATAATTTTTAAACCCACACTTAATAAAATTCTCTAACAATATTTCTGAGATTGGTTTGTTATTAATTTTTAATAGCGGCTTAGGGCAATCAACCGTTAGTGGATATAATCGTTTTCCCATGCCACCGGCCATAAAAACAACCCAATTTTCTCTAATATTTCTTGAGAAGAGATGTTCGAGTGTTTCTAAACCAACCACACGTTTTTCATCATCGACAATGGGTAAGTGTAAAATTCCTAATGAATGCATCTTCATTAATAGCTGGTCTTGATTTTCAGATATAAAAGCCACGACAGGATTTTTATTCATAATTTGCTCAACCGTAGCTTCAAGGCTAGACTGTTTAAGTAAATATCGCCTAATATCGCCATCGGTTATAATGCCAAGTAAGTGTTGCGCCTCGTCCACAACCAATAATACTCTCAACGCTTCAGCGTCCATATGCCTGATAGCAGACAACACTGTCGTGTCAGTGTTGATCAAAACATTTTTCCAACGATGTGCTGCATCCTTGACCATACTTACTCCGTCACTCTTGCGGGAATACCCGAAACTTTGCTACCCATAATAATATTACGCACCACCACGGCGCCAGCACCAACTAAACAATGTTCTTTAATCTCGATTCCTTGAATAATGATTGCACCGCTTCCTATATGAGTACCTTCACCAATTTTAACATCGCCGCAACATATCACTCCTGGTGCAAGATGCACATGATCATCAATATATGAATCATGATCAACCGCCGTATGTGTATTGATAATCACATTGCTACCAATGTGGCATCCTGGCTGAATAGTACTTCCTGCCATTATTTGCACACCCTCTCCAAGAGTAACCTCTTGTCCAATATATGCCATTGGGTGGATCACATTGAAAAAGCGATAGCCTGCGTTTTTAAATTTTTTAAAAATGGCCTTCCGCTGTGTGGGAATTCCAACCGATCCTATGCCATTGACTAGTTGTATTAATAATGGCGAATACCTTTTTAATACCTCCTCTTCATGGCCGTATACTGGAATCCCTGAAATTATCTTTCCATCCATTTGCTGGTTGTTATCTAAAAAACCCAAAACAGCGACACTGTCATTTCTACTCAGACAATCCAATAAAACCTTAGCATGCCCTCCCGATCCTAAAATAAAAATAGAGATTTTATCCATTTAAATTCCTATTAACTCGTCTCTGTCATAATCTCGTTCAGCACGTTTATTTAGGTATTCATAAAATTTCACTGGAGAAACCCCCGTCCCAGGTCTTTTGCAACTAATATTTTTATCGGTAAATAAATTTCCCGTATTTATTTTTTCTACGCTCACTAAACTCTTTCGAGCAATAAATCGATTTTTAAACTCGCTCGGACTTGGAATTTTCCTGCTATCGCCAAGCGCTAGCTCAACCTGTCGAATACCCACTATCATGGCTGACAGCTCATGCGGTTCAAGCGATGCTTGATGATCAGGACCAGGCATAGATTTGTCTAAAGTAAAATGCTTCTCAATAATCACCGCCCCACAAGCTACCGCTGCAATGGCCACAGCGATACCTAAAGTATGGTCTGAGTATCCAACCGGCAATCCAAATGCGACTTGTAATGTCTTCATTACCCGCAAATTGATCTCTGCAAATGGCGCTGGATACTCGGAAGTACAATGTAACAATGATACCTTGTTTCGCAACATTTCCTGCCCGTGTTCTGAGCAGTACGCCTCTTCACATAATGTGTTTATCGGATCAATTCCCTCTGATGGGTACACATACCCGAATGCTAAAATAGCCAGTGCCGTTTCTATTTCCCCTAAAGTGCTCATGCCTGTTGACAAAACAACTCGTTTACGAGTTCGAGCCACTCTTAAAAGTAATGGAAGATTAGTAATTTCTCCAGAAGCAACTTTTATTAGGGGGGGGTCTAATGAATGATTTAAAAAATCGACACTTTTTAAGTCAAATGGCGAATACACGCATAAAATAGAACGTTTTTTGCAATATTGAACTAGCTCAATTTGGTATTCTTCGCTAAGCTCAAGTGAGTTAAGCATATCGTACTGTGACTCGCTAGCAAACGTTGCAGCTTTTTGATATTCTGCCTTAGCCGCACCAACACATATCATGTCTTCCGTATGAAAAGCTTGAAACTTAACAGCATCTGCACCCGCATCCACAGCAACATCAACTAGGTGTTTTGCTGCCACCAAAGAACCATTGTGGTTAACACCTGCTTCGGCAATGATGAAAGTTCTCATTATGTTATCCACTATTACATATCTAGATTATTAAATTGTTTTATTAGAATTTTCTCAAAATCCACATTTTTTATTACTTCTTTAATTTTACTCGCCGTTTTATCTAGTCTGTAGGGCAAGGTTACCTCTTTTAAGCCCTGCTTAAAGTCACTAGATAAAGATTTTTTAATTGCATTAATAATGGCCGCTGCATCTCCCTCTGGACAGTCAATCACTGAAGAAGCACGCAAGCGATTTAGCTGGCGATTACCGATATTTACTGTAGGTTTTTGAAAATAAGGAACCTCAATTAATCCACTAGAAGAATTTCCTATTGCAACGTCTACATATTGCAACAAGCTCAAATAATTTAAATCACCCAAGGTAATATAAGCCGCTGCTCTATGCGAATTATGCGATACATATTCATCTATTTTTGAATTAATAAATCTTCCAGCTTCATCAGAATTTGCCTTTGTGAATATAATTCTTGCATCATCAAAATAATCTAAAGCCTCAAATAAGCTTTGCAATATTTTAGCATTCACATTTATTTCTAGCGTAGATGGAAGATATGTCACTATAAAATTCAATTCTCCGAGTTTAAATCCTATTTCCTTTTCTAATTTATCACGACTCAATAAGTTCATTTTAGTTATGCGTTCTAATCCTGGCGCACCAACATTAAAAATATTCCCTGGATTTTCACCCAACTGAATGACCCTTTTTCTGTAAGGTTCTGCTGCGACAAAATGCAGATGGGACATTTTAGTAATAGAATGCCTAATCGCATCATCAATTGCTCCTTCTGAAAGCTCACCTCCATGGATGTGCGCCAGCGGAATTTTCTGAACCAAGGCTGTTTGCGCTGCAGCTAATGATTCAAATCGATCGCCCAACAGAACTATCATATCTGGAGAAATCTGAGCAAACGCATCCGCAAAGCCTATTATACCTAGACCCATAGACTTTGCCGTACCAATAGCCGTATCGCTTGAGACTAGCATCTCAACTTTCGCAGAAATCTTAAAGCCATCTTGTTCTATTAGCTTATAGGTCAACCCAAATTCTGGAGATAAGTGCATATTTGTCACAATTACGTGTAACTCGAGCTCTGGATCATCCTGAATCTCGCGCATAAGAAAATACAGCAAACCATACTCAGCTCGCGTTCCTGTCACAACTGCTATTTTACGCTTTTTTATCATGTCTTTTAGCTTATGTTAAATTATTGGTAGCAAGATGGGGACTGCTAGGTAGCTTAATTAAGCGCTTTTGTAAACTTTCAGCCATACTTAAATCCATGCGAGGACATTCTTTATACATCAATTGACTATGTTGTAAATTCCACAGGGGTCGCACCGCTATTCCAGCTTTGTTAAGAGAATCTAATAATGAATTTCTTATCTCAGCAACTGATTCGTCTAGTAATATCGCATTTAGCCAGTAATTACTTTTTGCATAACTCGGCTCTGTTATAAATCGCAATCCTGCGCATTTTAGAAAATTTTTACTATATTGATCAGAAAGTGTCCGTTTAGCACGTAGAAATTGAGGTAACTGTTCCAGCTGCGCGCACCCTAATGCCGCATTAATATTAGGTAAACGATAATTGTAACCCACTTGATCATGCTCAAATAACCATGCATGTGAAAGTTTGGCCGTTGTGGTGATATGTTTCGCTCGCTTTGCAAGCTCAGTGCTGTTAGTTAAAATAGCACCACCCCCACCTGTAGTAATAATCTTGTTCCCATTAAAGCTCAGCGCACCCAATAAACCACGATGGCCTACGTGAGCCCCTTTGTAATAAGAACCCAGCGCTTCTGCTGCATCTTCGATGAGTGCTAGTTGATATTTTTTGCAAAGCTGCTCAATAGGGTCAAGGTCAACAGGATGACCTAATGTATGCATCACACATAACGCTCGGATCGGGCGGCCTGTCAACTTATTTACACAGATTGCACCGTCCATTCTAGCAATATTATTGAGATAATCCTCTAAGCGAACAACATCAATGCCTAACGACTGTTCTTCGGAATCAATAAAATGAGGTATGGCTCCGCAATAAGCAATAGCGTTGATAGTTGCCACGAATGTTAATGTTGGTACGAGTACTTCATCACCTGTAGTAACGCCTGCCAATAGATAACTAATATGTAAAGCAGATGTACCATTTGCTGTTGCAATAGCAAATTTAGCGCCAGTGACATCAGTTAAATCATTCTCAAATTTATCAACAAATTTCCCAACCGACGAAACCCACCCCGTATCTAAGCATTCTTTTACATATTTCCATTCGTTACCCATAAAACAGGGTTCATGTAATCCAACAGCTTTATCGTGAGGCGATGCTATTTTTTTGATTCTTTGAATAACTTCTTCATCTGTTGCTAACATATTAGCCCACATTCTACCACGCTGATAATCCCCCATCGGCAAAAAGCACCTGTCCTGTCACATAACGTGATGCATCACTAGCTAGAAATAACATGGGGCCTACAATATCAATCTCTTTTGCCATACGCCCCAGAGGAACACGAGCAGAATATTTATGATCAAACTCTGCATTTTGCCCGCTAGAAACACCACCCGGGCATAATGCATTAACACGCACGCCATATTCTCCCCATAAAGTAGCTAAGTGCTTCGTCAGTCCAATAACACCCGCTTTAGATGCCGTATAAACAGCAGGCGTATTAATCTCACCACCTAAATAATATGAACCTTGATAAATACGCTGGTCTGGTCCTAATAAACTATAAATAGACGCAGTTTGAATAATCACACCCGCTCGTCTTTCAATCATACTCTTTCCAATAGCTTGAGCCATAAGAAACATGCCATCTAAATTAACTGCCATTACTTCTCTCCATACTTCCAGTGAATAATCGGTAAATGGAGAGAAAAAAGATTTTAAATCTTTGGTTTTCGTGGCTGCATTATTCAATAAAATATCGACTTTTGAAAATTGTTGCACAATTTCGTTAACTACTTTTTTTACTGCATTAGGATCAGACACATCACACAGCACAGAAACTACTTTGTCTTTACCATAGTTGTTAGCTAAATCTTGAGTCAACTTTTCCAAAGAATCTTCCTCGCGATCTAAACAAACAACCGTGACCCCAAACGAACACAGAGCTTTGCAAAATTCAGTGCCAAGAATACCAGATGCACCCGTGACTACGGCTACTTTATTATCAAAGTTAAATAATTTTTTATATCGGTCCATGCAGAGCCTGTCATCAATCTAGTTCATATCCTCTCTGGATTTTGCTAGTAGCCTCACTAGTTGTAGATCCATTGTGGAGTCAATGTCAATAGAACGTTCTTCTGGCATAACATATAACAAAGTACGATTCGTAATCACACGTTGACATTGCAATAGCTCCTCTCGCTTCCAAATATAGATAGATGAATTCATGTCATAGCACAAGGGAGCATCTTGTCGCCTGACAACCGGATTTTCTGGCAATTTAGCAAGTTGTGCAAATCCATCTCCGCTAACTTCGAGCATGTTAAAATAGGGAGAACGGCGGGCAAGAGAGGCAGTGACAAGATTTAGGGCATTATTATTATTTACAAGCAAATCATGGGCATTATGAATGTCATCGACCGCTCGCAATGGGGATGTCACATCCAAGTCAACAATAACATCAAATGATGCTGAAGTGATACGCTCGGTCTCAAGAACAGCGTGCTGAATAGCAGGCAACTTTGCCGCTGTTGATGAAGCCATTTCTATAGGACGGTTAATAAGATAATCCGCACCCCACTCTTCCGCAACGGCAAGGATTTGTGGAGGATCGCTACTAACTACAATAACACTAAATAATCCAGATCTCTTAGCTTGGAGAATAGTATGTGCAATTAATGGCTTACCGCGTAAATTGATTATATTTTTATTTTTGACGCCTTGAGACCCACCTCGCGCACATATTGTGCATAGTGTTTTCATAACGAAACCCAGCTCTTTGAAAGATTCGCATGTTCAATAGCTTCTATCAGTTTCATAATAGCCAGCCCTTGTTCATAATGACAAAAATTACTGAAATCGCTAGTTATCACGGCCTGATGCTGAGCAACATACGTTTTAACTAGGCTATCCGGGGCGTGTGATTTTATTGCGCCATCTACAATAGAGATTCCTTTTATTAAATCTAACCCAACAGTATGCTTTTTAGTTTGTATTAAAATCTCTCTTCGCGGTATACGATTTAAATAATTCAACTGCAAGCTAACCACTGGACATTTTTCACAACGCATCATGACTGAGTACACGTCATCCGCATCGATTTCAAGCTCACTATATTGGCCACCTATTGCAGTAACTTCAAGTCCTCTACCACAAATCCACAAGCTATAGTCTAGCTCATGACTTAAGTCCCTCAGCACACCGCCGCCATGCTTATTTTTGGCCGAGTAACACTGACGATAATCCGTATTTCTCCAATCAGGTAAGTATTGCCCAACTTGCGTTGAAAATGAAATTAGCTCTTCATCTTGTAAAGATTTTTTTATATCTAGAAGTTGATCACAAAAGCGAAGATTGTAGCCAATGAGTATTTTTTGAATCCGATGGTCTGGCAGTAATTCCAACTTTGCATATAATGGCTTTTCAATGAAAACAATGCCGCTATAGCCACATTGAATCAACTCAACTAAAGAAGCATGGTGTAAATAGGTTGGGTTTGAAATGATAACATAATCAATCGGTTCTTGTGCTAATGCAGCCTCAATAGTAGCGTAACCCCGGTAATCACTCGTCTTTTGTGAAGTAACTAGTGACACATGACAGCCCAAGCTTGACAACACTTGCGCATGGCGCTTGCCAATTGAACCATATCCAACAATTAAACTACGCATATTTTCTACAGCTAAATATTGTAAACATGATCTTTGTACATTTTTAAATTATCAGCATTTGTAAACCAGCGGATCGTTTCGGACAACCCGCGCTTAAATCCTTCATTACCAGAAAAGGTAGGCTCCCAATTGAGTAACTGCTTGGCCTTGCTATTATCAGCCCATAATCTATCCACCTCGCTTTTATCAGGTCTTAGCCGTTGAGAATCACTTGTAAACTTCACATCAGCCTGCATGAGCTCGGCAATTAAATGCACTGTCTGACCCACTGTCACTTCAAAATTACTGCCTATATTAATGACTTCTCCGATAGAATCGTCTGATTGTGCAATAGATAAAAAACCTCTTGCCGTGTCTGCTACATAAGTAAAATCCCGCGTTGGATGCAATGAACCCAACTGAATATTATCCTTGCCTTGTGCTATTTGAGTAATCACAGTGGGAATAACCGCCCGAGCAGATTGCCGCGGGCCATAGGTATTAAAAGGACGAATGACGCTTACTGGTGTATTAAAAGACTTATAAAATGACATAGCAATTTGATCTGCGCCAATCTTACTTGCAGAATAAGGCGACTGGCCATTCAACGGATGCAACTCTGTAATGGGAACAAATTGCGCTGTTCCATACACTTCACTGGTTGACGTTTGAATGACCCGTGCAACATTTAGGTCACGCGCTGCTTGGACTACATTTAATGTACCTTTGATATTAGTATCAACATATGTATCAGGAGAGTGGTATGAGTATGGGATGCCAATGAGTGCCGCAAGATGAAAAATAACTTCGCAATTTTTCGTAGCTACTTTAACGCCATATGGATCCCTAATATCTCCCAAAAAAATCTCAATACTATCTCTAATATGCAATGGCAAATGATCAAGCCATCCCCATGATCCGAATGAGTTATAACAAACAAATGCGCGAACCTGGCAACCATGCTGAACCAATAGCTCAACTAAATGAGATCCAATAAACCCATCTGCGCCAGTGACTAGTACCTTTTTCCCAACTAAGTTCATATACTCTCGTCAGTAATCATAAGATTTAAAAACCTAATAATTTTCTTCTACATTTGATATAGATATTCATTATCGATGGTACATCGAGAGTCAGCATAACATATTGTCTTATATTTATGAGCACATCCATGGTAATTTGTTTCCAGAGCACAAAGCACAAAAACTTGTTACACTAAACAGGTGCTTTTGCATTTTCGAGCTCTATTTGGGAATGGTAAGTTAACCATTTTATTTTGGATTTTATATCCTCAGCCGAACTATCAACTAAAAAATGATCGCTGTTATCTAAATCTATATTAAGCTCCCCACAACAAGCCATATTAACCAACCGGCTGAAGTCAGCCAAATTTTTTGAAAAGTAAAAAATACCATAAGCCTTTAGATCGTTTTTTAACCCGAAATCAACCCAATCAAACCCAATAATAGGAACCTGATGCTTTATACAGTTAAGAAATACGGTTGATCCAAACGTAACAACAGCCGCAGCCTGTGATAACAGGCCGTCAAGATTATCATATTGGCTATAAATAATTTCTAAATCATTAGATGAATCCTTAAGTAATTTATCTATTTTGTTTTTATAATTCATCATCCTTTCTAAGGGGTGAACCCTCACAATAAGTTTTTTTGAAGAACGCGACACGGTATCTATTAAGGAACGTAATATTGAATCTTGATCTACCTCTAGGGCCACGTGCCGAAAATGCAAAGGGGTCGTTATAAAAACTATAGTGCTTGGGCTATGCTGGCGTCCTTGTTCAACTGTCATGGGCGGATTAAGCAGTAAAGCGCGTTTTTGAGAAGGCCCAGACAACCGCTCATAAAAAAATTTTCCGCGCACGATAAAATGATCCACAGGAAAATCTAAATGCCGATCGTAATCTGCAACGACTCCATGCTGCAACATAATAGTTGAAACATTATGATACCTAGCCTTATATAAAGCATAAGCTTCATAGCCTGCATTTCCGACAATCAATGCCGTCGGCTTTGTAATTGTTATCCAATTTTCAAATATAGAGCTGCAATACAGTCCGCGTGAAAGCAATCTCGAAAAAAACATTTCCAGCCAGTTCCCGCTCATGAATATAGTACGCGCTAGTCTCTCTGAATCATTTAGCGGAACACTTAATAGATAATGGTAAATTTTATTAGCTACGTTACTAACCTCACTGCGAGAAGGTATAAATTTCGGTGATGAAAAGTCATATAAGTTGGTAAATATATGCTGCCCTTTCCTTAATGGCTTTCCACCTGTTTGCCTATTTTCTACTAAATATTGTAATGACTCAGGAAAATACTCTGCATATAACAAACTAATATTAGTGTAATTAACAGCGGTTGTATAAAACCACAATCTATTTTTCACAACTTTATTATGAATGCTATTTTTAAAAAGCATTAATCTGCGATGAAACGGATCAATTCTATCTATAACTAAGCGAAGGAAATGGTGAGCCTCACTGATTGAAAAATGGCGGAAATCAATGTGATTAAGAAGCTTCCGCCATAGGCTAGGTTTTGCATGGCCTGGGATAATAACTCTTAAAGATGATCCGGTAAATTTGGTCAATTTATCTAACTCATCACCCCACCACGAAGGAAAAATGAACTCGCAAGCTTTATAGCCATTGCGCAAAAGAAAGTCATGCAATTGAATGAGATGAAATGTCTTATGCAACTCTAAGCTGACGACTTCTTGAAATATGGTAAGCTGCGGAACACCCCTAAAAAAAGGCTCTTCGGCAAGAAGCCTGTTAGCCATATGGCATGCCAACCGTCTGGTATCTGCTTTATTGCCAATTAATTGTTCTATCGGAAAAGCATCTCTAAAACTAGAGGATAATTTACTATCAGTAGAGCATTCTACTAGCAGGCCCAGATCCCCACCTAAAACAGATGCATCCTCAGCCCACTTAGTTAGGAGGGTTATTTTTTTCATTTAAAATTGAATACCTATATAGAACTCGCTCCTTCTGAAAGCAGCGTGAAAAACGACTTCCAAAACTGCTCCCGCCTACCAAGTGGCATCTAACGAAAATAGCGGCGCGCTTATCGTTCATGGTTTATGAATATAATTTAAAGGCAAGGTTCGAATAATATTAATATGCTGTTTAGCCCATTTAATTGTCTTATCTAAGCCATCCTCCAAAGCATGCCTCGGCTTCCAGTCCAATTCTTTTTGCGACTTGGTAGAATCCATTTCATACTTATTATCTTTCCCAGCGCGCTCTTCTGCAATCTCAACAAAAGAGGCTATGTCAATCTTCATTAAAGCACAGATTTTTTCTACCAGGCCACGAATCGACACGCAAGGATGGTTTGAAAAATGATATATTTCTCCTAATTTTCCTTGCCTAATAGCTTGATAAATACCACTTGATACATCATCAGCATAGATGAACATCCTCTCTGAAGTCCCGCCGCCATGCAGTGGTAGTTTTTTATTTATTAATGCATAAATGATTGTTCGCGGAATAATGCGATATAACTGTTGATACGGCCCATAAAAATTAGCAAATCGGGTCAAGATGACGGGGAACTGATATTGCCTGAAAAAAGCCTGTAAACTCATATCAATGGCGGCATGAGAAACTGCATAAGGAGTCGATGGGTTACTTAATTGATCTTCTTTCAATTTTTCTTGTGCGTTCCCATATATTTCTGGCGTTGAAACTCGCACGTAACGTTCTAAAAAATCGCAATCTTTTAGATAGTGGTGCAACTTTACCTTAGAGACAATATTAGTTAAATACCATTGAGCCGGATCAGACCAACTCTCCGCTACCATACCCTGTCCCGCAAAATCCACGATATAGCGCGGCTTATATTTTTTTATTATATTTATAATATCATCAAGGCAATTGTTCAAGTCAAAGGGATAAAATTGAAATGCCTGCTTGTTCGGATTATTGAAATATGGCTGCATCACTGGATGAGGCTCAATGGACCGACTAATTCCAATCACTCTTTCACCTTGCGACAAAAGATAGTCAACAAATGAAGAGCCTGCAAACGATGTACTGCCTAAAACCAGATAACTCATTTTTTTACTTCCCTTCAGGGTATCTATTAAGCAGCAACCGGTTTATCTAACATCGCCTTCATAGCACGAATATTATAAAAATAATCCTTATCTTTGAGACGACCTTCTTGATAATGGACTACCAACTCTTGGATAGCATCTTTCACACATTTTTGTGGCTTAAATCCTAGCTGCAACAGCTTGTCTGAGTTAATGCGGTAAGAACGTGGGTCATTACTTTCTGTAACTTTAATTTTCGCGCCTACAATAGTTACTACGCGATTAGCAATTTCCATAATAGATAAATTTTCAAATCCTGCATTAAAAGTGCCTGGGGTTTTATTCTCAAGTAAAAAAAGATATAAATCAGTAATGTCATCGATGTGGATATTGGGTCGCACTTGATCACCGCCAAAAACAGTGATTACGCCGTTTGTCAAAGCTTGCATGGTAAGCATGTTAACAGAAACATCTAAACGCATTCGAGGAGAAAAACCACACACAGTAGCCGGTCTAACAATTTGCACAATCATTTTATCGGCATAACTTAACAACACTCGTTCCGCAACCATTTTATTTTTATTATATTCAGTAATCGGATTAAGCAATGCATCCTCCGTGACCTGTGGCACATCACTAACGCCATATACACTGCCTGATGAAGCATAAATAAACTGCTTTACACCATGTTTAAGCGCCCTATCTACTAATAACATAGTTGCCAGCGAACCGACTTCCCAACTCAATTTCGGCTCTAATTCACTACAAGGATCATTGGCAACAGAAGCCAAGTGTATGACAGCATCAACCTTTTCAAACCAGCTATCTTGCACGTTTCTAATATCTGCTTGAATTACTTGCAAATTAGAATGAGGTTGCAAAAAACTTCCAAACCACATGATATCAACTACTATTATTGTGTGCCCTTGAGAAAGTAGCTTTGGTACTAAGACACTTCCCTTAAAACCACAACCGCCTGTCAGCAAAATCTTCATTTACTTACTTCCTTAAATTAGATAAGCGACGCTACCGCCCTGCGATAGACATGCTCGCATAATGATGTTAAAAAGGCCTATAATAAATGCAGCCTGAGTGTAGCCTACCCCAAAAAAATGTCAATATAGTACCATAAAGAGAGATTTACAGGTAATTCGGTAAGAGTTGATCAACCCATCGTAAGTGATTTTTTTCTGCTATATCAGATCTTGTGTATTTATCTTTGGGTCCCTATAATAATTTTCATTCATAGGTAGGGGAGCCAACATTTCATGATGACAATAGAAAATAAAATGGCAATGCTTGTAGAAAATGGATATTTATTGTTAGAAAATGTTATCCCTGAAAATCTTTTGGCTGACTGTAGAAATATTTTTAGTGAAAAGCTAGTAAAGCTCGGAGCATCACAAGAACATTCATTTTCCGATCAGTATCGTACATTAACTAAAAATATCCACCCCTATGAAATTAATAAGCTTTTAATGAGAGAAATAGTTGGTTCTGGGCTTGCTCTACGTCTCTTTCATTCAACTGAGATATTAAATTGTTTTATTCACATAATTGGCCCAGATTTAGCCTACCAAACCAACTCTGAATTGCCGGTTAATGTTAAAGGTGAAACTAACGATTCATTAGTAAAGAAATTTCATCAAGAATTTTGGACTGGCCCAGGACATAGAACTTTTACTTTTTGGACACCTTTAATTCTTTCTAAAGGTGCAGGAACACTGGAACTCATTAGAAAATCCCATACATGGGGACATGTACCCCATCAGAATAGAGAACCAAAATTTATTCCCAGCGATGCTGAATTACAAATAATTGATTGCAAAGAAGGGGATGCACTTATTTTTCATTCATTAATGTTGCATCGAACGGTGCCAAACAAAATTGACTGCCCTAGACTTGCTTATGCGACCCAGGTAAGAAATATGAATGATCCTGATAGTAATTTTGATCGATTTAACAGTTGGGAGGTTTTCAATCTATCGCCAGCTACAAGAATTCTCAAAGAATGCGGCAATGTGCATCTCTCGCCTTTCCGCACTTATGGCTCTACAAGAGCACCGATAAAACCAACAATTACAGTTTAAAGAACAGCAGCAATTCCTGCTAACACTGTCATCCTTTCTGAAATATTGCAATATGGTGTGGCATACCCCAGGTGTTGATAAATATAGAGTCTCTAGCGCAGAAGTCTTCTAGATCTCTATACTTATTAGCCAGAATGAGATGAAGTACTGAACCTAACATATCAAGCTTTTGATTACACCTTTCTAACCCATTATTTTCGCAATGAAAATCACCCTGTTGTAACAAAGATGCTAAACTGTCAATTAATTTAGAACAATGCATCAACGATTTTACATTAACCCCATCTATTTGCTGATCCATTAAACAAATAACTTCCTCGGTTACTTTGACTATTTCATTTAAATGGCTTTCTTTGCCTGTATAAAAGCATTTTTCTCCAAATACATAGGTTAATATTGATTTTTTAATATGTTGCTGTAACCGATTAGAACGCTGTAAAGGATGCTCTATTGATTTGTGCCACGCAACATGTAAACCATCTTCATAAATTGGCCATGAAGAGTATAAGTTTAACCCTGCGTTTTCACATTCTTTAACTAAGCTGTGTGCAGTATTAAGATAATTATATCTGACATAAGGGTTCTTTATGACATCCATATACCAAGAATGGAAGCTTCGAGTATGTGGAATACTATCCCATTTTTCTTTAAATAATGTATTTGCTACATCAATAGAATCATCATCCATGACCTCACAGCCATATCTATAAATAATCTTATATAACAACTCAAATAAACTACCGGTCGTCTCCATGTAAGACATCAATAAAAACCCGTCCACGTTTAGAAGGGAATAACAATTATCTATCCACAATTGGTTAGGACGTATAGTACATATAAAACCTTCTGCTACAATGAAATCAAATTTCATTGGGGAAGAAAAAGATTGAAGTGGCGAGTCAGATATTCCTAAAATGCGCTCCGAAAACCCAAACCGAACAAAATTTTCTTGTAACCTCCTTAAACTACGTACATTAGGCTCAACGATAAATATATTACTTCCCCACTTAGCAAATACAACGGCATTTTCACCTGTATCGGGTCCAAATTCGATTAAATTCGCATTTTGAAAAACACGCAAGGGCATTTTAAGCTTTTGAAATAAATGTTTTCTACTATTTTCATATTGCTGTAATTGTTGATTTTCTTCAAAATTAGCAAAAGTAGGTAAGAAATCTTTTTCACTATAGTATTTATACATTTCGCCTGAATTCACGCCATAATCCTCATACAAGACTAAATTTATTTACTCCAACAATACATATGATAACTACTATTTTAAATAACACTAAGGCAGCAATAGTGACTCATGCCTTTGCAAGAAAGAATTAGCTATTTTCATTTTGACGTTACTATACGAAGTCATATTATTATCTTCTCGCATTGCAGGAAAACTCCTCCAAAAACGATTTTGTAATAATTTACCTTCCTCTTCTAGGTTGTCACCATTGGTCAATCTTTTTAACATATCTTCCACTGCTTCTACTATTTCATCTGGCGTATTTTCAGCGAAAGACCATCTTTTCTCTTGCCATGCCTGAAACATTGACTTTCTATCTATACCCTTGCAGACAGGCGTGTCAGTAAATGCTTGACACTCTAAATATATTTCGTTGAAAGTGAGCAATCGATTATCTTTTAACTTTATGACTTTCTTAGGGATAATGATCTCATATTTAAGATAACTTCTAAAATCAGTCAATGCATAATTTGTTGCCAATAGTGGACGTCTGAATATCTGAGCTACTGATTCTATTCCGCAGCCTGTACTAATAAAAAATGAACAATGAGCAGACAAGTAAATATCCATAAAATCAGAGCGCAGTTCATGGCTAGCATAATCAATCACATTAGGATGATTGCAATCTAATTTATTATTAACATATTTTCCCATTCTAAGGACAAAAAATCCTTTCTCTGCTAGCAACTTCATTGCTTTAACATAATTATTAATATCCGCATTTCGATAATCATGGTACATCCAATCAGTCCCCGGCATCTGAATTTGCAAGTATTTAGAGTCTCGCACTAATATACAAACAAAGGGAGCTCCCGGTGGAATGCCCATTTCTCTCATTAATGTACCAGCCTTACGATGTTCATCTTCAGTAAATGATATGTAACTTTTATCAAGTCTTTCGGAAAATCTCCACCTATCATAATATCCTTCTGAGCCCTCAAACATTTTTTTAAAAGGATCATTTTCGTATGTGCTTCCTTGAAGGAGCATTAGGAATCGATCGGTTTGAAAACATATTTTTCGAAACGGGAAAATTGTTATGGCCTTCTTCCACATATTATGTAATTGTTCATTACAGATAAGATATCTAGGGTCTGCATAGCACACTGTTTTATATCTTTTTCTCTTCTGGCCATATTCATCTGTCTCTAGAGCGCAAAGCATAAAATGTGTATTCACTCCATAATGTCCAATTCGCCAAGAATATAGTTTTATAAATCTAATTCGAATCCATGGGCTGATTACCGTAATGGCGCACGCAACAGGAAATGCTATTAAGTTACAAAAACAACGAGTAACCACTAATGTAGAGAACCCGATAAACCCTTCTTTTTTAAAGGCCGCATACAATCTTTTAATCATAAAAAACTTAGCCTTCCTTAAAACAAGCCAATTTAACTAACGAGTACTCGGAATTTCTGTTTCGGATGTGATAGTAGTGAATTTCTTCATTTCATCATATGGGATAAGTGTTTCATCAGTGGCACTTTTTCAATAAAACTTTTGTTCCCCATAATTGTTACTGCTTCCGCACCAACAACATTTCCTATAAAAGCCACTACTTCGGCCGGTGCATTTTGTACAGCACACAAACTGGTAATAGCCAACACTGCATCGCCCGCACCTACTCTATCTTTTATATTTACTGCAAAGGCAGGAACCTCATAGATGCCTTCATCCCGGCTATATGAATATGATCCTTTTCTACCATGTGTAATGATAACATTTTTAAAGTTATAATCTTGTACGAGTTTGTCCAGCTGCTCAACCACAGAAATAAATTTCTGGCGATAATTAAGTTGTAGCTCACGTGTAGCTATACACACATAATCAGCTTTTTTATATTTAGATATACAGTTGAATCCATGATTACTAGCATTAGATTGTGTATTAACAGCCAAAAACTTTGATTTTTTCTCAATTAACTCTACACATTTACTCTCGATTAACCCATGACCATAGTCTGCGACAATAACCAAATCATAATCAGCAATTCGACTATCAATATTTTCAATGAACTCATCTCGTTGCTCATCATCTAAATAGCAATCGTTTATTTCATAGATCTCAAAAAGCTTTTGAGAAGTATATTCCTCTAAGTACCGTCTTTTTACTATTGTTGGTGAATGCTTCTTGTAATGGAAGATAGCATCTACATTTTTATTTAATTTCTCCTGAATAAACGATTGATATTCTCCTTTCTCGCCGAGCATAGTTAGGCATGTTACTTTTGAACAAAAACTACTGAGATGGTTAGCAACAGCAAGAATACCCCCGATATACATTTCCTCCCGATGATACTTCGTCACTAAAACCGGCTCTTTTCCCGCCTTCCCAATAGCTTCGCCAAAATGATATATATCAATAATAGCTTCGCCTATTATAAGCACCCTCATGTCTTTCGCCTGATCAAGAAATTTCAAAATATCGTTGCCTTGATATTTCTGCTTTAACTGGTCTAAATAGTGAGTTACCTCAGGAGAATAGGCAGAGTAAAATTTATTTAATAGGGCAGAAGAGCTAAACACAATATCATGAGTGAATACTAATTGCCCACCAACTGACTGTACTGCCTCCTCCTCTTCGGCAATTTTCCCTGTCACATCGTTTTTCGCTTCTTGGTACTCTATCCCCTTAACGTAATAATCGGGTCTTATATGTTGAATAGCTTCAATTGCAGTAGGATTATTATTAATAATGACATAATCAACGCAATTTAATGCAGCAACCGCCTCTGCTCTCAATGCTTCGTGAAAACAAGGCCTATTCGGTCCTTTATTGACGTAGCGATCTGGTGTAATTGTAACAATTAACACGTCGCCTTTTTGTTTTGCAGCTTCAAAATGCCGAATATGACCAATATGTAATAAATCAAAAACACCGTGACACTGAACAATGCGATTAGTAGCACGGTGGTTTTTAAGTTTATTTTCTATTTCTATAAAACTGACAATTTTATTTCTTATATGTGTAGTTTTTACATTAGTATTAGCTAACATTAGATAATCCCTTCCTGTTCTAATTTAAAAATTTTATATTTTCTCTTAGAAATGCAGATCCTATTCTTACATTAATATCGTCACATTTATTGCTCGGATATTGCGACCAGAATTTTTTTTGTAACATTCTATCTTCTTCAGATACCTGCCAGCTTCCCTCCAGCTGACATACCATTTCCATTACTACACTAAGTATTTCCTCTGGTGTGTTTCCAATAAACTTTACTTCTTCCTCCCTCAGTACTTGCGGGATAATCTTATCTTTATTATCTGGTTTTAGTAAAATATTAATCATTTCCTTCAAAGGAAGATAATGCCCAGAGTTAATATCAACCAATTTTTTGGGTATAAATAGTTTGATAGGGTAAAAAGTAGGCAGAAGAAATAACTGAGCAAGATCAGTAAATATAATAGGTTTCCTAAATATTGTAGCAACACTATCTAGCCCGGTGGCTGTAGAAATAAAGAAATCACACTGTGAAGACAAGTAAATATCCATAAAATCACTTCGTAAGGGATGATTAGCGTAGTCAATCACTTTGGGATGTCCTACATTGAATGCTTTATCAACCCACTTTCCCATTCTAAGCAAGTAGTAGCCTTTTTCCGCTAAAAATAGTGCTGTTTTTTTATAATTTTCAATATCAGCATCGCGATAATTCTGATAGCTCCAGTCTGAATCAGGGAGATGATGATTTAAATACTTGGAGTCACGCACCAAAAGGCAAACAATGTGCGCGTCTCTTGGCACACCCAGTTGCTCCATCAATTGCCTTCCTTGCAACTCTTCCTCATCCGTAAAGTACAAATGTGGCTTAGTTTTTTTAAATAAGCCATCTTTATCCCTGGCCCCAATGGGATGTTCAAATATTTTCTTGATTTCGTCATTTCCATAACTATCCCCCAAAATTAAGCCTGAGAGGCGATCTATTTGATACGCCATTACTGGGAATGGAGTAATTGGTATCACTCTCTTCCACATTTTGTGTAACTGTCGATTGCATATATCCGCCCCACATTGGGTATAAAATAGATTTATCTGTCTTCTACAGCTATGCTTATCTGCCTCAAAAGTGCAAAGCATTAATTCGGTGTTTAAGGCATAATGCCCTATGCGTGCTGAAAACAAACAGATTAGTCTAACTTTTATGATGGGTCTTATCAAAACTAGTGCTATTGCTATGGGAAAAGAAAGTGTATACACAGACAAATACTTAGCTTTACGCCATATCTTTTTCATTAACCATGTTAAAGCTATTGGTAACCCTTCGATATCGCTTTTTTGGGAAACTTGCGCAAATAACTTATGTAATTTATTTGCAAATAGTGATCCTACAGCCACGCTATTGACTCACCACCTTCACTTCTGGAAGAGGAATAACAAATATTCCACCTTGATCAAGAAATTTCTGATGCTTCTTAATAATTAAGTCTGCGTATTGCCAAGCTAGAATGATAATACAATCAGGATTTTTTTCATAAATCACTTCTGAAGGAATAACTGGAAAGTGATGGCCTGGGCTGAAACGTCCCTGCTTAATTGGATTGTCATCTATCATATAATCAAGATAAGGCCCTAACTCAAATTGATAAACAGTCGTAGTGACAGGAGTTGACGCACCATAACCTACAATCGTCTTTCCTTTTTCTCGTAGGTCATTTAATACTTCTGTTAAATCATTTTGAATTTTATCTAAATTAGTCACAAAGTTTTTAAATGTATCTACCCTATCTAGTTTCATTTTCTTTTCAAGCTCGATCAAGGTTTCAACAATAGGCTCAACTTTCCTATTAGAGGTAGTAAGTTTAGCAAAGCCGCGTATTGACCCGCCCTTAGTATCAATTCGCTGAACATTAAACAAGCACATTCCGTGCTTATTTAAAAAACTTTCTAAAGGAGCAATTCGATGATGACACACATGCTCGTGATAAATAGTATCAAATACATTTTTCTGAATCATATCTACTAAATACGAAACCTCAAAAACAAATATTCCCTCGGGAGATAATAAATGTCGAACCCCTTCAATTAGGTCAATCATATTATCAACGTGAGCAAAAACATTGTTCGCCGCAACTATTTCAGCAGAGCCATATTGTGCTTTCACGCTTTTCGCTATATCAGATGTAAAAAAAGTAGGTATCGTTTCTAGGCCACGCTTAGTTGCCTTAAGTGCAATCTCTTTCGCAGGGTCTATACCTAGCACTCTCATGCCATGATCTTTAAAAGCATTAAGCAGTGACCCATCATTACTGCCAATTTCAACAACTAAGGAATCTTTAGGGCAGTTGACGAGATTCACGACTTCATCAGCATAACGCTTAAAATGAGCTACTAAGCCAGGTGAAGTTGAGGTGCTATAAATATAATTTCCAAATAAAACTTGTGGATCAATAACATCAAGTAGTTGTAGATGACTACATTCTTTACATAAGTGTAAACTGAGGGGATAACTCAGTTGCTCAATCGATAGCTCTTCTTTTGTCACATAAGCGTCCCCAATCGGAGAGGCTCGCATTGGCAGTGCTAATTCTAAATCAGGACTTTCACACAATCTGCAATTGGTACGATTACGAGTAATAGCAAGAGTCATATTTTTAGTTCCACAATTAAATTAATATTATGTTAAATTCATTGCCAGAGTTTCATGAGCCACAACAGATAGCCCTCCATCAACCACAATATTTTGTCCGGAAATAAACGAAGCTTTATCACTGCATAAAAATGAAATAACATTAGCCACATCTTCCGATGTACACATCCTTCTTAGAGGAATAATTTGTTGATAGAGTTCATTCATCTTCTTATTATCTTCCATATAATATTTTCGTGATTCTTCTTTCATAAAACCAATTGGAGACACTCCATTAACCCGAATTCCGTAGGAGCCCAGCTCTGCTGCATAATACTTAACCATGTGATTAATCCCCGCTTTTGCAATAGAATAACTGAGTGGCTGAGTATTATTAGCAAAATTACCTGCAACTGAACTAACCATGACAATCGAAGAAGTGACATTAGGATCAGTATCAAATTTATCTTTTAGATGATTAATAATTTTTCTTGTTGCATTAAGACCGACTTCTAAATCTCCACTCCAACAGTCTTCCTCGCCTCTGAAGCGTTGCAGAAAAATCAAGTTATGAATTTTCCCTAGCATATCTATAATGTTAGACAACTCTTGGAGAAACGAACTTTCATCCATAAGATTCGCTTTAAAATATAAGGTATCTTTTATATCTTTATCACATTCTTTGGGCCCATTTCTCGCCAAAACAAAAAGCCTGTGGCCTTCGTCACTTAAATTTCTTACAACAACTCTTCCCAATCCTTTTGTGCCGCCAATAATGATCGTCCGTTTCTGGTTCATATAATTGAATCCGTTTGATTTAATTTTATCCTGCTTTCTAAATCCAGCAAAAACGTACTTACGTTTTCTAGTGCGGCTTGTGGGGGCGACCAAGATGCATAAACAGTATCTTCTTTATTAAAAGGCCCATTCGTTGTTTCATGAAAAACCACAAGCTCTGTGTGTAAAAATAAAGTATGGAAATGAGGAGCCAGCAACCGATAAAAAAAACACTTGCCAGAGGTGGGGCTTCCCATGGGAATGATTTCTCGAATATTTCCTGTTTCATCAAAAATGATAACATCGAGTAATCCTTCTATTATATGAAACGACTCACTTTTATTGGCATGTTTATGCGGTCTAATATAACTTCCTTTTGCAATTACAATTAACATTTCATGTAAATGATCAGATGAATTCTTGTGCGCACAAATCCTTATTCTTTTGTCCGGAGAATTTATCACTTTCTCTTTAAGTGTAGAAATATCTTTAAAATCAACTTTCACAATATCTGAATTAGGAGCATATACACTTTCGCTGAGCTGTGTCCACTTCATACGATGTGTCATTAATTAGTTAACTCTCTTGATTTTAATGCATAGTCACTAGTTGAAAAAATTGAAAAAAACTTTCCGCCACGAGCAAGAAAATCTTTTTTATGATTAATTACTTTTCTTTCACTTTCAGGGCTAAGACTCAATAAGCACACTTTTATTTTCCTTTCCTCTAGCAGTGTTGAAGGAAAAATTGGCAATTTAGACCCCGGCATAAACATACCACTTTTATTTGGATGATCATCTATTACAAAGTCAATCAAATCTGCTAATTGAAGGAGATTGATAAAATGGCAGGCTAAATGACCTGCTCCAAGCAACGCAATCTTGCTTTCTTGACGATAATGGGAAAGTATCTCTTTATACCAGCTGCTTCGTTCTGTGAGCATTTTTGCATAATGAAAGGCTCGCTGGCTTTCATCTTCTAAAAGAAAACCATCCCTGCTCAAAAATGAAGGTTGCCGATTTCCATCAGGAATTCTTGCAATAATAACCATAGAATTTTCCATGGTATATGGATAGATGTCTAATGAATGAACCTCAAAGCCGCCCATTTCAAGACACTTGATAAAACTATAAGGGGTAAAGTAAAAAACATGCTCTTCCCACAAAATACTATAATCACAAGCTCTTAAAGGTGTAGTTACATCAGGTACTTCAAAAACGACATATCCATCTGATTGAACCATAGACTGCAGTGCTGTCATAAATTGCAAAGGATCATGTGCGTGCTCAAGAATATAACGAGCAATGACGACATTAGGTCGCCCTCTACTCTTAACAACTTTTTCGATTTTTTCCAGTGTTACATTTTTTTGTATTGTTTCAACATTAGCAAAATCCAGATGAACACCTAAATCTTCTCCTAAGCTTAATTGCCAGGTATGGGTAAATCCTTTTTGCCTTAAACGGGTTAATAATGATGTTTCTTGCCCACTGATTCCGCAAATAGTTGATTCACTGGTAACGCCTGGTAATTGACTTAATATTTCAGCTACACGGTCTAGATGGCCTTCTGGTTCTTGGTAACGAATCCAATCAAAACGCGGCACAGCCTCTTCACAGGATACAGGATTAATTAATTGAATTAATCCACATGAATGACAATATCCTAGAAGAAGAGGGTGTAGAAATTCCTCTTGATCCGGTGACGATAAAAAACGGTTACTAAGTGGTTGTGAGCCGAAATCTAATAACATTTCAACCGACGAATGTTGACAAACATAACAAATCATCACTGCAATACCATCGTGATTTCTGCGCTAATACGCGTCTCTTTTCCATGATTCACAGAACCTCCGTGCAGTAACCTTTCATTGAAGATAATCAGCCTTCCTGACTCTGTTGGAACCAATATAGTATCTAATGCATCTACATCTTCAGCAATACAAGGCCTCACGACACCTTCCTTTTCTACTGCATTATATTTCCAATTTCTTGTATGGGAGTTTGGCACCACAATAAGACCATTCCTATTAGGTTCTGTATTAATTGCCAGCCAAATTTTAACTGTTGTTGTTCCAGGTGGAAACATGCCGTACTCACCTGCTAAATTATGAAACCATTTATCCGCATGTAGAGGTCCCACATCAGAGGCAACACCCGGCCTAACCAAGCGCCAATAGATCTCCTCTTCTCCCTCTGTAACGACATTTTCGTTAACAACGCTAGATATAGAAAAGGATCCAAATTCTTTTTGTAAGTCTTTAATAAAACGAAACTCTTTTATCACATCTACCGTTTTTTGAGGCAATGAGCGCCATCTTTTTTGCCATAATTCAGCATGATTGACTTGATCAGAAAAATAATGGTAGTTCTGGATTCCTTCTTTAATAAAGCTATCGACAAACCCTGGATACTGATTGGCAATTCTCGTTAGCCACTGCTCATAAATGGCTTGCCGAAAAAAAGATAACTCAACTGCACTGAGACAAATATCTGTTGAATATCCCGGCTCTCCAAAAACCTGCTCCCTCACACTCATGATTTAGGCCTCATTCACGATTGATAGCTGCAATAGTTTTGTCACCAGTAGCAGAAAATGTATTTAAGAATACGAAAAATATTCATCTTGCTTTGTGTTGGCTATTAAATTTCTCCAAAATGGTATCAGTCTATTGCTAGGTGGCAATATCGAATAAAAAGTCAACTTTCCTTCAGACCAGCTGATATGCTTATTAATAACCGTTTGCTCATTTTCAGTATTAACGCCCATTAGGCAAACATCAATATTATGTTTTTGCAAAAAATCACTAGAAAATACTTCTAAGCAAGAGCCAGGCATAAATAAGTGTTGCTTCTCAACTTGATCATCGACAACAAATTCAATATATTTTTCAATCCCCGTGAAATTAACCAAAGTGGCCGTCCTATTTCCAGCGCCATATAAGGAAATCTTTTTCCCTTGAGCTACTAATTTCGCTAAAAAGTCATTAATGTTTGCTTTAAATTCACTCAGAAAGTTAGCGTAATTCAATATTTTTTGTTTTAATATGTCATTTTTATAGCGCGCAACATTTTTTAGGCTAGCATTGTTATTATTGACACATTGACCAATAACAATCTGTCCAACGCCAGAAAATAAAAATCTTTCAAAATGAATTTCTTCAACGCCTATACTATGTAGAAAATAATTCAGTGTTTCCTTTGAAAAATAATTAACATGCTCCTCCCAGAGGGAATAATCATAGGTATTAAGATTGCTTTGAAAGTCCGGCACTTCTATAATAATAATCGAACCGGGTGAAATTACTTTTCGCAGCGCATTTCTAAACCCTGTTAAATTAGGTATATGCTCTAGAACCTGCCTAAGAATAATTAAGTCGCATTTTCCATATTGATTTACATACTCACCCGCACTTTGTTCATTGAAAAAATCTTGAATGATATTAATCCCTTTCTG
Organism: Gammaproteobacteria bacterium RIFCSPHIGHO2_12_FULL_37_14; assembly: GCA_001801485.1. The sequence continues at coordinate 116,507 of MGXV01000020.1, forward strand.
TTTAGCCAAGAGACATGCATCTTCTGTTGGCTCGATGCCAGTCAGATTAGAGTATCCTAAATCCTTTAATACCTTCAAAAAAACGCCGTCATTACAGCCTATTTCCAATATTTTAGCATTTTTATTAACATGGCATGATTGTATTAGTTCGATAAGACGTGGAACATGTGGATGAAACTTCCAACTACTTACTGTGACATAATTTTTATAGAGAATATTCGGAGAAATGGGTTGTGCAATAAATACATGATGACAATCTTCGCAATGAACGAGCTCGAATGGGTACGATTCTCTATGCTCTAACTTTGTTTTCATGTACTGATGTGCAATCGGAAATCGACCAAAATCAATTAAAATCTTACTATTTTCCGAAAGACACAAGTTGCAATTCATCGCTTAATCCCCATGCTCCATGCGTAACAATTTTTTTTGTATATGACATTGAATGTCACCTGGATCCATCCCATAAAACTTAATTAAGCTCTCTTGAGAACCGTAGTGCTCAGAGAAACAATCAGGCAACCCTAAGCGTAATATGGCTGGCATAGCGTATTGGCGATCCAAGAATGCGTCAATTATCGCACTTCCAAGTCCACCAATTTTATTATGCTCTTCTAAAGCCACAAGTAATTTTACGTTTTTACTCTGCTCAACTATAGTTTCAATATCAAGTGGTTTAACTGTATGTGCATTTAAAATACCGCATTGAATACCATGGTTATCTAATAGCTCTGCCGCCAACATAGCGCGATGAACCATCGGGCCCATTGTAACAATAAGAACTTCACCTGGTTCACGTAATAGAATGGCTTTGCCTATTTTACAAGGATAATCGTCTCTTGAAACAATAGGCTCGCCTCCTTTTGAAACCCGGATATAAACTGGGCCTTTTATATCTGCGCTTTGCATCATGAGACGCTCCATCTCATTAGCGTCAGAGGCTACTAAAATGGTCATATTCGGAAGAAGACGCATCAAACCAATATCATCAGTCGCAAGATGCGTTGGGCCTAGTGGTGCATAAACGAGCCCACCACCATTACCAATTAAACGCACTGGCAAATTAGAAAGGCACAAATCTATTGCTATTTGCTCATAGCAACGCCGTGTAATAAAGGTTGCAATCGTATTAACATAAGGAATATATCCTTCCTTCGCAAGTCCAGCGGCCATGCCAATAATATGTGCCTCCGAAATACCTTCCATGAAAAAGCGCTCTGGCATTTCATTTTTGAATTCATCTAATGTGCCTGCACCTAAATCCGACCCAATATAAATGATTCTGTTATCACGCTTAGCCAAACGATAAACACAATTTAAACTAGTAACTCGCACTCATTCATCTCCATTGTTAATGCATCTTGAATTCCTGCGATTTCATCCATGTCTAATTTTGACTTATGGTGCCATTTGGCGTTATCTTCTGCGAGTTTCAATCCTTTACCTTTAACTGTGTGGCAGATTACAACGTTGGGTTTGCCAGATTCATAAGAAATATCACGAAATATCGTCTTTAGCGCAGAAACATCATGCCCATTGACTTCAACCACATTAAACCCAAAGCTCTGCCACTTACCCGATAATGGCTCTAGATTAAGCACTTCATTCAATGGCCCATAAGATTGCATCTTATTATAATCGATGATGGCTGTTAAATTAGATAGTTGATGTTTCCCCGCAGACAATGCCGATTCCCAAACAGAACCTTCATTAATTTCACCATCGCCCATAATAACAAAGACTTTGCTTTTTCGTTTTTGAATTTTTGCAGCAATAGCCATCCCGACCCCTACCGCTAACCCATGCCCCAAAGAGCCTGTTGACATCTCAACGCCTGGCACTTTGGGCTCGGGATGTCCGCCCAATATTGAGTCAAACTGACAGAAACTATCTAGCTCACCTCTAGGGAAAAACTTTTTATCCGCTAAAATAGCATATAGGGCTAAGCAGCCGTGGCCTTTGCTCAAAATACACCTATCTCTATTTATCCACTGCGGGTCATCAGCCTTAAATTGTAGAACATCATCATACAACACTCTAACTATTTCAACTAAGGAAAGTGCCGAGCCAACATGCCCACGTCCTGCGGCTTTTAACGCACGAAACACTAATAAACGCAACTCCCAAGCGCGTTGATCTAGCTTGATATTGAGCGCTTCTTCATGCCACTGATTTACAATAGACACTGATTTATCTCCTAATGAAGAGACAACGAAACATTCCGTAGAAATTGCTGCGCTCTTTTAAATTGGAACTCACATCGCTCTCGATATTCACTCAGCAATACTGCGCCAGCGTGAACTCGTCTTTGCCATAAACTTGGGATGAATTCGTTTAACAAAATTAACGTCCACGATAGGCCAATTAATGGAAATAAAGTATTAAATCTGGATTGAAAATGAGAATCCGTTGAAAATATCTCAACCATAGATGTTTCAAAATAAGTCTTTTGTTCTCTTGTTAAATTCATAGCAGGATGCCATAAAAAATGGGCAAGCATCGCAGCAGGATCGTCCCATCCAAAATATTCGAAGTCTAAAAAAAATATTTTTTTCCCTACCTTAATCGCGTTGTGAAATCCAAAATCGGAGGGGCTTAAAATAGAATATTTATATGAAAGAGAGCTTTCAATATTCGTATTACTGTTCTTCAATTTTATTAAAACCTTATCCAAAGAAGGTTTGTAATGTTCCTCTAGAAAGGTTTGCAATACATCTGCACTCGAGTCGTTACTCAAACGAGCTAAACGACGTTCTAATTGATTGATGACACTCACCACGCTCAATGCATTATCAGCTGCTGGCTGAAGAATCTTGGCTTCTGGTAAGCTTGAATATTTTTTTAACCTTTGAATAAAAGAAAGAACCGACCGCAAATCTGTTTTGGTGGTAGATATTGGTTTCACTCCTTCAATCCACTCATATAAAGCATAAGCACTAGCCTCATCGCTAGCAATAGGTCTGGGGATGCTACTTTCCCCTTGGGCACTAAGAAACGATAGACCGCCATACTCGCGATCCAAGCGAAGCCTATCAGCTTGAACATTAATATTGTATAGCTTTAATGCAGCAACACGCCCATCGGCACAATTCACTTTATAAATTTGATTATTACCTCCACCAGCTACAGGGTGAAACACGACCTTTGGCGTTTGTAGCTGATCTTTAATTTTTCTTTCCACCTCCAACGATATTGGGCTCATCTATATGATACTCACGGAAAAATTTTTTGAGTAACCTCATCCCATACCAAACAATGTTCAATTTTGCCATGATGATTTTGATTTTTTTCTTTATTCAATAGATAGGTTTTGACAGATTGTGGAAAATCATCTCGTATAAAAATATCGATTAAGTCATCAATAAAAAGAGTGCACCCCAGCGCAGTGATACGCGCAATTTTTTCTTCTTGTGTTAGCTCAAAAAAAATATCATTTTTATTGAATGATAACGTTGCATCAAAAAATCCATTGACTTCCATCCATTTTAAAGCGGCCTTTCGTAAATCTATTTTATCTGGATCATAATGACCATATTCCGTTTTATGGCTTACAATAACAGTCTTAATTTTATTATGGCGGCATAACTGAATAAAATGAATGAACCCCGGCATAATTTTTGCATAGTTCATACCCTTGCCATAAACATAACCCTGAAGACGCATCCATTGTTCATGCCCCTCTGGCTGTAATCGCAAATGTTCTCGCAATTCTGTTTTCGTTCCCCGAAACTGCGAGTTAATAAGTCCTCTTTCAAGTGCAAGAGAATAAAATGCATCACCATAATCGATAATAGTGTGGTCTAAATCTATGCCAATTAACACCCTTAGAAACCTTAATTTTCCATGTTGACTAAAATACGACCCGCAATCTTTCCGCTCTTCATTAATTCCACGGCATCATTAATATGACTCAATGGCAATTCATGAGTAATTAACCCATCTAATGTCATTTTACCTTCTTTTAGTAACTTCATATAACGCGGGATATCTTCATCAGGAATAGCGCTACCACCATGTGAACCTTTGATGGATTTATTAAAATGGAGGGGTAATGAATAAATAGAAATATTATCGCCCGCCTTTGGTACTCCCACTAAAATAGTCCTTCCTGAGGAGTGCGTTAACTCATACGCCTTCTCAATAATGCGAGTAATACCTGTTGTATCAATGACAACATCAGCTCCCTTATTACCAAGAATTGCCGCTATTTTTTCCGTCATATTCTTTTCATTAGCTGAATTAATCGCATGGGTTAATCCGAATTTTTTGGCTAGCTCCAATTTTGCATCAAACAAATCAATACCAATAATTGGGTAGGCAGACACCATAGCAGCAGCTTGGACGAGATTTAATCCCACCCCCCCAATACCGAAAATAACAACTGATTCGCCAATTTTCACTTTAGCATCATTATTAATAACACCCATTGCTGTCGTCACCGCACAACCAAATAGCGGCGCTGTTTTTAAATCAGTTTTGTCGGGTACTTTTGTGAGACGATTCTCTGAGACAATTGAATATTCACTAAAAGTAGTCACCCACCCACTATTAACAACTTTATTTCCCCATTTGTATTTTGGGGGCTGGCATTGAATGCCCTTTCCTGGGCGCCAGTGCATGATAACCCTATCGCCTTTATTAACATGAGTAACGCCAGGACCCATTTTTTCAACAGTTCCCACTCCCTCGTGCCCTAGTAAATGTGGCAAAAATTTATCGGAGCCTTTCGCACCATTAATTTCATTAATTTGTGAGCCACAAATCGTACTGTAGTGCACCTTTACTAACACTTGGCCAAAAGATAAATCTTCTGGCAATTCAATATCCGTGATAACAAGAGGTTGCTGTGTTTCTACAAGAATTGCTGCCTTCATAGTCTACTCAAAATATATAAACTCATAATCTCCACTATACCCAAACTGGTTATAGAGCCAAACCCACTCACCATGATCAAAAAAAGATTCCGCAGTTAAAGCCCAGCATTGTAAGTTAAACTGCTCCTGTTCATTTCTATAGCTTTCAACAACAATGTATTTTTGTTTTCCCACTCTTTCTATTTCTGATATTGCATTTTTCAAGTCAAAAATGCGTAAATTATGTAAGGTATTTAAGGAAATTACCAAATCAAAATAAGAATCTTCATAGGGATAAGTAGACTGCGCACTAAGACTAAATAAACAAGATTTTATCTCATCCTTAGCATTGACCAAAGCATGTTTAGAAACATCAATTCCAACCAGCTCTATACCTGGAAGAAGTTTTTGTATTTCATAAAGCAAGAATCCTTTACCACATCCCACATCTAACAGCTTAGAATGTTTCGTTAGATTGTAACGCTCAATTAATTTTTCAGCGACTGGCCTCCATCGGCCGTCAATAAACTTGTAACCACCATAACCATATGACTTAAGTCCATCCCAATAGTCAAACTCATACTGTTTTGCTTTTAACATACAGACAACCTTATCATCTACCATGCGATCGATATAAGTTCGTTTTGTCTGTTGATGCAACGGTGTAATAATATCTAAAAATTCAGCCATTATTTTTTACCTATAAAAAATCCTTGGATAGTCTGAATCACTCTCGTTACTTCATCATCTGTTAACTCTGGATAGACGGGTAAACTCAGCATTTGTTGAGCCAAACGCTCCGCAACGGGAAAATCACCTTTTCTGTAACCCAAGTCAGCAGCAGCAAGTTGCAAGTGTAAAGGGATAGGATAATGAACCTTAGTTTCAATACCCCTCTCTTGTAAATAATGCATTAATAGCTCACGTTCATGGGTTAAAATAACAAAGTTATGATATACCGAGAAATCGCTTTCGTTGTCCACTGGAACTTTAACAAAGTCACATAAATTTTCCTGGTACAATCTAGCCGTCTCTCTTCGTCGTTCATTCCATTTATTTAAATATTTCATACCTATCAAAGCAATTTTAGCTTGCACACTGTCTAAGCGAGAATTCAGCCCCCATTTAATGCAAGTATCGCGATCTAGCAATCCATGATTTCGTATTAATTTTAACTGGTTATACAGATCTTCATTATTTGTGGTGATAACCCCGCCATCACCATAAACATGTAAATTTTTCAAAGGATGCAGGCTAAAACAACCCACATCACCAATAACACCTGTCATTTTACCCTGGCATTTCGCACCAATAGACTGCGCTGCATCCTCTATTACTGCTAAAGAATGATAATTAGCAATTTTCGTTATTGCCTCCATATCAGCCGGCCTACCCGTCAGATGGACAGGAATAATTGCTTTGGTTTTTTTTGTAATAAGCTTTTCTAAACTTTTAACGTCTATATTTAAATCATCTCTCACATCACAAAACACTGGTTTTGCATTGACTGCGACTACTGCTCCAGCAGTAGCAACAAAAGAATTAACAGGCACGATAACTTCGTCGCCCGCACCAACTTTTAATACTTTTAAGGCTAGTATAATAGCATCTGTACCGTTAGCTACACCAAGTACATGGCGACAATCTAAATATTGTGCGAGTGAATGTTCGAACTCTTCTACAACCTCGCCTAATATATAAGAACCGGACGCGAGCACATCGTCCACTCCCATAGAAACTTCCATTTTTAATGAAGCATAACGCCTCTTAAAATCGACGAACGGAATGACGGTATTCTGCAGCTTGGCTTGATTTGAAATCATGCGTAAAATTCCTGGATAGAGTATATAACGTGATTCAATTCTTCCTCTGAAACAAATTCATGCACAGGCAATGAAAGGGTATGCTTTGCCATTTGCTCACAGACCGGGAAATCGCCTACTTTATAACCTAAATATTTAGCAGCTGGTTGTAAATGCATAGGCACAGGATAATGCACTTTTGCATCAATCCCTCTTTCTATAAGAAATGTCTGTAATTCATCTCTATTTTCACATTGAATACAATACAGATGGTAAACTTGTTTTATGTATTCTTCACGCATTGGAACTCGAACACCTGCTATTTGTGATAAATACTTATCATAATAAGCTGCATGATTAATTCGAGCTTGGGTAATAAAATCTAATTTTTTCAACAAATGTGAAGCAACCACTGCCTGTAAAGTATCAAGTCTAGAATTAAATGAAAACATGATGCATTCATCACGGCCTTTAAGCCCATGATTTCTCATTAATTTTAAACGATCAGATAATTTATCTGAATTCGTTACAATAATACCGCCATCACCCCAGACATTTAAGTTTTTAAGTGGGTGAAAACTAAAACACCCGAGATGACCAAGTGACCCGGCTGGCTTGCCATGATAAGTGGCTTGTACCGCATGGCAGGCGTCTTCAACTACAGATAGCCCGTGTCGATCTGCAATTGACATAATGCTTGTCATGTCACATGGTTTTCCTGCCCAATGTACTGGCAGAATCGCTCTTGTTTTTGGGGTAACTCTTGACTCAACCTCCTCTGGATTTATATTGTAATCATTAAGAATATCAGCAAAAACAGGTTTCGCCCCTGCAGTAACAATTGCCCCAATAGTCGCATAGAATGTAAACGGCGTTGTAATAACTTCATCACCCTCACCAATTCCTAATGCTTTTAGGCTTAAAAATAGAGCATCTGTTCCGCTCCCGACGCCAACAGCATGTTTTGCTGCCACTATTTCTTTAAATTCATCTTCAAATTGATTAACCGCCTCACCCAATGTGAAATCGCCATCCACAACTACTTTTTTAAGCTTATCAAAAATGGCCTCATAATCAGCAAATTGTTGTTGTAAATAATTGTGATTAATCGGTAATTTTCCCGTCTTCTCATATTGTTCTGGTAAGAAGTTTTTTATTGCTAGTGCAGAATTCATATTACACTCGATTAAATGACGTTGATTTGTAAATATATTCAAGAACTAGACTATGGCTAATTCATTTTCGCTACCCATCGGTCGTTCATCTTTCGACGATTGTTGAAATAGAGCTGTTGGTTGCTTCAATCAAAATTTTATATTACAACGCTACCGCCCTACGAAAATAGGGTTCGCATAAGATCCACATAGGCACAATGAGTCCAAAGTCTATCTCATAACCTAAAAATGTCAACACCATAGTGGATTACGCACAGGGCCTACGGTCAGGTCGCATTGACAGGCATTGTATGAATCCAGTAGCATCGGGGCCTTGAATTATTTTCCGTCTCAAACGAATGCCAAAAACGGAAACGAGGGAACGTGCAATGAACATACTTGCTGTCGGCGCGCATTGGGATGATATCGAGCTCGGATGCAGCTTAACTTTAAAAAGATTAAAGGATAAAGGGCATACTATTTTCTCCGTAGTAGTCTGCAGTTCCAAGTATGGCGAAAATGCAAATGAAGGCATGGCGGAAGACGAAGCTTTAAAATGCGGGCTGAATGCATTCCGATTAATTGGGGCAGAATATATTCCAACTCCCAAAGAACCCAATAGTCTATTTGCATACAACAAGAAAGCAATGCAGGTTCTCGAAAATGTCGCTAATAAACATAAAATCGACACCGTATTCACGCATTGGTTTGGAGATATAAATACAGATCATCAAACAGTCTGGGAAATATCTCGAACGGCGTTTAGAAACGTGAGAAATTTCCTCATGTACCGATCTAATTCATATAGCGACCATGTCAATATCTTCGAACCGAACGTATTTTTTAGCTATGATAATGAAGAATACAAACTTAAAGAAAAACTGCTTTCGCAATATGGGCCGGAATGGATCCGAAGACAAGCGCGCTGGAAAAGAGAAATCTTTGAGAGAGAAAGACATTGGGGGTTTTTGTCTGGGAATGAGTATGCCGAAGGGTTCCAAATAAGCAAACTCGTTGATTTTATTGTATGAAGCTTACGAGCGAGAATCTATCGTGTTAAATACTAAGCATACTCATGGTGAAAAAGTTCAGATTAAGAAAGACCCGATAATCGGTCATAACGTCATCTTTGTAGGCGATATTCTAATCGGCAACAACTGCAAAATCGGCAATAATGTCATTTTAAGATCTGTTTCAATCGGCGATAACTCTATCGTAGAAGATAATTCGATTCTCGGTTATGAAACCATCACTGGGCATTATTACGATCAGCAACGTTCCCTAAAGGAAAATGCTCACTCTAAGGACGCTGGATATAAAGTGATTGTTGGGAAAAATGTCTTAATCAGAACAGGTGTCACTATCTATTGTGGCGCAACTATCGGCGATAATTGTTGGATAAACCATAATGCCATAGTGAGAGAAGGAGCGATCATAGCGGATGACACGTCTATTGGCTCACACACCCTTATTGAGAATAAGGTTTCAATAGGAAAAAGGTGCGCTATCCATAATCATGTGATGATTTGCGGTGAAACAATTATAGAGCCGTATGTGTTTATCGGTCCCAACGCGACATTCACTAATAATTCACCGATAGGACATTTAAGAGATCTTCCATCAACCATTCGGGGACCAAAATTGCGCTTAGGATGTGCCATAGGGGGAGGCGCGACGCTTTGTCCAGGCGTTGAAATAGGCCAAGAAGCCATCGTGGCCGCCGGCGCCACAGTGACCAAAGATGTCGAGTCAAGGATAATCGTCGCAGGAAGCCCCGCAAAAAAAATAAAAGACGTTGACCCGCAAAGCTTCATAAAAAAAGAATTTCGTGATCTGTATGGTGTCTAAAAAACACCCCCAAGAATCCAGCGGGCCACAAGAGTTAAAGAACTAGCAGTAAAATCAGAAGTAACTGGAATTTTCTCTTGATAACTCTGTCGTATCCAACTCGTTTTGCACCCAGCTTGCTGGCCAGCTTCAATATCTTTCCATCTATCACCAACCATGAAGCTTTGACCCAAATCAATCTGGTGTTGCTCTGCTGCTTGCAGCAATAATCCAGGCAAGGGTTTACGGCAAAAACATTGGTCAGCATCATCGTGATAACATACTCGGATTTCATCTAGAGGAAGTTGCGTCATTAATTGGGCGTTAATTGCCTCAACCACCGCCCGTGAAGTTGTGCCTCGGGACACATCGGGTTGATTAGTTGCCCCAATTAATAAAAATCCCGCTGATTTCAACATAGTCAATGCACTCAGCGCATCATTCGGGATAGCCAACTCAGTCACTGAGCGAGGAGGATAGGGCTTGCCATTAATGATAATAACATTATTTAAAACCCCGTCTCTATCGAGAAATATAGCTTTACGTTTCACCTGACTGATTCCCACTTGGTTTGTGCTATTTTTAGCTTGGGGTGTGACACTAATAAATGCCATATGACACCTTGAAACGCCTCCGCATGAGGTGTGGTATTTTCGACATTAACTGTAGGAATGATAACGCAGGCATCGGCTACTGTTGCTGTGTAACCGCCATCTCGCCCAACAATGCCAATAATTTTTGATCCGACTTTTTTAGCATATTGTAAGGCGGATACTAAATTAGGGCTGACATTTTTTTCCATATTACCGCCGCCAACTGATAATATCAGTAAAGTATCTTTCGCTTTCAATCGGCTAACTTCTAGCCATTTGGAAAAAATAGTTGCCCACCCTTCATCATTGGTACGTGCAGTTAACTCAGACACATTATCGGTGGGGGTATAGGACTCAATATCCACAATTTTACGGAAATCATTCACTGCATGCGATGCATTGGCTGCACTGCCGCCTACACCTAAAATAAATAATCGACCTTCGTTTTCACGAGTATTAGCTAATAGATCGACTGAGCGCTCGATTTGTTGAGTATCAAGTTTGCCAATGATTTGATTGGCCTCAGTTAGGTATTGCTGGATGAATTGCATACTTACCCCTTAGAATAGGTTGCTGATTTATCTGCTCTAATAACTTCTTGGCAAACAGAAGCGAGCTGGCTTCAGTAAGGTGTCCATAGTCCCAAGCAGTTGGTTCAAGTCTGCCATTAAGCTCAGCAACAGATTGACACGCGCCGTTTTTATTGCACACCGCATCTAATATTGACAGAAATGACACTCCATTCTTCATGGCAGATAACCGTAGTTTTTCGTCTAACAGCTCCAATTCAGCAAACCTCGGGTTGTAAACATACGCCCTTTTCTCTAATGATATTCCCCTTGTTAGCATATATATTGGCAAACTAATTGGCCATTGAGGCACACTGCCAATGATATACACTTTAGATGAAGTAGATGCCTTCATTATACGATTAATAGTCCTAGCAATACCTAGACCTAGATTCTGATCGCCGTACCTAGACCAATTCGCGTGCAGCATAATTATGCTTGGCTTAATATGTTCAACCTCGCGTAAAATAAAGTCATTAATATTTTTACACTGTGGGCGATTACCCAATACAACATCCATTATTGGTGGGCAAGCACTGGCAGTGTACTGCACTACATTTGGCATTATCGCGCGCAATCCACTTGATAAAGCGGCCGCGTTCGAATCACCCCATATTAACAATATACTTTTCTCTTTAGCCACTTCTTTACATTTTGGAGAAAAGTCCTTATAGCTTTGATTCGGCTTTAAGTCACATTCACCTTCTCGGTAGAGAGAGGAAAAATTATATTTAGTATATAACTCCAGCTTTTTTTGTTCAGTTGATAATCTATTAAAGCCCCCACCTATAACAGCCCCATCCCTGATATGTCCATATATTCCTGACGCAATAATAATCACGCTTAATAAAAAAACGAAGAGAAAAAAGTACCTCTTCCTTATATTTTTCTTATCTCTAAATGGAATTTCAATATATTTCCAACTGAAATAGGCAAGAATCAGAGAGCACCCTGACATAAGTAAAAAAAATGACGGATTGACAATGTTTAAACGAATTCTGGCAAAAGCAAACAATGGCTGATGCCATAGATAAGCGCTATAACTGATCAATCCAACACCAACAAACAATTTACAACCGAGCAACCTCCCTACAAGGGTCTGTGATGTAGCAAATACAATCACACACCCCGCTCCTAACGTTGCCGCTAGTGTAAACAGGCTCGGGAATGGAGCATTTTTATCATTCAAAAAAACTGAGTAAGCGATTAGCAGCACCCCGACAAGACCGCCGAGCTGGCTAATTTTTTCTATTGTATTATTTTTTGGCTTGTTTGTGATACAAAAAGCTATCAAAGCACCAATTAAAAGCTCCCAGCCCCGCGTTGGCAAAAGGTAGAATGTTAGCATAGGCATATTAAGCGCTCCCCACTGTGCCAGAGCAAAGCTAATAATGGTTATTAGAAGAAGGCAACTAACAACCCATTTTTTTCCAGCACCCCAAATGAGCAATAAAAATAGGGGAAACAACAAATAGTATTGCTCTTCAACTGCCAAGCTCCATGTGTGTAACAGAGGTTGCAGCTCCGTATCTACGTTGAAATACCCGCTTCCTCTCCAAAAAAAAATATTTGATGCAAAGGTAGTGGCTGCAATTAAGCTATCAGAAAAATTCTTCATATAACTTGGCCACATCCACAGCCAAGCAAAAGGTAAGCACGCTAACATCACAAATAACAGCGCGGGGAGTATTCGTCTTGCTCTGCGTTCATAAAATCGGGCAAGAGTAAAGACACCCAGTTGTTTCTCAGCAATTATAATGGATGTAATTAAGTAACCACTTATGACAAAAAATATATCTACACCAACAAAACCACCGCTAAATGCTCGAAAGCCAGCATGAAAAAGAATAACTGGTATCACTGCTATGGCTCTTAAACCATCGATTTCTCGTCTATGGCTCATCATAAATTATTAGCTATAACCCTTTAGGCAAGATATCCTGCCAACTCCTCAACCCCAACAAACGACCCCACCTCATAAAACCGCTCTTTAACTTCAAACGCAGCTAATTGATTTCGGCTTAACAACTCTTGATACACTTCCGCAAGATCAGCAACATTGCCATCGGTCATAGAAGAGGTAAATACTGATTTATTAAAAACCCCTAGCCCATAGTCAATATAGTGCATTTGTGCTGTTTGTCGCCTTTTATCATAAGCCAGTATTCGACCATCAGAAAACTCAATATTACTCTTATCCCATTGACCATGGTTATGAAACACCGTCATTAATGCTTTTTTTGCACTCACCAAAAACGACGATTGAACTGCAGCATAATTACAAGGCAAATAAGAGTCGCCATAGAGTACAAAAAACGATTCATCAAGCAAGTCTGCAGCATGCCTAATCGACCCTGCTGTGCCTAACAAGGTGGGACCATCAAATGAATAAGAGACCGACAGGCCAAAACGATGGCCATCTTCGACATAATCAACAACTTGTTCGCCTAGGTAACCAACGCACATCACCACTTTTTTTATGCCACTCTTCTGTAATAACCGAAGCTGATGAGCCACAAAAGGTTCGCCATTCACATCTACCAATGATTTAGGCATGGTGTGAGTGATGGGGCGCAATCTAGTCGCTAGGCCGCCGGCTAAAATAACCACAGAAAATGGTACGATACTCATGACTGTGCAATAACCTGTGTGCCAGAAAAGTCAAAACGAAAACGCACTTCTTGAAGGCCTGCTTGGCGCATAGCATGTCTTAACTCTGCTTTGTCATCAGCATAGAACATTAAAAAACCGCCGCCACCAGCGCCAATCATTTTCCCGCCTAACGCACCATGATTGCGTGCAATGGCATACCACTCATCAATTGTATTATTACTCATTTGGCCAGAGCGTTGCTTCTTGTGTTCCCAGTGTACATTCATCAGATCAGCAAACTGATGCAAATCACCATTTTCTAATGCATCTTTGCTTTTGAAGCCCAATTCTTTAACAAAATGGAGATTAGCAATCATGTCTTGATTTTTTTCTTTACTTTTAGAATCTTGTTCTTTGAGAATTTCAGATGCAGAACGTGAGTAACCCGTAAAAAATAATAATAAATTATCTTCTAAGTTAAATAGTGTTTCTTGATCAATTTTTAATGGCCATGCGTCTACTTGATCATTAGGTAAAAAGTTAAAACAGGTAATTCCACCATAGGCAGCAATATATTGGTCCTGTTTACCAATTGGCTCGTTAAGCAAGTTCAATTCAATATGGCAAGCTTCTTCTGCAAGTTCTCGGGGATGGATTAAATTTTTCTTTAACGTATGTAACGCTTTTAAAAGTGCCGTCGTAAAACTACCTGACGAACCTAAACCTGTCCCCGAGGGAATATCTGCCATACTGGTGATTTCTAAATGAGGGGCTTCTATTTTTACATGTTTTAATGACTCACGAATAATGGGATGTTCTACCTTATGAATAGAGTCGACGCGCTCAAGCTTAGAATATTTAACAATCAGTTCTTTAATAAAAGTTTGATGCAAAGTGATATAAACATATTTATCAATGGCTGCCGCAATCAAAAACCCGCTATGATCACGGTAATAAGATGGTAGATCCGTCCCACCACCCCCTAAAGAAATGCGTAAAGGACTACGTACAATAATCATAGTTCGATATCCTATATATGTGTTCTACCACTTTCAGTGCTGCATGCGCATCACCTATTCCAGCTGCAGGTTGTCGTTTTTGGCGAATATCTTCTAAAAACTCGGCAAACTCTATTTGCCAAGAATCATCTGCCATTGGGTATTCCCAAATCAATGTTTCTGGAGGCCCCATTTCAGCTGACATTTTATAAAAAGCAATGCGTTCAACCCCGTAACTACCGCCTAATCCATTGATATCAATTTTGCCATTACGACCATACAGTTCAAAGGAAAATAAATTTTTCCATTCAGTACAGCTCGCATGTAAGAAAGCAATTTGTGATTTTTTAGTTTTTAATAATAAGAAGCTATTGTCATCCACTGGCATATCCCAATAATAAGTATGAGCATGTCCATGCACTTCAGTAAAATCGCCAAGAAACCACCGTGCCAGATCAATAAGATGGACGCCCTGATCAATCAACTCTCCGCCACCAGATAAAGCGGGATTAGCCCGCCATTCTTTATTATAACCAACACGGCCTCCGTGACCATAACGTGCGCGAATAAACATTAAATCACCTAAATCCCCATTATCAACCAATTCTCTCGCCTTACGAAATGCGCGATGATAGCGATGATTGAAACCAACGCGAACCAATGCTTGGCTATTTTTTGCGGCAGCAATAAGCGGTTCTAGTTCTTTTGCATGTCGTCCGGCAGGTTTCTCTATAAGAACATGTTTTCCGTGTTGAATAGCAGCCAATCCCAGCTCTGCTAAAGTCGCATGCAATGTCGCGATGATGATAATATTAATATCACTGCGCTGCATCACTTGTTGCCAATCAGTTAAAGCCACGCAGCCGGGAAATTGACGTGCTAGATGTTCTGCTCGTTCTGGAATTTTATCTACGCATGCGACTAAGGTGCAACCAGACAAAGTTCGCGCACGTTTTTGCCCTATCAAACCACAGCCAATAATGGCAACATTCATTAGACATCACCCCATGTCTTGCCCCTATCTTGCGGAGTAATACGCCGCAAGGTATAAACATCCGAATCATTTAAATCATTTATATGTTTGGGTAAATCTTGCCACTGATCCCAAACGGCACTAATCAATCTACCGGTAATTCCTTTGCTAGCATTTGAAGCTAGAAAGGTGCAAAGTGCAGCCCCTACACTCAGTGGCGTACCACCGCTTTGCTGTTGTTTTAAGGATTGATTATAAAAAGCAGCGCCCACTTTTTCTGGCCCAGCGGCTAAAACTTCATCAAGTAACCGTGTATTTAAAGCACCTGGCGCAACGGTATTGACATCAATGTTAAAATCTTTCACTTCTTCAGCTAAGGTTTCAGCAAAGCGCACCACGCCTGCTTTGGAAGTGGCATATGCACTGAAATTTGGCATGGGTTTGGTAGCACCGCCACCCGATAATATAATAATTTTTCCATGTTTCTGTTGCTTAAAATAGGGTAGCACTGACCGACATTGAATCACGGTGCCTTTTAAATTGATGTCAATGGCACGAGACCATTCATCCCAATCAATTTCATCAATGGGGCCTTTGGTACCGTAAATGCCGGCGTTCGCTACCAAGACAGTGAGTTGGCCAAACTCAGCTATTGTTGTCTTAACTAAATGACTTACTTGCTCTGGATTTGAAATGTCTACAGGCATTGCTAGTACTTTTGCTTGATTAGTAGCAAGCTTAGCTAATACTGCCTGTGCTTCATAGAGAGGCTGAGGGCTTCTAGCACAGAGCATCACATTGGCACCCTCTAGAACAAATTGTCTGGCGATTTCAAAGCCCAACCCTTGACTAGCGCCACTAATAATAGCGGAACATCCCACTAACTTCATGCTGATCTCCCTACAGAAAAATAGCGAATTCGCGGATCATTACCTAACGTTGTTCTTAAAAATCCACTGGGATCAAAAACAATAGCTTGTTGCGTTCTACTCAAGATATCTTCTGCGCTTAACATGCAAAAATCAGGCCACTCCGTTGAAACAATCACTGCATCGGCCCCTGTCAACGCAGAGGATAGAGTCGGAGACAGTTGGATGATAGCGTTAAGGTTATTTGGTAAGTGAGAAACTTGTGGATCGTAAGCAAGCACTTTTGCGCCTTGCTGATTCAGCCATTCACATATTTCGATAGAAATAGAACGGCGTAGCGTATCGGTGCCTACTTTATAGGTTAAACCTAAAACTGTAATCGTTTTATTTTTTAACTCTTTAAAAACCTCTAAAAGTCGGCGACAAGACCATTGTTTATGCGCTTCATTACTTTGCAATAATGAAGAGAAAAATGGAGTTGTTATGTTGTGCTGCTGACCTATTTGAGTTAAATAATTCACGTCCCGAGCCAATGTCCCCCCTGCAATAGCATTTCCTGGTCGGAGATACGCTTTAGGCCCTATTCGTTCTTCTGTTTTTAAACCGCGCTCAACTTCTTGTGCATTTGCGCCTACTTGTTCGCATAAAGTAGCTAATTCATTAATAAACACAACTGACGTTGCCAAAAAAGCATTAAGCGCATGCTTGGTCATTTCAGCGGATTCAAGAGACATCCATATTAAATGGTGGGAAAGGGGGTGTAATAACGCTTCTACCCTAGCCTTATCTTCTACACATTGCAGTCCAATCACGATGCGGTCGGGTTTTGTAAACACATCAATCGCTTTTCCAAGGCGTAAATTTTCCGGGGAGTAAGCAAAAGTAATATTTTTTCCAGGGTAATATTCAGCACAATAAGACTGTAACTTTCTAGTGCTACCAGCAGGTAATTGCGATGAAATGAGGACGAGTGTATTTTGTTTTAGATAGAGAAATATAGCTTTAATTTTCTCAGTGACAAATAAAGTATCCGCGATATCATTATCATCAACTGGGGTATCAAATGTTATCCAAATTATGTCTGCTTCAGCCAATATAGTGGGTTCTGAGGAAAAAATTAATTTTTGGTTATTTTGTGCCGCGGCAAGTAGATCATCTAGCCCTGGCTCAAAAATAGGCGTTTTCCCTCTTTGTAGCTCATCAATGACTTGCTGATCAGGATCATAGGCAATGACCGAATTTATTGACGCCAAACAAGCAGCCGTAACACATCCTAGGTGCCATAACCCCACTACAGCTATTTTCATACTCTTGTCTCCAAGAGCCATTTATTTTGACTTAAATAGCGAACAGTTTGGGCAATGCTTTCTTTAATGGTTAACTTTGGTTTCCAACCTAAATCTCGTACGCTTGTACAATCTAAAAAGATAAATGGGTTATCGCCAATCCAGCCTCGCTCACCGCCCGCATAAGATCGATCAGGACTCACGCCGATATGTTCACATATCCAGCCAATAGAATCATTGACTTCGCAGTACTCATCCGTGCCTAAGTTGAAGATATTAACCTTCTGCTGCGCCTTATCCAAGGCAAATAACATCGCATCAATACAGTCTTGAATGTATAAATAAGATTTACGTTGTTTGCCATTACCTAATACAAATAACTTACTCGGATCATTTAATAATTGTTTGTAAAAATCAAAAACATGCCCATGGGTATAGCGTTCACCCAGAATTGAGACAAAACGAAAGATATAACCTTGAAAGTTGAATCCCTCGCAATAAGCCTGAATTAATCCTTCCGCAGCCAATTTTGATGCGCCGTATAAAGAGGTTTGTATCGGTAGTGGGGCATGTTCTGGCGTAGGAATAACACTGGCTTCGCCATAAATAGAGCCCGTTGATGCAAAAGCGATACGCCGTACATTATTTGCGCGCATGGCTTCAAGGACATGAAATGTAGCGATGGTATTTTGTTCTAAGTCTTTATGAGGATGGTGAGTACCAAAGCGTACATCAGCATTCGCTGCCATGTGAAATACCATATCAACTTTATTTAGACTTTTTTCAATGCGTGTTTTGTCAAGCAAGTCACCTTCAATTAAAGTAAAGCGCGGTGACTGTTGAGCTTCCTCTAGAAATACAGGTAATCCAGTCGAAAAGTTATCATAGCCAACGACTTCATGGCCTGCTTGTAACAAACGGTCTGTCAGATTGCTGCCAATAAATCCTGCGCAGCCAGTAATAAAGTACCTCAAATTACCTCCACTAGGGTTATGAATGTATTGCTGCCCGAAAAATCCAAAATCGCGACATCAGATAGCCTACTCCCACCGTTGCGCCTATGGATAGTGCAATGCCAATATATGGAGATAAGCCCATAACTTGCACTGCTATATCGACAATAGCAAGTGTAATCAAATAGTTGATCAAAATCATGACCAGGTATTTGGGGATTTGCGAAGTAATCCTCGTTCCGCGATGTTTGAATGTCATATTTCGATTGGCAGCGAAGTGAAAAATAACAGACAGCACATAAGCATAGGATACTGCGTAAGAATAGGAAATTTTAAAGTACTGCCAAAAAATAGCAAATGAGACAAAATTTATTACAGCAGAAATCGCCCCCACTATCAAAAAGGAAACCATAGATTGTCTATGGATAACAATAAATTTTTTGGTCGCTTTATACACACCAGTACCTTGTCATAGCCAGCTCTAAAGTGAGACGGTATCATATAGCACTTTTTTATAATCGAAAAGCAGTGAGGGTGGAATATCAATGGCGACCAACACAATACTATGTGATTTCTTAATTATTGGTGGCGGCATCATTGGCCTTAGTGTAGCTCGTTGTTTAAAAAATTCTTTTTCTGATGCTAGCATTGTTATTCTTGAGAAAGAGGGTATGTGCGGCTGGCATGCTAGCGGGAGAAATAGCGGTGTATTACATGCTGGATTTTATTACACACCAGATAGCCTCAAAGCAAAATTCACTAGGCTGGGAAATCAATTATTAACAACCTATTGCGAAGAAAAAAAACTACCTATTAATAAGTGCGGCAAGTTAGTGGTGGCTAAAAATGAACAAGACCTTCAGGGGCTGGCGGAGTTACTTAAGCGCGGCCGTCATAATGGTGTGCATCTTACTGAGGTGACTGCTGAAGAAGCAAAAGAAATTGAGCCGCGCGCTGTGACTTATCAGCGAGCATTGTTTTCACCCACCACCTCATCGGTTAATCCAAAGAGCGTCCTCGCTGCTTTGCAGAAAGATGCCGAAGAGGATGGCATACAAATTCACTGCGGCGTGCAATATTTGGCAAGACAAGTGGGAAATACCATACGTACTACTGTCGGAAAATATCAAGCGAGTTATATTGTTAATGCTGCCGGCTTGTATGCAGATAACATAGCGCGTGACTTTGATTTTTCTAAAAATTATCGCTCGCTGCCATTCAAAGGCATTTACTTATATGCCGACGAGCCTGTTTTTTCGATGAAAACGCATATTTATCCCGTGCCCGATTTAAAGAATCCATTCCTCGGCGTTCACTTTACTGTCAGCGTTGATGGCAAAGTAAAAATTGGCCCGACAGCAATACCTGCTTTTTGGCGAGAACAATATGGTATTTTTGAACGCTTCAAATTAACAGAATTTATTGATATTGTTAGTCGGCAAATTAGTTTACTCACTGTTTCGCAGTTTGATTTTAAACGTCTGGCTCTAGAAGAAATGAAAAAATACAGCAAACCCTACCTGGTTAAGTTAGCAGCTCAATTGGCCACAGCAGTGAAAAAAGAAAACTATACCAAATTCGGACCGCCAGGTATTCGTGCGCAATTATTAAATATGCAAGAAAGAAAGCTAGAAATGGATTTTGTGTTAGAGGGCGATAATAAATCCATGCATATTTTGAATGCCGTATCGCCAGGGTTTACTTCCTCGCTACCATTTGCTCAGCATGTCTGTGAGCAGATTTATTCTTTAATAAATAGGTGAGAAACAATGTCAATTAAGAACATTATCTTTGATTTGGGCGGAGTTATTTTAGAGATTGATTATCGTCGTACCTATGATGCTTTTCACAAGCTGGGAGCCAGTAATTTAGATAAATTATATTCATCGCTTGCACAAGATGTATTTTTTGATGATTTTGAGACGGGTAAAATTACCAGTGAATTGTTTCGCGCCACGATTAACGATAGGTTAAATATTAAGGTTAGCGATAACCAATTCGATAATGCGTGGAATGCCATGTTGGTTGATTTACCACGGGATAGGTTGGAGCTCATTAAAAGTCTGCAGAAAAAATACAAAGTGTTTCTTTTAAGTAATGCAAATGCAATTCATATAGATGCGGTTTTCAGCATGTGTCATCAACTGTATGGGTTTAATGTTTTTCAAGATTATTTCGATAAGGATTATTATTCTTACCAAATTGGCAAAAGAAAACCGCATCCGGAAGCCTTTTTGCATGTTATGCATGAAAACAAAATACAAGCCAATGAAACCTTATTTGTTGATGATGTGTTGCAAAATATTCAAGGCGCACAGTGCGTGGATTTACATGTGATGCATATAGATAAAAACAGGTCGATATTTAATGTGGTTGATTTTTTATAATGAACAATACACGGTGTATTGTGAGTCTTGCCAGGGATAGGTCGTTACTTGTAACTAATATCAATATTTGCAGCCCCTGTTTGCAATAGAAAATCTAGCATCGGCGATAATTGCATTGTCCATTTATAATAAGCAGCAAGTTGTCCCGATAGTTTAATAAAACTCATCCCATCCCCCATCAGGATGCCATTGTGATTTGTGGGGTTTTGTATATTAAAACTATATTCCTGTAACCATTTTCTGGTATCAAAAGAATAAAAATACGTAGAAAACCCAAGTAAATCTAACGATGGAACCGCATAGCTAAAAACTTTAAACGCCGGATTGTTTCCAAACAAGGGACTAATAGCGGGGGTGGTATTCATCAAAACCTTTTCTCCATTCCCTACGGGTATAATTTGGAACCAATCTACATGAATATGTGCTGGAAGTACGGCCATCATGCTAGTGGAAAACTCCGTTAACTCCGCTTGAAAATATTTAATATATTGTTTTTGCCATAACTCTAGTGATATGAATAAATTTTTCTTAAAAGGCAAATAAACATCGACGCTTGGGGGGATGTGAAAAGCAATTATGGCTTTTTGGTTTTTTTGTTTTACCGCTTCTAATTCATCGTGTAGCCATGCAAGTTGCCGTATGGCTGCTTGCGTTGTTTTTTTATCCAGTGAATCTTTATAAAAAAGGACTGAATTTAAAACTATTAGACGTAGAGTTGGTTGTTTTGGTATGTTTATCGAGTAATAGCCTCTTTGCAAAAATTCATTTTGCATTATATTCCTAGCCACTGAGTCTTTAATGGTTTTAGACCAAAGCTCAGCCATATCTTGTAAAAATAACCCCTGTAGCTCAGGATGATAATCCCCTTTGTATGAGTCATTGTTGCCAAGAGCAATAAACACATCAACTGTTGGAAAAGCATGGTTTATTTCGTTAGATAGAAATCCCATCGTTTTTCGTACAAATGCTTGGTATGAGTAATCGGTCTTGTCACTTGAATAAGCTCTAAAAGATTTTTTGAAGTCATGTCCTAAGAAATCTCCTAGGATTAAAACAAATTTAATATCTGCTTTATTGGCAATGTCTTTCATTTCCTGCAGTGTAGATTTTAGCAGCAAATGATGAGTGTCATGGTAGTATTGAGATCTTAGTCTGTTGTACTGATCAAATATATCTTGCCATTGGCTGGTAGGCGCTCGCCGCAATGCTTCAATTAATGGACAAGGTTTTTCGTCTTTACTACACGAGAGAAATGGGTCAAAGTGAATATCAGCTACACTAAGAAATGCAGCTTGTCTGTTTACTGTAAGGGTCGCTGCATAACTAGATACTTCGACGAAAAACAACAATAGCAAGATAGTTATTACTTTAAAAAAAGAAAATCTGCCTGCGCCCATAGAGCTCAACTTAGTGCTTTTTAATGTTAGATAGAAGTATTCTATCTGTAAAAAGAGAAAAGTAGTAGGATCTGCTGTTATAACATCAAGGCTCCCTCCTTAAAATATGTAATAAATATCTCGCTTTATATGCCTTGTTTCAGATAAGATTAGAGGAAATAAGCCTTTTTTGGTGCCGTCTATATGGAAAATAGTGTTGATTCAGCGTATAAAACGAGTCTAATAAAAAAGCAGGCTTGCTTTTCCCAATTAACCGACCAGGAAATTGAAGAGCTAGCTAGTTTATTTATTGAAAAACACATTCCAACTGGAGAAACCATTGTAACGCAAGGTGACTCTGTCGATAGCGTCTATCTAATAGTAAGCGGGTCCGCCGATGTTAGATTGTTAAGCATCAAAGATAATGCTATCCATTCCGAGTCTGTAGCCACCTTGGGCCCTGAGAGGGCAATTGGCTTAAATGAGACTGGCTTTTATTCGCTATCAGGGTTAAGAACTGCGACGGTTATTGCCCTTTCTGACATGACGTTGCTGCGCTTAAGCGTTGCTGCATTCCATGGGTTTGCTTTGTCGCACTCGCATGTTAATGCCGTTATGCGAAAAATCTCTTCAAATATGCTATAAAGCTCTCTGTACACGACAAAAAATAGGATACTCCGCCCATTACTCTAATTTAGCCTTTAGAATAGACTTGCACTATCTCAGGCATCAGTTTCTGCAAAGAATAGTGAGGACAGAACCCTAACTCTTGTTGTATGCGCAAAGAACTGTAATGTGCAATGCCAAATAATTTATCAAACGCTTGTGAATTAAATGGTAACCGTCTGCGCAGAATACGCTCTCCATTATCCCCAACAAAGGCAAGAAGCTTAAATAACCATAATGGCAGATGAAAAAGTGGTTTGGGTCGTCCTAGTTCAACGCGCATAAGAGCATATATATCATATGTCGAATACTCTTTATTATCTGTGACGAAATATATTTTTCCATTGGCTTGTGCAGAGTTAGCGGCTAACCACGCTGCTTGACATACATCATATACACTAACTAATGAACGTTGATTTTTCACAGCAGGAATTAGCGGAAAATAACCTTTATCGATAGCTCGCAACATTTGATATAGATTACCTTTTAACAGCGGCCCATATACCAACGCCAATCTTAACACGCAGACAGGCATACTATGCTGATGCCCTTGACTCAACACCCATTCTTCCGCTGCCCTTTTTGCCTTGCCATAAGGAGTATCAGGGTGAGCATCCCACTTTTCATCTATACATTGCCTAGAATCAGCTACTGCTTTAATCGTACTAAAAAAAATAAATTTTTTAACGCCAGCGCGAATACCCTCATTTAATATATTCTGTGTGCCAACGAAATTAATTTTTGTATGCTGCTGCTCCCCCGCTTCATTACCCTCATTCCAAGCATGCGCATGTCCACCTAAATGAAAAATGATATCAATATCCTCGGCAACCCCCTTTAAACTAGCAGCATCGATTAAATCGCCGACATGCTGTGCGACTTTATCAGGAAAAACATGTTGTCGCGCATTCCTCACCAATATTCGAACGGAAACACCTTGTTCTAGTAAGTAAGGAATAAAAAATTGACCGACAAATCCAGTTGCCCCAGTAACAAGCGCACGCACCATCTAGCCTCCCCTTTTGCCGATCAAACCCAATAAGCCACCTTTACCATCACTTTAGAGGTCAGCGCCATGGCTTGCTTAACCAACGCAGGCAAGAGTTTGCCGCCCAAATTCAACGCTTCATCGCGATGCATTGCCTCATCCACTTGCATTTGCTGCAACACCGCTGCACTTTTCTGATCTTCTGCCGGCAGTAAATGCAAGTGCGACCCTAGATGTTTAACAACTTGCTGCTCCGTTTCTGCTAAAAAACCCAAGCTCCACGTATCGCCCACCATGCCAGCTACCATGCCTATTAAAAATGCGCCCGAATACCAAAATGGATTAAGATAGCTAGGATGGCTGTGTAGCTCATCTAACCGTTGCTGACACCAGGCTAAATGATCGCCCTCCTCCAAAGCCGCGTGCTGCATTTTCTCGCGCACCCGCGGGCTGTGTGAGACTAATCCCTGGCCATGGTATAAAGCTTGCGCACAAATTTCCCCGGCATGATTAACACGCATCAGCGCTGCAGACTGTTTTTTCTGCTCGTCTGTCAGTATAGGTTCAGCCATATCATGTGCTGGATAAAACCGAGCCGTAGTCCTCGCCTCTCCTAACAATGAACGCATACCCTGATCTAGACCTAGACATAAGCGATCCACCAGCGTGTAGTGACGAGAAGCGTGCATAAACTATAACTCCGACTAAACAATCCTGAGCATTATAGTCCCATTACTGCAATCTGACACGTTTTCTGGCACTATGGCCTACTCATCAAAAAGACTATGAAGATGCCCAATCTATACCACTCTGAACTCATCAAACAACACCCTTCCTCACCAGCCCGGGTGATGAAATTCACCACCCCCCATGGTGATGTCATGACGCCGGCTTTCATGCCTGTGGGCACTTATGCGGTAGTCAATTACATGACCCCGCATGACTTGGTCAATTCAGGATCACAAATTATCTTAGGCGGTAATACTTATCACATGCTGTGCTCGCCAGGCATGGAAATTATTGAGGCAGCTGGCGGCATGCACCAGTTCATGAGTTGGCCTCAAGCTATGCTCACTGATAGTGGCGGCTTTCAAGTATTAAGTCTTTCTAAAAATGGCAAGATTTGTAAAATTGATGATAAAGGCGCGCATTTTAAACATCCTATTACTGGCAAGATTATTCACCTTACTCCCCAGACCTCTATACAAACACAAAAAAGCATAGGCGCAGATATCATCATGGCTTTCGATGAGTGTACGCCAGAGGAAGGTGGACGGGATGCGGCCATGGCGGCATTGCAACGCACGCATCGCTGGCTACTAGAATCAAAAGAAGAACATGAGAAGAATCCACAATCCAACTATGGGTATCAGCAAGCCTTATTTGGCATCATTCAGGGAGGAAGTCATCGGGACCTGCGTGAAGACAGTACCCAGTTTGTTGTTAATCTAGACATGGATGGCATTGCGATTGGCGGTGAAGTCATTGGATTCGATATGAAAAAAACGGCGGAAATAATGGACTGGATACGCCCACTATTGCCAGCTAATAAAGTGCGTTACACCATGGGTGTGGGCTTACAGCCGCAGGATTTGATTGATGTGGTAGCCAAGGGGGTTGATATATTCGACTGTGTTGCACCAACACGTAATGCCCGGCATGGAACACTGTATTGTGGTGACATTGTGGAGCGAGACGATTGGCTCACTTTTGCAAAAGGTACTGAAGGCGGTCGCATTCTTATTAAAAAAGCGATTTATGCTAAAGATGAAAACCCTATCATGCCAGGCTGTGCCTGTTACACCTGTAAGTATTATTCACGCGCTTATTTACATTATTTATTCAAAACGCAATTACTCGCCTATTGTCATCTCGCTTGCATCCACAATGTTCATGTCATGCAAACCGTGTGCAGGAAAATGCGTGAAATCATACAGAACAGAGATTAAAAACACAGCGGAGTAAGATCAACTGCTATGATGAATTGCAATGAGTCAATATTAATATTTCCGGCAATCATGGTTGGCATGCGTATAATCCTGGTACTTTATGGTTAAATTGTAGCATGAATTCTCTACTTTAAATTGAGATATTCAGTTATCCTAAATGAAAATAGCTAGGTATAGCTTGGGCATAAATGAAAGGATGCTTAATCATGACATTTGATCCGGAAATGATATTTCGCGTATTTTTTGCCTGCTTATTGGGCGGGGTCATGGGCTGGGAGCGAGAGCGACATGGCATTTCCACGGCAGGGATACGGACTTATAGTGCTATCGCATTAGGTGCCTGTGCTTTTGGTGTCATCGGCCAACACATGACCCCTCCTGATCCCGCCCATTTCACCGCACAAATTATTTCTGGTATTGGCTTTTTAGGCGCAGGCATTATGTTCCGCCAGGGTGATTATATGACTGGCATCACGACCGCAGCTACCTTGTGGGCGACAGCAGCAATAGGATTAGCCGTCGCATTCGGTATGTACCTGGATGCGCTAGCCATTACCATATTAATTTTTTTGCTGATGTACTTGCCGCGGATGAAATGGTGGAAAAAGATTTCGCGAAAAAAGGTGGATTAGGAACCTCCTCTCCCCTATGTTTTGTAGGCTTTGTTGAATAAATCAATTCTTACACAATCGTAGGGTGGATTAAACGCGCCTTTTGCGTCGTAATCCACCAATTCACGGTGGATTACGGCAAAAAGCGCCTAATCCACCCTACCTGAAACTGCACAAAATTTTATTTATTCAACAAAGCCTGTTTTGTATGGAGGAGAGGGGGATCACTTGTCACTTCTCTGACACAACACTTTTTATTAGCTCTTGTAACTCGCCACTTTCATACATTTCTATCATGATATCGCAGCCACCGACAAATTCACCATTAACATATAGCTGTGGCAAGGTTGGCCAATTGGAATAGTCTTTAATACCTTGGCGTATTTCTGGATTATCTAATATATTCACGGTTGCGAACTTTACACCACAGCTTTTCAATAAATTAGTCGCTTTTGCTGAAAAGCCACACAATGGCATTTCAGCTGAGCCTTTCATATAGAGAATAACTGGATTTTCAGTAATCTGTTGTTTAATGGTGTCTTGAATACTCATGCTAGCTCTCCTCTTTA
Organism: Gammaproteobacteria bacterium RIFCSPHIGHO2_12_FULL_37_14; assembly: GCA_001801485.1. The sequence continues at coordinate 143,522 of MGXV01000020.1, forward strand.
AAATACTATAACAACCCTAACTGTAATTTCGCCGCATCACTCACTCTGCTACGATCCCACGGTGGATCAAATACAACATCTACCTTCACCTCGACCACGTCGCTAATTTGGCGGATTTTTTCTTCTACTTCATTCGCCAATATCGGGCCCATACCACAGCCTGGTGCGGTGAGTGTCATCGTAATTTCAATGCGATAACTTTCTTTCGGGAAAGCAATCACATTGCACCCATAGACCAACCCCAAGTCGACAATATTAACGGGAATTTCGGGATCAAAACAGGTTTTTAATTGCGCCCAGACTTTATCTTCTACCGTACCTGGCAATGCATTAATATCTTCGTCTTCCATGATAACTAACCCTAATGCATCACCATCTTTGCCAGAGATACGCACCAAGTTACCATTAACATAAACAGTATATGAGTTGCCCAACATTTGGGTAACTAGTACTTGCGTGCCTTTTTGCAAACTCACCTTAGTACCCGAGGGAATCAATGCCGCCTCACACTCACGCTGTACTTCGACTGACATTTCTGCATGAAACATAATTATTTCTCTATGTTAAAACTTTCGCCGCAACCACAACGGCTTTCTTCATTAGGATTAATAAAAACTAGGCGCTTTTGTTTTAAGCCCATGGTATTTTCATCGCGATAATCGATGACTAACCCTTTTAAATAATCTGTATAGCGTGAGTCGAGGTAGATTTTTAAACCTTTATCAGTCTCGACACAAATATCATTATCATTCAGTTGTGCGATAACATTGGGCGCGTAGCTATAACCGGAACAACCGGTTTTTTTTAGTGATAAACGAAACTCAGCATGGTCGCCTTTTTTTGTTAGCAGTGCTCTAATATAAGTCGCTGCTGCATCGGTTAACGTAATCATGTGATCTCCTCTAATTTAACGCGCTACTCTGTACTCACTGGCGCCGCATCGTTTTCTAGCAGCGCCTTCAAAACATGCCATGCCAAAATAGCGCACTTCACACGCACAGGATAAGCCGCCACCCCGCTAAATACGGCCAGCTTTCCCAGTTGTTCGGTAGCACACGTTTGCTCTGTCACTAGTGCATGAAAATTCGCAAATAACTGGATCACTTCTTTCGTTGTTTTTCCCTTAATCGCTTCGGTCATCAAGGAAGCTGATGCCATCGAAATAGCACAGCCACAACCTTCAAATCGCACATCTTCAATCACCCCAGCTTTTTCACAGAGATGTAAATTTATTTTATCTCCGCATAAAGGATTAAACCCTTCTTTACTGTGGTTCGCACTGGTCAGCGCACCAAAATTGCGCGGATGGCGGCCGTGATCTAAAATCATTTCTTGATAAAGCTCGCGTAACTCTGACATTAAGCAAATAACCTCTTCGCTTGCTGGATACCCGCTACTAATTTATCGATTTCTTCCATGGTATTGTACAAACCAAAAGAAGCACGCACGGTTGCAGGCACGTTTAATCGCTCCATCAAAGGCATGGCACAGTGATGGCCTGCACGTACAGCAATACCTTCGTGATCCAAAATAGTCGCTATATCGTGTGGATGAAGATTATCAATGATAAATGAAATCACACCGGCTTTTTGCTTAGCCGTTCCCTGAATCCTTAGTCCAGCAATAGCATTTAACTGTTCCGTTGCATACCGCAATAGCTCGCGTTCATGTGCGGCAATCTTTTCCATGCCTATCGCTTGTAAATAATTAATCGCCGCGCCCAAACCGACAACAGCAGCAATATCCGGCGTGCCAGCTTCAAACTTGCTTGGCAATTTAGCATAAGTGGTTTTCGCAAACGAAACCGTCTCAATCATATCGCCGCCGCCTTGATAAGGTGGCATCGCATCGAGTAGTGATTTTTTTCCATATAATATGCCAAGACCCGTCGGCCCATACATTTTGTGACTAGAGAAAGCATAAAAATCACAATCGAGCTCTTGTACATCCACCGGGAAAAAAGGTGCAGCCTGAGCCCCATCAACCATGACGGGAATCTGCTGTGAATGCGCAAGTGCGATCATTTCCTTGAGTGGATTAATCGTCCCCAATACATTCGAAATATGGGTGACAGCCACCATCTTGGTACGTGGATTTAACAAATGACGATAAGCATCTATATCTAGCTCACCGGCATCGGACATAGAAATAACTCTTAGCACCGCGCCCGTTGCTTCACAAACCATTTGCCACGGCACGATATTGGCGTGATGCTCCATCACGCTCACAGCAATTTCATCCCCTGGCTGAAAATGAGTGCGGCCATAGCTGTGTGCGACCAAATTAATCGCTTCTGTCGTACCTCGGACAAAAATAATTTCTTCTGTGTATTGGGCATTGATAAACGATTTCACCGTCTGCCGCACACCCTCAAAAGCTTGCGTTGCCCGCTCAGATAACTCGTAGACACCACGATGGATATTGGCATGTTGATGCATATAATAATGCTGTATTGCATCAATCACCTGGTGTGGCTTTTGCGCTGAAACCGCTGTGTCTAAATAAATCAATGGCTTACCGCGGTTTTTAGCCTGCAATATAGGAAAATCAGCACGCAAGGTATAAGGATTTAACTTGGCCATTTCTGCTACCATTGGCTCTCTTCATCATTAATCTCGTTAAGGATGCATACAGTACCATATTTGTACTAATTTTGGAACGTATGTTGACTTCATAGGTTAACCCCCCCCATAATCGCTCTATTAATAATCATATTATATAGAAACGTCCTTACAGTGCCCATTCTTAAAGGCCTATGAAAATATAAAAAACTAACGAGGTTGAAACTATGTCAGCGCCCAGAAACCCGCAGCCACTCTCATTATCAGATTTAAGCACCCTAGTACAAGCTAATGATCTAGATGGGATTAGAAAAGTGATCGCACAAGAAAAAACGGCCAAAGGCCGGCGCTGGGTTGATACTTTAATCAAAGCAGCTGCGCGTGATGCCATTTTACTGGGGCAGATAGAAACCGTGCGGTTTCTATTAACAGAAGGCCTTTCCCCTAATGAATTTGCCTACAGTAGTGGCAATACTGGCTTTGTTAATTCGCTTCTTTCCTTTGCTGCGACAGCGGGACATTTACCTATCGTTCAATTACTCGTTGAAGCTGGAGCAGAAATTAAACCCCGCGATAGTTATTATAACACAGGTGATGACAGTGGTATAAGGGCTGCAGTAGAAGCTAACCATCCTGACATCGTGGACTACTTACTGAAACGAGGCGCAACTGCGTGCGGTTCATTTGGAGGAATGATGACAGAAGAAGCTTTTCTTGAGCGAGCTACCACTCATGCATACCATCGTTTAGACGGAAGTATGCATATAGTAGAATCGCTAATACACGCTGGTGCTGATATAGATATTGAGCCCATATTGAATTTAGCGGAAAAAAGACTCAAAAAATATCTCGATAGCTACCGTTATCATCTTCGATCAAACGACAACAGTGATAATACACATAAGCGAACTGAGCTCGAGGCTAAAATCGTTAATCGAAGCAATGAGTATCAATTTTTGGTTAAAACACTGATGGATTATGCCATGGGTATAGATTTTTCTGAACCACGCCATTCTTCATTCTCCGGCGGCGAGTTTGGTGGGTTATCTTTTCTAAAAGGTTTAGATATATCTAGCGTTAATTTTATTGGGGTTTCCGTCGGCGGCTTCCCAGTAACCCATGCCATGTTAACTAGCCTAAATTTAATCGGTGCCGACAATGCTATTGTTACCATGAATGACTTAGGACAAATGCAAGATGATGCTCGACGTGAGACATTGCACATTCGATTTGCTGATGCTTGTGTAGAACAAGGACAGTATGTTGCTAGCACAGGTGTAGCCAACTTAGTTCCGCTGTGGCGTGCAGCTGCAGTCGGTGATATGAATGCGGTTAAAGCACGACTGGCCGCTGGTGTCGACCCCAATGAGCAAGGTGGCGAGAGATTGGATAAAAAACAATATCCTATTGTGTTAGCAGCGAAAGCAGGTCATCTAGCTATTGTACAAGCACTTGCAAAGCATCCCGCAATAGATCGTCAATCTTTTGTTACAGCCGTTGAAGCAGCCAGGTTAGCAAATCAAGATGCGATTGTTGCTGAATTCGAATCATTACAGGACATCAATGCTGTAGACAAAGATGGCAATTCGCGACTGCATAAGGCAGCAGAGAGTGGCGATGTTGAACAAGTAACCTCACTACTAGCCCGCGGGGCGAATGTTAATCTAGAAAATAAGCAAGGAGCAACACCTCTGCTTATTGCCGCTCACAAATCAGGGAGCACAGAATTTCAGTATGTATCTGAGAAACATACCACCATTATTAGATTACTCCTCGACCATGGCGCTGATGCGAACCAGTATAAATATGGTTCACCATTAAGTGCTGCTGTACATAGTGGCAATCTAGAAGCAACGAGGTTACTTATTCCTCGGACAGAGAAAAAAGATGTCATCGAGGCGTCATGGCGTGTTGATGCATCACGCCATACACCTTGCTATGTTGAACTCCTATTTTCTGCTATGTACGCAGAAGCACGTATCCCACTTCTTACTTTACTCAAAGAGCATGGTGCTGATTTCAATGCTAGAAATAGGGGTGGTTTAACGCTATTAAATCAGGCAGTCGAAGCCTTGCCTTCTTTTTCGGATGTATTACATAGCCTACGAGAGTTATCATACACTATTCGCGGCTGCGAGGATCGGGTACCCAGTGATATTTATCAAAAAACGGCTGAGTCTATTACAGAAAAGGCAAAGCAAGTGTTTATTAAAGAGTTATCCCTCATTGATTTCTTATTAGAAGGTGGCGCTGATCCTAAAACTAGCGATGCTAATGGCAACACACCCTTGCATGTATTAATTGAAAAAATTGATTTGCATCATATCGGTAAGGACGGCTTTAGCCGAGTGGCTGACAGATTTGTCAGCAAAGGGGCTGACGTTAATGCAAAAAATACCGATGGCCGAACGCCAGTACATCTGGCGGCACTCACCGGTGATATTATCGCAGTAGAGTATTTAGTCGAACATGGTGCTGATGTTAATGCTCAGGATAAGGAAGGACGTACTGCTTTACATCTTGCCGCTATAAATGATAATTCAAGAACAGCAAAAGAATTATTAATGCGCGGTGCTGACGCCACGGCTGTTGATCGTGATGGCTTAACCTCGCTAGCCTTGTTAGACAAGATATATGGGGAAGAGAAGCAGAAGCGTACGTTTTCAGATTATAAGGCAGAACGTGAATTTAATAATCGCTATTTGGAAATGCGAGAGGTATTGTTAACTCCACAGTTACTAATAACACCAGCGGCGATTGTTACTGAATTAGTAGAACAGCGGGATTTGATACCTACTATTCAAACAGATAATACTGCCATTGAAACGCAAGCACCTTCTCCAGTGAATTATCAAACGACAACTGCTCAGGTGACTGAGTTACTTCAGGCAACGAATAGTGCCCAAGTTTCTATAGACCATGCACAGTCAGAGGACGTGGTGCTTGTGCCCGCTGCTGCCGTCGATACAGCAATAAAAACACAAGCATCTGAGCCTGGCTATATGGCATCTACTGAATCCTCTCAAGCGTGTCGCTATTTTCGCTAGATGCCACTTAGAGCGTCCCTGTCTGTGGCCGCGCGAAGAGGTCGATGAAGAGGTCGAAGGGTCAAGTGCTAACATTGACTATGTTTATAGCTTAGAAAGCATATAACATAGTCAATGTTAGCACTTGACCCTTCTCCCCGAAAAGTAGAGATAATAAAAAAATAAAGAGGACATTTCTAATTTGCTTTAACACGTATGTTGACTTAGTATCCATTGCCATGATGGGGAAAAACGACGTTTTTCCTTGGCTAATACTGGAAAATAGCGGAATATCCGGTTTATGGAATACATTTCACGTCTTATAGAAAAAAACGTACACGACGTATTGGCACGAGGAAAAAGCGTGCTGCTACTTGGCGCTCGACTATTATTTGCCGAACGCCAGCGCGTTATAAAGTGACTGATAAGGTAACAGCACTACCATGGCAAGATATCGATAGGGTATTTCAGGATGTTAGTGATTATTAATTATCCTAAAAAATGGAGTGTAATTGTCTATATTTGCGGGTTTATTAAACAGCACAAAGTCTTCACTTGCTGCGCTATCGCTGAATGGCTTACTCCGGCAAATACTTCCTCAGCAAACCCTGAGAGTAACAAGCCAATGGCCTCCTGCCTTCTGACCCCGCGTGAGCAGAGATAAAACAAAGCATCCGCATCAAGTTGCCCGACCGTAGCGCCATGTTTACATCGCACATCATCGGCATAAATTTCCAGCTCTGGTCGTGCGCTAGCCTCTGCATCAGGCGTTAATAATAAATGGTGATTGGCTTGATGCGCTTGTGTCTTTTGCGCTGCCTGCTGCACTAATACTTTTCCAATAAAGGCGGCACGAGATTGATTACACAAAACTCCTTTATACAACATATCGCTTTTGCACTGCGGTGCTTGATGATCTATCTCAACATAGTGGGTAATAGACTGATTATCGCGTGTTAATCCATAAAACCCTCTCGTATTACACTCGGCATTTTTTTCTTTTAATGAGACAAGCAAATCATCGCGGGCAAATTGCGCCTGCGAAGCAACATGGTAAAAATGACAACGGCTGTCCTGTCTTTGCTCCACCCATGTCGTCGCTGTATGGCAAGCCGTATCCTCTTTATATAGCTTGTGATGATCCAATAGCGCCTGTTTGCCAACAAAAATCGTAGTAAAGCTATTAGTCCAGTTACGTGCAGACTGTGCGTGAGTATATTCTTCGATAATAGTCAGCTTTGTATTGTCATCTAAAATAATGAGATTACGCGGGTGCATCATCACATTTTGCTGATGATTCGTTAAATACACTATATGCACCGGCACGGATAATTGACATTGCGGCGGCAGATATAAAAACAATCCATCACTAAATAAGGATGCATTTAATCCGGCGAAAGGATGATGCTGGACACTCAAATCGTGATGCCAATGCGCTTGAACTAACTCAGCATGATGTTGGATGGCGTCTTTGATGCTGCATGCAATAGCGCCCATGGGTAGCAAACGAATATCCGAGCGCTGCGGTATAAAACAACCATTAATGAACAGCAGAAAAATAGAATCACTATCTACTAGCCGCGCCTGTTGAGTCCACTGACAAGGAAGTTGATCCTGTGGTTGTGCGAAATTAAACGCTTGCTGAGTGAGAGCGGAAATATCCGTCTGCCGCCAACGTTCATCGCGACGCGTGGGTAGTCCACGCTGTAAGACTATCTGACGCTGCTGAATGCGAAAATCTACTAGCCATGACTGTGCTTGATCATCAGGCAAGGTTTGTAAGCTATCCGTTAGCCATGCTGGTAAAGCATTAGATGCTTCGCTCATCTCACTGTCTCACTTTCTATCCAGCCGTAGCCTTTTGCTTCTAATTCTAATGCCAAACTTTTATCGCCCGATTTTAATATTTGACCTTTCACCATGACATGTACAACATCTGGCACAATAAAATCTAATAGGCGCTGATAGTGAGTAACGACTAATACGCTACGATCTGCATTGCGCTGTCGATTGACACATTGTGCTACCATTTGCAAAGCATCAATATCTAAGCCCGAGTCGGTCTCATCTAAAATAACGAAACGAGGTTCGAGTAATAACATTTGCAATACTTCATTGCGTTTCTTTTCACCGCCAGAAAATCCTTCGTTCACTGCTCTATGTAAAAAAGCTTCGTTTAAGCCCACTTCTTTCGCTTTGATTTTAATTAGCGAAAGAAAGTCTGCTGCATCTAAAAGTGGCAATCCGTGTTGTTTTCGTATGCTATTCAATGCAGTGCGGAGAAAATACATATTATTCACCCCGGGAATTTCTATAGGATATTGAAAAGCGAGGAATAATCCTTTAGCTGCACGCTCTTCCGGGGCAAGGGATAATAAATCTTCACCATTAAATTCGACGCTACCGCTGTTGACTTGATATTCTTCACGACCAGCTAACACATTGGATAATGTACTTTTCCCTGAACCATTCGGGCCCATGATGGCATGTACTTCGCCGGGTTTAATTTGCAAAGTCAAGCCACGCAAAATAGCTTTTGCATTTTGTTTCTCGTCTTGGATAGAAACATGTAAATTGTTAATCGATAACATTAGCCCACACTCCCCTCTAAACTCACCTCTAACAACTTTTGCGCCTCCACTGCAAACTCCATCGGCAATTCCTTAAATACTTGCTTACAAAACCCATTCACAATCATCGATACAGCGTCTTCTGCACTCAAGCCCCGTTGTCGACAATAAAATAATTGATCTTCGCCAATTCGCGACGTGCTCGCCTCATGCTCCACATGCGCCGTTGGATTTTTCGCTTCAATATAAGGAAAGGTATGCGCACCGCAGGTCGGGCTTAGTAATAAGGAATCACACTGCGTAAAATTACGCGCATTCGTCGCCGTCGGTAACATGCGCACCATACCACGATACGTATTTTGCCCATAACCCGCCGAAATACCTTTGGAAATAATCGTGCTACGCGTGTTTTTGCCGATATGAATCATCTTGGTGCCCGTATCTGCTTGTTGACGGTGATGCGTTAATGCCACTGAATAAAACTCACCGACCGAATCATCGCCTTGCAAAATCACACTAGGATATTTCCAGGTAATCGCTGACCCTGTTTCAATTTGCGTCCAGGAAATTTTCGACTTCACGCCACGACAAGCGCCGCGCTTGGTGACAAAATTAAAAATACCGCCACGACCTTCTTCATCGCCAGGATACCAATTTTGTACTGTGGAATATTTGATTTGCGCGTTATCCAACGCCACTAACTCCACGACCGCCGCATGCAGTTGATTTTCATCCCGCATCGGTGCTGTGCAACCTTCGAGATAACTGACATGGCTGCCTTCATCAGCAATAATAAGTGTGCGTTCGAACTGCCCCGTCTTCGCCGAATTAATTCGGAAATAAGTCGACAACTCCATCGGGCAACGCACGCCTTTCGGTATATACACAAACGAGCCATCACTGAATACGGCTGAATTTAACGCAGCAAAAAAATTATCGCGATAGGGGACCACCGTACCTAAATATTTTTCTACTAATTCAGGGTGTTTATGGACTGCTTCTGATAATGGACAGAAAATGACGCCTGCTTCCGCTAGCTTTGCTTTGAAAGTCGTCGCTACGGAAACACTGTCAAATACCGCATCGACCGCCACCCCCGCTAAACGACTTTGCTCATGCAGCGGAATACCAAGTTTCTTATAAGTCTCCAGTAATTTAGGATCCACCTCCTCGATACTTTTTGGTCCATCTTTACTCGTGCGTGGCGCTGAGTAATAAATAATATTTTGATAATCGATTTCAGGGTAATGTACATGCGCCCATTGTGGGGATGTCATGGTTAGCCAATGGCGATAAGCACGCAAACGCCACTCCAGCATAAACTGTGGTTCTTTTTTCTTTTCCCAGATTAAGCGCACCGTCTCTTCAGACAAACCGGGTGCTAATGCATCTGACTCAATTGCAGTGACAAAACCGTAAGGATAACTTTTATTCACAATTTCTTTTAGATAGTTATTTGCCATAAAGCCAACTCTTAGATCGCAATGGTGACGTCATATCCTTGACGGTAAATTGAGCTAACAAATCCTGGACCATGTGATTGATGACTTTCCAATTATCCTGGATAGTGCAAGTCATATTGAGGGAGCACAGCTTATCGCCTTCGCAACATATAGTTAAGGCCAGATCGCCGTCTATGGCTGCGATAACATCGCTTAAGGTAATTTGCGCCGGCGAGCGGGCAAGACGGTAGCCACCATCAGAACCACGCGCGGAGGTAACCAACCCAGCATCTGCTAATAACTTCAATAACTTACTTACGGTAGGCAAACCTAAATGCAAGGCGTCAGCAATCACCGCCGCGCTTTCTAGGCGTTCAGGGTCAGCCGCCAAATGGCTCATAATTAATGTGGCATAGTCGGTTAGTTTACTAATTCTGAGCATAGCAACCTCATTAGGGTTGCATACAGTACCATATTCGTACTGATTTGATCAATTTTACTGGTGAATAGGGGTGCGATTGAAAGTGTAGGTTTTGATTTTGAGGCAAAATGTAGGGTGGATTAGGTGCGTTTTTTGCACCGTAATCCACCCTACGATAATACAATACTTATCTTTATCACGACTGCCGTTTCTTTAACTATACTGAAGTATATATAGCCCGTCGTGATAAAGGCATGACTTTATGGATATTAGAGGTATTTTGGCGCAAAGAAATATTCCGGGTTTTGTTAACTGCCCGCAGTTATCGGCGCCTATCGCACAGCATGCTCGTTTTTGTTTTGAATCCGTCTATTGTATTCCTTATCCCTCTTATTCTCGTAGTGAAAAGGTAGCACGACCGCATCATGGCATAGCGCATGTAAGTCGAGCAGCTTCTTATATTCCTATCTTTGCTAATTTTTATCGACGCCACCATCATCCTGATGCAAATTCACTGATGGCTGATGATCTTCACCTTCTACAGATTGCTGCTTTATTTCATGATGCTGCTAGATTAAATGATGATAAAGATGAGTGGGACAATGAGAGCGCATTAATGTGTTTTCATTATTTAATGAAAATAGGATGTTCAGAAGAGGTAGCAACAAAAATAGCTGAAGTCATTGCAAATAAAGATTACGAACCTGGGAACATCTATCATCGCTTGCAGAAAGACAGTGGCCCTGATGAGTTTGTTTGGCAAAGCCAGATAAACACTCAACCTAAATCAATTTTACAAAAGTTATTACATGATGCAGATTGCCTAGATATTATTCGTGCTCGACCTCATTTTGCGGCGGAATACCTTGATTTATACAAAGATATAGCTCGTGATAATCACTTGGCATTTGAAGAGATGGCATTATTAATTACGCAAGCGAGAAGTTTAATTTGCGCAGCGGGAGATCAATACAATGAAAACATTCATGAATTAAAAGAGAGGTATCATTCACCTGATGCTTACCGTTATATTGAAGATGATATTTGTCGGTCTCCTTTCAGATCTATGTTGGCTATTCTTTATGCTGGCAATCAGTTACTTTCTCTAGATGAATTAGAGAAACTCTTTTTTATAGAAAGCACTCATTACGATGAGTCTGCGCCCCTGTCTAATGATAATTTGCAGAGAGCACTGCGCGAAGGCAAACTATTGTTTCGTGGCGTAGGCACACCCACAAAAGAGTTAGAAAAGGGTGGGGTAAAAGAAACCGCTGCTGAATTAGAACTTCGTAAGGCACATCGGAGGCTGGGGTTTGCTACGCGAACTACAAAGCCTGATGCCAGTGACAAAGAGGGAAATCCATTACGCTCTACTTCTATACTTGGGTTTGGTAGTGGCACATATACTTCAGTAGGGTACTTGGTGATAAACCCTGACATGCAAGGGTTTCACTTAATTGGTGAAAAAGATGTGGGAACGGGGCTGGCAAAGAAAAAACACCGAAGTGCCGCTAAGTTATCAACAGTAGACGCTCAGCAACAGTTAAATAAACTTCTGCATACTCTAAAAATGGGCGGCATCAGTGCTAATTTTGGTCATGGATGGATTTCAACTCATACAGAAGCCTTGTTCCACATTAAAGAATTCCACGGGGTTTGTTTTACAAATGATCCTTGTTTGTATAATCGTCACTTTTATTCTAATAGCTACCCAAATACGCCTATCTCACCTTTGTTGCAAGCGATTTACCTACAACAGCTACATTTGAGTAAAACAGGTGAAAGTGTGCCACTGATGGAATATTCGGGTAGAGATAATTCCGTTAGGTTGATAGAAAATCCCACTAACGATGAGTTAAAGAAATTATGGCTAGACTCTGCAAAAATCACTCTCGATAGGGCGCTATTTTCTTTATCCTCATGGCTTGAAGAATATCCTTCAGGAGCCGCCCCTATTGGAAAGTTAGATTTTTTTACAGTGAATATCAACTTATTTAAGGCTATATGTGTGTATGGCAGTGGAATGAGCTTAACCAAAATAGTAGCACCCGATTCATTATATCCTCCTGATGTAAGAAAAGAGATTGATGAAGAAATAAAGAATTTAAGAGACAAATATATGGAACAAGCATCATCAACACTCTTTTCTGCCATAGAAAAAAATCCGTTGCTCCTATTGGAGGGTTATATAAGCAAGCTTATTTTAACTAAAGAATTAACACCCGATGAAAATGCCATAGTGTGTAAAGCAATAGCAGCTATTGATTTAGACAAGCTGCTTAGTGGGTCAATGGAGAATGCTTATCAATGTAAACATATGACACCAGACCCTGAATGTAATCCTCTAGAGAATTTTAAAAAATACATTGAACACTTTAATGTGGATCAGTTAGGAAGATATATCGCATTTTTGTTAAAAACAAATGATCAACAGCGGCTGTCATTAATAAAATCTTTAGTTGCTCAATGGGATGTGAATTCTTATAAAGTGCAATCATTTGGACATATGGGTCCATTACTCCGTGTATGGAACCTTGCATGGATGTTTCATGATAGCGAATTATTAAGAAAAGCAGAGGAAAAATTTATTAAGGAGAAGTTAGCAGAAACACATACCCAGTATATCTGGTTTAATGTAGAGGAGGTTTTGTCTCTGCTTAGCGAAAAAAATAAATTAGCTTTAAAAGAGCACTGGATTGATATTTTGAGTTCACCTCTAAGTCTTTATAGTGCATCAGATAATACGTTTCGTTATAGCATTTCTCATTTATTAAAATTTTTTCCTGAAGACAATAATAATCCGCGCATTATCGAAATTATTTTAAATAAGTGCAATAAGGATGATTTTAAATTATTGTTGAAGAGCTTATTAGGCGGTATATACGCTTGGGGATCGATATTCTTGACACAAGAATTATATCAATTTGATAATATTGCTTATCTATTAATTGACAAAGCGCTTGACTTCTTTCAGGCTGATCTAACTAATACAATTAAATTATTTCCAGCCTATTTAAAATGGCTGCATTCTGATAACGAAAAATATATTGATCCATTTCGCGAAAAAATCAATGAAATTTTAAAAAACCATTATTACCAAAGCTTAGTTGAGTGTGTTGAGCAAAAAGCATGGATGAGTCCTGCCGAGGTATTGCAAATTTATAATTATTTTGAAATAACGCAAAAATTATCTCTTACCTCGCCACCTGTCTCATTAATCTCACGTTGCATTAGCTATCTAGAACAACAACCGGATTTAACTCTGGAGGGGGTAGATAAACTCAAAAATTTGCGTGAATATCGTAGCTCTATTAGTGATTCTCATTATGCTACGTCGCCGCATACGATTTTTGGTGCCGGCGCAGCAGCTGAAGCAGCGCCACCGGAACCTCAACCTCCTAAGAGCCGCCGATGATTTGACTATAGGCCCCCTCTATCCTTCTGCCCGCCAAATGATAGAATAGCTACCATTCGCTCTCAGGATGGGACTCTATTTATGCAATACAACAAACTCGGCAAGGCGGGCATCAAGCTCAGTGAAATCGCTTTTGGTTCATGGATCACCTTCAGCAAACAAATTGGCCAACCTGAAATTAAAGCGCTGATGCATGCGGCATTTGATGAGGGAGTTAACTTCTTTGATACCGCCGAAAGTTATGCGCATGGCGAAGCTGAAATTTTATTAGGCAAAGTGGTGAAAGATTTTCGACGTGAAGATCTCGTGTTATCTACCAAAATATTTTGGGGCGGTAATGGGCCTAATGACACGGGCTTGTCACGTAAACATCTACTAGAAGGTACTAAGAACTCACTAAGACGCTTAGATTTAGATTATGTTGATCTGCTATATTGTCATCGTCCCGATGCAGAGACGCCGATCGAAGAGACTGTTTTAGCGATGGATTACCTCATTCGCCAAGGTTATGTGTTGTACTGGGGCACCTCAGAGTGGAATGCAGCCCAAATTGCATCCGCGTATCAACTGGCGGAACAGTTAAATTGCATTAAGCCCTCAATGGAGCAACCTAAATATCATATGTTCTTCCGCGATCATTTAGAACAGGATTATTTACCTCTTTTTGAAAAATATGGCATGGGAACTACCATCTGGAGTCCGTTAGCCTCTGGTGTACTATCAGGCAAATATAATAACGGCATACCGCAAGATAGCCGATTAGCGAAAGAAGCTTGGTTGATTCCCAATGAATTTACGCGCTTAATTGATAAAACTCGTCAATTGACAAAATTGGCTGAAGAATTAGGATGTACCATGGCACAGTTAGCTATTGCTTGGTGTTTGAAGAATCGCCATGTAAGCTCTGTGATTACTGGCGCAACCAAATTAGAACAATTACATGAAAACATCGGCGCGCTAGAAGTAAAAACCAAATTGACTGAAGAAGTTATGAAAAAAATAAGTAAGATTCTACAATGAGCACTTCTGACACACCGTCATCCCGCGGCTTGTCCGCGGGATC
>MGXV01000020.1:158037-170307 GCA_001801485.1 Gammaproteobacteria bacterium RIFCSPHIGHO2_12_FULL_37_14
CTAAATATTTATTTTGGCTGGCCAGAAGATGAACGCTTGCGCAAACAGTTACTCACCCTCGATATCACGATAGATTTTCCACAGCCGCCCACCGCTTGCGAAACAGACCGCTTGGAAGATACCTTTTGTTATTCAACCCTGGCGGCCGCTATTCGCACAGAAGTGAGCTCGCGTCATTGCCGCCTTGTCGAACATTTGGCGCGTGAGGTATATCTCATTATTAAAAAAACCATACCACAACAAATCAACATAGGGGTGGCTATCACTAAATACCCTTCGACTATTACTGATTTACAAAATGGCATTACTTTTCATTACGGGGATATGTAAAATTTATGGTGATATTAGGCTTAGGATCTAATTTAGGTGATCGGCTTTCGCATTTGCGGCTAGCACTGCAGGCTATCAAACAGATTCCCAATACGACCGTAGAGCAAGTTTCGCCCCTTTACATCTCCGATGCCTTATTGCCAGAAAATGCTCCGTCATCGTGGGACCAACCTTATATTAATTTAGCGTTACGCTGTCACTCATCGCTGACCCCGCATGAATTGCTTACCCACATTAAGACTATTGAACACAGCATAGGCCGTAAACCTGAAAAACGACATTGGGGTCCACGCCTCATTGATATTGATGTGCTTACTTGGGATGACATGGTTCATCATGATGATAAACTGACTTTACCGCATCGTGATTTATCTGAACGACCTTTTGCTTTATGGCCACTCGCTGATGTTGCCCCACGCTGGATTCATCCTATCCACCGTCAATCGGCTGCAGAAATCGTGAGCCCTTGGGGATCACGATTTACCGGTGAAGCACCCTTACATACACGACAAATTGCTCACCGGGTAGACACCCCAGAATTAGTTGGCGTTCTTAATGTGACCCCCGACTCATTCTCAGATGGTGGTCATTATCTCGATATTGAGAAAGCCTTGGAGCACGCCCAATGCTTAATCACCTATGGCGCAGAGATTATTGATATCGGCGCTGAATCGACTAGACCGAATGCGCATCGCCCGCTCAATGCTGCAGAAGAATGGCAACGATTAGAGCCTATTTTATCTGCGTTAAAAGATCGTAGCTTATTTTCTCTTCTACAACCCAAAATTAGTGTTGACACTCGTCATGCAGAAACAGCTGCTAAGGCCATTGCATCCGGCATTGATTGGATTAATGATGTAACAGGACTTACCCAGCCAAACATGCGTCAATGTATTGCCAATTCCACCGTGGATTGTGTCGTCATGCATCACATCACTATTCCCGCAGACCCGAAACAAACCATCCCACGTGATCAAGACCCTGTCAATTTCTTATATCAGTGGGGGAAAAACCAAATTATCACACTAGAACAAGCTGGCATTGCCTCGAATCGAGTGATTTTAGATGTAGGCATTGGCTTCGGTAAGACCGCTTATCAATCGCTGGCTTTATTAAAACATATTAATGAGTTCAAAAAACTAGGCACACGCTTATTAGTCGGACACTCCCGCAAATCATTCATGCACTTATTTACCCCTCGCCCACCCAGTGAACGCGATATTGAAACGATGGCGACCGCGTTATATCTAGCAAATCAAGACGTAGACTATTTACGCGTACACAATGTGGACATGTGCGCGCGGGGGCTAAAAGTGATGAAAGCATTAGCTTAATTGACGTTCCCCCCGTTCTGTGGGGGAGAATTAGGGTGGGGGGAACGCCAACTTAAGCTCACTTACCGTATGAAACGAACCAAACACCACCACACGATCACCGGGTTTAGCTACTTGTAATACAGCTTGATGCGCAGCAGGCAATGTAGGAAAGAAATCCGCTGCGCCTATCTCTACTTTTTGAAAGATAGTACGCAGCACCTCTAGAGAAGCTCCGCGTTTATTGACAATAGGCCCAATATACCAATGCTCAATGCTATCTTTAATTTCCTGTAAGCTACTTTCAATATCTTTGTCATTTAGCATAGAGAAAACAGCATAAGTCTTCCCAGAACAAGGTAATTGACTTAGCCGTTTCGCCAAAAAAGCTACTGAAGCAGGATTATGCGACACATCATAAATCTGTGTGATTGGCCCAGTTAAAACTTCTTGCCGTCCTGTCAATATAGCTTTTGCCAATCCGTGATTCAGTGCTTTTCGTGGTACAGTCAATTGTTGTTGCAACAACGTAACAGCCATTAATACAGTAGACATATTTTGCGTCGCAAGCATAGCCAAAGGTAAATCATTATATATTTTATCTTGCCATTGCCAGGACCAGTTACTCGTTCCTTCGACATAACGAAAATCCGTGCCCTGGTAGAATGATTGTGCACCTATTTTCTTAGCATAAGCTATCAATGCGTTTGGTGGGTTAAAATCGCCGCAGATAGCCGGTTTATTCGCTTGAAAAATACCCGCTTTTTCCCAGCCTATATCCTCTCGATCATCACCTAAGTAATCAGTATGATCAATAGCCACGGTGGTCACGATAGCCACATCAGCACCAATGATATTGACCGCATCCAGTCGGCCTCCCAATCCCACTTCTAGCACCCACAGATCTAAATTATGTCGTTTAAAAATAGCTAAAGCGGCAAGTGTGTGAAATTCAAATGGCGTAAGAGTAATTGCTCCTCTACTTTCGTTAATCTCTGCAAATGCTGAACAGATTTCATCGTCTTTTGCTTCTTGTTCCTGAATACGGATTTGCTCATTAAATCGAAATAAAAAAGGAGAAGTGAACACGCCTACTTTATAGCCTGCTGCCGTATAAATAGATTCTAGTCCTCTAACTGTTGACCCTTTACCATTCGTGCCGCCAACCATAATAACCGGACATGACGGACTTAATAAACTAAGCCGTTCTGCGACTTGGGTTACTCGTTCCAAACTAAGATCCATCTCAGTCGTATGAATAGATGAGATAAATGCTAGCCACTCAGACAAGGTAGAAAACGACATAAAACATCCTTATTAATTCAATAACCCATCTTATGGCTGTCATTCCCACCCTGTCAAAGCACAAGCTGTTAACTACTACCCATTTAACCTGTGGATAGTCTATGTAAAAAAACTATGGTTGCTTTTTTACCCACAGCTTCACTTACTTACCAGGCTGTTCCATTAAGTTTTCCACAGGAAACAATCAATATAACTAAATGAATAAATTTAGTTTTTTTATCTTTTCCACAGAAATTACCTTGCATAGTAAAAACAATCATAAAAGATTAAATAAATTTAATATTATTAGAAGAAGAAAAAAGCATAAAAATCAGTTGTACATAAGCTCTGTCATTTCTGAAAAGCAGCGCGAACTTGACTAGATTGCTTCACCCTGCAAAAAACGCAGGGTTCGCAAAGACGAGATACGTATTTGAATGGCTGTTCTATAGTTGGCCACTAAGATGTATAGCCACTGGAATGGCTTGTTAGCTCTGGTTTTCGTTCTAATTGAAGTACTGGTAGTGGGTGTGCCATGACACTTAATGCGACTAATGGTGATTTAGGACGCTCTAGAATATGAAGAACCGGTGCATTAGCCAAACTCTTTCCTACTATCTCAAGTACCCCAGTAGATGTTGCATGCGATTGAATATGGCGCAATTGTGCTAACATTAACTCTTGTCGCCTATCATCATAGCGTTTCCA
Organism: Gammaproteobacteria bacterium RIFCSPHIGHO2_12_FULL_37_14; assembly: GCA_001801485.1. Next base: position 161,673 of record MGXV01000020.1, read on the forward strand.
CATAGTTAAAGGTTTTAGTAACCAGGCAGCAATATCAGCGTTAACCGTATCTAATTGCAAAACCACATCGGCCAATAAGGCATACCCTTCACCACCAGCATGATGAAAACCTGTCAGGTTACTGCGAGCAAAGTATCCTATCAGTGCCCCTACTTTGTTCGGATTTCTTATATCAAATACCTCATGCTGCATCAATCGTCTGATATCAGCGACAGTGGTTGGTAAATGAGAACCAGCTTGGATTTCAAGCCAATCATCCATTACATGCGGATCTTGTTTCCAACGCTTGTAAAATTTTTCTAGTGTTTGTGTACGCTCTGGCCCATCTATATCAGCCAATGATCGCAAAACTGCTTGAGCATCAGTCATATTATGCGATAGTGCAGCATTAAATTGTGGAATGGCTAAATCATGGACAATACGTGGATCACCCAGTGCTATTAAATAATTTAAGCAACTATTTTTAACGCTTCGCCAGCCTGCTTGCTTGGAATTAAATACAGGAGACACCGTAGAAGTATTACAATGCTGATAAAGATCAAGAAACGCAGATTGTAATTGGACTGCTAATTGTTTGATTACAAAATCTCGTACGACACTAATTGCTTCTATATCAACTACAGCCATTTGTTCGGCGAGATATCTTTCAGTAGGTAACGATAGCATCTCAGCTAGAAGCCACGGATCATGGATGTGGCTATTTAGAACACCACTAAACATATCAATAAATTTTCCTGACAATTTCAGCTCTCGTCCCTCATGAAAATCACGCATCAGGTTGGTCATATAATTAACTTTATATCTTTGACCTGCGTCAAGACGACTGAATACATCCGTATCGTGCATGAATAATAAACGCAAATCTTCGTCGGTATACTCGTAGTTAAGTTTTACTGGTGCAGAGAATCCTCGTAATAAAGAGGGTACAGGTTTTGAAGTAATGCCAGTAAAACGGAATTCTTGATACTCTTGATGTAATAACAACAAGTCTTTCTCGATTTGCACTTCATGTCCATTGGCATCAAGCAGGCCAAATTTAAGCGGGATTAGCATAGGAACTTTAGCTGCTTGCCCAGGTGTTGCCGGGCAGGATTGCCTAACTTTGAGAATATAGGTTTGTTGATCAGTCAAATAGTCATCTTGCACATCAAGTGTCGGCGTTCCTGCTTGGCGGAACCACAACATAAATTGGGTGAGGTCTATTCCCGATGCATCGGCTATTGCTTGCACAAACTCTTCAACGGCTACAGCTTTGCCATCGTTACGCTGAAAATACAGATCGGTTCCCTTACGATAATTTTCAGGTCCGACGATAGTACGCAACATACGAAACAGTTCGGCACCTTTTCTATACACAGTAGGGGTATAAAAATTGGCTATCTCTACATAAGAATCGGGCCGAACTGAATGAGCCATAGGACCAGCATCTTCTGGAAATTGGGTAACCCGCAAGTAGTTGGCATTACTATAACGTTCTACTGGAGAAACGGTATCTTCAATAAAAGAATGTTCGCGAAAAGTGGTTAATCCCTCTTTCAAGCTCAACTGAAACCAATTACAAATAGTAACGCGATTTCCTGTCCAATTATGAAAATACTCGTGGGCAATGGTAGCAGCAATAGCAGTATATGAATCATCAGTAGCGGTTTCCGGTGTCGCTAGCACATACTTGGCATTAAAAATATTTAAGCCTTTATTTTCCATTGCACCCATATTGAAATCACTAATAGCGACTATTTTATAGGTATCAAGATCACATTCGCGTCCATAATGTTCTTCATCCCACTTCATAGCGCTCTTCAATGCTTGCAGAGCATATACGCAGCGATTGCCATAACCTGTTTCAGCGTACATTTGTAATTTAATTAGACGCCCTGATTGCGTTCGATAACTATCTTCTACTAAATCAAAGTTACCGCCTACCAATGCAAATAAATAGGCAGGTTTTTTAAAGGGGTCATCCCAGGTGATGGAGTGCTTACCATTGGGTAGACTATCATGACGTACACAATTTCCATTTGACACTAGCATAGGATATTCCTTTGCATCAGCGGTAATGGTGGTTGTAAAACAAGAGAGGACATCGGGTCTATCCAGATAATAGGTAATACGACGAAATCCTTCGGCTTCGCATTGGGTAGTGAAGTTGCCGCTGGATTTATATAGACCACGTAATTCGGTATTTTCCTGTGGTTTAATACGAGTGGTAATCGTTAGTGAGCATGGACCCGGGATATCTCTGATCGTCAGTGTTTTCTCATCGACACGATAGCGATCTGCCGGTAATTCTATATCATTTATCTTTACTGACAGGAGGGTTAAGTCTTCCCCATGCAGAACTAAATCTTTATTGCGTTGCGGGCACAAGGGATTGGCTTCAACAGTTAGATTAGACACAACATCTGTATATTCTTTGCCCAAATTAAAATGAAGATCGACTTTACTAATTAGATAATCAGAGGGTGTATAGTCACGTAAATATGTTGTCTTTAAATCCTTATATTTCATAAAGTTATCCTTTTATCAGGGTCGGTTATGATAACGCTCCATGCTCGAGAATATAGCTAAAATGTGCTTGCATCAATACTAGCCAAATGGCATATGAATAGCGACGTTCCTCTCGTCCTAACTGCACTTCTCAGGGTGCGATTGAAAGTGTAGGGTGGATTAGGCGCTTTTTGCCGTAATCCACCAAATATAAGCATTTCTTCTCAAAGAAAGTCTCAAAGAAAGTTGACATCTAGCCCCACCTTTCTTAAGATGGACGGCCATTTTATAAAAAAACAATGTTGAGTTTTTAGCCATGAAAAGAACATTTCAACCAAGTAATCTGAAAAGAAAAAGAACACACGGTTTTCGTGCCAGAATGGCCACTAAAAATGGTCGTGCGGTATTAAATAGACGTCGCGCTAAGGGCCGAGCACGGCTTGCTGTATAAGTTCCAACCGTATCGAAGGTTAAAGAAAAATAAGGATTTTCGGTCGGTACTAAGCAAGTCACAAAAGGTTAGCCAAGCGTATTTGCTAGCGGTTTATCAGACTAATGATCGGCCTAATGCTAGGCTCGGTGTTGCAGTAAGTAAACGCGTAGCTAAGCTAGCGGTTGCTAGAAATCGTATAAAACGTGTTATACGAGAAAGTTTTCGCTTGAGTCAAAATCAATTACCAACGATAGATATTGTTGTGATTGTTCGATCTGAAGGTGGTAATGCTGATAAGAAAAGACTACGAGAAACTATTGACAAATTATGGAAAAAATTAACCGTTCCATTACAGCTACCTTAATTTTCTTTATTCAATTGTATCAATGGGTATTAAGACCTATTGCGGGTCAACATTGTCGATTTTACCCTTCTTGTTCCTCTTATGCGATAGAAGCTATCGAGCGCCGTGGTTGGGCAAAAGGGGTTTTCCTTATTGTTTACCGATTGTCCCGTTGCCATCCTTGGTGCGCTGGTGGCGCTGACCCTGTTCCTAAAAAATAATCTGACTTTATTAAAGAGATCATATGATTGATAACATACTTGACTATTTACGAGTAGCCCTCTACGCAGCGCTTATATTTCTTGGTGTTATCTTATATCAGGCTTGGAATAAAGATCACCCAAAACAAGAAGTTAATCAGGTACAAACTTCAGCAACGACAGCTAGTACCTATATTCCGCAAGTAGCACCGCCAGCACCGATGGAAAATGCGACGGCGCCATTATCGCAGCCTACCCCATCCTTACCGTCTGATTCTATGGGCCAATTAATCCATGTGATGACAGACACATTGAATGTCACGTTGGATACGCATGGTGGTGACATTGTTGCCGTGAAGTTATTAAAGTATCCAGAACAATTAGATTCAAAAACTCCCTATCTTTTATTAAATGATGAAGCCAAAACCCGCTATATTGCGCAAAGTGGACTTTTAGGGAAACTGGGTCCTGATACGTCAAAGGGGCAGGGCGTTTATACCGCAGAGCAGACTGAATATTCTTTAGTGAATAATGAAAATACCCTATTAGTGAAACTGCACTGGCAAGATCCGCAAGGAGTAAAAGTAACCAAGACGTTTACTTTCAAGCGCGATAGCTATGAAATACAAATAGGTTACGATGTGAGTAATCAATCTAAACAAACTTGGCACGGAAATCTTTATACGCAACTCATGCGCACGAATGTGCCTAGCGAGCATAGTCAAGGTTTAGCTAATCTTTCGACTTACTTTGGTGCGGCGATTTCTAGCCCACAAAAACCTTTCCAAAAAATTACTTTTAAAGAAATGGACGAAAGTAATTTGAGCCAAGCAATTAAAGGTGGGTGGGCGGCGATGGTCCAACATTATTTTGTTAGCGCTTGGATTCCAGATAAAAACTTAAGCTCTGATTATTATTCGAAGGGTTCAGCTAATGGTTTATACACTATAGGCATGATCGCGCCTGAATTAGTTGCCACCCCTGGAAGTACGGTTACTGCTCATGCCACATTATATAGCGGTCCTGCGCTGACAGATCGCTTAGAAAAAGCAGCCCCTGGATTGCAGCTTACGATTGATTATGGGATGTTTTGGTTTATCTCCGGTATCTTGTTTTGGATGATGCAGAAAATTTATGACTTTATCGGTAATTGGGGCTGGTCGATTATTTTTGTCACAATTATTATTAAGATTTTATTCTACCAGCTCTCGGCTAAAAGCTATCGCTCTATGAGCGGAATGAAGAAATTACAGCCACGCATTGAGGCGATGAAAGACCGGTATAAAGATGACAAACAAAAATTTACCCAAGCTACCTTAGAGTTATATAAGCAAGAAAAGGTAAATCCCATGAGCGGTTGTTTGCCTATCTTGATTCAAATCCCTGTATTTATCGCTCTGTACTGGGTATTGGTAGAAAGTGTACAACTACGTCAAGCACCGTTTATGTTATGGATACAGGATTTATCGCAGAAAGATCCTTATTATATTTTACCTTTATTGATGGGTGTATCGATGTTTTTACAACAGCGGTTAAATCCACCACCACCAGACCCTCTTCAAGCGAAAGTGATGATGTTTATGCCGGTGATCTTCACCGCGCTATTTCTGAATTTTCCAGCGGGATTGATGTTGTATTGGTTTGTTAATAATACGCTCTCTTTTTTACAGCAATGGTACATCATGCACAGAATGGACAAAGAGGAGAAGGTGAGGAAGGTGAAGGGGTAGTGGTTCTTTCGCGCTTGCTGTTAATATGAACCAAATTGACACCATAGTTGCCCAAGCAACCCCTCCTGGCTACGGCGGAGTGTCTATTGTTCGCCTTTCCGGCCTCCTCGTTAAATCTGTTATCCAAGCGATAGTGAAACGTGAGTTACCCGCACGCGAAGCCGTTACGACGCCTTTTTATGGTGCCGAGGGCGAAGTTCTTGATGAGGGCATCGCCATATTTTTTCCTGGCCCACGCTCGTTCACTGGTGAAGACGTGCTGGAATTGCAAGGTCACGGCGGCCCAGTTTTAGTCGACTTGCTGTTACAGCGTTGTCGACAGTTGGGTGCGCGTCTGGCGCGACCAGGAGAGTTTTCTGAGCGCGCATTTTTGAATGATAAAATGGATTTGGCGCAAGCGGAAGCGATTGCCGATCTTATTCATGCTTCTTCAGAGCAGGCAGCCAAACTAGCAATGCGTTCTTTGCAAGGGGAATTTTCTAGTGAAATTCAAGCACTTGTCACAGCGGTGATTCATTTGCGCATGTATGTAGAGGCGAGCATTGACTTTGCAGAAGAAGAAATTGATTTTTTAGCGGATGAAAAAATTAACACACAATTGCTAGACCTTGTTGCGCAGGTTGAAACGATTCAGAGTAAAGCTCGACAGGGCAGTTTATTGAAGGAAGGATTAACCGCTGTCATTGTTGGCGAGCCGAACGTGGGCAAGTCGAGTTTATTGAATTGTTTGAGTGGCCAAGAAACAGCGATTGTGACAAATATTCCTGGGACAACACGAGATTTATTACGTGAATATATCTTAATCGATGGTATGCCGGTGCATATTATAGACACCGCTGGATTACGCGATAGCAAAGATCCAGTTGAACAAGAAGGAATACGTCGCGCTCGGCAGGCAATGCAAAATGCAGATCTTATTTTACATGTTGTAGATGCAAGTAATGAAGATGGCGCTATTCCTCTGACATTACCGGAAAAAACAATCGTTATTCGTAATAAAATAGATTTGCTCAACGAGCAACCCTCGGTGAAATCAGAACAACACATCACTGTCTCGTTATCTGTTAAAAACCAGCAAGGCATTGATTTACTGCACTCTTATATAAAACACTACGCTGGCTACGAAGGGGCGCATGACGGTTTATTTCTGGCTCGCCGTCGGCATCTTGATGCGCTAGAGCGAGCTAACGTAGCTCTCAACCATGGTTACCAACAGTTGCAACGATCCCGCGCAGGCGAGTTATTAGCGGAGGAGCTACGGCAAGCGCAGTTAGCACTGAGTGAAATTACCGGTGAATTTACCACGGATGATTTATTAGCGAAGATTTTCTCTAGTTTTTGTGTTGGCAAATAAGTGGCGAATGCATTACCGCTTTAACATTCTTTGGCTGCTTGTTGCCGATGCGTTTTTGGCTGCTACGGCTTGTGGTGTTGATTGATCACCACAATATTTTTCCCATTTTGCTTTATTATATAGTCGCAAGCGATAAGAGAAACCGGCGTTCGTCCGCATGGCTCTCAGTTTCTGTTCATGTAATGCCGCAGCGTGCCTGGCCACATAAGTTTGCCATTCTACCCCATCATCATGGAATGGTAAGTGCGGCAAGACAGATCGATATGATGGTAATGCGGCTCTAAATGCCTGCTCTTTTGATTGTGTTGTGTAAAGTATGGCAGCATACTTCTCATTGGCCGTTTTAACTTGGGCGTTGATATAGGCTGGGTTGCTAGATTGGGCATTTAATTTTGTTAGATATTTATGTCGCTGTTCCGCAGATACCCAGGGGCAAGTCATTAAGCTTTCGACGAATTGGGCAAGATACTCCATTTTGGTAAATAGTTCAGTTATTGCCCTATCATCTTTCAGCGCTAAGGCAGCGAGAAATTGTATTGTTACAGAGGTTGTACGGTCAGCGATGCATTGAATTTGTTGCTGTGCCATAGGGAATTGGTGCGCCGCTTGCTGATACCAGAGAATAGCTCGTTTCTCATCTACCTCCACATTGTGGCCATAGTGATATATAAGCCCAAGATGGTACTGGGCTTCGGCATCTTTCTGCTGCGCCGCAAGTGACAGCCAATAATGCGCTTCCGCATAATCTTGCGCCATGCTATCACTACCATTGAAATAGAGTAAGCCAAGCTGTCGTTGTGATGCACTATCCCCCTGGTCTGCTTTGACGTGCAATGGTGAGATCTTCATGACGCGATGCAGACTATGGTTGCTTGTTTGCATTGGTCTACTCTCTTGCAGCTGTGAATAACTTTGCATTCGTCGCAGGCCAACAAAGCGCTGTGCTCTAGACTTTGCTAATAGCGGTTGCACTTGCTGAGCGTTGTCTTCAGCATGCTGATCTATTTCAGGTTCAAATGGATTATTATACGCTGGTGGTTGCTTAGAAAACATGCAGGCCTCTTTATCTCGTTTTGTTATTTTTTTAGTGGTAAATCACTGTGCTGGACATATTATATACATGGCGAGCTTTGCTTGCTAATTCTTTTTATAATCCTAAATTCGGCAGTAGATTTCAACTGCCGAATTTAGGATTATATATTGATTTTTAAGGAGTTCACTATTCTCCCAAATCAGCTATAAGGGATTGTTGTATGAAAAAATATCTTAATCGTCGGGAAGCCGGAAAAATACTTGCCGATGAGCTGGCTGCTTATAAAGAGCGTGACGATGCGATTGTGTTGGCTTTACCCCGTGGCGGCGTCCCAGTTGCCTATGAAATTGCTAAACAATTACATTTACCACTCGATGTCTTTATTGTGCGTAAACTGGGCGTACCTGGACATGAAGAATTAGCCATGGGCGCCATGGCCGCGAATGGCAAAATCATTTTTAATGACCCTATTATTCAGGATTTGCAAATTTCTCCGACAGCCATTCAACAAGTCATTGCCAAAGAGCAAAAGGAGTTGGCGCGTCGTGAAAAAATTTATCGCGGCATACGCCTCTTTCCTGAACTGCGAGCCAAAACGATTATTCTTGTTGATGACGGTATTGCAACGGGTGCTACGATGCGTACGGCCATCGCTGCATTGCGACAACACGACCCTGCTAGCATTATTATGGCGGTACCGGTTGCCGATGCAGTCATTTGCCAGGATATGGCATCCCTGGTAGATAAACTAGTTTGTCCTCTGCAGCCAAGGGAGCTCGATGCAGTCGGTGCTTGGTATGACAATTTTGATCAGACCACGGATGAAGAAGTTCGTACGTGGCTGGCGAACGTTAGCGGGAACTGCTGATAAAAGCAATGGCTACTTTTTGTCACAATCGAATATAAGCTCACGGCAATCGGGCCAGAAACTAGACATCTCTGTATATGGTGAGTAAGTGTTGATTATCACCAAAAAATGCACTGGGGGTATATTAACTCAAAGGATGTGGCATGCTTTCTCTTTTTCAACAAATGGTCCAACCGGTGTGAAACTT
>MGXV01000021.1:0-7809 GCA_001801485.1 Gammaproteobacteria bacterium RIFCSPHIGHO2_12_FULL_37_14
AATAATGAATTATTATTTGCTGTTCAAGCGAATAAACACCCCAATAACCAAAGTTTCGTATTGTGTTCTTATGGAACCAGAACAAATCCTCAAAACATTTTTTACAGCGATGCATTAAATGCAAAAAATCCAACCACAGGACAGCCTGCTGGTAATTGGAAAAAATATAGTGACGTTTATCGTGAATGTATAACAAATGGCAATACTTACAACTGCCCAATCGTTAGAAATATTATTACTCAGTAATGTGCAATAAGGTATTTTCGGTGTGGATTATCAAATAAGTCAACAATTGATGCCGCAGAAATAACCAAAAAAGCGCTCGCATATTTGCGCGAAACGAAATCCGTGCCGCGGGCGCCTTCTACGCCTTCTTTTCAATAGACTTCTTCTAAAATAAGGTGCAGAAGGTGCCCGTGGCATGGCGTTATAAAATTTTAAATTAAAAATGGCGCAATTTGTAGAGAAGGCGATGAAGCATAAAAACAAAATATTCATAATATTATCCACAATAATTTTTTTGTTATTGCTTTCTACTATTGGATATGAATTATCTGGTATACGTTTATTTAACAATATCGACATAAAAAATATTTTTTCAAAAAACAGGAAAACCCACAAGATCTGTCCGAATGGTATTACGATAACTATAAAAAATAATACGTACCAGCCAATTCTTGCTCTTTCACAAAGACCTCTAAAATTTAAAGAAATGGGTATATATATTAATGGTAATGATTATTCAGCGCCGAGAAAAACTATACCTGGATTTGGTTTTGAAAAATTTAAATATACCATTATAAATAATGATACGAGTAAATTCTCAAAGAAAGGAATTATTTATCTTTTTATACAAAGTAGAAAAGCAGGACAGGTGTATGCGGTATTTCCTTATGTGGCCAAAGTTAATGGTGAAAATAGTGATATTCGGTTACTTGGCTGGAGGAGCGGAAACATAGGGTCAGTTTCAAATCAGCAATATAAACTAAGTGCTAATAAGTTAAATAATTGTCAAGGAGTATTAAATGTATCTCCTGTTGTTTCAAAAGAAAATAACAATTAAAAAGGTGTTTTAACTATGTGCGAAAAAAGGTTTGTTGAAGCACTAAAAGATCCTCTAAAAAGAGAATATAAACGTAAAAAACTAAAAATATTAAAGTATGTATTTATTCTGTTTGCTATTGTTTTTGCGAGTTGCGCAATCTTTAATAATTCACCATTAGGGTTTTTAGGTTTTACCTATCGTTTTGATTGGGTATTAAGTTTGATATTCGTACTATGTTGGATGTATGTAAAGAATAATTTGTTAATGATATATTTGTATGAAACACTAATAAAATAGTTAGATATAAGTTTATAACAGCATGAATATATTAAGAAATGGAGTTGACATGAGTAAGTTGGTGAATACGTTAACTTGTATCATTGTAGTTTTATTTTTGTTTGGGATTAATTCAGTAGTTGCAAGTACCTCAAATAAAAACCCGCCAAATTACAAGATCTATATAAAAGTAGTAAACACAACAAAGAAAGCCATTACAGCTTTCGGTTTTGCAGATAAAAAATTAAAGCCAATTATTCAAATTAATGGAAAGCCAGCAAAGCTAGGCGCTATTAAACAAATAATAGGTTCTCACAATGCTAAAACCTTTAAGATATCTGCCTGGGGATTTAATGGGAAAAATTTTCATGCTGGATATTTTTATATTCAAGTTAATCACGTACCAGGTCCAGGCGGACGTTTTCCATTAGGTGTTATGGGAAATAAAAAGAATTATTCGGTATTTTTTCATACTGTTTCAACGACAACTTCAACTAAGCAATTTGCATGTTCGGCCATAGAACTAAGTTCGAATAATGCAGTTTTGAATGTTAGAACGCCAGTTTTAAATCTGTCTGCACAATGATAATTTTTATGGAGTGACTGATTATGAGAACATCAAGTAATCATGTGCTGAAATTTTCTCGAATCATATATTGGAGACTAAGCTGCTAAAAATTTACGTATCTGAAAATAAGGTATTGCTTGGGATTTTAAAATCTAAGCTAGAAGATGCCTCAATAGCATGTGAAATTAGATATGACTTTCCGCCTGCTGCAGGTGAAATTACACCCGTAGCGGCTTGGCCTGAGCTATGGATTTTAAATGATGCACAATCTGGTGATGCCAAGGAAATCATTTTACAAGCGCTCAATAATCAAAATAATACGCAATCAGATTGGCAGTGTCCTAAATGCGGCGAGCATTTAGAAGGACAGTTTAAAGTATGTTGGAAGTGCGGTTATGGTCAGGAATAATTCTGTAAGGTGAAGTTAATCTTATAATTTTTATAGCGCACGAAATTTTAATTGGAGGCCGAGCCCCCTGGCTGCCATACTGATTTTTTAGCCTACTTGTTTTTTACATTAAAAAGGAGATCTTTATATGAGAATTGCAAAATTGTTACTTGTTGTCGCCTATATCACTGCTGTTAGTGCAGGCTTTGCTGACTCCACGGCTGGAGGAGCAACGCGGTCTGATACTAAAATGCCAAAACAACGACCCACATTGTTACTTACTGTTACTGATAGCAAAACTTATATCTGCCCTGGAATAGCCCCTATTAACGTTCGGGATATGTCAAGCTCAAAGGTAAACGCTGCAATAGCAGAGCACCTTAGTACTATGACTAAAATGCCAAGCGAATATAGGTGTGAATTTAAATTTAATTATTCTTCGCAATCTTCAAGGGGTACAATTTCATTAACCGGCACTGGATTTATGATTCTGAAAAACCCTTCTGTTGCTGGCAATGAAAAAGGTGGTTTTATCTTAATGGCTGATAAACTAATTCAAGATAGCACTACCATAAGGAAAGGAACTGGCCCGCATGAGAACTCTATTTCAACGACAAAAAACCATACAGAAATCGGTAAGTTTAACTCATTAAAAAACTCAAAAGGTCTTTAAAAAATTGATTTTTCTCTAGCATGAGGCAAAAGCAGTATCAACAATTTCTGAAAAAATATAATTTTGAATTGCTTGATTATGCAATAAGCGATAAAAATTATAATGAACACACGGTTTGGCTTTCCAAGTTCAGGGGATAGAGATGTTTAAAAATTCATATAAACTTCAGCCAGGCAATTATGTTGGTATTGTCACACCATCAAGCCCGATGTTTTCCGGCAGATTAGAGCAAGGTATTAAGTTCATCGAGCAGCTTGGTTTTAAAGCAAAAGTGGGTAAGCATGTCCATGATAGTGATCGTTTTTTAGCAGGTGCTGATAAAGAGCGCGCTGATGATTTAATGCAATTCTTTTTAGATGATGAGGTCAAAGTTATTATGGCATCAGGCGGTGGCTATGGTTCACAACGTCTATTGCCTTATTTGGATTTTGACGTAATAGCTGAAAATCCCAAGCCTGTTATCGGATTCAGCGATACAACAGCGCTTCAAGTAGGTCTTTATGCAAAAACTGGATTGATATCTTTTAGTGGGTTTATTTTTAATTGTTTAGATGATGGAAATTTGAATGAAATGGTTCACGATACTTTATTATCTTGTTTGCATAGAAAATCATATCAAATTAATGAAGGTAGCCTAGTTAATTCAGGTAAAGTAAAAGCTAAATTGATTGCAGGAAATTTAGATTGCATCATTCATTTAATTGGAACGGATTACGAGCCTGATTTTACTAATACTATTTTGTTAATTGAGGAAGTGAGAACTGAGCCGTATAAACTCGATAACATGCTGCTTCAGTTATATCAAACAGGTATTTTGAGTAAAATTTCAGGGTTAATTTTTGGTACTTTTAACAATTGTGATGCAAAATTTTCTTCTGATAGAGATGGAACATCTGATGATGTAATTATGGATTGGGCTAAACGCATCAAGGTGCCTTGTATTAAAAATTTTCCATATGGCCATATAGATAGGCGTTGTGTTTTACCTATTGGATCCGAGGTTGTTTTAGATGCAACTGATGACATTGCGGCTGATTTTGATTTGTTTCACCACTAATTACGGTAACTTGTGCGCCCAATAAGTAGGCGGCATCTGCTAACGCATAACCCATTTTTCCTGAGCTTTTATTACTAATAAAACGCACCAGATCAATTCCTTCGCGTGTTGCGCCTGCCGTAATCATTATTTTTTTATTTTTCCAAAAAGTATTTTCTTTTGTTTTATGATGCAGTCTTGAAATAATTTCTTCTGGTTCTGTCATTCTGCCAAATCCATCATCACCGCACGCTTGCAAGCCAGATTCTGGACCGATAAATTCAATGCCACGTGCGCAAAGTTTTGCGATATTTTCTTGTGTCGCTGCATTTTCCCACATCTCTTTATTCATCGATGGAGCGATGAATAATTTTGCACGACTCGCTAAACACACCGTCGTCAATAAATCATCAGCGATGCCATGTGCAATTTTTGCAATCACGTTGGCAGAGGCTGGTGCGATGATAATCATCGATGCCCATTTTGCTAATTCGATATGACGCATGCCATGATTAATTGATTCATCCATTAATTCGGTATGAACAGGATTGCCAGAAAGTGCTTGAAAAGAAAGCAGTGTTACAAAAGCTTGTGCGTGCTGTGTCATTACGACGCGAACTGAATACCCCCACTCTTTTAAAAGACGCGTTAACTCAAGGCTTTTATAGGCTGAAATTCCGCCTGTGACTCCCAGAAGAATATTTTTACCGCTCATAATCATTCTCACTTAATGATTTTCATCCAGGAAAAAACAAAGTTAATTCAATCGGAATTACCCCAAACCCGGATAATCTCCACCATCCACCAGCAACATCACGCCATTTATATAGCTTGCAGCAGGTGACACAAGAAAAGTAGCGGCATTGGCAAATTCTTCTGGTTTTCCCATGCGTTTCAGTGGCAAGTCTTTTAGGATGCCAGCTTTGCATTCATCAACAGAAATCCCTAATTTTTCAGCACGTTTTTCAATTAAATACAATGTGCGTTCTGTTTCTGTCCAGCCGGGTAAGATAGAATTTACACGTATATTATAACCCCCAAATTCTTGCGACAACGTTTTGGTTAAACCAATTACTGCAGGACGCATGACGTTTGACATAAATAAATTGGGTATCGGCGCTTTTGCAGACCGACTTGTAATCGTTAAAATACTGGCAGCATCACTTCTTTTTAAAAAAGGCAATGCTGTTTTAATAAAATGCACTGCGCTCATTAATGTTAATTGAAATGCTTTTTCATACGCTTCCATATCCAGCGTTTCAAAAGTGCCGGAAGGTGGACCTCCTGCATTGGTAATCACACTGTCAATTTGTCCGAATTTTTTTGCAGTGGCTTCAATAAATAAATTAACCTGCCCTTTATCTGTTACATCACAAGGCTGCACTAAAACATGATCCGCATCAGCTATTGCAATTAATGATTCACGCGCTGTCTGGTTGCGTTTTTCATCACGACCACAAACAGCAACCTTCGCACCTTCTTTTAATAATTGTTTTGCAGTCGCCAATCCCAATCCATCTGTCGATGCAGCAAGAACAACGACTTTATTGGTTAAGTGTAAATCCATTGTATATTCTCGGGTGAAGTTTTCTTTAACCAAAACATAACAGAAGCAGTGTAACGGCACAAAGCAATTTTGAGGATGATTTTTGAACAATTTAACAAAAACACTGTGCTAATACTGATTTACAAAAATAAACACTGCTTTTTCCACAGCCTTGTTCACAGGCAATGTGTGTGCAAAATACTTTTTTGGTCAAAAATTGTCAGGTTATCCACACGGTCTGTCGCGATTTTTGGTCTGAAAAAGGTGCATTATAAAAGTTGCTACATCACTGCTACTTAAGATATCGTAACGCCATTAATAGATATGAAAAATCATACGGACTTTATATATGGAAACTGTTTCTCCGAAAGCAGAAAACATCACCTACATTCATCAAGATGTACAATGGCCAATAATTCCGTTGGAAGAAAATGCAGTTGCGGCTGAAGAAATATCGAAACCATACCCGATCGACGCATTACCTTCTGTTATTCAAGACGCGGTTTCCGCCTACCATAAATATGGACAACAACCGCTGCCGCTAATCGCATGCAGTGCGCTTGCGAACGTATCTCTTGCTTGCCAATCGCATTCAAATGTTGCGCGTGATAAATATTTAGTAAGTCCGATATCGCTTTATTTTATCGGGATTGCTGAGTCAGGGGCCAGAAAAACATGCGCCGACTCTACTTTCAGCAAAGCCGTTAAAGAATGGCAAATCGCAGCGCGTAAAAAATTAGAACCGGAAATTAAAGTTGCAAGCCTGGTTCATGAAGCATGGACTGCCGAAAAAGAAGGATTGCTTGCACAAATTCGTAGAAGTTCACTGACTGGTGAAGACGCCACTTATTTACAATATGCACTCAAACGATTAGTTGAAAATGAACCTGTGGTTCCCCTGCTCCCAGTTTTATTTTTTGAGGATGCAACCAGTGAAGCGTTGGCATCACACATTGCAACCGGCTGGGCTAGTACGAGTTTGTGGTCTGATGAGGGAGGAATTGTCATCGGCGGACACGGGATGCAAAGCAATGCCACAAAATTTATCGCGCTATTAAATAGATTATGGGATGGCAATCCATTTACCGCGCATCGAAAAACCAGCAACAGTTTTACTATCGCTAATCGCAGACTCACGCTCAGTTTAATGATGCAGCCTATTATATTAGAACAAATGCTTTTTAAAAGTGATGGTATAAGCCGTCAAAGTGGATTTTTAGCCAGAAGCTTAATCGCATATCCTGACAGCGGTATGGGAAAGCGATTCTATCAAGAACCGCCAACTGAACTTGCCTCTCTTCCAGAATTTCATGCGCGTATCACCGAGTGTCTTGATGACACGCTCGATTTGGATAAAAACGGTTGTCACAGTTTGCCAACTTTGATGCTATCGAAAAAAGCGAAAAGCGAGTGGATTTTATTTTTCAATAAAATTGAATCAGGACTGGTTAATAAGTGGGTAGACATCAAAGATTTTGCAAGCAAGTCCGCTGAGAATGTAGTCCGTCTTGCCGCCCTATTCCATATTTTTGAAGGCAAAAGCGGTGATATTAGCGCAGAAAATATTGATCGCGCGATCCAAGTGATCAATTGGCATCTGGGAGAATCCAGACGGATACTGGGCGAGACTTCACCCGCGCGCAAACAGCCAAAGCAAAGTGATGCCCGCATCTTGTTTCGTTTTATTCTTGAAAAAGAATTGTCTGAAACATCACCCAGACAATTGCAGCAACTCGGACCAATTCGTGAAAAAAATCGCCGCGATGCAGCGCTTGCGATACTGCTGAATGAAGGCTACCTCATGGAAACGAAGCGAGACAATAAAACGGTACTGCTAGTGAATCCTTGTTTTTTGTAATTTCACATTTGCTACTTGCTACATCTGCGACATCCGCTACATTTTCATACCAATCTGGGCAATATACACCAAACTTTATATGGCATCCCAATTCGAGAGACAGTGTCTCTCGAATTGGGATGGTCGCACTACAGTCTATTGGCACGCATTGAAAATGAAAAATCGATCGATAATCCAAAAGGCACGCATGATTCTGTGGATACGCTGTGTGATGCATTAAACCACAAAAGCCAATTGAAATTGTGCGCGTCTTGAGCGGGTATCGCGATATCGCGAACATGCTCTGAGCATCATCGCTCACGTGACGTGCCGGACGCGGAGCGGCTAGCCCTTTTAATATTCTTCAGCATCTTGTCCAAAACTATGTTAGCCTCGCATCCCAAAGGAGAAAATGGAATTATGTCGCCACAAAAATTACG
>MGXV01000021.1:7822-8411 GCA_001801485.1 Gammaproteobacteria bacterium RIFCSPHIGHO2_12_FULL_37_14
AAAATTACGGACAATTATCCAAAACACACGTTCGCTTCGTTACTATGACTTTGAGCGAATCGGAAATGATACATTGCAGCTGGTTAGCGGCCTCTTTACTAATTTCAGTAAAGCACGAGTACAAAGATGTAGAATTTTACTCAAATTATTTGAATGTTATCTGCAAATTACTGATCAAAAATTTATCTTTCCAAACGCTGTTGATCCTCAACTTGATTACACGATTGATTTATTTATCGGTGCGTTATGCTCAAATATATTTTTAAACGCGAAAGCTGCGCAGCGTTATGGATTTATAAAATTATTAATAGAGCTATTGGATGCGTTGAAAATATCACAATTTCTATCCATTAATATACCTTCTTTGGCACAAGAAGAAATAAAAAAATATTCAATAAGACGCATTAAATTATTTGAAAGTACAACGCTTCATGAAGAACATATTTATTATTGGAGGGGTTGGTGGACTTATAGCAAAGCAAATACGAAATGGTTCTTGCAACTTCATGGCGTTTACAAATGCTATGGGCGTGAATTCACGGAACGACTTTTCAATCAAATTGATACAGTATTTTCAGGCTGTGCACAA
>MGXV01000022.1 GCA_001801485.1 Gammaproteobacteria bacterium RIFCSPHIGHO2_12_FULL_37_14
GGTCTACATTCGCCCACGTCATTGAGGAGGTTAGTAACAAGATGATGCCGCATGCTAATGTCCATTTAGGCATTTTCAAAAACAAAAACTCCTTACAAGGTAAGTTTGAAAAAAGCTGCAAACCAACCGCGAGGGTAAAGGCAAACTATCAGCAGCAATGCAATGATATAGCAAAACTTTCTTACTGAAAAGAGAATTACAAGCCGGATTGAATGTTAGTGTTGTCTCAGCAAGTAGGATAATTATTGATTTTTGCCCGAGTAAAAGTTATAACTGTTAAAATCTATTTATCCTACCCATAGACAACAGGGAACGTTGAATGGCACTTTCAAATCGATCTCATACAACACAAACTAATCAATTGCTCGCTATTGATAACCCATCTATTGCAACCTCGGATATCCAGTACCGCTTTGCGGGCATGCAAGATATTCCAGCCATTTCAACCTTAATGATAAAGGCATACAAACAAACTTACTCAGTAACATTAAATTATTATACTGATGATGTGCTGGAAAAATTGTTTGGTAAAGAATTTCGCGATAAAACGCTTCCAGGCGAATTAAATGACATACAGTATCAATTCATTCTATGCGAAAAAGATACTCAGCTAGCCGGCTATGCAAAATTAGAATTCAAAGAAAACGTTGTCTATTTGGATAAATTATATTTTTTAAATGAATATCAAGGAAAAGGATATGGTCAACAATTAATGAAAATATGCTACCAATCTGCCTATAATCATGGCTATAACGAGATGAAATTATTGGTATGGGACAAAAACGAAAAAGCAATAAATTTTTATAAACGATCCGGTTTTAAAAAAGACAAAACAATACCATTCCTGCTTTTTGGTAATATACCAACTAACGAATCAAATCTTGAAATGACTTGCAAGGATATTACGCCTTATGTCAAGACCAGGTCGGCTAATAATTGAATGTGTCAATAGCTGTTAAGAAAGTTAACCCTAAACCAAAACCAGTAGTTTTTTAGTTTTATTAGTTAATGGAAGCGGATCACTTGGCGCTGCAGGTGCGGTGCTTAATAAGCTTAATGCTATTTCTTCTTCACTGAGTTTTTCTTCTTTATTGTTATTTTCTTCTAGATTCGGAATGAAAAATGTACCTTCTTGAGTTTGAATAATTCGATTTCTAAATAGGCTAACACTTTTTAGATCGGGATAATGATTCGTAGTTTGCTCAGTGGAAATTGTAACATCTGATTCATTAGCTAAGTCAGCATAATGATGCGATGGCGTGATTGACGTTGGTGCCTTTTGACTGACTGCTGCCGGGGTGAATGCAGGGTTGATGACGCTATAAATATGCGGATAGGTAGTCGCCCATGCAGGTATTTCCTGTACCGTTAGGTTATCACTCGTTGTTTTAGTGATGGTTTTGGTAGTTATTTCTGTTGCTGGCAATTTTTCTGCTTGAAGTTTATTTAATGCTTGGTTGAGCAAGTTTAAGTTGCCACTTTTCAGACTTGGCTTTGCCCAGCCGCGTTGATACCATAGTATTTGACCAAGCGGATGGTCGCTGTTAAGAGCATTTTTTAAAACTAATTCTTTAGCTTCATTGTCTGGTAGTGTAAGCAAATGTTGGCTAAGAATATCTTTGTAATTAAAAGCAATATCATGACAAGCTTCTTTTGAGAATGTCCCATGGCTTAAATTTTTAAATAAGATTTCAGCAATTTCTTTTTTGGTGAATATATTCTTTGAATTTTTCAATATATAGTGCAATTCATTTGCTTCGATAGGGCCTTTTAACGCAGAAACAAAGGCAATATATTGCTTAGTGATCTCCGCATTTTGACGACGTATGATTAAGTCAGCTAAAGCGGGGTTATTTCCTATTTTCAAAAATAATTGCTTAATAATATTATTTGATTGGCCTTTGAGTAATACTAACGTAGTAAATAATTTATCGATTGAGTGACTGTCAAGCTGATTAATAAAGAGATGGCATAGTGTGATACCATTATTGCGTTGGCAGCTGAGCAGTATTTTGGAAAAATCAGCTGATTTAAAATGCATATTGACTTGTGGATTCATTAAGTAATCATAGCAGTTTTGTAGGGTTTCTTTGTTACATAAATTACCTGAGAAGTAGTCTGTCAATGCCTTTAATCCTTTGCTCTCATTTGCAAAGCCAGACTCATTCAATCGATAGAAAAAATCTTTAATTTCTTTTGAATCGTCATTACTTAATGTATGTTCGCGATCATCTAGTTTGATTAAATTGATTACTTCCGCTTTCGCTTCTCCAGTTAATAATGACACAAGTAAACATACATATTGATTGATATGCTCCTTGTTTTTTTTCAGCACCATTCTATGTCCAGCTGTATTTCCACCCAGTGTGCGCTTTGCTAATATATCAACGAGTGTTTTATGATTTAGTTTGTCTTTCAATTTAAAAAGTAAATCAAGATAGCTCTTTACAAATTCAGTAACATCTGTTGTTTCATCCCACCAAATTCTTGGCATAAGCGAATGGGCCAAAGTACTGCCAAAGATAGTTGTTTTGCCGCTACTAAAATTGAATGAGGTGCTGTAGACCTCTTGTGCTTTTAAAATTGAGACAATATGTTTGGGATAATGTTCAGCCATCAATGTGAGTAAGTTGAAATAAGCATCCAGTGTATCTCTAGAGCCATAGCCCACTATGTGATGATTGAGTGTATAACCATCACGAAAGTATTCAGGATCAGTTAAGCCTGTCAGTAATAATACTGTGAGTTGATCTATTGATTCGCATGCATTAAATGATGCTTTCAGATTGTCAGGATGTAATGGGCCTTGCTGCTTAGTTAAGAGGGTGTTTTCATTTTTATCAGATAGCAACGCATCTGCCAGTTTGGTTGCTAGTTCTTTCCAATTATCTTGGCTGGTTTCTCGATTATTTAATGACATATCACCCCTGGTTTAACTTACAAAAATCGCTGAATGAGAGAGATAATATACTAAGTGACTTACTGGATTATTAACGGAATCTTAACATCAACGGATGACGAGTAGGAAAATAAATAATAATTGAATTCAATGCGTTGTAATTACTCACTGTCACTGTTCAGTTAACCTGCCACTTCGCTCAAGGCTTATGGGGTGAGCCTTAATATTTTCTTAAGGATGGAATGTTAGTTTACCGGATACATAAATAAGTAACGAGGTTGCACATGTCTTACAGCCGAGATAAGTTAGATCAAAATAAAATAAAAACAGCCCCAGTGGACTCGACAAAAATAAGAATCGAGCAAGCAAATAATGCCGATTTACTAAATGTAGCACCAGACATAATTCGACATATAACGAATGACTATTTAGACGAAAAAAGTCATGCTCATCTTAATGCCGCTTCTTCATTTTTTTATCTTTCAGATGAAAATACTTTAAATACCCGAAAGGCTATCATTAGCAAAGAATTATTAGATTATATTTTACGTGCAAACCTGAAAGCTGCTAAACAGATTTTACAGAAATTACCAAGATTAGCCTTTGAAGTTAGCACTATCACATTTAATGGCATCACATTAACAATATCTCCCTATCAATTAGCATTACGTCTTTGCGATTTTTCTCTTAAGCCAAACGGACAAAAAGAAATGGTTGAAATGATTGAAGAGATCGCGCTTGATAGGAATTTACTCGCTATTCAATTTAAAGAAATATTCCCAGATAATTACAAATTATTAGAAGACGCAAGAATAAAGCTAGATTCAAAAGCACTGCACGATGTCTTTAACATACTTACGACTATAACAGATGAAACAGAGCAAAAGCGTGCATTAGTGCTATTCCAAATGCATGTCCAAGTATCTTGCGCCACCCCAATAGGGAAATTATTTAATCATCAATTACTACTTGATGCGTATGAACTTTATAAGAAGCATTACATTTTAAATGTTAATACAGATAGGAATTTGCCAGCTAGCCAAGTTATTTTAACTATTATTAATTTTATGCCAGCTTGTTATGTACAAGCCATAGTAAATTCAAGATTCGGTGACTTTGATAAATTAGTTCGAATAAATGACAAATGGCAGCCTTATGAACAAGATCCACTGAGTACATTGATGTTTTTTTCGGATCGTATCACAGGTCAATTAAAAATTCGTTATTTAAATCAGTCTGCTCTATCTTGCGTGGAACAAATATTAAACAACAAAGAGTTGGCGATTGAAAAGCGCATGCAAACTTATGCACCAAGAGAAGATTTGCATGATCCAAATAAAAATAAATCGAGTAGTAACTGCTTGGTTCAATAACTATTGAAGACACGTAACAAGCCACATTAAAAACATCGATCTTTAGCTTTAAACCATCGTGTGAGGCGGATTCTTGTGTAGAATTAGAATTCGTCTATCACACATTACAAGCTAAGCATGATTTAGTGCTGGGAAAATACTCCATTTCACGCCCCCTATTTCTTAATAGCGAGATCGTCCGCCTCAAAAATCTGACGGATCTCAATCACGTCGCCATCGTCGGCGGGGCAACGCTGCGCCCATTTCACCACTTCTTCTTTCGATTTCGCTTCCACTATCCAATAACCGCCCAACACTTCTTTGGCCTCGATTAAGGGCCCATCGATCAGGGTCGGTTTTCCTTTGGAAAAGGACACGCGCGCACCGGTCGTTACAGGATGAAGACCGTTGAGTGATTCGATCTTCAACGCCTTGGCCATTTGATCGTTAAACCGCCCCATCTCTTCCATTTTTTTCGGATCCGGCACAAAGCCCGGATCCACTTTCTTTTCGCCTTGGTAAACAGCAGGGATCATCAGCATCATGAATTTCATGTTATTTCTCCTTATTAATTTATAGGAATTTCAAAGCAGATCTTTTCATAAAAATACCCAAAAAATCCACTCTATTATCCAAACAATCACGGCAGTCTTTGTAACCCGCCATGTTCCCAATCCTAATCTTTGTTAGGCAGCATGATGATAATCACTGGCTAACCGTTGTCATCACCGTGAAACGGGGCTTGCACGAATCCGTGTCCGAATCCGTGGGGCTTTATAGACAACACCTGCCAGAAAAATTTAAGCTTTTAAAATCTGGCGGCCTCCGCAAGGTATGACAGTGGTAATGCTAATTTACAAGGAATTAACCAACTTATACAAACTAAAATGGTAAGGTTGAGCGGGGCAAGAATATCAGATATTATGCCGGCTTACTGAAAGGATACAGTCGCATCACAAGATTAAGGAAAATTCAATGCTGCGTAATAATACTACTGACTTCATCGGTCTGCCAAAAGAAATGTGGGAAGTCATCGCTCAGCTTCTTGATTATCATGATTCGTTTAATTTAAGTAGTGCAGTGAAAATTTTGCATGAATGGCTCAGGGTTGAAGTTGCAAGAAAAGCATTAGCAATGCTTGATAACGTACAAATCTCAAATCAAAGTTACAATATCACTCTACTCGATGGTCTGGGTAAAGCATGGTATTCAGATAGTGAGAGTATTAAGCGTATTTTCAACGGAATGAAGGGTAAACAATTTATAGCTTCCGAGCTGTGTTACTACCTGCTAGATCATGATGGTCAGGTTTGGTTTGATTCGATCATCCGTTTCTCACCTAAAAAAATTATGGTGCCGCCTATTAATCATATGGCACTAAATTCTAAGAAATTAAATCTCTTTTTGATTGATGAAGAAGGCTACGTTTGGCAAACTATGACGGATTTGGATTATGTCAAACTCGAACAGCTCCCGCCAGTTAAAGAAATCATTGTTGGTCAGGAAGATACGTTTTTCCTGACAAAGACAGGTGATGTTTGGGGCTATGGTAAAAACCGAGCGGGCTTGCTAGGTCTTGGTCATCGGGATCCGGTTGGCATAGCTAGCATACAACAAATCCCGATGCTTTCGAATATTGAACGTATTGTATTCGATCATAATCTATCAGCATATTTTTACCAGCAGAATGGAGAAATTTTAGTAGCGGGTGTTATGATATTAAATACACAATCACCTGCCGCCGCTAATTTATGCTTGTTACCAACCCCACTATTTCCCGCGCCATTGCCCAAGGTTGCGCAAAGTTTTCATTGGCTTGGATCACATTTTTTTCTTAATTCAGAAAGGAAACTTGATGTTTTTATTGGATCTAATCAACAGCCACGCCAAGACTTAGTGCCACCAATAAAACAACTGTATAAATTTGAGAGCCATCATTTTAAACATAGTTCGTACAATTTTCGCGACATTGAAAACAGGATCTGGAAAATTAACATAATGACCAATACGGTAAAAACGATCCCTCAAATGCACAATGCAACCCATTTAGGTAAATTGAAAAATAATAACTACTTTTGGCTGGACAAATTCGGTAATTTAAAAGTCATGTACCCATCCAATCGTTTCAAAACAATAACCAACGTTCACCATCAATATAAACTCGCTATTTTAAAATCATTCTCACTAAATGAAATATTGGTGCTTGCATCTACGCCACTCGATAAAAATAAATGTTTCTTTGATGCGCTCATGGGCTCAATGGAGGCGAGTTTGATTGATGAAAGCTTGCGGTTTCCGATTTTAATTATGCTGCAAAAAAGCAAATGGCATAAACCAGAAAAACTAGCGCAATTACTACTATCGCCCACCATGACCACTGAAAAGATAGATTTCAAATTTGATAGAGAAAGTAAACTACTATCTAAATTTATTAATATTACCAATCTACTTTTAGCCATCTACAAAGAGATCGATGCGAATAATATGCAAACTAAGGATGTGGATAAGCTGAAAATATTTTTTACTATGCTTGTTAAGATCGAATCAGGTGAAATTGAAAATAGAGATGGCTTAAAACTTTATTTTGACAAATTTAAACAGCCTGAAATAAAAACTGGATTTAATTGGTTTATAAAGTCATCTAATGAACCTAAATTACAACAACGACTACTTGATCATTTGGTTGATGAAACTGCTTTTAAGTTTCTTAAAAGAGGCGCTAGGTTAATGAGCAATGCGATCATATATCATTACGGTGTGTATCTGAATAATTCAACTATTTTTCATAAATTAAATGAAATTATATCTGTTGAGAAGAATAGTGAGATGAAAAGAGCAACTGTTATTTAACTAACGCTGCTGGGCTGTGCATACTAATTTTAATCCGGGTGGATAACTAATTTCGACTCCATATTTCGAATTTTTTCATAATCTAATAAAATGCACTCGCGGTTTCCGGCCAGCGCAATAATTCCAATACTCGTTAAATAATCTACTGTCTCAGGTACAAGGTCACCATTTTTAAACCAAATATATTCATTAAGCAAGGTCGGCAATTTAGAAATTTCAGCGAGAGCCTCAACATTCGATATTGTTCCTTTAGCAGGTGATTTCAAAAAAACTGGTACGACCGATTTTTTAAAACCCTGTTTTTTGGTTAGAACGTCACCATCAGCGTAGAGCTCAACTAATTTATCAGCTTGACTACTACCCGTCGCTTCTCGAGCAAACCCAACAACTGGACCTCCGCACATTCTAGCAAACGATCACAACATCGGCTATTTGTGTGCTCATTAGTAAGACGCAAGCCCTGGGTTATCAAAAGGAGGGCTACTCAAAACATGAACTCGTTGAAGATGACGAGGGGACTTCGAGATAAACTCTTCTCGACCATGTAGAAGTGAAAAGTTATCGGCAATGACAACATCTCCTCGTTGCCACTCATGAGCATA
>MGXV01000023.1 GCA_001801485.1 Gammaproteobacteria bacterium RIFCSPHIGHO2_12_FULL_37_14
ATCTGCTACTGTACATTGGCTAAGGCACACTGGTATTTCTGATGATATCAATAAACGTGGCCGCCCTATTTCTCATGTGCGAGATGACGCTGGTCATAGTTCAAGTGCTATTACAGTCCGATACAACGATATTGAATTAAAAGAAAGATATAAATCAGCAAAAAATAAAAAACTGATAAATAAAAATTTGGTTTAATGCCCAAATTAAACTAAAGTTTAAAAACGTTTTCCTAATAAAAAACCTTTTTGAAATCCAAATTTCTCTTGTTTCGATTGTGTGTAAACATGATTTTTTTTATTAAAAAAAAGATGTGATGATTTAATAGAACTCTTTGTGTTACTTTTGACAAAATTTTTGGCTAGCAATTGTAAGTTAAAACTCTTAATAAAAATTATTTGCTCATCATTATAAAATGTATTTTTACTTTTAAGTTTAGCAATGCTAGGGTTTTCTCCAGACGAATAACTCATAAGACGCTCTCTTTCACCACATAAATCATCATCAATACCATTTCTTTGATATTTTCTATCTATTCCATGAAGAAAAATGAGTATACCTCCTAAACTATTACAGTCACCTTCTTTGTTTGTAATCTGAGGAGAACTCAAACCAAATAATTTTTCTATTCGTGGTAAATGATAGGCGCTAGAGATAATAGCTAAATTATTACAAGAAAAGTTTTTCTCTTTAGATAAAAAATTAATGAGAGATATAACTTGTCCGCGTGTATTATCTTCTTCGATACTGCGGATAATAAACAAATGTTTTGGATAACGATATTGAGGAAGAATTAAAACAGGGTTTAATAATTCATTTTTCAACTCGGCATTTTGGATAGCTGTGCCATTATAAAAGATGGGAATAGTACACTCTCCTGGAGTTAAATCTTCTACTTTTTTATTAGCTCTCAAGGCACTTATTTTTCTAGCTATTTTTATTCCTTTTATTAACCTTTTTATTGTGTCTTCATTATCAATCGGCCGAATATCAAAATGAGGCGAAATATTTTTCTGGTTTAAGCTTGTTCTACCTGTTAAAACCATAACCATCTCTATATCAGAAAATATAGAAGGGTTATGAGTAAAATGAATTTCTCGTTGCTCATTCGTTAGATTTTCAATTCTAACTTGCATAGTTATCTCAAATTTATTGAATTAAACAATACATTTTTCTAATCAGCCAATATGTATTGATTGTAATTTTTTCACAATATTTTTTCGTAGCCAAGTATAGTTAGGCTCTACATTATACAAATTGATTACCGATTTGTCATCGTACATAAATAATAGTTTTCTTGTGATACGTAAGGAGCATCACCAGCACCATATTTTTTCGTCAAATCAGCGCATCTTGGATTATCAGTAACTATGAAATCTAAACGTTCAGCTAGTTCTTTACGTATATCTGTATACCCAGTAATCATCGGTGCTTTTATTTTTTTAAGCAATTTTTTGACTTAAAGATTGCAAATAAGTTGTTTTTCCAACACCAGCTAGTCCGGAACCAATAATTAACGTTCTACCACTTATCATACGGTATTTTCCTAAATAATCTTCAGATTGGTACTCACATTGGCTGCAAAACTAGTTAAAAAATATTTCAAAATTAATGGTAGACAAGATTACTCACTAAAGCTATGCTCCACAATATTTTATTAGTCGTCAAGGAGATGAAGAATATCAAAAATAAAAAAATTGCACGTGTGACCAATTATTATAGTATGCAAGATTGGCTAAATCAGGTAAAAAATTAATGAAACAAGATTTAAAAATCTTACGTTTAAAAGGTCAGGATACCATACCGTTTATTCCTGAACTAGCGAAATTAAGAATTGATATCTTTAAATCATATCCTTATTTATATGATGGTAATTTAGACTATGAATATAATTATCTTAATACTTATGTGAAATGCTCAGAAAGCATCATCGTCATAGTACTTGATCATGATAACGTGGTTGGCGCTTCTTCAGCCATTCCCCTTGAATCTGAAACAATTGAATTTCAAAAACCGTTTTTGGAAAATCATATCAATATTCGAGATGTTTTTTATTTTGGAGAATCTGTGCTGCAACCTAAATATCGTGGGCATGGCATTTACCGGCATTTTTTCGCAGAACGTGAAACGGCAGCTAAAGAATATGGTTCTAAATTGGTTGCATTTGCAGCCATTGAAAGACCCCTCGATGACACAAAAAAACCTAAAGATTATGTTCCATTAGATTCAGTTTGGAAACATTTTGGTTATGAAAAGCATCCCGAATTATGTATGTACTATGAGTGGAAAGAAATTGGCAAAGCGTTCCAAACTCCAAAACCGCTTATTTTTTGGTTAAAAAAATTATGATTAGAATTGCATGTTGCCAATACCAAATTGAAGAATTGCCTGCTTGGGAAAGTTATGTGGTTAAAACTGAACAATTGGTTATTGATGCCAAAAAAGAGGGAGCCACAATTCTGCTTATGCCTGAATATGCTGGTATAGAGATCGCATGCAAAAAATTTAATACAAATGGTGAATTATTTGCAACTTTACAGCCTCTCATTCCCAAATACATCGAATTTTATCAGAAATTGGCACAAACTAATCAAATTTACATTCAAGCAGGAACGATTATTGAAAAAATTCAATCAGGTAAATTTATCAATCGAGCTTATATGTTTAGTCCGAATGGTTCGTATGAATACCAAGATAAATTACAACTGACAGAATATGAAAAAAGCATAAACTTATTGCAGCATGGAGATCAGCAGAAAATTTTTGAAACATCATTAGGAAAAATTGGCATTGCAGTTTGTTATGACAGCGAATTTCCAGAAATTATTCGACGGCTTGTGCAACATGGTGCATCGATCATTTTAGTGCCAAGCTATTCGACCACTCTTGCGAGTTATAATAGGGTTTTTCTTTCTTGTCGTGCTAGAGCTATTGAAAATCAATGTTATATCGCTATTTCTTACGTTATAAACAAAGTTGATTTGAGTGGAGAACTTGATGATACATATGGACAGGCAGCAATTCTTGGGCCTGCGGATATAGGATTTCCTGATGATGGTATTATTACCCAGGGACAAATGAACCAACCTATGCTTATCACTGGAAAATTATCTTTAGAAGCCATTGCTTTGGTACGTAAAGAAGGGCAAGTACACAATTTCGAAGATTCAGTGCGGTTTACTCAAATTAATAAAGAGGAGATGAGATTTGTCCCCTTTTGACCAGGATAGGGGCCGAACCCTGACCAAATTCTTAGTCTTTCCTTAAATTCCCTAGTACATTTATCCATTCTGGTTGTTTGGAGTGTGACAATGAGTTTCCTGCTCTTGATGAGATGATTGAGATGATTGAGATGATTGAAAAAAATTTGAGCTAGATTGAGAATGAGCGCCATTACCTTCTGCATGGCGAGAGAATGCTTGTCCTCTTTCAAGTTTTGTAATCCTTTCTTCAAAACGTTTTTCTTGCTCTTTCATTTGCTCGTTAAACCATTTTTCAAAATTTTCTCCTTCTCTTCTTGTCTCTTTATATTCCTTAGCAATATCACTTAAATCTGTCGATGTGAATTGAGAATAGGCTTGACTATCTTTAATATCTTTAAATTTCTGGAGTTGCTGATAGACCTCTTGCAACTGTTGAAAAATTTCCTTGGCTTTCTCGGGAGACACATCATGCTTTTTATCTGGATGACAGTATTTTGCTTTTTTCTTATAAGCCTTTCGAATCATAGACCAATAAATTGCTTGCTCGGGATCTAATCCTAGTTGTTTGCATGCTTTTCTATCTTCCTCTGTCAATTGTAAAATCGGTTCGACTACTGGCAGCGTCAGTTCCGCTCGAGAAGCATTCGCTTCGTTAGATCTTAAGTCTTCAATCAATGTGTAATAGCTGTTTATTAAATTACGTAATGTTTTTGCATAAGATGCATCTGTAGGATCATCTAAATGGATCGGTGCACTCATTAATCCTAATTGATTAATGCGCGTTTGTAATGCTTCAAGTGTGTCATGAATAGTTTGACTAATATTTAATAATTGCTCTTTTGCATCTACATAACGATTATTGAGTCTACCAAAATGCTCGTCAATTTCTCGGGATTCCTTTTGATATTCTCTCCATATTGGAATTAAAATGCGTAAACGATTTTCGGCTTGAATCGGGATAGGAATATCATTCTGATCCTGACCCTTCTTATTACTATCATTTAATAAATCACGTAAGTTAATTGCTATCTTTTTTAGCCACTCCGTCAAATCATTATTAGGTTTGGTTATTCCATCATCATTTAATTGAATCAAATCACGCACACATTTTCGGTATATGTTCCAAACTTCTTTATCCACTTTCTCGCCATTTTGCTTTGCGCCAAGCATTAACCCTTCACTCAACAATTGACTCAATTCATTCCAACTACTTGACTCAAATATTTTATTTGTAACCAACTTTTCCAAGTATAATTTTAATGATTGATAATAGACTAAACGTCTGTGTTTCGTATATTCAGGATCTTTGGTTTGATTAAATCGTCCTAACCAACCTGGAAATGCTTTGTAGGCCTTATCATTCAGGGTGGTTATCGCTAATTTCTCTCGAAATGCTTGACAGGCTGGCTCCGATATTAGTTCGAGTCGTTGAGCAAGTGCTGCATGAGTTTCCGTTTTGAAAATAGAAACCTTCTCTTTTCCATGCTGATCTAAATAAGAGAGTATCTTTCTAAAGATACTCCGAATCGCGCTCCCTAAGGTAATAAAATTATGACGAGCAACTGAACTTTCCATAGGCTTCATCCTCTTGATGTGCGCTACGACTTGTTTTTGTATGGTACTTAATTGCCAACGGCGTATGGATATAAAACTCAGCGTTTTTTGAAGCTTATGTAATGCCTGTGCTATATTTGTCAGTTGCTGTTTATTCCATTTCTTATTAGCCTCACAGGCTAATGCTAACTCTTGATGAGCATGTATTCGTTTTAAACGAGTAATGGGCTGAGTCAACCAAGCCCATAGTCGTTTATACCAAACCTTTTGCGCATACTCTCTTAAAAACTGTTCGAGAATATTAGGCCCTGCTACTTCCTCTGTAGCACGCCCTTTGTCATACTGGCTCATCCATGTATTAACCCACACCTGACGACTAGCATAACCCCAAGCCGGTTGATCATATAAATAAGCCTCATTCCAAATGATAGTTTTCCTTAATTTCCCTAGTACATTTTTCCATTCTGGTTGTCTGGAGTGTGGCAATGAGTTTCCCCCTCTTTACCTCCCTGCTTTTGATGAGCAGATTGAGATGATTGAAAAAAATTTGAGCTAGATTGAGAATGAGAGCTATTACCTTCTGCATGACGAGAGAATGCTTGTCCTCTTTCAAGTTGTGCAATCCTTTCTTCAAAACGTTTTTCTTGCTCTTTCATTTCTTCTTTTATTCGCTTTTCTCGCTCTCGCATTTCCTCTCTCAACAATTCATTTTCTTTCCTTAATATATCACTCGGATCGACAAGCTTGTGATAATCTATATTTTTATTAATTTGATTTAGGAATTTTTCTATCATATTATGCAGTTTACTTCCATTTATCGCACCTCGATTACTATTTCTTAGAATTTTTTTCATGTCGTCATAAAAATTTAAAGGTTTTCCTTTTAATGCTTCGTCCGTTATTTCTAAATATAGCTTGCTTTCTTTTTTACGTTCTCTAAAATCTTCTTCAATTTTAAATAGATTGAGAAAAAATAAACGAATATTATACTTCCACAAGTGCCGCCGTGATTCGTATTCTTTGTCCCGTATTTCCCATGATTCCATGTATCGTAGTAGTTTAATCCGCATGTCTATCAGTAATTCATATACGCTAGAGCTATCGTCAATAGTTTTTATCATTTGACGAGCAGAATTAACCGTTTGAGGATCTCTATGAAGAGTCGCTTCTTCATAAAGACTAGCATATCGACCAATATGATCTTTGATTTGACAGTTTATTTCTCGTCTATTTTTAAAAAATAAGTAAATATCTTTATTTTGATACCATATAGCAAGCAACGTTAAATTACGTCCTTCTTCATCTTCATAATCAGTTTCAATGCTGCCAGCCATCGTTTTTAAATGTTCCTTCGTTAGTTGTTTCCGATATTTTATCGGTAATCCTACCATATCAATTTTATTTTTTGTCGCTGATATACGATTAATTAGATTATCGCGATAAGCATTTTTCTTTTCCACTAATTCAGCTTTTTTGATTTTATAGGTTGCATGATCAATATAATGCACATATATGGCCCGTGCACGTGGAATCAGCTCCGCATAAGAATTAATTTTATTATCTATACTCTGCAAAAACTTAGGAATATCATTCACGTGTTGAATATTAAAAAAACTTTCTTCTAAATGATCGCGTGTTTCTGGCCAAAATTTTCTAATGAGACCAATTACGGCGAGTGATTCAACATGTTTATTTTGTTTACTTACTAGATATTTACTGATTTCTTCTTCAAGATTTCTCGTCATGGAAGCGGATCTTGTTTGAAATTTATTTAAAAAATATGTTTTGAACTCATCTGCATCTTCACTGGTTTGTTCCTCTTTATATCCTTCTATTATTTCTTTTGCAATTATAAGTAATTTTTGAGCTATAGTAAATGCGAGTATTGACCGTTGTTGCTCCTGTAACTGATGGCTATTATTAATTTTTACGAGATTGAATACTGCTTGTTCTTCTACTGCAAACTCAGAATCATAATTTACCAGTAATTTTACTAAATCAAAATATTTGGAATCTCCGGCTTTTATACCTTCTAAAAGAACATCAATAGCATATTGTTGAATTTCTTTACGAGTATTAGGAAATGCTTGTGGTATTGTTTCTTGAAGACTCACTTCTTTTTGTTGAAGCGATTCTGATAAATTTAACCGACCAGACAATTGAATATACATCTCTTCTAAAGCTGAAAGATCTGAGGTGTAATGAAATTCAGGTGATTCACTTGCAAATTGCTTAACAAAAGATTGAATGATTATTTCTGAATTTTCGCTATTCGTTTCATAATCAGATTCTTCTTCTATCAATACGTGCCATTTTTTCGCTGTATTACCTTTAGGAGACTCAGGAGATAGTAGATCATCTAGTAGAACATCCTCAAATCTACTTTCCACCTTAGATTGCATTTCAACATTTACATCATTTTTAGGTTTATTAAAAGTTGATTTCATCGTTAACCTCTCATATAAAATATTTCATCTATGAATCATTGTCATTTATTGGCTTGATTAAATGTAATCAAGAAAAATTTCAGTTCTTGATTCGCCTGTCTTTTCCTTAAGAGGTTAACTCGAGGTATGCTATCCCATTCCTGCTGGAGTATAGGACGAATAGTTTATATTTCTAAAAAGAATGGCATTGTCTTCGTTCTTTTTGAGTAGGAATATAGATAAAAGATGTAATTGGTGTGAGATATTTGCTTATAGTTTTGATTAAAAATTAATCTAATATATGCGTATGAAAACCTCGTGGCTTTTTAGCCACGAGTCACTCACACGATTAGGTATTATCTTTACTACTCTTGCGACACAGCATCAGTCAGTTCACTACATAACTTCGCATTTTTCGATTTAGTTGCAATATCACCTAGTGAAATGACACCGGTCATACGTTTATCCTCATTGAGGACAACAAGACGACGAATCTGTAATTTTTCCATTTGTTGAACTATTTTTTCGAGACTATCTTTTTCAAAACAATAATGAATACCTTTAGACATCACATCCCGCAATGTGGTTTTATTAGGATCTTTTCCTTCTGATACCGCTTTAATCGTAATATCGCGATCAGTCACTGCACCAATTAAACGATCACTCTCGCCAACTGGAATAAAACCATAATCATGTGTTCGCATTTGATCTGCTGCTTGCTTTAAAGTAGCAGTCGGTGGAAGAAATTCAGGTTTTTTGGACATAATATCTTTTGCCAACATAATTACCTCCTTGCTTACTAAAAGCAATTAAATTAACTCATCCCGCAGCATTCACCACGGGAATAAATTTACTAATCATTTTTAATATAGCATAGAAATTCAATGAATTTGTTATGATGAAGGTATTAGATCGGCCAGATTCTAATCAGTCAATTTTTTATATTTAATTTTATGTGGTTGTTTTGCTGATTCTCCTAATCGTTTTAGGCGATCTTCTTCATAATCTGAATAATTCCCTTCAAAAAATATTACTCGGCTATCGCCTTCAAATGCCAAGATATGCGTTGCGATTCTATCTAAAAACCAACGATCATGTGAAACAACCATTGCACAGCCAGGAAAACACAATATAGCTTCTTCTAAAGCTCGTAATGTTTCTACATCTAAATCATTTGTTGGTTCATCCAATAATAATACATTACCACCACTACTCAATAATTTCGCCAAATGCACACGATTTCGTTCACCACCTGAAAGATCTTTAATAAATTTTTGTTGTTCAGTACCTTTAAAATTAAATCGTCCTACATAGGATCTACTAGGCATTTGATACGTACCAACCATCATGGTTTCTTGCTCATTAGCAATTTCTTGCCATACCGTTTTTTGTCCGTTTAGTGAATCACGACTTTGATCCACATAAGCTAATTTTACTGATTCTCCAAAACGGATTTCACCACCATCCGGATTTTCTTGGCCCATCAAAATTTTAAAGAGTGTTGATTTACCTGCACCATTTGGTCCAATCATTCCAACAACTGCACCTTTTGGAATATTAAAATTTAAATTCTCAAATAATAATCTATCGCCAAAACGTTTATTAAGATTGCTTGCTTCAATCACCAGCTCACCCAGACGTGGGCCTGGTGGAATATAAAGTTCTTGTGTCTCACTACGCTTTTGAAATTCACGTGAATTCAATTCTTCAAAACGTGCTAGACGTGCTTTATTTTTAGCTTGACGACCTTTAGGATTCGTACGTATCCATTCTAATTCTGCCTTTAAAGCTCTTTGATGAGATTGTTGCTGACGTTCTTCCTGTGCTAGACGTTTTTCTTTTTGTTCTAACCATGCTGAGTAATTTCCTTCATACGGAATGCCTGCACCTCTATCTAATTCTAAAATCCAACCTGCAACATTATCAAGAAAATAACGATCATGTGTAACTGCAACCACTGTGCCTGGATAATCATGTAAAAAATGTTCTAACCATGCCACACTTTCCGCATCAAGATGATTAGTCGGTTCATCGAGTAATAGCATATCGGGATTTGATAATAGTAAGCGACACAAAGCAACTCGTCTTCTCTCGCCGCCAGATAGTTTAGTAACATCTGCCTCCCATGGTGGCAAACGTAAAGCATCTGCAGCTATTTCAAGTTTTCTATCTAATTCCCAAAGTCCAGCCACATCAATAGCATGTTGAAGTTCACCCTGCTCTTCTAATAATTTATTCATCTCAGCATCACTCATCGGTTCAGAAAATTTCATGCTGATTTCATTAAATCGTGAGAGCATTGCCATCGCCTCACCCATACCATCTTCTACGTTTCCTCTCACATTTTTACTCGAATCAAGCATCGGTTCTTGCGACAAATAACCAATTTTTATATTAGCATCTGGGCGCGCTTCACCAAGAAACTCTTTATCGATTCCAGCCATAATTTTTAATAAAGTTGATTTACCAGAACCATTTAAACCAAGTACCCCAATTTTGGCACCTGGATAAAAAGATAACCAAATATTTTTTAATATTTCGCGTTTTGGTGGAACGACTCTACTCACGCCCTGCATGGTAAATATGTATTGTGCCATAAGATCTCTTTTTGCTTAGAATATTAAACAAATAATTAAAAAAATTTTTTACCTGCTGATACGGTTGGGATAAAATGACGACCCAGCGATAAGTTGCTGTATTCAAGCAAAAAATCATGGTATTTGTCAATTACTACTTAGCGACTCATGATTTTGTCCGCAAATCAATGCCATTTTGCAGCATATATTTCCTAATGATATGATTATTAAAATTATTATCTGGATTACTACAGCTTCCCTTTTTTAATCCTTTTTTGTATAATAGTCGTCTAATATAACTATTATTATACACAAAACGAGACTATGAAATCCTATCAATCATCCTCAAATATCGTTAAGCAAAACTGGCATCTTTTACTTGACCAGATCGAAACGAATACTTGTGATCCCATTCTAGATTTAAGCAATCTGATGTTAAATGATCCACGTCTGGGTGCAAATGATCCACGTATTCGTGAATTAGTATCTGCTCTTAAAAAAAATACCACTTTAAACATATTGGATCTAAGCCAGAATGCTATTCATGGGGAAGCATTAACTCAGATCCTAAACGCAATTCAGCGTAAATCTTTGGTCTCTTTGCGTTTAAACGCTAATGGTATCAGTGATCTAGATACGCCAATACTTGCTAAGTTTATACAAAACAATCCGCCTTTAAAAATAATTGACTTATCTATGAATTGGCTGTGTAGTGGGTATGGACTGATATCTGAATTTGCTACTGCCCTAGAAAAAAATACAAATATGATTGAGATATCATTTTCTGTTGCTCCTTACTATCAGAATAATCCATCCGATCTCAATAAATTAGTGACCTTATTACGTCGGAATATACAACATCATCTACAGCATGAAAAAAATTCCAATCAACTCGAACAGGATAGATTAACTACCTTATCCTTATTAAAAGAAACTCTCGAAAAGGATATGAAAAAACGAAAAAAAACAAGTCCGGCAATACATGCCAAATTAAATCCTTTGATGACAGCAAGCAATAATAATCAGTCTAGTCATATAAAAAATAAAGAGAATGAAGAATCGTTAGAGATAAATGCTCTTCAAAAGCAAATAAGCGAATTACAATCTAAGTTGGCATCGTTAGAACCTATTTATCAAGAATTTCAAAAAAAGCAAACAATCAAAAACACGCCTGATGAATTAAAGGAATGCCCTAATCAATTAGCATTTTATGAATCGGCCTATAGTAATTTGACTAGTATGTTTC
This sequence comes from Gammaproteobacteria bacterium RIFCSPHIGHO2_12_FULL_37_14, assembly GCA_001801485.1. Next base: position 11,004 of record MGXV01000023.1, read on the forward strand.
GTGCTATTCAAGTGCTAAGCTCGGGGTTAGTACAGAGTGAGCCCCATACTACCGAAGACAAAATAAAAAAGGTTTTAAAACGATCTGTTAATGTGATACCACTCGTCGGCAATGCTGTTCGTTTGGGAGACGCTTGCGCCAAATTGACTGAAGTTATTCATATAGGACATTTTTGTGAAACATTATTACCAGATCCTGTCCATCATGCCATCACGAAGCTAACTAAAGAATTATTTGGATCAACTCAAACTGAAAAACTTAAACACGCCGCAAAGAATCTCAATATCAGCATTAAAAGCATAGCAGGAGAAATTTCTAGAAAATTACTTCGTCGTTATCGTGATCAAATCAGTGAATTAACTACGGACGAAGCTGCTTCTTTGGGAGAGATAGCAACTTTTCATATTTTAAATAGTATTTATGATGAAAATAGTATTGATAATGGGACGCCTAATAATCATTATTCTTTTGTAGATCAATGTGTAGACGCAGTACATCTATATGCTAGTGCAAAACAAAATTTGCTTTTGAATAACGATGTTTCTTTTAAAACAACTCGCCCAGAAAAAAATCAACGATGGACAGCGAATGGTATTCTAGGTTTATCAGGTGTTAAATATCATGATCAACACGAGCCTTATTATTACGCTAATACCTATATGAATCCTGAGAAATATGGATATCGTTATTTAGAAACAGTTGAAGAATTAAATTATTATTATGAGAATGATAATGATAAACAGGAATCTGATATTAGCTGTTTTTCAGTTGTAAACTCCTTGGCTATTTTTTTTAGAAAAAGCCCTCCGAAAAATGAAGAAACTAAATTAATTTCACCATCTAAAACTCATGATAAAAGATTATAAGGAAGTCTACTCAAGAAAAGCGCGTCAGTGGTCGCTAAATCGCGAGGTACGTAGCATAGAGCAAGTTGAAACTCCGATCCAAGAGCACTCATACGAGCGACATTGTCATTTTACATGGGAAACTATTCACTAGAAGGCGCTCAAAGAATCTTGTATTGCATATGAGGTTTTTATTTTTTAATTTTTTTTTGCATATGAAAAATAAGAGAGCCCATGAGAATGAATAAAAATCCTAAGCTAATTAAAATTAACGGCCATCCAGCCTCACCAAAAAAAGGAGTCAATCGCCTGGATAAATCCACTAAAAAAAGTACTAAAAATATTGCCCCGAAATAAAGAAAAGATTTGCTCTGTAGCGGAACAGATAATATAAAACTTAATAAAATAATGACTCCCACAATCATTTTCCATAGAGTTGAATCAAAGCTCAAAATACCACTTAAAAAATACGAACCCGATAAAATAAAAAGAACACCAAAAAAATAGAGCGAGCCTGTTAAGTTGTATTTTTTGATCAAATCAAAATAATAACCCAACAAAATATAACTCGAACCCAACACAACAAGTTGATAAGCAATTAAATCATCAAAAAAATAATTGAGTTTGGTTGTGATAAGCTCCATTACTGCAAAAAACAATAATGATGCAAAAATAATAGTAAATAAAAGCAAAATTATTCTACCAAAATAGAAAAAAATTAAAAGAAAAGCAACCAGTGAGATACTAAAAGAAACAACTGATAAATTATTTATACCTGTTATCAATTCAGTTAATTTGAATGCAATAAAAATACCCACTGGTAGAATGAGACCAGCAATCATTAAAAATACTGAACCCACTTCATCATATTCTTTATTCAAATAAAGCAGCGCACCTACAATATAAGCTGCTAATGCGACACCTAAGGTAGAAAAAATTTTAAAAAAATCATTTAAACTTAACCAATTAGAATAAACAAAATAGGTTACCCCAAAAAATATTAATGTGCCGCCAATATAATTGATAATTTTCTGCAAGGAAAATGATTTACTGTGACTCATGTTTCATTTCTCCATCACTGCGATTAAGCCTTTACCCAAGCTACAAATTGAAAGTAATAATAACCACCAGCTCCTCCATGGGGAACTTTAATATTTAATTTTTTTTGATAATTGTTTTTAGTCAGACAAACAAAATTGTCATCTCGACTTTCCATAGCCAAATCAAAAATTGTAAAACGAGGATTGGTTGTACACCACTGTTGTATCCAAAAATGGTCGGAATCCAAGGTATTTGAAAAATTTAGTTTTTTTGCTCGCTCAAAACTAATTTTCCTACTAACATTTTTACTAAAATCATAAAGATATAAATCTACTGGTGAACAAGGCGTAGTTCGATTCAAAATTGGATTAATTTGATAGTTTGGAATAAATTGAGCTTTGATTCTATCTAAACAAACTTGATTTGGATCTTTAGAAAGGTAATATAAAAAATTCTCTTTTGGGTTCATTTCTACACGATAATAACTTATTCCTAATCCAGTAATGAGAATCATAAAAAGAGGAATTAAAATAGCCAGATAGAGAAGCCATGATTTTTTCATTATTCATCATCTCATTTATAAAAAATAATGTTGAACTCAGCAAAAATTATAACGGTATTATCAAAATAACATCAAAATTTTTATGAGTCTAGACTAATGCAATGTTTCGTTTTTTGTAACTCCCCAGGGTTGATGACTCCAGAAATCATTGCGTTACGCAAAGCAGCCAATATTACCTCTGTGTAATATACCCTTGACGTAATATATCTTTTATGTAATACTTCAAACACCCCCTATTCATCCGGCATCAATGGTTCAGAGTACACTCATATGCGAGAACTAAGGATACAACATGCAGGTGAACCATATCGCATATTGTATGCCTTCGATCCAAGACGCACCGCCATCTTGTTAATTGGTGGCAACAAAACAGGTGATGATCGTTGGTATGATAAATATATTCCTGTTGCCGACAAGTTATATGGACAACATATTGCTACCCTGAAAAAGGAGGGCCTGATCGATGAGTAAGCCATTTAACACATTACAAAAAAAAATGTCGCCAGCAGCACAAAAAGCTGCAGCAGCAAAAACACAACAGATGCTAAAAGAAATGCCACTGCAAGAATTACGACAAGCTCATCAAATGAGCCAAGAACGCTTAGCAGAACTTCTATCTACCAAACAGGCTAACGTCTCGCGCATAGAACGCCGCACAGACATGTATATTTCAACGCTACGTAGCTACATTGAGGCAATGGGTGGCGAACTAGACATCGTTGCACGGTTTCCTGATGGCGAAGTACATATTAATCAGTTTGAAGATATTGAAGGCAGGCACACCCTCTGAAAAATCGTCAATCAAGATATAGCTATTACCTATAATAGCCATTAGTTCTATATATTATACAAATACCACTCGGCTCACTATACTTCTAAGCATCATAAACCTATTTGTTTATTTGAGGTACTTAGTATGCTGAATGACGAAATCGATCCAACACAAGTAACCGAGAAAATCATCGTTTTACTGCGTAAACATCATCGCATGCCAACGAGTAGCTTGAAATGCCGCCATTTAGAGGATAAACATTGTTTCGGCCATCAATACAATAACATAAATGAACTTGTACTAAAGGGTCAGCCTATTACATTTATTCTGCCTGCATTTCCTGCAAAATCGCCGAATTTTGAGAAAACAGCAGGGAATTTACCAGATCTTGGCGAACGACTATCACTTTGTCTATTAAATAAAATCTGCAAGGAAATTAGCAAATTCTATTCCCCGTATTTTAACTCGCAAACCAAATAACGAATTGAGCTATGGATTTGGTGGGCATTATTGCATTGGTGCAAAACTCGCACGCCTTGAAATGCTAAACTGCTTTACACAACTATTAATGCACACCAAAAATTTGCGGCTATCTCAAACAGAGCAACCAAAGCGGAAACATCACAGCCTTTCATTTTCAGGTTTTGAACGATTACCAATCAAATTTGACTTGCCATGAATTCCCTTAATCGTACTAACAATTTCTTGAATGGCTTGTACCCCTCGATTTTCGTTTCTATAAATTAAACAGACTTCATCAGAATACACAGGTGCCTTCTTAATACGTATCAGTTTATCAGGATACATTGCTTGTGCTATCCGAGCAGGCAATATACCAATGCCACAACCTGAAGCTGTTAAATTTGCCACCACTTCTAAGCTATCCATTGTAATAATACGCTCTGAAGCCAACCCAATTTTTTTACTCATTTTTAACAGTGATTGTGTTTGGGTAAAAACTGGATCACACAAAATAACAGATTTATTAGATTTAATATCTTGTATACTTCGATTGCCATGGCCTACCCAAAAAGTGACCTCATCATCAAATAATTTTCGAATAATAAGATCCGGGTGCTTGAATGGGTTGACTACTATCCCAATATCAATCGATAAATTGATAACTTGTTCCGTTATTTTGCGTGAAATATCGTGCTTTAAATGTATCTCAAGATGAGGGTAGCGCTCTAATAAATCAGGAAGAAATCGTGAAACTAAATATATGGCAATGGCTGAATGACAACCCAATGTAAAATAACCTCGCACTTCTTGCTGCGAAGCTAACGCTTCTGATTTTGTTTTTTCCCAATATTGTAATAGCTGGCGCGCGTGCAACACCAACTGCTTACCCGCTTGAGTTAGCGAAACACCGTGCTTGTGTCGAACAAAAAGCGCCACCCCCACCGACTCTTCTAATCGCTTTACTGCAAGACTAAGGGATGGCTGACTAATTCCCAATCTTTCAGAGGCTCTAGATAAATTTAATGAATTCGCTACTTCAAGAAAATACTCCAATTCGGCGGCAGAAGGAAGCATAAATAATACCTATAATAACAATAGATAACATATATTTTACATATGGATTACAGCAAGGTAAAGTTGATTCATCAAACAACCAATATAGCGTTTACTTAGCATGAGGGCTTCGCCATGAAAATCAGAACGGTTCCAATTATTTCCTTATTAATGATAGCATTAAATAATTCCGCCATCGCAGGTGATGCACCCCCATCTTCTGACCTTATTGCAGAACGCGAGCAAGTTATTCACCAATATGTTTTAGATTTAGGAAAAGCAGATTATCAAGATATTACTTCTCTTTTCGAAAAAGGCGGCACAGTTATCTCAACCTCTCGCGGCAATGTCGATGCTAAAGAATTTTTTTACTCATTCCTACCTGATGTTCAGTCTGCTACCACCAAATTTAATCAAGAATTTATTAGCAGAACAGATAAAGATCGCTATACAGCAAGATTTCATTTCACCTTTAAATTAAAAGACGGTGAAACCGGTGATGGCGAATATGTTGATGAGTTTTTGTTTGGAAGTAAGTCAGCCAAATTAACCAGTGTCTATATGTTTGAGAACCTTAAGTTTAATGTAAAAAATTAACTTCTACACTCAGGAGACCGTATCATGAAAATAGCATTAATTTGGCGCCACAGGTTATGTTGGATCATCTATTTTAATAGAAGCATTAGACCGCGGACATGAAGTAACAGCCATTGTTCGCCATCCAAAAAAAATATCACCGCATAAGAACCTGACTATAAAAAAAGGAGACGTGTTTAACGATAAGGAACTAATCCAAATTATAACCGGTCACGATGCTGTTATTAACGCATTCAATCCGTTTCAACAAGGCATTGCAACTGCGGATGGTTACCAGGCTCAAATCAATGGCACAGAATCTCTTATCGGTACCATTAAAAAAGCAGGAGTAAAACGACTTCTTATGGTGGGCGGAGCTGGCAGCTTAGAAGTAGCGCCTGGAGCATTATTGGTAGATGCACCTGAATTTCCAACAGAGTGGAAAGACATGGCGCTTGCCATGGGAATAGTATTGAGTATTTTGAAAAATTAAACCGAATGAAGTTGGACTTTCTTAAGTCCCTCCGCATTACTACAACCGGGCACTTGCACAGGAAAATTCAAGCTTGGAAAAGATCAGCTTATTTCCAATGAAAACGGCGAAAGCAAAATATCAACACAAGATTATGCTGTCGCAATGATTGACGAATTAGAAGATCCAAAACATACAAACCAACGATTTACTGTTGGATACTAATATAAAATAAAATCAGACAACGAGGAGCATAACGATGGACAAAATAAATCAAATTAAATGGCACAATCCACGTGAAAAAATTTGGGGATTTCATGTCCATCAAGAATTGCCTATTGAAGACTTTTCAAAAGCATTAGTCGTTCAGAATGATTGTGCTGAATTTTTAAAAAGGCACAATATTCCGATTGATGCGAGTGATGTAATCACACCAGGCTATGGCCCACATTTAGATTACATGTGGGAATTACGGGTGGAAAGCGCTTCCAAGAACAATGTACTTGAAAAGTTGGGAATATCTATTTCTTATATGGCTATTAATCGCTTTGGACTCAGCGCTTATATACATCCTTTGATGCAAGACCCCGCTTTACCTGAAGAGATGGCACTTGCAGCGGAAGGCAGAGACAACCAAGCAAACGCTCTTTGGTTCAGCTATAGGGTTCCTCAAAAACAAGATTTTTTCTTTAACCCACCTAAAGATGATAACAATAATATTATCGACACACGCACATCGCGTGTAATGCCAACTCAGGAAAGAAATGAACTTATCAATATAGGGAAAAGCAAGTTACAAGGTCAAATGTTCCAAGACCCATCAAAAATAATCATTCATGGATTTCATATTCATTTAGATTATCTTGCAGACCAAGAAGATTTAGCGTTAACTATTTTTGATAAATTTCTCGTTTATCTACTAAGCGAAAATCTTCGACCCACCAGCACCCGATTATACGGCCCACGCGAAAATGGCCCTCATGTCCAAAGAGGTTGGGAAATTAAGTTTGAAATACAAGATAGAGCTATTTTAGAGCGCATCGGAATTGCTATCGCTTGGCTAATGTGTAACCGTCAAGGATTCTCTATTTTCATGCATCCCGTCACTTGGCACGAAGGAGATTATCGTGAAGAACTTAAAGCACACGAAGAGTATTCTTTTTTCCTAGGCGATTTGCCTGAGCTAGAACTCAGCTTTTTTTCCGATAAAATTATTGATGATTCCGTATGAAAAAATTACTCTCAAGCATACTCATGGTAACAGGCACTACTATCGGCGGCGGTATGGTCCTGCTACCTGCTGTTATTGGTGTTTACAGTTATTATTCAGCTATTGGAATACTAATAGCTGTTTGGCTTGTAAATACAATGATAGCTCTTATCTTCCTGGAAGCTAATTGCTATTTACCTGCAAAAACAAGTTTAATCTCAATGTCTAGGCGTTTACTTGGACGCTATGGAGAATGGACTGCTTGGATTGTTTGTCTCGTTTTTCTTTACACAATAATGTGCGCTTACACTACAGGAATGACTGAAATTATCAGCGGCTTCTTAGAAAAAAACCTATTGCATGTCCCATCTTCTTACTTATCTATATTATCTGTCATCACAATCAGCTTGCCTATTTACTTTGGAATGACACACATTAATGTATTTAACCGATTTATCGTGATTAGCATGTTCACAGCTTTTTTTGCACTAACTTTTTTCATAACTCCTCACATTGAAATAAGCAATTTATTAGCAGCACCCATTCACCTCCCTACCATGGCACTTCCAATTGTATTTACCTCTTTTGGATTTTTAATCATTATCCCTAGCCTAAGAGGCTACCTGAACGATAATGTCAAACATCTTAAAATTTCAATTATTGTCGGTAGTTTTATTCCATTGATTATCTACATGCTGTGGGTCACAGTAGTTATAGGTGCCATCCCTGCGCTTGGCAAAGATAGCTTACAAACCATATTAGCTCAATCAGAGCCAGTAAAAAACATGGCGAATGTATTAATTTCTCATACTGGAAATCTGCAGATTTCATTTTTTATCCAAATATTCATTTTATTTGCGATAGCAAGCTCTTTTATAGGAACCTCTTTAGGATTATATGATTTTCTTGCGGATGGATTAAATATTTCAAAAAGTCCAATCGGAAAAATAAAATTACTAGTTTTAACCTTTATACCACCACTTATTATTGCACTCACCCAGAATCATTTATTCATTACAGCTCTTGGCTTTGCTGGGTTAATGTCAACAATATTATTTGGTCTCTACCCTGTTATGCTAGCCTGGTCCGGAAGATACATTCATAAATTGGATACACATTACCGTGTATCAGCCAATCGTTCGATTTTTTTATTAATTGTTATTTTTTCATTCGCCGTTATAGGCATTGAGCTTTTATCTTTAAAAGTGAACTTTTTCCAATAAGAGGTTATACACAATGAAATTAATTATGTTTGCTGCATCCTTACGTAAGGATTCATGCAATAGAAAACTAATAAATGTTTCTTCTCAGATTGCACAAGATCACGGAGCTATTGTTGACCTTGTGGATTTTTCGGAATTTTCAGCACCTCTGTATAATGCAGACATACAAACAAGCGTTGGATTTCCTTCTGAAATTACCCATTTCACCAAACGCCTTCAAGAAGCAGATGGACTAGTTATCTCATCTTGGGCAACTAAAAGATAAGAGTTTATTTGATCGTTTGAGTCAAAATATTATTGAATTTATTTCCTATGCTTCTATGGTAAGAAATTTAAAAAAGGGTAACAGTACGTCTTAAGATATTAACTTTCACTCCGAGGAGAACAAGCATGTCAGATACTACAATTAATTTAACATCAACCGTTTACTCTTACCTAAAAAATAATTCTCTTAGAGAGCCGGAAGTATTAAAACAATTACGCAATGAAACGAATAAAAAATTCCAAGCTAGAATGCAGATATCGCCTGAACAAGGGCAATTCATGCGCTTATTAGTAGAAATTTTAAATGCAAAAAAGTCGTTAGATATTGGGACTTTTACAGGATACAGCGCGCTCGCAGTGGCATTATCATTGCCAGACAACGGCAAGGTAATTGCCTGCGACACTAGCGTAGAGTGGACTAATCTGGCTAAGCATTTTTGGGAAATAGGAAATGTCGCTCATAAAATAGATTTGAAACTGGCACCTGCATTACAAACATTAGATAAGTTATTAACAGATGGTGAAGTGAATACTTTTGATTTTGTTTTTATTGACGCAGACAAACAAAATTATATTGCTTATTATGAAAAGTCATTAGCTTTATTAAGAACAGGTGGATTGATTGCTATTGATAATGTTTTGTGGGGTGGAAGAGTAGCAGACCCAACTATACATGATACGGATACCGTCATTATTCGTCAGCTGAATTCTAAAATTCTAACAGATGAGCGGGTAACTATTAGTATGTTGCCGATTGGGGATGGGTTGACATTGGCACGGAAAAAATAATAGAAAAAAAGGGGGCAGGAAGTGACGCTGCATCTAATTTCACCCCCAATAGTAAAGAGAAATCAACCAAAGTAATTTCCTATTGGTAGCCATAAATCACTCCAAAAGATAGCACTACAGTAGCACTGAAAGATTGGTGGATCGCGGGGGTATTCGTAACTACTCGATTAATATATGGGCCGTGTTGGGATCGAACCAACGACCCGCTGATTAAGAGTCAGCTGCTCTACCAACTGAGCTAACGGCCCTTTCATGTCAACTTTATGCATCCGCGAGCAGCTATAGGCTGCGTGGAAATCAAGAAGAGTTAAATTACGTTACTCTACGGATAACGATACAAACTTAAATGGGGTGAGCGATGGGGATCGAACCCACGACAACCGGAATCACAATCCGGGGCTCTACCGACTGAGCTACGCCCACCATTGAAATTTGCTGCATTGCTGTACATCAATAAAAACTCGCGCCCGGCAGGATTCGAACCTGCCACCCTCGGCTTAGAAGGCCGATGCTCTATCCAACTGAGCTACGGGCGCCTTCTAACACAAAACTAGCTATCTTTTACTCGGGGTAGAGGGATTTGAACCCCCGACATCCTGCTCCCAAAGCAGGCGCGCTACCAGACTGCGCTATACCCCGGTCTCATCTACAACAAACAGAGTTGCGATCATACTAAAGCGAAAGTAGAATCGTCAATGATCTCAGCTGTTTATTTCAGGGTTGCCCCATTAAACACAATTTAACATGACCACATCACTTGCCGGTCATCAAGTAACAATAATTACAGAGAACACACATGACTGCAAAGCTCATTGATGGAAAAGCGTTATCCGCAAGCCTTAAAAGAAAGATTCAAGAAGAAATTAAAGCGAAAATGGCACAAAATATACAGCCACCAGGGCTTGCTGTCATTTTGGTGGGCGAAGACCCTGCCTCAATGATTTATGTACGCAATAAACGCATTGCCTGTGAAGAAGTGGGCATTCGATCGTTTTATCATGGCTTGCCAGCAAATACATCAGAAGAAGAACTCATCAAGCTGATTCAAAATCTCAATGAAGATAAAAACGTACATGGCATTTTATTACAATCTCCTCTTCCAAAACACATTGATGCAGATAAGCTTTTTGAATGTATTCACCCAAATAAAGATGTCGATGGATTCCATCCTTATAATCTTGGCAGGCTTGCACAGAGACGTCCTCTCTTACGACCTTGCACACCTTATGGTGTTATGATGTTACTGGATCACATTAAACAACAATATAAAGGCTCTCATGCGGTCGTTGTTGGTGCATCTAATATTGTTGGCCGTCCTATGGCTTTAGAATTACTGATTGCTGGTGCAACGGTTACCATTTGTCATCGTTTCACAGCAGATCTTGCCCCCTATGTACGGGAAGCTGATATTCTTGTTTCTGCGGTGGGTAAAGCAGGTCTCATTAAAGGAGAATGGATTAAACCCAATGCAACCGTGATCGATGTAGGGCAAATTCGCTTGCCAAATGGCACGCTCACAGGTGATGTAACATTCGAAAGCGCAAAAGAAAAAGCTGCCTGGATTACCCCTGTCCCGGGTGGAGTAGGACCTATGACAGTTGCTGTTTTATTGCAAAATACCTTAGTCGCTGCGAACAATTTTAAAAAATAAGACCTAGTATTTCTACTGGCTTTAAAAAGGGTTATTCATGATTGCCCTCAGCCTTAAGCCCTCAGTATACTCAAAGTCAGCATTTGAAGATGGAAGGAGACTAGTGTGGCACAAAGTGCAAAATGTTTTGCAGAACGATTAAATAATTGCCTTGATGAAACCAATGCTCCGTTTCAAATGCGTGAACGTGCAGCTATTTTAAGTAAATTATTTGATATCCCAAAATCCACTGCATGGAATTTGTTAGAAGGTCATCAACTCCCAGAACCTGATTTATTGCAAAAAATCGCTAAAGAGTTCGATGTGGAATCGAATTGGTTATCAGGCGAAAAATAATTCTAAAATTACCCCTGCGTTTCAATAACAAGTGTTTTATTTTTTTTATGAAAATACTGTTGAATATCTTCAAGCGACTTCATTTTGGTTTCAGGCAAGTAGAAATAAACAACAATAAAATATACAAATGAAAGCCCAGCAAATAACCAATAGGTTTCAGTCATACCCAGCATTTTTGAAAGCGGTAAAAAGAATGTTGCAAGCAAGGTTGAGGCAAGAGAATTTAAAAACAAACAAAATGACATACCCTGCCCACGAATGTGGGTAGGAAATAGTTCAGCAAGGGTGAGCCATACAACAACGCCAGGACCAATGGCGAAAAATATAATAAATGCAAATAACCCAATAAGTGATAACACCCCACTCATCAAAGTATGCGCAAATAAATATTGAGTAAGGCCTAAATAAATTTCAGCACCAAAAACCCCTAAAACACCAATTAATAAAAGTGGCCGTCTGCCAATGCGGTCAATTAAAATCATTGCAACCATCGTACAAATAAAATTTAATATCCCAATACCAAATGATCCAAGCATGGTCACAAAATTAGAACCAAGCCCTGCATTTTTTAAAACAAGCGGCGCGTATTGTAAAAAAGCATTAATCCCTGTTAATTGATTAAACACAGCAACAAATACGGCGATAGCTGTTTGTTGATACTGATGATTTTTAAATAGTTCCAGCCATGATTTTTTAGTTCGACAAAAATTATTTTTAATAATTTCTATATCATCATCTATAGTTGAAGTGGGATGAATACGCAGCAAAATTTCGCGGGCTTTTTGATCACGTTGATGGGCAATCAGCCAACGCGGTGTTTCTGGTAGAAAAAGCATACCGATAAACAATAATAAAGCAGGAATTAAAACAATAGCAAACATTGCACGCCAATTTCCAGAAGGCGTAAAAATGAGATCCATAAAATATGCCAACACAATGCCAAAAGTTAATAATAATTGAAAAAATGTGACATATTTGCCACGACTTTTTGCAGGTACAATTTCAGCAACATAAAGTGGCACGGCCACTGACACAATCCCAACGCCGATACCTAACAATAAACGTGCATATAAAAGCATAAGAAATGAATGTGCATACAAAATAAATATGACGCCCACAATGAAAACAAAACTTGATAAGATGATAAGAGATTTTCTACCGTAACGATCCCCAATAGGGCCTGCTGTAAATGTTCCAATTAAACTCCCTGCTAATACAGCGCCAACAATAATGCCAACCTGCATATCTGTCATCGGAATTGTATTTTTGATAAAAAGTAGAGCGCCTGAAATAACGCCGATATCATACCCGTACAGGATGCCACCTACACTGACAAGACAAGCAATCCACATATAAAAATATTGTTGTTTCACAAAATGTTCCTTATTAAGTTGACAGTATTCTCACTTTCGATTGACGTAAGTATTAAATTTTTATCTTTTGACCGCAAAAAATTCATCCATTTCAGTTTTTGCTCAAATAAACTCCTGTCTATTTGTCAAAAGATAAAAATTTAATACTTACGTCAATCGAAAGTGAGAATACCTGTTAATTTGATAAAGCAGCTTGAAAAACATGATTTATTTTTTCAATCGCTTCATCAATTTGATTTTCAGTAATCACAAGAGGCGGTGCAAAACGAATCACCGTCTGATGTGTTTCTTTTGTTAAAATACCTTCCGCTAATAAATCAAGACATAATTGATGTGCTGAATATTTTTCTTGAACTTCAACGCCTATCAATAAACCTTTTCCTCTCACAGCTTTAATTAAGGGTGACCCAAGTGATTTCAATTTAGCTTGAAAATATTCGCCCAACTCGAATGCGCGATCAATTAAGTTTTCTTCCTGTAATATTTTCATCGCCAAAAGTGCAACCGTTGCCGACAATGGATTTCCGCCAAAAGTACTACCATGATCGCCTGGCGTAAAAACATCCATCACTTCTTTGCGGCTCAAAAATAATGATACAGGAAGTAACCCTCCACCGAGGGCCTTCCCTAACAATATGGCATCGGGTTGTATTTCTTCATATTGATAAGCAAAAAGTTTTCCTGTCCGCCCAAGACCCGTTTGAATTTCATCACAAATAAAAAGCACATTATTTTTTTTACAAATTGAGGCGCAGGTTTTGAGATATCCATTTTTAGGCACAATGATCCCACCTTCACCTTGTATAGGCTCAACCAAAAACGCTGCTGTATGGGGCGTAATTGCTTTTTCAAGTGCACTTTCATCATCATAAGGAATAATCTTGAAACCTGGTGTAAAAGGCCCAAAACCATTGCGATATTGTGCCTCACTTGACATGCTAATAATTGAAATGGTCCGTCCATGAAAATTGCCGGCACATACAATAATTTCAGCTTGGTTTTCAGGCACATTTTTAACCGTATACGCCCATTTCCGGGCCGCTTTTAATGCAGTTTCAACTGCTTCTGCGCCTGTATTCATAGGAAGTGCTTTATCAAAGCCGCTGAATTGACAAGCGTAAGCAAGAAATGAACTTAATTTATCGGTATAAAAGGCTCTTGATACGATATTTAATTGGCTCGCTTGAGATTGCAATGCTTGGACTAACTTGGGGTGACAATGACCATGACTAACGGCTGAATAAGCCCCCATCATGTCCATATATTGCTTGCCTTGATCGTCCCAAACATACACTCCTTTACCCTTCACCAACACGACAGGCATAGGCTCATAATTATGAGCCCCATATAAATGCTCAGTTGTCATACTTAAATTAGGCATAAAAAAAGTACTCCCGTGGAAGTCTCAAAAACCGGCTTTGATTAAGGCGGAAACCTCTGTGGTATTTTAGGCTCCCTTTTAACGTACATCAAAGGTCTGCACACCACACCACAATCGCGTTTCCTATTTTGTATGACTAAACGGTTTCGGACTGCTCCTCGGAAGCACTTTTTTTATCGTTCCCATATTAAGTATAGGCAAGAAACCTTTCTTTTCCACATCCCCTTCCCTAAACTTAAAAAATGTGCCTCTTTTAGTCTTTGTTTTTTTTCATGAATTCGATATAGTCTCATTTAAATCATCTATCCCTTAATATAATACTTCCATTTCCATTTTCAACTATATGAATAAAAATGTAAAACTTGACAAAATAGAAAAAAGCGCGGTAGCCAAAATCCATTCCTTTAGTCATGATGGACGCGGTATTGCAACCATCAACAATAAAACAACATTCATTCCGGAAGCTTTGCCAGATGAGACAGTTTCACTGCAAATCACAAAACATCACAGACATTACGATGAAGCAATGTTGTTATCAATCATTGAAAGCTCGTCCCACCGTACAGCTCCACCATGCCAACACTTTGGTGTTTGCGGCGGTTGCAGCTTGCAACATATGGATATTGAATCACAAATAATATTCAAACAACAAACAGTCATCGATCAATTAAATAAACTCGGCCATGTTACCCCAGCAGCCATACTCAATCCGCTTCATGCAAATTCCATTGCTTACCGGCATAAAGCACGTTTAGGCGTGAAATTTGTCATTAAAAAAAATAAGGTGTTGGTAGGTTTTAGGGAAAAGTCGAGCCGATATCTTGCTGATCTTGAACGTTGCGTTGTTTTACATCCGAAAATTGGTGAAAACCTTAATGCTCTGCGCGATCTTATCGCATCACTCCATGCTTATCAACATATTCCTCAAATTGAAGTTGCGCGTGGCGATGAGGACACTGCGCTTGTCTTTCGTCACCTGATCCCACTTAACGAAGAAGATCAAATGAAGTTAATTGAGTTTGGCAAAAAAATGCAATTTCATATTTATTTGCAACCGAATGCACCTTTACCCGTCTCTTTGCTGTGGCCCACGGATTCAACAGATAAACTAAGCTATACTTTGCCTGATTTTCAACTGACTTTTCACTTTCATCCACTCGATTTCACGCAAGTTAATTTAGCCATGAATCGGTTGATGGTCAAACAAGCCATAACGTTACTAGAACTTAAAAACAATGAAAAGGTACTTGACCTTTTTTGTGGAATAGGTAATTTTACTCTCCCTATTGCTCGGTTTGCACATCATGTTGTAGGTATAGAGGGATCTCAAGAAATGGTATTAAGGGCAAAAGATAATGCAAAAATCAATCATATCAAAAATGCAGACTTTTTTACTGCAAACTTAGATGAACCAGATGACAATGCACCTTGGTTAAAATCTCACTACGATAAACTGCTTCTTGACCCCGCGCGCGTTGGCGCAATCAATATTTTACCTGCTCTGCAGCGTATTCAAGCAAAAAAAATTGTTTATGTTTCTTGTAATCCTGCAACGCTTGCTCGTGATGCCAACGAAATTGTTCATCAATATGGCTACAAATTGAGCAAAATAGGAATAATCAATATGTTCCCACACACAAGCCATATTGAAGCAATGGCTGTTTTTGATAAGGATGAATCATGATGGATATTTCTCTGCAAGATTTACCTGTCATCGATTGGAATCAAAGTCTTAAGTTGGTTGGACATCAGCAGGCGATCGCCGAAGAGTTGCTGGGGTTGTTAGTTAAAAATTTACCTAACGACATGTCGGCCATACAACATGCCTATTCCACTCACGATCTACTTGATCTACAAAAAAAAGTACACAAACTTCATGGCGCTATTTCTTATTGCGGTGTTCCCAGATTAAAAAAAATAATTGTTCACCTTGAAACAAATTTAAAAAACAATATAATTGAAGACCTTCCTGCCATTCTTCATCAATTAAACGATGAAGCGCGTTTAGTTGTCACGCATCAAGATTCATCTAACCACAAATAAGTAAAGGATATGTCCCATACTATGGAGACCAAACATCAATGAATCAACTTGTTAAAAAATCTTTCTATCAAAAATATCAAGATGTGATGCCTCAAGGGGCTGGCGCTCTTTTTTTAATCCAAATATTTTCAACCCTTGGATTCAGTGTTTTATATTCCACGCTCATCTTATATGCAACACAAGGTTTGCATATGAATGATACCCTAGCAACAAGCATTACGGGTGCATTTGTTGCATTACACTATTTTCTCCATCTTTTAGGCGGCTATATTGGTGGACGCTACTTAAGTTATCGCAGCTTATTTAGTATTGGGATGCTGTTACAAGTCTGTGGTTGCATACTCATTTCCGTACCTGAAACTTCTTATTTACTGTGGGGACTCGCTGCTTTTTTAGGAGGAAGCGGCCTTAATGTCACTTGTATTAATTGCATGGTGACACAATTATTTGAACCCGACGACAAACGCCGTGAAGCTGCATTTTTATGGAATTACAGCGGGATGAATATTGGATTTTTCGTTGGATTTACGATGGGTGGCTACTTTCACTTACATCATGCTTATCATGAATTATTTTTATTAAGCGCATTCGGCAATCTTGTTGCACTATTACTAACAATTTACAATTGGAAAATTTTAAAAGACC
>MGXV01000024.1:0-354 GCA_001801485.1 Gammaproteobacteria bacterium RIFCSPHIGHO2_12_FULL_37_14
AAGATATTCTCCTTCAATTTCGGAGGTTTTAATTGCTTCGTTTGTTATAAGATCTACAATGAGCAGGGTTTCGTCATCTTTACTCAAATGTTTAATAGCACCCATTAGCACGCCGGATTGACGCAGAAATTGTGCTTCAAGTGTATCAAGCTGTTTTCTATTAAAGCGAAAATTAGGCCAATCGTCACGCTGCCAATTCCAAATCATGAGTAATAAACCCTGTTTTTATAACTCATATTATCAATTATTTTGAGTTATAAATCCAGTCTTATAACTTAACATTATTTTAACTGTTTGATATCTATTGATTTATTAGATAGGAGGCATAGCAGACGGTGAGACAGTCGAAGAAGC